>NZ_LOHS01000101.1 GCF_001642995.1 Streptomyces jeddahensis
CCTCCTCCCAGCGGCGGCAGCCGCGCCCCCTGGTCAGCCCGCCCCGCTCCCCCGGTCCGGGATAGATCACCGGTCCGGGACAGACCACCGGTCCGGGACGGAGCAGGCCGCGACGGCGCAGGCGGGGAGAGCGAAAGACGCCCAGCTGCCATGGCCTGCAGGGAATCCCCTGCCCAATTCGGGAGAAAACTTCGGTGAACCGGGGTACGAAGCCGATTCACCACCCCTGGGTCATCACACAGAACGAGCCGCATTCCTATGATGGGCGGACGACACCGCGGGCCGCTGCGACCAGGCAGTCCGATCCGGTGCAGATGCGGCGCAATGGTGGTGGAGGGGTCGATGACTCAGGGGGCCGGTCAGGGACCCGAGGTGCGGACGGCGACGCTGCGCGACTTCCGCGTTCCGGCATACGTCCACGAGACCGGTCCCTACGCGCACAGTGCCGTCTCCGTAGGGCAGAACACCGGCATGCCCGAGGACGCGGCGGAGCCCAAGGGCTACACACCGACCCAGCGCGACCTCCCGGTCGTCAACCGCGGAGACACCCTCCAGGTGCCGCTCTCGCCCGAGCTTGCGCCGGACCCCGGCACCCCCGAAGGCCTCGGCCCCCTCTACGTCGTGGGCGACGTCCACGGCTACCTCGACCAGCTGGTCGCGGCGCTCCAGGAGAAGGGCCTCATCGACGCCGAGGGCAACTGGTCCGCGGGCAACGCGCGGCTGTGGTTCCTCGGCGACTTCACCGACCGCGGGCCCGACGGTGTCGGCGTCATCGACCTCGTGATGCGGCTGTCCGCCGAGGCCGCGGCCGCCGGCGGCTACTGCAAGGCCCTTATGGGCAACCACGAACTGCTGCTGCTCGGCGCCAAGCGCTTCGGCGACACACCGGTCAACTCCGGTGCAGGAACGGCCACTTTCCAGGCCGCCTGGCTGCTCAACGGCGGCCAGAAGACCGACATGGAGCGCCTCGAGGACCACCATCTGCAGTGGATGGCACGCCTCGACGCGATGGTGGAAGCGGACGGCCATCTCCTGGTGCACTCCGACACCACCGCCTACCTCGAGTACGGCGACTCCATCGAAGCGGTCAACGACACGGTCCGCGAGACCCTCACCCGCAACGACGCCGACGAATGCTGGGACCTCTTCCGCAAGTTCACCAAGCGCTTCGCCTTCCGCGACGAGGAAGCAGGCTCCAGCGCCGTGCGTGAGCTCCTCACCACGTACGGCGGCACCCGCATCGTGCACGGCCACAGCCCCATCCCGTACCTCCTCGGCGAGGTCGGCTCCGAGGACGGCGAGAACGGCGCCGGACCCGTCGTCGAGGGCCCGCACATCTACGCCGGCGGTCTGGCCATCGCCATGGACGGCGGTGTGACCATGGCCGGAAAACTGCTGGTCTGCCAACTCCCCCTGAATAAGTGACCGTTCGCCGGGCAGGCGCCCGGCGACGTCGGCAGCTCTGGCCACGGGCCCAATTTCCGGAAACCCCCTGTCACCACCAGCCGTGGCCGCTCTACCATCGGTTTATCCGTAGCAGGCTCCCCTCCGTTTCTGCCACGGCTCGCAAGCCTGCGAGCTCCCAAGCCCTACGGAGCATCGGGGGATGCACATGAACAGCGCTCCGCACCTGCCGAATGAGGACCGCCAGGAGTACGAGCGGGTCCTCGATGAGGCGCTGCGCTCCGCACCACACCGCCCTGATCTGGCCGCGATAGGCCGACAGCTCAACGCCGAGCAGCTGCGTACCATGGCGCTCGATGCCACGGCAGTGATCACGGCAGCCGCCGCAACCGAGTACCAGCACTATGTGAAGGTCCGTGACGAGTTCCGCGAACCGGCACGGCCCGGCATGTCCGTACGCGACGGGGCAGGCCGCACGGAGTCCGGCTCGGGCGCCGTGGGGCTCGCCGCCACCACCACGAGTGAGGTCACCCAGCCCGTCGGCGCCGGCGTGATCGCCGTCGTCGCGGTGCTCACCCCCGTCCTCGCCGGCACCGCAGCAGCGATCTTCCTGCTCGTCGGCTACGTCCTGAAGGCGCTCGATCCCCGCGAGGCGTTCGCACACACCCTCCTGACGACCGGCTGGGTGTTCACGGCGATCACGGCCGCGGCCATCCTGGTCGCCGCCGTGGGTCTGCTGCTCACCGCCCTGCGCAACGGCTCCACGTCACTCCAGGCCGACGAGTACAACGAGCACAGCGAGGCGGTGGACCAGGCCAGGGAAGCCTGGCACCAGGCACTCCTGGAGCGCGGCATACTGCCCTTCCTCAGGGAGGCCCTGGCCGATCCCGACCCGGCACCACCGAGCCGCACCACGCCGACCGCCCCGACCGCGCCGACCAGCCGTATTCCTCAACTCGGGTACGACAGGCCGGGCTTCAGCAGTCCGGACGGCGGCTCAACCGCCGGCCCGCGCCCGAGCTTCTCCAGCCCGGACTTCACAAGCCCGGACTTCGGAGGGCCGGACCACAAGCCGGAGTGAGCCTGATCCGGGCTGGACCGGCCAGGGCAGGAAGCCGGGCCCACACGCCCGGCGGGGCCCGGCCCGCGGCGGCCGAGCCGCATGGGCCTCTCGATGCGCGGCTGAGACCCATGCGGCGACCGCTCAGTCGGCGATCGGCAGATACACCCGATTGCCCGCCGCCGCGAACTCCTTGGACTTCTGCTCCATGCCCGCCTCGATCTCGCTCTTCGTAGAGCCGTGTTCGCGACGGATGTCCTGCGAGATCTTCATCGAGCAGAACTTCGGGCCGCACATCGAGCAGAAGTGCGCGGTCTTCGCCGGCTCGGCCGGGAGTGTCTCGTCGTGGAACTCCCTTGCCGTGTCCGGGTCGAGGGCCAGGTTGAACTGGTCCTCCCAGCGGAACTCGAAGCGGGCGTCCGACAGTGCGTCGTCCCACTCCTGGGCGCCCGGGTGCCCCTTGGCGAGGTCGGCCGCGTGGGCGGCGATCTTGTAGGTGATGACGCCCGTCTTGACGTCGTCACGGTTGGGCAGGCCCAGGTGCTCCTTGGGCGTGACGTAGCAGAGCATCGCCGTGCCCCACCAGGCGATCATCGCGGCACCGATGCCGGAGGTGATGTGGTCGTACGCCGGCGCGACGTCCGTCGTCAGCGGACCGAGCGTATAGAAGGGGGCCTCCTCGCAGATCTCCTGCTGAAGGTCGATGTTCTCCTTGATCTTGTGCATCGGGACGTGTCCCGGGCCCTCGATCATGGTCTGGACGTCGAAACGCTTCGCGATCCGGTTGAGCTCCCCGAGCGTCTTGAGCTCGGCGAACTGGGCCTCGTCGTTGGCGTCGGCGATCGAGCCGGGCCGCAGGCCGTCGCCGAGGGAGTACGTCACGTCGTAGGCCGCGAGGATCTCGCAGAGCTCCTCGAAGTTCTCGTAGAGGAAGCTCTCCTTGTGGTGCGCCAGGCACCACGCGGCCATGATCGAGCCGCCGCGGGAGACGATGCCGGTCTTGCGGTTGGCCGTCAGTGGTACGAAGGGCAGGCGCACGCCTGCGTGGACGGTCATGTAGTCCACGCCCTGCTCGGCCTGTTCGATGACCGTGTCCTTGTAGATCTCCCAGGTCAGTTCCTCGGCCTTGCCGTCGACCTTCTCGAGGGCCTGGTAGAGGGGCACGGTGCCGATCGGGACGGGGGAGTTGCGGAGCACCCACTCGCGCGTGGTGTGGATGTTGCGGCCGGTGGAGAGGTCCATGACCGTGTCCGCGCCCCAGCGGGTCGCCCAGGTCATCTTCTCCACCTCCTCCTCGATGGAGGAGGTCACAGCGGAGTTGCCGATGTTGGCGTTGACCTTCACCAGGAAACGCTTGCCGATGATCATCGGCTCGATCTCCGGGTGGTTGACGTTGGCGGGCAGCACCGCGCGTCCGCCGGCGATCTCCTCGCGTACGACCTCGGGGTCGACGTTCTCGCGGATCGCCACGAACTCCATCTCGGGCGTGATCTCGCCCCGTCGTGCGTACGCGAGTTGTGTCACGGACTGCCCGGTGCGGCCCCTGCGGGGCTGGCGCGGCCGCCCGGGGAAGACGGCGTCCAGGTTGCGCAGTCCGCCGCGGGGAGAGGTGTGCTTGATTCCGTCGTCCTCGGGGCGGACGGGACGGCCCGCGTACTCCTCCGTGTCGCCGCGGGCGGTGATCCAGTTCTCGCGGAGGGGCGGGAGGCCCCTGCGGACGTCGGTGGTGGTGGACGGGTCGGTGTACGGCCCGGACGTGTCGTACAGCGTGACGGACTGGCCGTTGGTGAGGTGCACCTGACGGACCGGCACGCGCAGGTCGGGGCGTGAACCCTCGACGTACGCCTTGTGCCAGCCGATGGACTTCCCGGCCTCCCCATTGCCGGAGTTCTCCTTGCTGGAGTTCTCCGTGGAGGCAGGCGTGCGTGCGTCCTTGATGGTCATGAGACCTACTCCCTACGCCGGCATTACCCGGTAACAGGTTCAGCGGTCGACGCAGCGGTTTCCGTCTGCCGATGTTTCATGTGAAACATCGCGATGACGGAGGTCAGCGCCCTCTCAGCCCGGTGCTCCGAGCTCCCGCGATTACAAAAGTGCCTCCACGCTAGCGTCATGTCTGGCGAGCTGAACAGAGGACCCCCGTCGTTCTTGCGATGATCTGGCTGTGAGCCCCATGCATCAGCCCCCGCAGCCGCCCTCCGAACCGCCGCACGGCCAGGGCCCGGCCGGCCCCCCGTACGGGGGTGGCAACAACCATGGCCCTGGCCCCGGGCATGGCCACGCGCACGCCCATGCCCACGGTCCCGCCGCGCCCGTCTCGAAGCATCTGCGCAAGGTGATCGCCGCGGTGCTGATCCCCTTCGCGGCCGCCGTCGTCGTGGGTCTCGCCGTCCTCTGGCCCGGCGGCGCGCCGCCGCACGAGCGCACCGGAGTCGGCTTCGACCGGCAGACCGAGCAGGCCAGGGTCGTCAAGGTCGAGAAGGTGGACTGCAAGGACGTGAACGCATCGGGGGACACCCCGACGGGCGACACGTCGACCGCCGAGGGCCAGTCCGCCCAGCAGCAGGCGAACGGAATCTGCGGGAAGGCGACGGTCGAGGTCACGACCGGCGAGAACAAGGGCCGTCAGTTCACGGAGATCGTGCAGCCGGACGCGCCGCGGCAGCTGCGGCAGGGCCAGGACGTGGTGGTCGCGTACGCGCCCGACGCCCCCAGGGAGCTGCAGTACTCGGTCACCGACGTGAACCGCAGGTTCCCCATGGCGCTGCTCGCCGCGGTCTTCGCGCTCGCCGTGGTCGTGGTGGGGCGGATGCGCGGTCTCATGGCGCTGATCGCGCTGACGATCAGTTTCCTGGTGCTGACGCTGTTCATCCTGCCCGCGATTCTTCAGGGATCGAATCCGCTGGTCGTCGCGGTGGTCGGGGCGAGCGCCATCATGCTGATCGCGCTCTATCTCTGCCACGGACTCACGGCCCGTACGTCGGTCGCGGTGCTGGGCACACTCGTGTCGCTGCTGCTGATCGGCCTGCTGGGATCGCTGTTCATCGACTGGGCCTCGCTGACCGGCAACACGGACGACAACACCGGCCTGATCCACGGCCTGTACCCGGACATCGACATGAGCGGTCTACTGCTCGCGGGGGTGATCATCGGTTCGCTCGGTGTGCTCGACGACGTGACGGTGACGCAGACTTCGGCGGTCTGGGAGCTGCACGCGGCTGATCCGACCATGGGTTGGCGGAAGCTGTACCGAGCGGGCATCAGGATCGGCCGCGACCACATCGCATCGGTCGTGAACACTCTGGTCCTGGCGTACGCGGGCGCGGCCCTGCCGCTGCTGCTGCTCTTCTCGATCGCCCAGAGCAGTGTGGGCGCGGTGGCCAACAGTGAGCTGGTGGCGGAGGAGATTGTGCGGACCCTGGTGGGCTCGATCGGGCTCGTCGCGTCGGTGCCGGTGACGACCGCTCTCGCCGCGCTGGTGGTCGCCGCCGACAGGCCCGGCCAGGCTCCGCGCGGGCCGGCCCCGAGTGCGACGGGGGCGGCGGATGCCCGGTCGGCAACGGGCACCCGGCCGCCGACGCCACGCGGCGGACGAGGACGGCGCCGCAAGCGCTGATGCCGGAACGATGCGCTGGAGATGCCGCAACAGAGGAAGCGTTACGGCAACTGCAGGTGCATGTGCGGTTCCGTTCCGTCAGCCGGCGCTCTGTTCCTCGGCGAGGATCCGGTCCAGGGTCTCGTCGAGGCTGGCGTCAAAGTCGGCGAGGGCACGTTCCTGCCCCAGCGGCACCAGCTTGTCGGTGCGGTCCAGGAAGGCCACCAGGGGTGCGACCCCGGCCCTGAACATCGCCTGGTCCGTGCTCACCTGAAGGGTGATCAGCACTTCGTCGAACATCTTGTCCCCGGTGGGAGCGATACGCACATCGCCGTCGCCGCACGGCGCGACCACTCCATCGACCAGCAGCTCCCGCCCAAATGCCCAGGTCACGGGAGCATCGCCTGGTAGATGGAAGGTCAACCGCACGGCATAGGGATCCCGGGTCTCATAACTCAGCTCCACCGGAATGCGGAAGGAGAGCTCCTCGGAAACGAGGAAGCTCATCATGACCTCAGCCTGTACGGACTCGCGCATCGCCGCCCCGTCAAATTCGCCGTCGTCTGGCCAGGGATGGGCCCCTGGCACGCATGTGGAATCTTGCTCAACGTACACAACAGATCACAAGGAGTGATTTTTCAGATGCTGATAGAGACCGAGAGTCCCTGACAGCCTGCCTATCTCGCTCTGCAACCGCCGAGCCACGGGAAGCAGCCGTTCCTCCTGGTGGGCCGGGAGGGAGACGGCGATCGCGGCGGCCGTGGTACCGAAGGTGAGGGGGATCGCGGCGCACACGGTTCCGAGCGCGTACTCCTGACGCTCGGTGACCGGCTGCATGCGGCGCATCGTCTCCAGTCGACGCAGGAAGGTTCTTTCATCGCGGACGGAGTACGGGGTGAGCGACTGCACCGGATAGCGGTCCAGATGGTCCCGGCGTGCTTCGTCATCCAGTTGGGACAGCAGGCACTGGCCGATCGCATGGGTGTGCGCGGTCTCACGGAAGTCCGCCCATTCCGGCACGGCGGGGGTGGCCGGGCTGTCAGCCACGGCCAGGACGTCGATCTCGCCGTCCCGGTACACCGCGTAGTACACGGGTACGCCGAGGGAGTCGCGCCAGTGCGCCAGCGCGTCGCCCATACTGCTGCGACGTTTCTGCTGAACGCCCTTGCTGCTCAGCCGTTCGATGGCGTCGCCCAGGACGAACCGGCCGTCCTCCCGATGGAGATAACCCTCGTGCGCCAGCGTGCGCAGCAGGTGATACGCGGTGGGAAGCGCGAGCCCGGTCTCACGGGCCAGCTGCTTGGCAGGCGCGCCATGGTCGTGAGCGGCGACGGCCTCCAGCAGGCGTATGGCCCGCTGGACCGATCCGATGAGGGTGGGCGCCTGGGCCTGGGCACCGCTGGGGCGAGGACCGGGCTGGACCGGGAGACAGTGGGAAGGTTTGTCGGCGGGTGTGGTGTCAACCTTGGCCAAGGGTCGCTCCCGAAGCGCGTGGGTTCCGCCCGTGCCGGGGGACACGGGGAAGGGGCTCAGAGCCCGCCCGCGGGGGGCCACCCCGCGTCGGATTACCGGACTCTAGCCCTTGGCCGCCGGCTGCCGGCGGCCTCGCCGGGAAACTTCCCCCTGGCGAGGGAACCGCGCCGGAATCCGCGCACTGCCACGCTGATTTCGGGTCACCCTGGGACCTGTCGGTCGTTACTGCGCGATCTGTCGGCCACTGGTACTGGGCTGGCGGCCGGTGCCGCGCGATCGACCCGGCCCGCCGCTGCGCCACCTACCAGTCGCTGTGACGCGAGGACGAGGTCGACATGAACTTCCGTACGACGTAGATGAGTCCACCGACGAGCGCGACGAACAGCAGCACCTTGAAGAGCAGGCCGATCACGAAGCCGACCACGCTCGCGATCATCCCGCCGAACACCACCAGGGCGATGACGGGCACCGCGATCCACTTCACCCACCAGGGCATACCCGCGAAGATCTCTCGCACAGCCATCGTCCTTACCTCTTTCCACACGCCTGAGTCCGTGTCCTCGATGCTAGGGGCGCGCTGGGGGGCTGTGGGGCCGCCGGGCCCCCTGTCCTTCCCTGATCGTCCCCCTAGGGAACCCCGAGACGGCTCCCCGGCCGGAGCGGATCACTGAGGCGGTCCCGGGCCGCTCAGCACTCGGGCGAGGGAAACTGCTCAGCCCTCGGGCGGGGAGAAGACCACAAGAACCCGCAGGTCCTCCGAGATGTGGTGGAACTTGTGCGCGACTCCGGCCGGCACATAGACGACGCTGCCCCGGGCGACCTGTGTGGTCTCCATGCCGACCGTGATCGACGCGCGCCCACTGACGACGAAGTACACCTCGTCCTGGTTGTGCGGCTTCTGCGGGTCGTGCTCGCCCGCGTTGAGCGCATACAGGCCGACCGACATGTTCCGCTCGCGCAGAAACTGCAGATACGCACCGTCATGGGCGGCGCGCTCCGCCTCCAGTTCGTCCAGCCGGAATGCCTTCATCGCTTCTTCCGCCCCTTGGCCGTACTCGTGATCCGATCGGGTCTGCCACGATCAGACACATGATGAATTTCCTAGTCAAGACAATCGCCAACGCCGGAGCCCTGGCCGTGGCCGTATGGCTGCTCGACAAGATCACCCTGACCGGTGACAGCACCGGCAAGAAGATCGGCACCCTGCTCCTCGTCGCGCTGATCTTCGGCCTGGTGAACTTCGTCGTCAAGCCGATCGTGAAGCTCCTGAGCCTCCCCCTGCTCATCCTGACGCTCGGCCTGTTCACCCTGGTCGTCAACGCACTGATGCTGCTGCTGACCTCGTGGCTCGCCGACAAGCTCGACCTGAGCTTCCACGTCGAGGGGTTCTGGACCGCCGTGCTGGGCGGCCTGATCATTTCGATCGTGTCCTGGGCCCTGAACGTCGTCCTCCCGGACAAGGACTGAACGCATCAGATGTCTTCCCTCCCTTCCCGGTCGTCGGCGCCGTCCGTGCCGTATCGCGTGTGCTTCGTCTGCACCGGCAACATCTGCCGCTCGCCCATGGCCCAGTCCGTCTTCAGGGAGCGCGTCCGTGAGGCGGGTCTCGGCGATCTCATCGAGGTCGACAGCGCGGGCACGGGCGGATGGCACGAAGGGGACTGCGCCGACCCCCGCACCGTCTCCGTGCTCGAGGCGAACGGATACGCGAGCGAACACGTGGCCCGGGAGTTCCAGTCCTCCTGGTTCTCCCGGCTCGACCTGGTGATCGCGCTGGACTCCGGCCATGTGCGGGCTCTGCGACGGCTGGCGCCGACCCTGGAGGACGCGGACAAGGTCCGGCTGCTGCGTTCCTTCGACCCCTCCGCCTCCGGCGATCTCGACGTGCCCGATCCTTATTACGGGGGCCTGGACGGGTTCGAAGAGTGCCTGGACATGGTGGAGGCGGCGAGCGAAGGTCTGCTCGCCGCTGTGCGCAAGGCAGTGGAAGGACAGGCGGCATGACGGACACCCCGGAGAAGGCGGACACCCCCGAGGAGGCAGGGCACGCGGAAGAGGCGTGGGCTGGGCCGGGCACGCGCGCGTCGGAGGCCGGCGACGGCACGCGCGCGGTGCGGGCCGGTCTGCCGGAGCCCGTGAAGTACGAGCCGAGCCTGCCGGGTCCGGTGTTCGCGGCGCACTTCCACCTGCCCGGCGACCCCACGGGTCCGTACACCTACGCCCGTGACGAGAACCCGACCTGGACGCATCTGGAGCGGGCCATCGGCGAGCTTGAGGCGCCGGAGCAGGACGTGGAGACGCTCGTCTTCGCGTCCGGCATGGCCGCGATCTCGGCCGTGCTGTTCTCGCAGCTGCGGGCGGGCGACGCGGTGGTCCTGCCGAGCGACGGCTACCAGGTCCTGCCGCTGGTCCGCGAACAGCTGACCGCGTACGGCATCGAAGTACGCACCGCGCCGACGGGCGGTGATGCCCAGCTCGACGTCCTGGACGGGGCCCGTCTGCTGTGGATCGAGACGCCGTCGAACCCGGGTCTCGACGTGTGCGACGTACGGCGGCTCGTCGAGGCGGCACACGCGCGTGGCACTCTGGTCGCCGTCGACAACACCCTCGCCACCCCGCTCGGCCAGCGCCCGCTGGAACTCGGCGCCGACTTCGCCGTGGCCAGCGGCACCAAGCAGCTGACCGGCCACGGAGACATCCTGCTGGGGTACGTCGCCTGCCGCGACGCCGAGCTCGCGGCTTCCGTCCGGCGCTGGCGCAAGATCGTCGGGGCCATTCTGGGTCCGATGGAGGCCTGGCTCGCCCATCGCGCCATCGCCACGCTTCAGTTGCGGGCCGACCGGCAGAACGCCAACGCGCTGGCAGTCGCCGAGGCGCTGCGCGGCCGGGAAGAGGTGACCGGGCTGCGCTACCCGGGCCTGCCGGACGATCCCTCGCACAAGATCGCTTCCCAGCAGATGCGCCGTTTCGGGTGCGTGGTCTCGTTCACTCTGCCCACGCGCGCGCGTGCCGATCGTTTTCTGGAGGCGCTGCGGCTCGTGGACGATGCGACGAGCTTCGGCGGTGTCCGTTCGACGGCCGAGCGGCGTGGCCGGTGGGGCGGGGACGCGGTTCCCGAAGGGTTCATCCGCTTCTCGGCCGGGGCGGAGGACACCGATGATCTGGTGTCGGATGTGCTGCGGGCGCTCGACGCGTCGGCTGACTGACGACGTCCGGAACGCCAGGGCGCATGTCCGGCACAGCGCGGCCGCGGGCGCCAGGTGCCCGCGGCTCATACCGTTGCGTACGGCGGACGGTCCGAGCCTCCCCCCTCGTGGCTCGGACCGTCCCGGTTCTGCGCGCGAAGAACCGCAGGAACAAGGCTAGTTGACTCTCTGTCAGTGTCCAATCACAGTAGCGACAGAGACCTATCGACTTATTTATAGTTGGGCGCGGCTGGGGGGCTTGGGGAGGGGAGGCGCTACCGATGGATCTGGCCCTGCTGCGCACTTTTGTGACCGTGCACCGGGCCGGCTCCTTCACCAGGGCCGCCGCTCTGCTCGGTCTCTCGCAGCCTGCCGTGACCTCCCAGATCCGCACCCTGGAGCGGCAGCTGGGTCGCCCGCTCTTTCTCCGTCAGGCGCGAGGTGTGACTCCGACGACGATCGGCGACGAGCTGGCCCACAAGGCCGCTCCGCATCTCGACGCCCTGGTGGAGATCGCCGAGGCCGGGCTCGACGAGGACTCCTCCTTACGCACGCTGCATCTCGCGGGTCCCCCGGAGTTCACCGCCGAGCGCGCTCTGCCGGCCCTTGCCGGACTGACCCGCGAGGACGGCCAGGCCTTCGCCCTGCGTGCCTCGTTCGGCAATGCCGAGGAGACACTCGAAGGCCTGGCCGCCGGGCATCATGATCTGGCCATTACGACGGCCCGTCCGCGGGGTGCTCTGCTCACCGCGACTGCGCTCTGCGACGAAGAGCACGTCCTCGTCGCGGCTCCCCGCTGGGCCGCCCATATCGGCTCCGACAAACTGCACCGCAATGACCCGCCGGCCCTCGAGAACCTGCCGGTGGTGGAGGTGCATGAGTCACTGCCGCTCATGGCCCGCTACTGGGCCGCCGTCTTCGACTGCCGGCCGGCGATCTCCGGCACGGTCATCGTTCCCGATCTCCGCGCGGTGTTGGCCTGCGCCATCGCGGGGGCCGGGCTCGCTGTGCTGCCTCGCTATCTGTGCGCTCCGGCCCTGGAGCGCGGAGCCCTCGTCGCGCTCCTCGATCCGGCGGTGCCGCCGCTGCGGACGTACTTCCTGGCGGTGCGCACCGGCACACTCGCCATGCCGCACATCGCGCGTGCACACGAGTGGCTACTACGGGCTGCAGCCGACTGGGCGTGATCTGACCACCAGGAAGTCCGCCAGATGCACCCGGGACATACCGACGGCATTCGCGAGGTTTCACGTGGAACCGACCGGGCCACATTTCTCCCATGACCGTCCGACCCGTGGTCAAGCGCACCGCACGTGCCGTCCTGCTGGATGGCGATGACCTGATCCTGATCAAGCGGACCAAGCCTGGCGTCGACCCTTACTGGGTCACCCCCGGTGGCGGGGTCGAGCCCGAGGACGCGACCGTCGTCGACGCGCTCCATCGCGAAGTGCATGAGGAACTCGGCGCCAAGATCGTCGATGTGGTGCCCTGCTTTGTGGACACCGTGGAGCACATCGGCGAGGACGGCGGCGCGACCGGTGTGAAAGTGCAGCACTTCTTCGTCTGCCGGCTGGAATCCATGGACGAGGCCCATCGCCACGGCCCGGAGGTGGAGGAGCCGTCCGGAGAGTACGAGATCGTGCGCGTGCCCTTCACGCGTGTGGGCATCGCGTCCGTCCATCTCGTGCCGCTGTCGCTGCGGCACTACCTCGACGGCAATATCGAGGGCGTACGGGCGATGCACGCGCCTGACCTCGGCTGACGGGCACCGTTGACCTGGACCGACGGGCACGTTGACCTCGGCCGACGGAAACCGGTCACATCAGTCGCCGATCGTGACGAGCTCCTCGATGGCGTCGTGGCGAATCCGGTCCGAAGGAAGTCCGATGTCCCTCAGGGCGTCCACGCCACGGCGGATCATGCCCGGAGGCCCCGACAGATAGGCGTCGTACTCGTCCCAGGGGCCGTATGCGCGTATGGCGTCAGGGAGCTGGAGATGGGCCTGCTGATCGACGACCGGCCGCACCTCCAGCCAGGGGTGGGACTGCTGGAGACGCAGCATCGTGTCGATGTCGTACAGGTCGTGATCGGTACGCGCGCCGTAGAAGACCTCGACCGGGCGTCGCTCACCGTGTTCGGCGACATCCTCTATGAGCGCCTTGATGGGCGCGATGCCGGTGCCTCCGCCGAGGCAGAGAAGACCGGTGTCGGTGCCGTGGTCGACGGTCATCGACCCTGCCGGCGGGCCGAGCCGGATCACGTCCCCCGGGCGGGCGCGGTGCACCAGCGCGTTGGAGACCCAGCCGGCCGGCACCGCCTTGACATGGAAGGACAGCAGCCCGTCGGAGCGTGGCGCGGAAGCGAACGAGTAGTGCCGCCATACCCTCGGCCACCACGGCGTCTCCAGACTGGTGTACTGACCGGCCAGGAACGGATACGGCTGGTCCGGGCGGACCGTGATGACGGCGATGTCGGGTGTCCTGAGATCATGCGAGACGACCTCGGCGTACCACCATGCGGGGGCCCGTAGCTCGTCCTCCGCCGCGGCATCGATCATGACCTGGGAGATCGTCGTGTAGGTGCGGACCCAGGCAGCCTCGGTCTCGTCGTCCCAAGTGTTCGTGGCGTACCTGGTCAGCGCCGCGATGAGGCACTCACCGACGGCCGGATAGTGCTCGGGCCGGGTGCCGTACTTGCGGTGGCCGCGGCCGAGATTCTGCAGGTAGGCGACGAGGACGTCGGTGTTGTCGATGTGCTCGGCGGCGGTCAGCAGCGCCTTGAGGAGACGGTCGCGCTGAGTGTCCATGGCCGCGGGGAACAGGGACCGCAGCTCGGGGTGGCGGACGAAGAGCAGCGCATAGAAGTAGGACGTCACCTTGTCGGCGACAGGCCCGACCTCGGCCATGGTGCGCCTGACGAGCACGGCGTCCGGGGATGCGCCGTCCGCTGCGTGGTGGCGCGCGGGTTCGGGGTCGCGGGTGGGCACGTGTGGGGACGCGTGAGCGGGAGCATTCTCCGGCGCGAGAGCGGGAGCCTGGGCCGTCGCAGAAGCGGTGGCTTCGGGAGTGCGGGAGTCACGGTGCGTCGGGTGAGAGGCTGCTGGTCCAGCAGCGGGCTCCGGTCGAGTCAGAAGCGTTCCTGCGCGTGCGGGGGCCGTCCTTGCGTCCGGTCCCGGGCTCGGCTCCGACGGATCGGCCGTGTGGATAGTTGATGATTTCGGCGCGGATGATGGTTCCGATGGGGGCACAGGGCCTGATCCGGGCCTGCCGACAGGGTGTATGGGCGATATGCGACGGCCTTCAACCGCCTCCGGCTCCTCGCCGGCGGGCCTCGGTGGCTGCTTGCGCGGCGTGAACCAGCCGCCCCCGCCGCCGCTGTTGTCGCCGGAAGTGCCGTTGTCGGCCGACTGCGTGGTCGGAGCGTCCATGCTGTGCCTCGCCTCGAACATCTTTCGGTCGGTCTGCGCACTTCCCGTGTCGGAAGTTTGCTTGATTCCCCCGCTGCCACTTGCTCTCTTCGCTGTGCACCGCCCGGATGCAATGCCGTCCACATTGAACCTTGGGCTCCCGCCCTCCAAGGACAAGTGGGGCGGGATTGTGACATTGGCCGCAGCCTTGTGACGGCAGCATCCCATGCTGCGCCATGAACCCTGCCGCGTAACGGAAAGTACGGGTCTTCGATCTCTCCGTCCCATTAGGCTGCGATGACGTGCGCTCGGCCCCGCGGGTCACCTAGGTACACGGGGCCGAACCGGACTCGACCATACCGGCAGATGCCCCACACACAAGTCCTTCCTTCCTTCACAAGGAATTCAGCGCACTCCACCGGGAAATGCGGCCAATTAGCGGGCAGCCACATCAAATTGCCGGTCGGATGAGGTACTGCGAGGCTCGTACGCAACCTTGCCTCCCTGGCCAGACGCTGTGCGCGCCTGTCGTGCCCGCCTGTCGCCCGTACCGTGTTTCACGTGAAACCGAGGCTCCGCAGGCCAGGCCCTCCTATGTGGCCGAAGTGTGCACAGCAGCTCGCAAATCGTTGGACACCACGGCTCCGCATCAGCCAGCCTGACGTGCGTGTCGTCCCTCTGCCTCTCCACCCTGCCGATTCGTCAGCTCACTCCGCGAGATCTCACATCCTGCGCCGATCTGTCTCAGGACCGCGGTTGGCCACGCGAAGAACACAAGTGGCGCCTTCTCCTGACGGCCGGTACCGGCTATGGCATCGACGATCCCGAAGGCGGCTTGGTCGGCGCCTGTGTCGTCACCGAGTACGGTGCGCGGGACCGCGCTGATCTGGCGGCGGTCGGCATGGTGCTGGTCGCGGAGCGCCACTCCCGCCAGGTCGTGGGCCGCCGGCTGATGCAGCATGCCATCGCCCGAGCCGGCGCGACCCCGCTCACGCTGCACGCGACGTCTGCCGGCCGCCCTCTCTACGAGGAGCTGGGATTCAAGTCCGTGGGACAGGCGCAGATGGTCCTGGGCCGCTTCCGTCCGGGCGGTGCCCACCCCGCTGTCCCCACCCGCCCCGCCACCGCGGAGGATCTGCCCGCGATTCTCCGGCTGGACGCCGAGGTGTTCGGCGCCGACCGTACGCACATGGTCACGCGACTGCCCGCGTTTGCCGACCAGTTGAGGGTTGCGGAGCAGGACGGCGAGATCGTCGGCTACGCGGCCGCGTGGCCCAATATGGCGACCCATGTCGTCGGGCCGCTGATCGCCCGTGACACGGAGACAGCCAAGGCACTCGTCACCTCCCTCGCCGCCGGCACGGAACGCCTCCTGCGCACAGACATCGACGTACGCCACGAAGAGCTGCTCTGCTGGATCACGGAGCGAGGAGTGGAGCCTCAGGGGCTCAACTCCGTGATGACGTACGGCATCCCGGATCTGCCGGGCGACTGGACGCGGCGCTTCGCGCCTCTGACGGTCGCCGCTGGCTGATACGGCCAGTGAGGCCCGGTCACAGGGCTGCTTCTAGGCTGCCTGTTCATGGAAGATCTCGAGATACGGGCCGCCACCGCCGACGACCTCCCGGCCATCGTGGCCATGTTGGCCGACGACCCCCTGGGTGCCCAGCGGGAGTCGCCAGATGATCTCCAGCCGTATGCGGCCGCGTTTGCGCGGCTGGTCGACGACCCGCACCAGCACCTGGTCGTCGCCGAACGCGACGGGCGGGTGGTCGGGACGCTTCAGCTCACGATCATCCCGGGACTGTCCCGGAGAGGCTCCACCCGCTCGATCATCGAAGGCGTACGCGTACATGGCGACGAACGCGGAAACGGTCTCGGCGGCCGGCTCATCGAGTGGGCTGTGGAGGAATCCAGGCGCCAGGACTGCCAGTTGGTGCAGTTGACCTCCGACGCCACTCGCACGGACGCCCACCGCTTCTATGAGAGGCTCGGCTTCATCGCCTCACATGTGGGCTTCAAGCTTCAGCTCTGAACGCGCAAGCGTAGATCAAGCCCGGCTGAGACGCCGGTCAAGCGCAGTGAGGCGCAGCTTGGACGGAGAAAAGCCGCCTGTTTCACGTGAAACAGGCAGCTCTCCGCCTCCTCTCCGCGCGGATCCGCTCACCGCGCACCGGTTACTGAGGCAACGCGCGCCAGCGCTCCGGATCAACTCCGCCGGGCACCGAAGCGCCCTCGTCGTACGGCTCGCGCGTAAAGACGAACGACCCCAGGTCCAAGTGGCTCACCGATCCGTCCGGCCGCCGCACTGCCTGCAGGAGCTCCCCCGCGTAATAACCGTCCAGGCCCGTCCAGGTCCCGTCACCGTTCGCCCGGAACCGGGAACGTCGGCCCACTCCGGACAAGGGCCCGAGCTCGACATCCCCGCCGGTTGCCAGTCGTAGGACTGCGGCCTGTGTTCCCCAGTACCAGGGACCCGCCAACTCCAGGACCCCAGAGTCGACTTCGGACAGCGGGCGCCACGGATCTGGAATGCGCGGCTCGGCCTCGGCAACGATGCGTACGAGGTCGCCGGCCACCGTCGTCACGAGCGGGCCTGATGTGGAATTGGCGAGTACGACCGCCGCCAGATCGTCGTCCACGCTGATAGAGAGACCCGCGAGAAAGCCGGGCAGGGAGCCGGAGTGCCCCACCAGGATCCGTCCGTCCCTGTGCTGGATCTGCATGCCAAGGCCGTAGGCACGGCCCTCGGCCACTTCGGCGGACTCGGGTGGAGCCGCGGGCGTCCGCATTTCCAGAACGGAGTCCGCGCGCAGCACCCGCTCATCGCCCTTGGCCAGAAAAACCGCGAAACGCGCCAGGTCCCCGGTGGTCGACCACAGCTGCCCGGCCGGAGCCATGCGCCCCAGGTCCTCCGCAGGCTCGGGCATCATCACATCGGCCCATGGGTGCACCGCCCAGCCACCCGCGTGTGGAGCCGTCGGCTGACCGCTCGTCCGGTGCAGACCGAGCGGCTCGAGGACCTCCCGGCGCAACACGTCCTCCCATGGCGCTCCCCGCACCTCCTCGACCAGCGAACCGAGCAGCGCATAGCCGGGGTTGGAGTAGTGGTGGCGCTGGCCGGAGGGGTGCTTGAAGGGCTGTTCGCCGAGTACGTCCGAAAGCTCGGGCCTCAGGGAGCCCGGCGTGCGCTCCCACCAGGGACCGGGCGTCTCGGCGGCCAACCCGCCCGTATGTGCGAGTAGTTCGCGGACCGTCACGTGCCCTGCGCCCGTGCCGGGCAGATGTTTCTCCAGTGGGTCTCCGAGATCGAGTACACCCTCGTCACGCAACCGCATGACCAGCACAGCGGTGAACGTCTTGGTGATCGAACCGATGCGGTACTGGACGTTGTCGTCCGGGGCGTGCCCGTCCACGCAGGAGCGGGACCCGCTCCATACCATCCCGCCGCCCCGCACGACCGCTGCCACCAGCGAGGGCGTCCGTCCCTCGGCCTGAGCTGTGGCAATACGGTGCAGCAGCGCGCGACGCGTGGCCGGCAGGAGTTCTCCATGGGGTGGTGTCATGACACACAGTCCACCCGCACAGCCACGACACGTCGAGCGATTTCCGCAGGGCCCTGGGGACATGCCGCCGGGGACCGGAGCGGATCAGGCGTGTGGATGGACCAGGCCTGTGGACGGATCAGGTCTGTGAGCGGATCGGGTCTGTGAGCGGATCAGGTCTGGGCCATATCCACAAACCGCGAATAGTGGCCCTGGAAGGCGACCGTGATCGTCGCCGTCGGGCCGTTTCGGTGCTTCGCCACGATGAGATCGGCTTCGCCTGCGCGGGGCGACTCCTTCTCGTAGGCGTCCTCGCGGTGGAGCAGGATGACCATGTCGGCGTCCTGCTCGATGGAGCCGGACTCACGCAGGTCCGAGACCATCGGCTTCTTGTCGGTGCGCTGTTCGGGACCACGGTTCAACTGGGAGAGCGCGATGACCGGGATCTCGAGCTCCTTGGCCAGCAGCTTCAGGTTTCGGGACATGTCCGAGACCTCTTGCTGACGGCTCTCCGCTCGCTTCGAGCCACCGGACTGCATCAGCTGCAGATAGTCGATGACGACGAGCTTGAGATCATTGCGCTGCTTGAGACGGCGGCACTTGGCGCGAATCTCCATCATCGACAGGTTCGGCGAGTCGTCGATGTAGAGCGGCGCCGCCGATACATCCGGCATCCGGCGCGCCAGCCTCGTCCAGTCCTCGTCCGTCATCGTGCCCGACCGCATGTGGTGCAGCGCCACGCGCGCCTCCGCGGACAGCAGACGCATCGCGATCTCGTTCCGCCCCATTTCCAGGGAGAAGATCACGCTGGGCAGGTTGTGCTTGATGGAGGCGGCGCGCGCGAAGTCCAGGGCGAGCGTCGACTTTCCCATGGCGGGACGGGCGGCGATGACGATCATCTGGCCGGGGTGCAGGCCGTTCGTCAGGGAGTCGAAGTCCGTGAAGCCCGTCGGGACACCGGTCATCTCGCCGCTGCGCGAACCGATCGCCTCGATCTCGTCGAGCGCGCCCTCCATGATGTCGCTGAGCGGCAGGTAGTCCTCGCTGGTGCGCTGCTCGGTGACGGCGTAGATCTCTGCCTGGGCACTGTTGACGATCTCGTCGACGTCGCCGTCGGCCGCGTATCCCATCTGGGTGATGCGCGTGCCCGCCTCCACAAGGCGGCGCAGGACCGCGCGTTCGTGGACGATCTCCGCGTAGTACTCGGCGTTCGCGGCCGTGGGGACGGTCTGGACGAGGGAGTGGAGATACGGGGCGCCGCCGACCTTGGTGATCTCGCCGCGCTTGGTGAGCTCCGCGGCCACCGTGATGGGGTCCGCAGGCTCGCCCTTCGCATAGAGGTCGAGGATCGCCTGATAGATCGTCTCGTGTGCAGGCCGGTAGAAGTCGTGGCCCTTGAGCACCTCGATGACATCGGCGATGGCGTCCTTCGACAGCAGCATGCCGCCCAGGACCGACTGCTCGGCGTCGAGATCCTGCGGCGGTACGCGCTCGAAGGAGGAGCCGCCGCCGTCCCATGAGCCGCCCTCGCGGCCGCGGTCGTGCTGCTCGTCGCGGGTTCGGCCGGGCTCGCGGCGCGGGCGGGAGACAGGCAGACGGTCCCCTGGCCCGCTGTCGGCCCAGGGTTCGTCCAAGGGCTCGGAAATACTCACCGGGCCACCTCCTGCCGTGCTCCGCGCGGACATGCCGCGCCCCTCTTTCTACGGCACGGCACTGACAAAACGAGAGGCCCTCATCCGCTTCTGACGGGTCGGTGTCTGCGACGTTGACGAAGCCGCGGAACGGGTTGGGCGCCGGACCACGGTAGGCCCCTCGGCACCGTCAGCCAATCTGGTTATCCACAGGCTCTGTGGATGACAGCGCCGATGCTGTGGAGAACCTCGCCAAACCTGTGCACGACCCGGTGGACAGGGCTGTGAACAAGCCCTCAACCCCACCAGAAAACTGCCCTTGACCTGCAATTTTCCCGTCCACCGGCTGTGCAGAAGAAAAACTTCCCCCATCGGCCGAAGAACTCTGCGACCGGTACATGACCGAGCGTCAACCCGACCCCTAGGTAAGGGACACAACCGCATTGCATCACTTACCTGTGGACGATTACATTGGTGCCCATGACACAGGCTTCCGCGGCGGCCAGGGTCGCCCGACGCCGGCACGATCGAGAGATCATCGCGCTGGCTGTCCCGGCCTTCGGCGCACTCGTCGCCGAGCCTCTCTTCGTGCTGACCGACAGCGCGATCATCGGGCATCTCGGCACCGCCCAGCTGGCCGGTCTCGGCGTCGCCTCGGCCCTCCTGATGACGGCCGTGAGCGTGTTCGTCTTCCTCGCCTACGCCACCACGGCCGCCGTCGCCCGCAGGGTCGGTGCCGGAGATCTGCAGGCAGCCATCCGCCAGGGCATGGACGGCATCTGGCTGGCCCTGCTGCTCGGCGCCGCTGTCGTCACCGTCGTGCTGCCCACGGCCCCGGCCCTCGTAGAGGTCTTCGGGGCCTCCGACACCGCCGCTCCCCACGCGACCACCTATCTGCGGATCTCCGCGCTCGGTATCCCGGCCATGCTCGTCGTACTCGCCGCCACCGGCGTGCTGCGCGGCCTGCAGGACACGAGGACACCGCTCTACGTGGCGATCGCGGGCTTCGTCGCCAACGCCGGCCTCAACGCGGGACTCGTCTACGGCGCCGGCCTCGGCATCGCCGGTTCGGCGTGGGGCACGGTCATCGCCCAGTGCGGCATGGCCGCCGCGTATCTCCTCGTCGTCGTCCGTGGTGCCAGGCGGCACGGCGCGTCGCTGAAGCCCGACGCCGCCGGTATACGAGCCTGTGCACAGGCCGGAGCGCCGCTGCTGGTCCGCACACTCTCGCTGCGGGCCATTCTCATGATTGCCACCGCGGTGGCCGCCCGTCTCGGCGATGCCGACATGGCCGCCCACCAGATCATTCTGTCGTTGTGGAATCTGCTGGCCTTCGCGCTCGACGCGATCGCCATCGCGGGTCAGGCCATCATCGGTCGCTACCTCGGGGCCGGGGACGCCCAGGGAGCACGTGAAGCCTGCCGCCGGATGGTGCAGTGGGGCATCGCCGCCGGAATCGTGCTGGGCCTGCTGGTGATCGTCACACGGCCGCTGTTCATCCCGCTCTTCACCGGTGACTCGGTCGTCCAGAACACGGCACTGCCTGCCCTCGTCGTGGTGTCCGTGTCCCAACCGATCTCGGGCGTCGTCTTCATCCTCGACGGGGTGCTGATGGGCGCCGGGGACGGGCCGTATCTGGCATGGGCCATGCTGCTGACCCTCGCCGTCTTCACTCCCGTGGCACTCCTGGTCCCTGTCCTTGGCGGGGGACTCACCGCCCTGTGGGCTGCGATGACGCTGATGATGACGGTGCGGATGCTGACCTTGTGGCAGCGCTCCCGCTCGGGCCGCTGGATCGTCACAGGGGCCACGCGCTGATACGGCGCGCCGCGTGCCGCGTGCCGCGTGCCGCGTGCCGCGTGCCGCAACCAGGGGTCGACCGTTTCACGTGAAACACGCGAAAACCACTGCCAGCAGCACGACTTGCGGAGATATCTCGCAATCAGAAGGGCCGCACCCGAGGGGTGCGGCCCTTCTCTCAGCTCTGCCGAGCGGAGCGCTTACGCAGCGACGACCTCGATGTTGACCTTGGCGGCAACCTCGGGGTGCAGACGCACGGACGTCGCGTGGGCGCCCAGGGTCTTGATCGGCGCACCCAGCTCGATGCGGCGCTTGTCGACCTCGGGGCCACCGGCGGCCTTGATCGCCGAGGCGATGTCGGCCGGGGTGACGGAGCCGAAGAGACGACCGGCGTCGCCGGAGCGGACGGCCAGGCGGACCTTGACGCCCTCGAGCCGGGCCTTGATCTCGTTGGCCTGCTCGATGGTCGCGATCTCGTGGATCTTGCGAGCACGACGGATCTGCTCGACGTCCTTCTCGCCACCCTTGGTCCAGCGAATCGCGAAGTTCCGCGGGATCAGGTAGTTGCGAGCGTAACCGTCCTTGACGTCGACGACGTCGCCCGCGGTACCGAGGCCGGTGACCTCGTGGGTAAGGATGATCTTCATGTGTCGGTCACCCTTCCCTTATCGCGCGGTGGAGGTGTAGGGCAGCAGCGCCATCTCACGGCTGTTCTTGACGGCCGTGGCGACGTCACGCTGGTGCTGCGTGCAGTTGCCGGTCACGCGGCGGGCACGGATCTTGCCGCGGTCGGAAATGAACTTCCGCAGCATGTTCGTGTCCTTGTAGTCCACGTACGTGACCTTGTCCTTACAGAAAGCGCAGACCTTCTTCTTCGGCTTGCGCACAGGCGGCTTCGCCATGGTGTTTCTCCTGTGTGATCAAGAAGTTTGGGTACGGCCCGCCCCTGGCCCGAGGGCCTAGAAGGGGGGCTCGTCCGAGTAGCCGCCGCCGGAGCCGCCGCCCCAGCCACCGCCGCCCTGCTGACCGCCGCCGGCCGGCGCACCGGTCGCCCAGGGGTCGTCGGCGGGAGCGCCGCCGCCCTGCTGCTGACCGCCGCCGGGGCCACCGCCCCAGCCGCCGCCCTGCTGGCCGCCACCGCCGTAGCCACCCTGGCCCTGGCCACCGCGGCCGGAGGTCTTGGTGACCTTGGCCGTGGCGTTGCGCAGGCTCGCGCCGACCTCGTCGACGTCGAGTTCGTAGACCGTGCGCTTGACGCCCTCACGGTCCTCGTAGGACCGCTGCTTCAGTCGGCCCTGCACGATGACGCGCATGCCTCGCTGGAGCGACTCGGCGACGTTCTCCGCCGCCTGACGCCAGACCGAGCAGGTCAGGAAGAGGCTCTCGCCGTCCTTCCACTCGTTCGTCTGGCGGTCGAAGGTGCGGGGAGTGGACGCGACACGGAACTTCGCGACGGCCGCACCGGACGGGGTGAAGCGCAGCTCGGGGTCATCGACGAGATTGCCGATGACCGTGATGACGGTCTCGCCTGCCATGGGTGAACCTCTCGGCGGGTTTGCTGCTGGCTGCTTGTGCTGCTACTCGTTGCCCGAGATCAGCTGAGCTGGAGAGCTCAGTGGGTCTCGGGGCGGAGGACCTTGGTCCGGAGGACCGACTCGTTCAGGTTCATCTGGCGGTCGAGCTCCTTGACGACCGCAGGCTCGGCCTGCAGGTCGATGACCGAGTAGATGCCCTCGGGCTTCTTCTTGATCTCGTACGCGAGACGACGACGGCCCCAGGTGTCGACCTTCTCGACCTTTCCGCCACCGTCACGGACGACAGAAAGGAAGTTCTCGATCAGCGGGGAGACAGAGCGCTCCTCGAGATCGGGGTCGAGGATGACCATCACCTCGTAGTGACGCATGTGGAACCCACCTCCTTTGGACTCAGCGGCCACGGTCGTTCCGTGGCAGGAGGGTTGTGATGCGTGCGCAACGGTATCGGCTGCCACTGACAACGCCCCCCACGGCATCGCTGCCGCAGGGGCGCCGCTCGTGGAATTCCCGGCCGTGACCTGGACAGGGTCCTGATCTGGGCATGGCTGAGCAGACACCGGTGCAGAGGGTACAGACTACCCGCACACCGGCTTCCGGTTGAAATCCGGCGGCGAAGCCCGGCAATCTGTACACATCGGGTGTGTATGGCGCTACGATGCGCCGCCTTCCGCAGGAGGTGCCCCTATGGCACAGGCAGTACGACCCCACTCCGCGACCTCCCTCTTCGCCACGGACGGCAAGCCCCACCCTCGCCAGGACGCCCTGGCCGCCGTGACGCTGGTCCTGGGCGCCATCGCCTTCATCACGGCGATGTTCCACAGCCTGCATCTGATCAGCTCGTGGGCCGGGCTGGTGGGGATCATCACGGGCGCCTACGGCCAGTTCATCTCGGAGACGACGCGCGAGCGCTTCGGTCTCGTCCTGGGCCTGGGTGCCTCGGCGATCGGATTCTTCCTGGGCATGGCGCACGGCGGCCTGTTCGGCGGAGTTCTCGGCTGAGGCCGTTCGATACCCGGCTGAAGCCGGTCAGTACTCGGCTGCGGCCGGTCAATACGAGCCAATACTGAGCCCAATCGGCAGCCGATCGCGATCGGTGCCCGACTGAGACCGATCGGATTCTCTACCGATTCCGAACGGTCCCCGACTGAGCCCGATCGAGTTCTCGGCTGGGAGCCGATTGACGGTCTGAAACACCCCGGTCGGGTGCCGGCCGGGGCCAAGTTCCGTACGCCCAGACAGGGCGCTCGAACGGCGCAGTAGGCTTCGGCGCGAGAGCCGGAGCCCCTGTACCCATGGGGACACACCAGCCCGAGGAGCGCCCCGAATGAGCCTGACCCTGAGGACCATCAGCCGAGAGCAGCATCTGGCGTACATCCAGAGTCTGCCCGCGGCGAGCCACATGCAGGTCCCGGCGTGGGCCGATGTCAAGGCGGAGTGGCGGTCCGAGAACCTGGGCTGGTTCGACGAGCGTACGGGTGAGCTCGTGGGCGCCGGTCTCGTCCTGTACCGGCAGCTGCCCAAGATCAAGCGGTATTTGGCGTATATGCCCGAGGGTCCGGTCATCAACTGGTTCGCGCCGAATCTCGACGACTGGCTGCAGCCGATGCTGGCGCACCTCAAGCAGCAGGGGGCCTTCTCCGTGAAGATGGGCCCGCCGGTGATCATCCGGCGCTGGGAGGCCGCGTCCATCAAGAAGGGCATCCAGGACCCGGACGTGAAGCGCCTGCGCGACATCGAGGCGGACTTCATCGAGCCGCGCGCCTTCGAGGTCGCGGACCGCCTGCGCCGTATGGGCTGGCAGCAGGGCGAGGACGGCGGCGCGGGTTTCGGCGACGTACAGCCGCGCTATGTCTTCCAGGTGCCGCTGGCGGGCCGCTCCCTCGAGGACGTACACAAGGGCTTCAACCAGCTGTGGCGGCGCAACATCAAGAAGGCGGAGAAGGCCGGCGTCGAGGTGGTCCAGGGCGGCTACCAGGACCTCGCCGAGTGGCAGCGGCTGTACGAGATCACCGCCGTGCGCGACCACTTCCGGCCGCGTCCGCTGTCGTACTTCCAGCGCATGTGGACGGCCCTCAACACCGAGGACCCCAACCGCATGCGGCTGTACTTCGCCCGGCACAACGGCGTGAACCTGTCCGCGGCGACGATGCTGGTCGTCGGCGGCCACGTCTGGTACTCGTACGGCGCATCGGACAACATCGGCCGTGAGTTCCGGCCCTCGAACGCGATGCAGTGGCGGATGCTGCGCGATGCCTACGCCCTGGGCGCCACCGTCTACGACCTGCGCGGTATCAGCGACTCGCTGGACGAGTCCGACCACCTCTTCGGCCTCATCCAGTTCAAGGTGGGCACGGGCGGGCAGGCCGCCGAATACCTCGGCGAGTGGGACTTCCCGCTCAACAAGCTGCTCCACAAGGCACTCGACATCTACATGTCGCGCCGCTGACCTCTGACCGTTTCCCCTCGCTCTCCTGAGACACCGCAGCTCATACCCTGATACACCGCACATCACGAGAAAGGTTCGGGGACCGGCCATGGCGCTCACGCTCTACGTCGACACCGCGCGCTGGCGGGCACACCACAAGCACGTGCACGAGCAGTTCCCGGGGCTGGTCCCGGTCTGCAAGGGCAACGGCTACGGCTTCGGTCATGAGCGGCTGGCCGAGGAGGCCACGCGCTTCGGCTCCGACATGCTCGCCGTCGGCACCACCTACGAAGCCGCCCGGATCAAGGACTGGTTCAGCGGTGATCTGCTGGTGCTGACGCCGTTCCGCCGGGGCGAGGAGCCCGTTCCGCTGCCGGACCGTGTCGTCCGCTCCGTCTCCTCGGTCGACGGGGTGCACGGTCTGGTCGGCGCCCGCGTCGTCATAGAGGTCATGTCCTCGATGAAGCGGCACGGCGTGACCGAGCAGGAACTGCCCCTGCTGCATGCGGCCATCGAGGACGTACGCCTCGAGGGGTTCGCGATCCATCTGCCGCTGGACCGCACCGACGGCTCGGACGCCGTCGAGGAGGTCATAGGCTGGATGGACCGCCTGCGCGCGGCCCGGCTGCCGCTGCACACCATGTTCGTCAGCCACCTCAAGGCCGACGAACTCGCCCGCCTGCAGCAGCAGTTCCCGCAGACCCGCTTCCGTGCGCGGATCGGTACGCGGCTGTGGCTGGGCGACCACGAGGCGACCGAGTACCGCGGCGCGGTCCTCGACGTCACGCGCGTCGCCAAGGGCGACCGCTTCGGCTACCGGCAGCAGAAGGCCGCCTCCGACGGCTACTTGGTCGTGGTGGCGGGCGGTACGTCGCACGGTGTGGGCCTGGAGGCCCCGAAGGCGCTGCACGGCGTCATGCCGCGCGCCAAGGGCGTGGCCCGCGCGGGCCTCGCCACCGTCAACCGCAATCTGTCGCCCTTCGTCTGGGCGGGCAAGCAGCGCTGGTTCGCGGAGCCGCCGCACATGCAGGTGTCGATCCTGTTCGTGCCGTCGGATGCGCCGGAGCCCACGGTGGGCGATGAGCTGGTGGCTCATCTCCGGCATACGACCACGCAGTTCGACCGCCTCGTCGACCGGTAGCGACTGATAGCGACCGGACCGTACGAGCGTACGCAGGGCCTCACACAGCACTTCACTGAGCCGGAAGGGGCGGTCCCTTCCGGCTCAGTCGTGTGCTCTTCCCGTGTGCTCTTCCGAGGCTCTTACGAGGCGGGGCTCACTCCCGGGCGGCGGTCGGCGGCATCCCGTCCGCATCCCTGCCCCACTGGACGTGGTGGCCTTCGACGTGCGCGGCATGCCGTGGCGGATGAGCCGCGTAGCCGAGTACGAAGACGTCCTCGGCCCTGTCCAGGACACCGCCTGAGGGATCGTCGTCGCCGGACCGCCGCACCACGTCGCGCTCGGGCATGAGGACGTCGCGGACGACGACGGCACACAGGTACAGCGTCCCCAGGAGGTGGGCTGCGATGGCCAGGTGATAGCCGTCCTGCGGCAGTCCCTTGTGGGCGTCGCCGCTGGTCGTGTAGGCGAGGTACATCCAGATGCCCAGGTAGTACGCGACCTCGCAGGCCTGCCAGATCAGGAAGTCACGCCAGCGCGGACGGGCCAGGGCGGCGAGCGGGATCAGCCACAGCACGTACTGCGGTGAGTAGACCTTGTTGGTGAGGATGAAGGCGGCCACCACCAGGAAGGCGAGCTGGGCGAAGCGCGGGCGGCGTGGCGCGGTCAGGGTCAGGGCGCCGATGCCCGCGCAGGCGACGATCATGAGCGCCGTGGCGAGTGTGTTGACCGTGTCGGTGCTCAGCGGGCTGTCCGACCGCTGGGAAAGGATCAGCCAGAAGGAGCCGAAGTCGACGCCTCGTTCCTGGCTGAACGTGTAGAACTTCGACCAGCCTTCCGTGGCGAGGATCATCACGGGGAGGTTCACGACGAGCCAGGCGCCCGCCGCACCGAGCACGGCAGTCCCGTACGCACGCCACTTTCCGGCGCGCCAGCACAGGACGAGCAGCGGGCCCAGCAGCAGGACGGGGTAGAGCTTGGCGGCCGTGGCCAGGCCGAGCAGCACGCCGAAGGCCAGGGCCCGGCCCCGCGACCACATGAGCATCGCGGCGGCGGTGAGCGCCACAGCGAGCAGATCCCAGTTGATGGTGGCCGTCAGGGCGAGGGCGGGTGCCAGAGCGACGAGGAGGCCGTCCCAAGGGCGGCGCCGGTGGGTACGAGTCACGCATACGGCGATGACCGCGGCGCACACCATCAGCATCCCGGCGTTGACCATCCAGTAGATCTGCTCCTGGCGCTGGATAGTTCCGCTGCCGGGGGTCAGCCAGGCCGCGACCTCCATGAACACTCCGGTCAGCACGGGGTACTCGAGGTACTCCATATCGCCCGAGAGCTTGTCGAAGTACGGTACGAGGCCGTCGGCGAAGCCGCGTCCCTGGTAGAGGTGCGGAATGTCGGAGTAGCAGGCGTGCGTGTACTGCGAGCTGGCGCCGTAGAACCAGGCGCCGTCGTAGCAGGGCAGTTTCTGCACCATGCCGAGCGCGAACATGCCGATCATGACGAGCGTGATGACGCGCACGGGAGTCCACCAGCTGGTCCCGGTCATCGCCCGTCGTCCGAGGGGGCCGCCGATCAGCTCACTGCCGGCCGCGGCGACCTTGTCCTCCCTGGTCGGCCGCACCGGTTCCGGCTCGTGCACGCTCGAGCGCGCCGTCTCTGCACTGGGCATGCCGCACATACTGCCGTACACGCCTGAGAATGCGGCGAGGGCCGCCACACCGGTCGGGTGCGGCGGCCCTCGTTTCACGTGAAACACGCACGCTCAGGGCGCGAGGGGTTACCCCGCCGGGCCTCCGAAGAAGCCTCCGTTGCCGTTTCCATTGCCGTTGCCATTGCCGCCGGTATCGGAGCTGGTCGATGGCGTCGGCGTTGTACCGCCGGTACTTCCGTCGGTCGTGCCGCCGTCCGATGTGCCGCCGTCCGTGGTGCCGCCGGTGTCATTGCACGTCGGATCCCAGATGCTGCAGTTATTGCCGTTGCCATTCGTCCTCGACGGGCTTGGGCTGGGGGCGGACACCGAGGGTGTCGGCGCCGTGCTCGCGCTGGGGTCCGTGGTGGGAGAGGCGCTGGCGGTCGGGGACGGGCTTGCGCCGATGATCTCGCCGATCTTCTCGGCCTCCGGGAAGGGCTTGGGGGTGACGCCCTTCATCGCCTCGGCCATGTAGTCCTTCCAGACCTGGGCCGGGATGTCGCCACCGTGGATGGACTCCACACCGCCGGTGCCGTTCATGGACAGCAGCTTGCCCTTGTCCGGGTCGGTCCTGAACAGGGTGACGGCCGTGGACAGCTCCCTGGTGTATCCGACGAACCACGCCGACTTGTTCTTGTCGGTCGTACCGGTCTTGCCGGCCACCGGGAACCCGATGTCCGCGATCTTCTTACCGGTGCCGTTCTGGACCACGTTCTCCAGGACGTCCGTCACGTTGTTGGCGACGTTCTCGTCCATCGCCTTCTTCCGCTTCGGGGGATCGAACCCTGGGACCGGCTTGCCGTCCTTTTCCACCTTGGTGACCGAGAACGGCTCGTAGTGCGTGCCCGACGCCGCGAAGGTGGCGTACGCGTCAGCCATGCGGATGGCACTGGGCGTCGACGTGCCGAGCGAGAAGGAGACGTTGCGCAGGTTCCCCTTGTCGAAGGACTCCGGCAGGATGCCCATCGCCTCCGCGGTCTTCCGGGTGTTGGCGAGGCCCACGTCGACGCCCAGCTGGGCGAACGGCGTGTTGATCGACTGCTCCATGGCCTTCCTGAGAGTCACCATGCCCCACCGCGTGGTGCCCTCGTTCTTCTGCCGGAACGGCTTGCCGTTGGACCCCATGATCGGGTCACCGTTCTGGTCCTTGATCACCAGGAGGTCGTTGCCGTTGTACCGGGACATCGGGGAAAGAGGCTCCCCGTCGGTCTTGTAGGTCCCGTACTCCATCGCGGAGGCCAGCACGATCGGCTTCCAGGTCGAGCCGACCGGCACACCGGTCGTGTTGGCGTTGTTGGAGTAGTGGCCCTTGTCCATGCCCTCCCCGCCGTAGAGCGCGACGATCGCACCGTTCTCCGGATCGACCGACGCTGCGCCGAACTGGACGTACTTGTCCTTGGCGCGTTCCTTGGGCTTCAGGAAGCTCTTCTGCGTCTTCTTGACGGCTGCCTCGAGCTCCTCGACCTTCTTCTTGTCGAAGGTGGTGTAGATCCGGTAGCCGCCCCGGTCCAATTCCTCGGGCGTCAGTTCAAGCTTCTTCGCGACGTACTCCTTGGCGATGTCGACGAGGTAGCCGGTCTGTCCGGACAGTGACGAGGTCCGCTTCTTGAGCTTGGGGAAGCTGCCGACCGCCTCCCGCTCAGCCTTGGTCATGTTCCCGACCTCGACCTCGCGGTCCAGGATCCAGTTCCAGCGTTGTTTGGCCCGCTCGGTGTTGGCCGCGGGCGTGGCGTTCGCCCCCACACCCCCGTCGGGGTTGTACAGGTTCGGCCCCTTGAGGACGGCTGCGAGAAAGACGCACTGCTCAGTGGTGAGGTCCTTGGAGTCCTTGCCGAAGTAGGCCTGGGCCGCCGCCTGGATCCCGTAGGAGTCGCGGCCGTAGTAGGCGGTGTTCAGGTAGCCGGCGAGGATCTCGTCCTTGCTCAGCTTGGAGTTCACCTTGATCGAGATGAAGAGCTCCTTGAACTTCCGCGTGAGTGTCTGATCCTGGCTCAGATACGTGTTCTTCACGAACTGCTGCGTGATAGTCGAACCACCCTGCGTGTCGCCGCCCCGAGCCATGTTGAACAGGGCACGGGCGATACCCATCGGATCGACACCCTTGTCCTTGTAGAAGGTGGCGTTCTCAGCGGAGATCACCGCTTCCTGCATGGCCTTGGGGATGTCCTTGAACTCCACGTTCTGCCGGTTCGTGTCACCGGTCGCGGCCATCTGGGTCTTGTTGTCGGACCAGTAGAAGACGTTGTTCTCGGCCGTGGCCGCCGCGTTCTTCGCGCTCGGGACCCCCACCATGGCGTACCCGATCCCCGCCGCGATCAGCAGACCGCCGAAGAAGGCGACGAGCGTCCCGGTCACCTGCCGCCACGACGGCACCCAGCGCGCCGCCCCGTACTTGCCCGCGCGCGGGTAGTCGATGAACCGCTTCTTCGCCGGTGCGGGGCGCCTGCCGCGCCCGGGGGGCCCGCCCGGGCCGCCGGGAGCGCCTCGCCGGCCTCCGCCGGCGCCGCGGCCACCGCGGCCGGCTCCGTCGGGGGCGGCCCTGCGGCGGCCGCCGCCACCGGCCCGCTGTGCCGCACGGCGGGCTTCGGCGCGGCCGCCGTACGGCCTTTCCTCTCCGCCGGCACCTCCGGGGCCGTATCCATCGGAGGGAGATCCGGTGGCGCCTCGCGGTGCTGCGCGGCGGCCGGATGACGAGCCGGACAGGCCGCGTCGGGCCGCGGCACGTCCGCCGCCCTGTGGCTGCGGCGGTTTGCGACGGTGCTCGCTCATCGAACGACTACTCCTCGGGCAGGCGCTCTCGCGCCTGGAAACGGCGGCTGGTTTCCGGTTCCCCCCGACATACGGATGAGCCCATGGCGGCACTCACCCGCACTACACCAAGGACTGAGGACGTTCTCGGACGTCACTTGGTTCCCGGTGGACTGCATGGCGCACAGACTACGCACCGCCAAAACCCACGTAGGCAGAACTTCATCCCAAATCAGGCAACTTGCTTCCTGCGAATCGGTGATGTGACGCCGTTCACCATGACCCCCCTTGTCGCATCCGGAGGGCCGTTCTATCGTCGTGATGTATCGAGTCGATACATCAGCACGGCATAAAGACCCGTATCCGCGCACCGATGCAGTCAGGAGGCGACGATGAGCCGGCGTTCCGGCATCCTCGAGTTCGCCGTACTCGGCCTGCTTCGCGAGTCGCCCATGCACGGCTACGAGCTGCGCAAACGGCTCAACACGTCGCTGGGCGTCTTCCGCGCCTTCAGCTACGGGTCGCTCTACCCCTGCCTTAAGACCCTGGTTGCCAACGGCTGGTTGATCGAGGAGCCGGGCAGCACACCCGAGGACGTCCTCGCCGCTCCTCTGGCAGGGCGCCGCGCCAAGATCGTCTACCGGTTGACGGCGGCAGGTAAGGAGCACTTCGAGGAGCTGCTCTCGCAGACGGGCCCCGATGCGTACGAGGACGAGCACTTCGCTGCCCGCTTCGCGTTCTTCGGCCAGACGTCGCGGGACGTGCGCATGCGCGTACTCGAAGGGCGCCGCAGCCGGCTGGAAGAGCGTCTGGAGAAGATGCGCGCCTCCCTGGCCCGCACCAGGGAGCGCCTGGACGACTACACGCTTGAGCTCCAGCGCCACGGGATGGAGTCCGTGGAGCGCGAAGTGCGCTGGCTGAACGAGCTCATCGAGAGCGAGCGAGCGGGGCGGGACCAGCGGCGGTCCACCGACGCCTCCTCCCCCTCGGGGGACGCGGCTCGACACGACACATCGGGGGCGTCGGGCGGCCTGCCCCGGCACCGGGACTCCACCGGGCCGGATCCGTCCGACGGCACCGCCACATGAGGCCGGCATCTCCGCAGGCCTCATCCGGAACACCGAGAACACAGGGAGCAACCGGAATGGGTTCGGTTCGCGTAGCGGTCGTCGGCGTGGGCAACTGCGCCGCGTCGCTGGTACAGGGCGTCGAGTACTACAAGGACGCCGACCCGGACAGCAAGGTCCCGGGTCTCATGCACGTCCAGTTCGGCGACTACCACGTGCGGGACATCGAGTTCGTCGCCGCCTTCGACGTGGACGCCAAGAAGGTGGGCCTGGACCTCGCCGACGCCATCGGCGCCAGCGAGAACAACACCATCAAGATCTGCGACGTGCCGACCACCGGCGTGACCGTCCAGCGCGGCCACACCCTGGACGGTCTCGGCAAGTACTACCGCGAGACGATCGAGGAGTCCTCCGAGGCCCCAGTCGACGTCGTCCAGGTGCTCAAGGACAAGCAGGTCGACGTTCTGGTCTGCTACCTCCCGGTGGGTTCCGAGGACGCGGCGAAGTTCTACGCCCAGTGCGCCATCGACGCCAAGGTCGCCTTCGTCAACGCCCTCCCGGTCTTCATCGCCGGTACGAAGGAGTGGGCGGACAAGTTCACCGAGGCCGGTGTGCCGATCGTCGGTGACGACATCAAGTCGCAGGTCGGCGCCACCATCACGCACCGCGTCATGGCGAAGCTGTTCGAGGACCGGGGCGTCATCCTGGACCGCACGATGCAGCTGAACGTCGGCGGCAACATGGACTTCAAGAACATGCTCGAGCGCGACCGCCTCGAGTCGAAGAAGATCTCCAAGACGCAGGCCGTCACCTCCCAGATCCCCGACCGGGACCTCGGCGAGAAGAACGTCCACATCGGCCCGTCGGACTACGTGGCCTGGCTCGACGACCGCAAGTGGGCGTACGTCCGCCTCGAGGGCCGTGCCTTCGGCGACGTCCCGCTGAACCTCGAGTACAAGCTCGAGGTGTGGGACTCCCCGAACTCGGCGGGTGTCATCATCGACGCCCTGCGCGCCGCGAAGATCGCCAAGGACCGCGGCATCGGCGGCCCCATCCTCTCCGCGTCCTCGTACTTCATGAAGTCCCCGCCGGTCCAGTACTTCGACGACCAGGCCCGCGAGAACGTCGAGAAGTTCATCAAGGGCGAGGTCGAGCGCTAAGCACGACCCCGCACCGGCGAGACGGGCTCCACGCGCCGGCGTGGCTCGTCCGTCGTGCGACCGTCGAGGGTCCCCGGGCAATCGGCCCGGGGACCCTCCTCGTATGTGAGGCTGTGCCCATGGCTGTGGTGCGTGACCTGCGCGTCCTCCTGCGCTTCGGGAACTTTCGGCGCCTGCTCGCCGTGCGGCTGCTGTCGCAGGGTGCCGACGGCGTGTACCAGGTCGCGCTCGCCACCTACGTCGTCTTCTCGCCGGAGAAGCCGGCGTCCCCGGCGGCGATCGCCTCTGCGATGGCGGTGCTGCTCCTGCCGTACTCGCTCGTCGGGCCCTTCGCGGGCGTGCTGCTGGACCGCTGGCGGCGTCGCCAGGTTCTCCTGTACGGGAGTCTGCTGCGGGCGTTTCTGGCCACTGTGACGGCCGTGCTGATGGTGAGCAGCGTTCCGGAGTGGCTCTTCTACGCTTCCGCCCTGTGTGTCACCGCCGTCAACCGCTTTGTCCTGGCGGGGCTTTCGGCCGCGCTGCCGCGTGTCGTCGACGCCGACCGCCTGGTGATGGCCAACTCCCTCTCGCCCACGGCCGGGACCCTCGCCGCAACCGCGGGCGGTGGTCTCGCCTTCCTTGTGCGTCTGGTGGTCTCGGACTCCGACACGGCGGTCGTCCTGACCGGAGCGGGGCTCTACCTGTGCGCGGGGCTGGCCTCGCTGCGGCTGGCGCGCGAACTGCTCGGCCCCGATCCGGCATTGGTACAGCCGCGGCTGTGGGCCGCAGTGGCAGGCACGGCGCGCGGGCTGGCTGCGGGGATACGGCATCTGGTCGCACGGCCGGTGGCGGTACGCGCCCTGGCCGCGATGACGCTGATGCGGTTCTGCTACGGCGCGCTGACGGTGATGGTGCTGATGCTGTGCCGTTATGCGTGGTCCTCGGAAACCAGTGGGTCTGATGGGGCTGGTGACTCTGTAGGGGCGCAAGGTGGGCTGGCCCTGCTGGGTCTCGCCGTGCTGATGTCGGGAGCCGGGTTCTTTGCGGCGGCCGTGGTGACGCCTTATGCGGCCGGGCGGTTGGGCCCGGGCGGCTGGATCGCCGCGTGCGCGGGTGCGGCTGCGGTGCTGGAGCCTGCGCTGGGGCTGCCGTTCGCTCCCGCGCCCATGATGGCCGCGGCGTTTGTGCTGGGTCTGACGACCCAGGGCGCGAAGATCGCCACGGACACGCTCGTACAGTCCTCGATCGATGACGGCTTCAGAGGGCGGATCTTCTCGGTGTACGACGTGCTGTTCAATGTCGCGTTCGTCGGAGCCGCAGGAGTAGCCGCCCTGATGCTGCCTCCTGACGGGCGGTCGGTTCCGCTGGTGATCACGGTGGCCGTCATCTACGCGGTGATTGCTGCTGCTATGGCCCGCTTTGAGCGCCAGTAAGTGTCACATCAATGCCACAGTGCATCTCTGAGCTTCAGAGTTGTCAGTGGGGCCCAGTAGCTTACGGGCGTCTTATGTACGCCCTTACGGGGCGTCTTATTCGCGCCTGTGTGCGCCTAGTTCGAGGGGGACCCCCAAGTGACCACTCCGCCGCCCCAGGGCCAGAACCCGTTCGCTCAGGGTCAGCAGCCCTATGGCCAGCCACAGGGCGGGAACCCCTACGCCCAGCAGGCCGCGCCGCAGCCGGGCCAGCCCGGCGTTCCGCCGCAGCCCAGCCCGCACTTCGAGGCACCTGCCCCGGCCCCCCAGCAGCCGCGCCGGGGCATCCGGCAGTACCTCCGCATCGGCGGGTTCATCGTCGCCGCCATCGTGGTCGCCGGCGGCTGGTGGGCCAGCCAGGACGACGCGCAGACGGCCGCCGTGGGCAGCTGCATGCACCGCGGCAGCTCCGACGACAACAACCCGGACCTCGAGGTCGTCGAGTGCAGCGACGCCAAGGCCCAGTACAAGGTGCTGGCCAAGATCGAGGGCTCTTTCAGCAGCCTGACGGCCGACAAGAAGTGCTCGGAAGAGGCCTCGGACTTCCAGTACGCCTACACGGAGACCGGCGGTGACAAGAGCTTCCTGCTCTGCCTGAAGGACAAGTAGAGCCTCGACAAGAAGAGGGCTCTGCCGAGCGTAGATCCGCGTGAGGGGCAGTGTTTCACGTGAAACACCGCCCCTCACGCGTACTCGGACTCGACCTTCGGCGTCATGTTTCACGTGAAACATGACGCCGGGCGTATCCGCGCTTCGGCTCAGCCCTGCGGCTGCGTCGCCCACCACTCCTTGAGCGCCGACACCGCCGCGTCGTACTCCATCGGCCCGTTCTCCAGACGTAGCTCCAGCAGAAACTTGTACGCCTGACCGACGACCGGGCCGGGGCCGACGCCCAGGATCTCCATGATCTGGTTACCGTCGAGGTCCGGCCTGATCGCGTCCAGCTCCTCCTGCTCCTGCAGGCGGGCGATGCGCTCCTCCAAGCCGTCGTAGGCGCGCGACAGCGCGCTCGCCTTCCGCTTGTTGCGTGTAGTGCAGTCCGAGCGGGTCAGCTTGTGCAGCCGGTCCAGCATGGGCCCCGCGTCGCGTACGTAACGCCGCACCGCGGAGTCCGTCCATTCGCCGGTGCCGTATCCGTGGAAGCGCAGGTGCAGTTCGACCAGACGTGAGACGTCCTTCACGAGCTCATTGGAGTACTTGAGCGCCGCCATCCGCTTCTTGGTCATCTTGGCTCCCACCACCTCGTGGTGGTGGAAGGAGACCCGGCCGTCCTTCTCGAAGCGGCGGGTCCTCGGCTTTCCGATGTCGTGCAGCAGGGCGGCGAGCCTGAGCGTCAGGTCGGGACCGCTCTCCTCCAGCTCCATGGCCTGCTCCAGCACGATGAGCGTGTGCTCGTACACGTCCTTGTGCCGGTGGTGCTCGTCGCGCTCCAGTCGCAGCGCAGGGAGTTCGGGCAGCACGTGATCGGCCAGACCCGTGCCCACAAGGAGCGCGAGCCCCTTGCGGGGATACGGGGAGAGGATCAGCTTGTTGAGCTCGTCCCGTACCCGCTCCGCCGAGACGATCTCGATGCGCTCGGCCATCGCCTTCATCGCGGCGACCACCTCGGGCGCGACCTCGAAGTCGAGCTGCGCGGCAAACCGTGCCGCGCGCATCATCCGCAGCGGGTCGTCGGAGAAGGACTCCTCCGGAGTGCTCGGAGTGCGCAGCACACGCTCGGCGAGGTCCTGCAGGCCGCCGTACGGATCGATGAACTCCTTCTGCGGCAGGGCCACAGCCATCGCGTTGACGGTGAAGTCCCGCCGGACGAGATCGTCCTCGATGGAGTCGCCGTAGGAGACCTCGGGCTTGCGCGAGGTCCGGTCGTACGACTCCGAGCGGTAGGTGGTCACCTCGATCTGGAAGTTCTGCTCGGAATCTCCCACGCGGGCGCTCTTCTGGCAGCCCACCGTGCCGAAGGCGATCCCGACCTCCCACACGGCGTCGGCCCACGGCCGCACGATCTTCAGCACGTCCTCGGGGCGGGCGTCCGTCGTGAAGTCCAGGTCATTGCCGAGTCGGCCCAGCAGTGCATCCCTGACCGAGCCTCCGACCAGGGCGAGAGTGAACCCGGCCTCCTGGAATCGACGGGCAAGATCGTCTGCGACAGGTGACACCCGCAACAGTTCGCTGACCGCGCGGTGCTGCACCTGACTCAGGGCACTGGAGTTGTCTGCGTTGGCGTTCGGCACAACAGAAAAGGGTACGTGGCCCGGACGCCCGCGGGCGCACTCCTTTCGCCGCCACTGACACGAGGTACCCGCCCTGCGGCTCTCGGTGAGCACCGGTAGTCTGCGCGGTCCCGGTCGTTCGATCTTGCGGAGCGCTCCGAGGCACTTCACAGGAGCGCACATCGTTACCATGCGTGGACGCACATACCGACGACCACTGACGATGACGAGGACGGACGAGCGCGTGGCCGAGGCGGCAGATTTCCCAGGGACCCGTCCCTCACCTGCCCGCCGCTGGCTGCGGCGGGCGGGGGCCATGCTCGTCGCGGTGCCGCTGCTGGCCGGTCTCGTCCAGCTGCCCCAGACGCCCGCCTCGCACGCCGCCACGCACACCTCCACGAAGACCTCCACGACCGAGGCGACCGGCTCGCGCACCGTCGACGTCTCCGTGAACTCGCTCACTCCCACCGCCCCGGGTGAAGACGACACGCTCACCGTCTCCGGCACGGTCACCAACAGCAGTAAGGAAACGGTCACCGGCGCCGAGGTCGCCCTGCGCGTGGGGCCCCTCCTCAACAGCCGTAGCGCCATCGACAACGCCGCGCAGCGCACCGGCTACGTCCCGGGAGCGGACGGCAACCAGATCGGCGGCAAGTACGCCAAGGAATTCGCCAAGCTGGCGCCCGGCGTCTCGCAGAGCTTCAGCATCTCGGTTCCCGTCAAGGACCTGGACCTCGGTGCCGACGGCGTCTATCAGCTCGCCGTCGCGCTCACGGGTCAGACCGCGGCTCAGCCCTGGCAGCAGGTACTCGGCCTGCAGCGGACCTTCCTGCCGTGGCAGCCCGGCGCGACGAACACCAAGACCAAGACGACGTATCTGTGGCCGCTGATCTCTTCCACGCACGTCACCGCGGAGACCGGCTCGGACGAGCAGCAGACGCCCGTCTTCGAAGACGACAGCCTGGCCGAGGAGATCTCCCCGGGCGGCCGGCTGGAGCGCATGGTCGCCCTCGGCGCCGACCTGGACGTGACCTGGGTCATCGACCCGGATCTGCTGGCCTCCGTCGACGCCATGACCAGGAGCTACCGCATCCGGGCAGCCGACGGCACCGGCACCACCGCCGGCAAGAACCAGGCGGTCGCCAAACAGTGGCTCGACGACCTCGAGAAGGCGGTGGCGGACAAGCAGGTCGTCGCGCTGCCCTTCGCAGACCCCGACCTGGCCTCGCTCGCACACAACGGCAAGAACGTCTCAGGCTCCCTGAGCCATCTCAAGGACGCCACGGACGCGGCGGCCATCACCGTGGAGACCGTGCTCCACGTGGAACCGAGCACTGACTTCGCCTGGCCCGTGGAGGGAGCGGTCGACCCGTCGATCGTCGAGGTGGCCACCTCTGCGGGCGCCGACATGGTGATCGCCCGCAGCGACAGCCTGCAGGAGACCGGCGGCCTGACGTACACGCCCAGTGCGGCACGGCCGATCGGCGGCGGCACCACGGCCGTGGTCGCAGACGCCCGCCTGTCGACCGCCTTCGAGGGCGACATGACGAACGCGGAGAAGTCCACGCTCGCCGTCCAGGACTTCCTCGCCCAAAGCCTGATGATCACGCTGCAGAACCCGAACAGGCAGCGCAGCATCGTCGTCGCCCCGCAGCGCATGCCGTCCGCGAGCCAGGCACAGACCATGGCCACGGCACTGACCGCCCTCGACGAGAGCCGCTGGTCCGAGTCCCAGGATCTGTCGGCGGCCGCGAAGGCGAAGCCCGACCCGAACGCCACGACCCGGGTGCCCTCCGCCCAGCAGTACCCGTCGGCTCTGCGTAAGCAGCAACTCCCGCAGTCCGCCTTCGAAGCCATCCGGAAGACGCAGAACGCGCTCGACAGCTTCACCGTGATCCTCACCGACTCCTCCCGCGTCGTCACGCCCTTCGGCCGCGCCATCGACCGGCAGATGTCGACGTCCTGGAGAGGCCGCGCGGCAGAGGCGCAGCAGTTCCGTGAGGGCGTGCAGTCGTATCTCGAGAGCCTCACCCAGCGGGTGAAGCTGGTCGACAAGTCCCCGGCGAAGCTCTCGGGCCGCAGTGCGACGATCCCGGTGACCGTGCAGAACAATCTCGTGCAGGGCGTCGACCATCTCGTGCTGCGCCTCACCTCGACGAAGCCCAGGCGCCTCACGATCGGTGGCGGCGCCTATGAGGAGCATGCGGTCAAGGTGGCCGGCGGGCACATCCAGTCGGTGAAGTTCACCACAACGACCAACGCCAACGGCCCCGTCCCGGTGATCGCCCAGCTGTATACGGAGGACGGCCGGCCGTACGGCGACGAGGTGCGCTTCGACCTGGAGGTCACCGAGGTCCCGCCCTCCGTGATGCTGGTCATCGCGGGTGGTCTGCTGCTGCTCGTGCTCGCGGGCTTCCGGATGTACACGCAGCGCAAGCGTGCGGCCGCCCGGCAGGCAGACGCTCCGGAGCGCGGCTCGGAGCAAGAGTCCGGCGCGGAGAGCGGGGCCGGGGCTCCCGGGCAGCCGAGTGACCCGACACCGGACACCGCACCGGAAAGCACCGACCCGTCCGGCACGGGTGAGAGAGTGGACCGTTGAGCGATGTCGTGGCCGGTGGGCCCGGGGACGATGAGGTGGGGTAGACCATGAACGCGCCGTACGACGGTGACCGTGGCCAGGGCGCGGGCGGTTCCGCATCGTCCGAGGGCATGCCACCCGGCGCTCCCGAGGGGGGCCAGGTGCCGCCGGGGCCTGCCGCCGACATGTACCTCCAGGACGCCTACGCCCAGGATCCGTACCGCGATCAGGACCTCACCGCCCAGGACCCGGTGACGGAGGCGCTCTACGACCGCTCCGCGCACCCTCCGCCGCCTCCCGGCACCTACCAGGAGACACAGCAGCTCTACGCACAGCCGCCCGCCCCGCAGTACGCCCCCGACCCGCGCGTCTGGGCGCAGACGCCGCCGCCCGAGCCCGACGGCCCGAGCCGGCAGCTGCCGTACGGCGACGATGCGCGCACGACCCAGTTCGTCGGCGTCGACGATCTCGTCACCGGGGCCGCCGAGGAGCGCCACGAGCCGGACGCCTTCGCGCATCTCTTCCGGGACCAGAGCGGCCCCGGGGGCCGCTCCCCTGGCGGACCCTCGGCCGTCCCGGCAGCGTCCGCCGGGCTCGCGTCGGAGCCCACCACCGCCGGGCATGTGTCTGAGCCCACCGCGCCCACCGTGCCCGCGCCCGCCCCGGCTCCTGCCCCTGTCTCCGCGCCGAAGAAGACCGGCCGGGCGGCCGGCCTGCTGAAGTCGAGCGCGGTGATGGCGGCGGGCACGATGGTGTCCCGGCTCACCGGCTTCATCCGCTCCGCGCTCATCGTCTCGGCCCTGGGCCTCAGCACTCTCGGCGACTCGTTCCAGGTCGCGTACCAGCTCCCGACGATGATCTACATCCTGACCGTCGGCGGCGGCCTCAACTCCGTCTTCGTGCCGCAGCTCGTACGCGCCATGAAGGACGACGAGGACGGCGGCGAGGCATACGCCAACCGTCTGCTGACCCTCGTCATGGTGGCCCTGGCCGCACTCACCGCACTCGCGATGTTCGCCGCGCCGCTCCTGGTCCGCATGCTGTCGGTGTCCGTCGCCGGCAACGCTGCGGCGAACGAGGTCGCCGTCACCTTCACCCGCTACTTCCTGCCCTCGATCTTCTTCATGGGCATCCACGTGGTGATGGGGCAGATCCTCAACGCCCGCGGCAGGTTCGGCGCGATGATGTGGACCCCGGTCCTGAACAACATCGTCATCATCGTGACGCTCGGCATGTTCCTCTGGGTCTACGGCACCTCCGCGAACTCCCACATGACTGTCGAGACGATCCCGCCGGAGGGCCAGCGGCTCCTCGGCGTCGGCATCCTGCTCGGCCTCGTCATCCAGGCCCTCGCGATGATCCCGTACCTGCGGGAGACCGGATTCAGGCTGCGGCTGCGCTTCGACTGGAAGGGCCACGGCCTCGGCAAGGCCGCGATGCTGGCCAAGTGGACGGTGCTCTTCGTCCTCGCCAACCAGGCGGGCGCCATGATCGTCACTCAGCTGTCCACGGCCGCGGGTATCGACTCCGGGGACAAGGGCACGGGCTTCGCCGCGTACGCCAACGCCCAGCTGATCTGGGGTCTCCCGCAGGCGATCATCACGGTCTCGCTGATGGCCGCGTTGCTGCCGCGGCTCTCGCGCTCGGCCCACGACGGCGACACCGGAGCGGTCCGCGACGACATCTCGCAGGGCCTGCGCACCACGGCCGTCGCGATCGTTCCGATCGCCTTCGGCTTCGTGGCCCTCGGCATCCCGATGTGCACCCTGATGTTCGGCACCTCAGGGGAGGAAGCCGCCACCAACATGGGCTACATGCTGATGGCCTTCGGCCTCGGCCTGATCCCGTTCTCCGTCCAGTACGTCGTGCTGCGCGCCTTCTACGCGTACGAGGACACCCGGACGCCCTTCTACAACACGCTCATCGTGGCCGCCGTCAACGCCGTCGCCTCCTGGTTCTGCTACCTCCTGCTTCCCGCCCGCTGGGCCGTCGTCGGCATGGCCGCCTCGTACGGCCTCGCGTACGCGATCGGCGTGGGCGTCGCCTGGCGGCGGCTGCGGAAGCGCCTGGGCGGCGACCTGGACGGCTCCCACGTCATCCGTACGTATGCCCGGCTCGGTATCGCTTCGCTGCCCGCCGCGGTGCTGGCCGGTGCGGTCTGCTACGGCATCACGCAGGGGCTGGGACAGGGTGTCGCCGGTTCACTGGCCGCCCTTCTCGGCGGCGGAATCGCGCTCCTCGGGGTCTTCTACATCGCCGCACGGCGGATGCGGATCGCGGAGCTCAACTCGATGGTCGGTATGGTGCGCGGACGCCTGGGTCGCTGAACCCCGGGTATGCGCACAACCATCGCCGACCACCGTGTGTCGTGCATAGCGGCGGACTGTGGGCACAATTGGCTTTGGCGTCTGAACAGAGCGCAATGGATGGGGAGGCAGGAACGACGGTGGCGGAACGGAGCACGGCTGCCGTCGACGTGGCAGACAACAGCGGTGACGAGCCGCTGGCCGCCAAGGCGGACGAGGCCACGGCCGACGGGGTGGCCCAGACTGGGGAGCGGGAAACAGCAGGCGATGAGACGGACGAGGCGCGCGGGGACAGCACCCCGGAGGCTGCGCCGGTCCAGGTCTCGCCACCGGAACTGCACAGCGGCCACAAGCTCGCCAGACGCTACCGCCTCGAGGAATGCGTCACCCGTCTGGACGGGTTCAGCAGCTGGCGTGCAGTGGATGAGAAACTGCGCCGTGCCGTAGGCGTGCATCTGCTGCCTGCCGATCATCCGCGGGCCCGGTCCGTGCTGGCCGCGGCCCGTTCGTCCGCCCTGCTGGGCGATCCGCGCTTCGTCCAGGTCCTGGACGCGGTCGAGGAGAACGACCTCGTCTATGTCGTGCACGAGTGGCTGCCGGACGCCACGGAGCTGACGACGCTCCTGGCCGCCGGCCCTCTCGAGGTGCACGACGCGTACCAGCTCGTCCATCAGGTCTCCCAGGCCATGGCCGCAGCGCATCGCGAGGGCCTGGCCCATCTGCGTCTGACGCCGAGCGCGGTGCTGCGCACCTCGTCCGGCCAGTGGCGCATCCGCGGCCTCGCCGTGAACGCCGCCCTGCGCGGCATCAGCTCCGACACCCCCCAGCGCACCGACACCGAGGCCATCGGCGCCCTGCTGTACGCGGCCCTGACCCAGCGCTGGCCGTACGAGCAGGACGCGTTCGGGCTCTCCGGGCTGCCCAAGGCCGTCGGGCTCATCGCCCCGGACCAGGTGCGGGCCGGCGTGCACCGAGGGCTGTCGGAGCTTGCGATGCGCGCTCTGGTCAACGACGGCGCGACGGCGTCACGCCAGGAGCCTCCGTGCACCACGCCGGAGGAGCTGGTGAAGGCGATCGGCGAGATGCCCCGCATCCGGCCGCCGGAGCCGGCGTTCACCGCCCCGCCCGAGTACCAGCGCACGACGTACCAGCAAGGCACGTACGCCCGCGCCCAGGCCGTTCCCGGCGCCACCCGGCCGGTTCCGACACCGCCGCCTCCGCTGCAGAGCCGTACCGGCAAGGCCCTCAAGTGGGCCGTGTCGGCCTTGCTCATCGCGGCGCTCGGCCTCGGCAGCTGGCAGCTCGCGGACGCTCTGATGGACCAGGGCAAGTCCAAGAACCCCGCGCCGTCCCAGACCGGCGGCAGCGACGGCGACGGCGACAAGGGCACGCAGAAGCAGACCGCCGCGCCCCTCACCATCAAGGGGGCGCAGGAATACATCGCCAAGGGCGACGCGCAGAATCCCGAGGATGTCGACAAGACCTATGACGGCGACAGCTCGACGTACTGGCGTACCAAGAGCTTCATAGACGGTCCGGATATGAACCCCGCCTACAAGCCCGGCGTCGGTATCGTCTACGACCTCGGCTCCGAGCAAGCGGTGTCAGCAGCCTCGATAGGACTCAGGTACGCCGGTGACCACACGACGGTCACCCTGTACGCCACCGACTCGATGAGTTCGTCGACATCACTCAGCTCGATGAAGAAGATCGGGACCGTGACGACGAACGGCACCACCGCCAAGGTGACGGTGAACAAGCCGGTGAAGAGCCAGTACGTACTGGTCTGGTTCACCGCACTGCCGAAGGCACCCGGTGATCAGTACAGCGACCCGGGCTACAAGCAGGCCGTCACGGACGTGAAGTTCACGGGCTGAGCACTGCAGTCACCGAGGGGAGGGGGCCCGGTGGTGGACGACGCCGGATACGGCGCAGCAAGCGACCAGGACCTCCTGGCTCGCCACGTCGCGGGGGACAAGGACGCGTTCGGCGAGCTCGTACGGCGCCACCGCGACCGCCTGTGGGCGGTGGCGCTGCGCACGCTCGGGGACCGGGAGGAGGCCGCCGACGCGGTCCAGGACGCGCTGGTCTCCGCCTACCGGTCCGCTCACACCTTCCGCGGACAGTCCGCTGTCACGACGTGGCTGCACCGGATCACGGTGAACGCCTGCCTGGACCGGGCACGCAAGGCCGCCTCCCGTAAGACCTCTCCGGTCAACGAAACGGAACGGCTGGAGCAGCTCCTCGAGCCGCACGAATCAGCGGCCGCGCCCGCCGAGCGCAACGACCTCCATCGCCAGCTTCTCGAGGCGCTGCACACCCTGCCCGCGGATCAGCGGGCAGCGCTGGTCCTCGTGGATATGCAGGGCTATCCGGTCGCCGAGGCCGCCCGGATTCTCGATGTCCCCACCGGAACGGTGAAGAGCCGCTGTGCACGCGGCAGAGCCAGACTGCTCCCGCTGCTCACGCATCTGCGGGCAGGAGCCGAGAGCAGCGGCGGCAGCGGGAGTCAGAGCAAGAAGCCGGGGACGGGAAGGAACCGGACGCAGGAGACATCCGTCCCACCAGCAGCAGAGCCGAAAGACCCCGATGCAGTGAAGGGCGGAGGTGGGCACGCGTGAGTTCCACGACCGGTACGGCCGGGCATCCGGACGTCACCGAGATCTCCGACCTGGCCGAGGGTCTTCTCCCTCCGGCCCGCACTGGTGAGGTGCGGCGGCACCTGGAGGGCTGCACGCTCTGCGCCGATGTGTACGACTCCCTCGAGGACATCCGGGGCCTGCTCGGCACCCTGCCAGGCCCGCCGCAGATGCCCGCCGATGTCGCCGGACGTATCGACGCTGCGCTGGCCGCAGAAGCCCTGCTCGATGCCACGGCACGCGCGACGACAGAGACCGTCGTCCATGTTTCACGTGAAACATCGCGCACCCGCGAAACATCGCGCGCTGCCGAATCTGACACTCCAGTGGACCGGCCGGCAGGACGTCCCCATGGGTCCTCCGGACCTGGGCGTCAGAGCCAGGGGCGCCCGCGCCGCCGCAGGACTCTGGTGCTCGGTGCCGTCTTCACGGCGGCCGCAATAGGACTGGGCACCCTGCTGCTGCAGTCGCTCAACGGCACCCCGCCGGATGGGCCCCCGCAGGCGACGGAGGAACGCGCCGCCAGCGAGCACACCTTCTCTGCAGGGACGCTGGAGGAACAGGTAGCGGATCTCCTCGGCAAAGGCTCACCCCCAGAACCAAGCGCTGGCAACTCACCGCCCTCCTTCAACGCCGAAACCAGCCCAGGCGGCCCGCGGTCGAACGAGCCCATGCTGAAGAACTCGGTCCCGGTACCCCCCTGCATCCGTGCAGGGATCGGACGCAGCGACGAGGCCCTCGGCGCCGAAGAGGGCATGTACGAGGGCAAGGACTCCTACCTCGTCGTGCTGCCGCATGAGTCCGATCCCGCGAAGGTCTCGGCCTATGTGGTCGATGCTTCCTGCGAGGAGAAGGCGCCGGACTCCGAGGGCAAGGTGCTGCTCACCCGCTCGTACGCCCGCCCCTGACCGCCTCCCGCGGAACGCCGGGCCCGTCGTGCCCCCTGGGCACCTCCGTGTGCCCGGACACGTGGGGAATGCGCGCCCCGTAGGATCCGTTGGGTGGGGTGAGAGCCCGGAAACGGGCTCCACCGGCAGTACCGGCAGTAGTGAAGCAGTCCCCAGAGACGAGGAATCAAGCCGTGAGCGACGTCCGTAACGTGATCATCATCGGCTCCGGGCCCGCCGGCTACACGGCGGCGCTCTACACCGCGCGCGCGTCGCTGAAGCCGCTGGTGTTCGAGGGTGCCGTCACCGCGGGTGGCGCACTGATGAACACCACCGAGGTGGAGAACTTCCCCGGCTTCCAGGACGGCATCATGGGCCCCGAGCTCATGGACAACATGCGCGCCCAGGCCGAGCGCTTCGGTGCCGAGCTCGTTCCGGACGATGTCGTCGCGGTGGACCTCAGCGGTGACATCAAGACCGTCACGGACACGTCGGGCACCGTGCACCAGGCCAAGGCCGTCATCGTCGCCACCGGCTCCCAGCACCGCAAGCTCGGCCTGCCGAACGAGGATGCCCTCTCGGGACGTGGCGTCTCCTGGTGCGCCACCTGTGACGGCTTCTTCTTCAAGGATCAGGACATCGCCGTGATCGGCGGCGGCGACACCGCGATGGAGGAGGCCACCTTCCTCTCCCGCTTCGCCAAGTCGGTGACGATCGTCCACCGCCGCGACAGCCTCCGGGCCTCGAAGGCGATGCAGGAGCGTGCCTTCGCCGACCCGAAGATCAAGTTCGTCTGGGACAGCGAGGTGGCCGAGATCCACGGCGACCAGAAGCTCTCGGGGCTGACGCTGCGCAACGTCAAGACCGGCGAGACCTCCGAGCTGCCTGTGACGGGTCTGTTCATCGCGATCGGCCACGACCCGCGCACCGAGCTCTTCAAGGGTCAGCTCGACCTCGACGACGAGGGCTACCTGAAGGTCGACGCGCCCTCGACCCGGACGAACATCACCGGTGTCTTCGCCAGCGGCGACGTCGTCGACCACACCTACCGACAGGCGATCACCGCCGCCGGTACTGGATGCTCCGCGGCCCTCGATGCCGAGCGCTACCTCGCTGCTCTCTCGGACAGCGAGACCGCTGCTGCCACCGTCTGACCATCACCCGCCCCACGCACAACGATTAAGGAGCCCGCCGTGGCCGGCACTCTGAAGAATGTGACCGACGATTCCTTCGAGCAGGACGTCCTCAAGAGCGACAAGCCCGTTCTGGTGGACTTCTGGGCCGCCTGGTGCGGTCCCTGCCGCCAGATCGCGCCGTCCCTCGAGGCGATCGCGGCTGAGTACGGCGACAAGATCGAGGTCGTGAAGCTCAACATCGACGAGAACCCCAACACCGCCGCGAAGTACGGTGTGATGTCCATCCCGACCCTGAACGTCTACCAGGGCGGCGAGGTGGCGAAGACCATCGTCGGTGCGAAGCCGAAGGCCGCGATCGTGCGCGACCTCGAGGACTTCATCGCCGAGTAAACGGCGGCGCTGTTTCACGTGAAACACGAATGGGCCAGCCCGGTGGGGCTGGCCCATTCGTATTCGTGGTCTGAGACCGCACAGCCGCTTCTCTCTGGTGGCCTCACAGCGGCCGCAGCGCCGGCTCCTTCTGCACGGCTCCGAGCAGCCGGTCCAGAGCCATCTCGACGTCTTCCTTCCACGACAGCGTCGTACGCAGCTCAAGCCTCAGTCGTGGATACGTGGGATGCGGCCGCACCGTCTTGAAACCGACCGCGAGCAGATGGTCCGCCGGCAGCACACAGGCGGGTTCCTTCCACTGTGCGTGGCCGAATGCCTCGATCGCCTTGAACCCGCGGCGGAGCAGATCCTTGGCCACCGTCTGAACCATCACGCGGCCGAGACCCTGGTCCTGATATCCGGGGATGATGAAGGCGGTCATCAACTGGACGGCGTCCGGTGAGACGGGGCTTGTGGGGAACGCCATGGATCGGGGCACATAGGCAGGCGGCGCGTACAGGACGAAGCCCACAGGAACGTCATCGACGTAGACGACTCGTCCGCAGGAGCCCCACTCCAGGAGGACGGCGGAGATCCAGGCTTCCTTCTCCAGCTCTTGCGTACCTGCCTTCAGCGCGGCTTGACCACTGACCGGATCCAGCTCCCAGAAGACGCACGAGCGGCAGCGCTTGGGGAGATCCGGAAGGTTGTCCAGCGTGAGCGGTACGAGCCGACGCCCCATGAAGGCAGTTCCTCACTTCCTCCGCCCGCCGCATCACGGGCGGCTGTCAGAGCGCTCCGTTCCCTGAGCAGACTGCCGACGAACCCGCCGACCGCCCCCAGCCCGAGGCCTGTCGTCACCAGCCCGGTGCGGCTCACCGATCGCATGGCCCCCGCCTCCCCATAAGGTGCCGCCAGATGGATACGCCAAACCCGTTCGCATCGTATCCGTGCAGCGATTGCATCGATACCGACTGAAAGCAAAGAGCAGGCCGTGTTCCGGTACAGACCGGACATGGCCCGCTCTTTCTCTGCGGCAGGTCGTTTACGCCTCTCGACAGCGCTCAGTCTTCGCCGGGAGCGCTCAGCCTTCCGTCTCCTCGGTAGCGTCCTCCGTGGCGCCGTTCTGCAGAACCGGTCCCTCGCCCGGGGCGAGTGTTCCAAGAATGCGCTCCAGGTCTTCCATAGAGGCGAACTCGACGACGATCTTGCCTTTCTTCTGACCCAGATCCACCTTCACCCGCGTCTCGAAGCGGTCCGAGAGACGAGTGGCGAGGTCGGTCAGTGCAGGGGAGACACGGCTCCCGGCCCGTGGCCCCTTGGACCTCGTGGCGCTCTTGGGCCGCGAACCCATCAGGGTCACGATCTCCTCGACTGCCCGCACCGACAGTCCTTCGGCCACGATCCGGTGCGCCAGCCTGTCCTGCTCCTCCGAGTCCTCGACGGACAGCAGTGCACGCGCGTGTCCCGCGGAGAGCACGCCGGCGGCGACCCTGCGCTGCACGGCCGGCGAGAGCTTCAGCAGACGGAGAGTGTTGGAAACCTGCGGACGGGACCGGCCGATCCTGTCTGCCAGCTGATCATGCGTGCAGTTGAAGTCCTTGAGCAGCTGGTCGTAGGCAGCCGCCTCCTCCAACGGATTCAGCTGAGCGCGGTGTAGGTTCTCCAGGAGCGCGTCGAGGAGAAGCTTCTCGTCCTCCGTAGCCCGCACAATCGCCGGGATGGCGTCCAGACCGGCCTCACGGCAAGCACGCCAGCGGCGCTCGCCCATGATGAGTTCGTAGCGGGAGGGCGCCAGCTGCCTTACGACGACAGGCTGGAGAAGCCCGACCTCCTTGATCGAGGTGACGAGCTCAGCCAGGGCGTCCTCGTCAAAGACCTCGCGCGGCTGCCGGGGGTTGGGCGTGATGGCGTCGAGGGGCAGTTCGGCGAAGTGAGCTCCGGCCGGGCTCTGCGGAGATTCCACCGCAGCATGCGACGGCTCCGCCGTTTCATGTGAAACAGAGCCCTGAGACAGCGTGGCCACCTTCGCGGCCGCCACTCCCCGTTCCGCGGTCAGGACAGGCACGCTGGGGGATGCGGCCGGTGCTCCATTTGCTGCCGGGGGCATCGGCTTCTCGCCTGTCGGGGCCGCTGGGATCAGGGCGCCGAGGCCACGCCCCAGACCCCTTCGTCGCTCACTCACTGGATCCCCTCCGCCATATTCTGCTGATCATTCTGAGCGCCCAGGTGGGCGTGCTGTGCGTCGTAGTGGATGCCCACCCCGCGCAGCGCGATCTCCCGCGCCGCCTCCAGGTACGAGAGAGCACCGCTCGACCCTGGATCGTATGTCAGCACTGTCTGCCCGTAGCTCGGTGCCTCGGAGATACGCACGGAGCGCGGGATGCTCGTGCGGAGAACCTCGTCCCCGAAGTGGTTGCGGACCTCTTCCGCCACCTGAGACGCCAGCCGCGTCCGGCCGTCGTACATGGTGAGGAGGATCGTCGAAACATGCAGGGCAGGGTTGAGGTGTCCGCGCACCAGGTCAACGTTGCGCAGAAGCTGCCCCAGCCCCTCCAGCGCGTAGTACTCGCACTGGATCGGGATCAGCACCTCGGCACCGGCCACGAGCGCATTGACCGTCAGCAGCCCCAGTGAGGGCGGGCAGTCGATGAGGATGTAATCCAGCGGCTGCTCATACGCCTGGATGGCTCTCTGCAGACGGCTCTCCCGCGCCACCAGTGACACAAGCTCGATCTCCGCACCGGCGAGATCGATCGTGGCGGGTGCGCAGAAGAGGCCCTCGACGTCGGGCACCGGCTGGACGACTTCGGAGAGCGGCTTGCTCTCGACCAACACGTCGTAGATGGAAGGGACTTCGGCGTGATGATCGATACCGAGAGCTGTCGATGCGTTGCCCTGGGGGTCGAGATCGATGACCAGGACGCGTCCGCCATGCAGAGCGAGCGAGGCGGCAAGGTTGACTGTCGTCGTGGTCTTGCCCACCCCACCCTTCTGGTTGGCGACCACCATGACTCGGGTGTCCTCGGGCCGCGGCAGGCCCTCACCGGCGCGACCCAGAGCCTCCACCGCTAGTTGGGCAGCACGACCGATCGGGGTGTCGTCCATCGGGGGCGGTGTTTCACGTGAAACATCGTGCCCCGTGGGGTCGGTACGGGGACCGGGGACCGGATCGGTCATCGGCCCTGCGATGTTGGCGTCGGACCGCAACGATTCACTCTCCTCGACTACAGGCTCGCAATGAACAGAGCCTCCCATGCTTTCGGGGTCGTGAACCAGCGAGGCCCGGTCTTCTGTGGAGGATTCCACCTCTGTGGAAAACTCCGTGCCACCTCCGAGGGACCCGAGAGGCCGGCGGTCGCGCGGTTCGGCAGCAGCGCGGCCGCGACTGATGATGCCATGCAGCAGTGAGCGACGTTTCACGTGAAACACGATGCCTAGCGGCCCGGGTCGGGCTCGCACGACACTCCGACTTGCATCGGTTTGGCAGCTTGTGTGGAGTACCGGCCACTCGTCAGGACGGATCAGCGACGGCGTCGAGAGCGACCGGTACGGGCAGCCTTGGCCCGCTTGGCGGCGAACCGTACGCCACCCGGACTCTCCCCGACCTCCACGCGCACCACCGTGGAGGGTGGGTCCACCACCCCGTCCCCTACGTGCAGGACCGAGACATCGACCGCACCGAGTTTGCTCAGGGCCGCCCCTGCACTCTTGATCTCTTCCTCGGCGGTGTCGCCTTTGAGGGCCAGCATCTCTCCGTACGGACGGAGCAGCGGAACGCCCCAAGCCGCCAGCCGGTCCAGCGGGGCCACGGCCCGTGCCGTGACCACATGGACGGGGGGCAGCTTGCCGAGGACCTCCTCGGCGCGGCCGCGGACGACCGTCACATGGTCGAGGCCGAGCAGCTCGACGACTTCGGTGAGGAAGTTCGTACGCCGCAGCAGCGGCTCGAGAAGCGTGATCTTCAGATCCGGCCGCACCAGGGCCAGCGGGATACCAGGGAGCCCTGCGCCGGAACCCACGTCGCAGACCGTCACGCCCTCGGGTACGACCTCGGACAGAACGGCGCAGTTCAACAGGTGGCGCTCCCACAGCCGCGGGACTTCGCGAGGACCGATGAGACCGCGCTGCACTCCGGCATCGGCCAGCAACTCCGCGTACCGCACCGCGTCCGCGAAGCGATCACCGAATACCGCCCGGGCCTGCTCCGGCGCCGGGGGGAGCTCCGCTGCCTCCGTCACGGGGACCGTCCTTCCGTACCGCACTACCGCAATGGGTGCTGACTATCAGGCTGACAAAGACCGGCCCCGCCTGCGAACAGACGGGGCCGGGACAACAAGGTGCCGATCAGGCAGGGAGCACGACGACGTAGCGCTGAGGCTCCTCGCCCTCCGACTCGCTGCGCAGGCCGGCGGCCTTCACCGCGTCGTGGACGACTTTGCGCTCGAAGGGCGTCATCGGCTTGAGCTTCACCGCTTCGCCGGTGTTCTTCACCTCGGCAGCGGCCTTGGCGCCCAGCTCGGAGAGCTCCTCGCGCTTCCTGGCCCGGTAGCCGGCGATGTCCAGCATCAGCCGGCTGCGGTCGCCGGTCTCGCGGTGCACCGCGAGGCGGGTCAGCTCCTGCAGAGCCTCGAGCACCTCGCCGTCGCGGCCGACCAGCTTCTGCAGGTCACGGCTGCCCGTATCGCTGATGATCGAGACAGCGGCCCGGTCGGCTTCGACGTCCATGTCGATGTCACCGTCGAGGTCGGCGATGTCCAGCAGACCCTCGAGGTAGTCCGCCGCGATCTCACCCTCCTGCTCAAGGCGGGTCAGGGTGTCGCCACCCTCAGGAGCGGCGGAGGTGGTGCCTTCCGTCACGGGATGGACTCCTTACTTCTTCGACGGGTGCTTGGGCCGCTGCTGGCCCCTGCGCTGTCCGGACTTGGCTTGGCGTGCGGTACCGGCGCCGGACTGGCTGCCCGCCGGCTTGTCCTGGGGATCGGCGTCCTGAGGCTCGTCCTTCTTCTCCAGCGACGCCTTGGGGGCGGCCGCAGCCGCCGTCTTGGGGGCCGCCTGGGACGCGGCGGCCTGACGCTGCGCCTTGGACTGGCGCTTGGGCTGCTGACGCTTTGGGGTGGCATCGGCAGAATCCTGCGCCTCTTCGGCGACCGTGGTCACGCTCGCCACCACGGTGCCGTCGGCCTGAGCTGCAAGGCCCGCCTTGGTCAGGCCGTTGATGAACTTCCGCTCATGCTCGTTGCGGTCGCGGCCCTTGGCGACGATCGCCTTCAGCGCGGCGCGGTCACGACGCTTACCGACCTTGCCGGCGTGCGTGACGTGCTTCAGCAGACGCTCCAGGTAGGCGGCCTGGGCCTTGCTGCCCGGGGTCGGGTTCTGGTGGATCACGTACATCTGCTGGCCCATGGTCCAGACGTTCGTGGTCAGCCAGTAGACGAGGACACCGACCGGGAAGTTGATGCCGAAGACGGCGAACATGATGGGGAAGACGTACATCAGCATCTTCTGCTGCTGCATGAACGGCGTCTTCACCGTGGTGTCGACGTTCTTCGTCATCAGCTGGCGCTGCGTGTAGAACTGCGACAGCGACATCAGGACGATCATGAGCGCGGTGACGACGCGCACGTCCGTCAGCGAAGCCTGAAGCGCCGAGACCTTCTCCTCGCTGTCCATGAACTTCGCGGCCAGCGGGGCGCCGAAGATGTGCGCCTTCTGCGCGCTCTCCAGCAGGCGCTCGTTGATCACGCCGATGGTGTCATTCGACGCGATGCTGTTGAGCACGTGGTACAGGGCGAAGAAGAACGGCGACTGCGCCAGGATGGGAAGGCACGAGGAGAGCGGGTTGGTGCCCGTCTCCTTGTACAGCTTCATCATCTCTTCGGACTGACGCTGTTTGTCGTTCTTGTAGCGCTCCTGGATCTTCTTCATCTCGGGCTGGAGCGTCTGCATGGCCCGGGTCGCCTTGATCTGCTTCACGAAGAGCGGGATCAGGCAGATGCGGATCAGGATCACGAGGGACACGATGGACAGGCCCCAGGCCCAGCCCGTGTCAGGGCCGAAGAGGGCCCCGTACAGCGAGTGGAACTGGACGATGATCCACGAGACGGGTGTCGTGATAAAGCTGAAAAGACTGGCAATCGTGTCCACTAATCAGGCTCCTTGAGCATGGGACGGGGTCTCGGCGGCCGAGCTCGAGGGGTCAGGACGGCTTTCCCGTGGCAGCACGCCCTCGGCGGAGGTCCCGCCCTTGCGTTCGCGCCATGCGGTGCGCAGCATTTCGTGCCACCGCGGACGCTTGCGCGGAGGAACATGGTCGACACCGCCGAGCGACCAGGGATTGCATCGCAGGATGCGCCAGGCGGTGAGTGCCGTTCCCTTGATCGCACCGTGCAGGTCGATGGCCTGGTAGCCGTAGTGAGAGCACGACGGGTAGTACTTGCACACCGGCCCCAGCAGCGGACTGATCGTCCACTGGTAGAGCTTGATGAGTGCCAGCAGCGGGTACTTCATCGCGCGCCCCCTCCCAGCAGTCGTTGAAGGGCGGCATCCAGGTCTCGGGCCAGCTGTGCATGGTCGGCGTCACCCGCGCCGGGCAGCGCTCGTACGACTACCAGGCTACCGGGGGGCAGCTGGGCCAACCGATCACGCATCAGATGGCGAAGTCTGCGCTTCACCGTGTTGCGGACGACCGCGCCACCCACTGCCTTGCTCACGACGAAACCCGCACGCGACGGGGGAGCACTCTCCCCAGGCGCGTGCGGGTCCGTTGTACCGCTGCGTAGATGGACGACGAGAAGCGGGCGTCCGGCCCGGCGTCCTCGGCGTACCGCGGTCGCGAAGTCCTCGCGCCGCCTCAGCCGATGCTCGGTAGGCAGCACGACGTCATGACCTGTGCGATCAGGCGGACAGGCGGGCGCGACCCTTGCTGCGGCGGGACGCGAGAATCGCGCGGCCGGCACGGGTGCGCATACGCAGCCGGAAGCCGTGGGTCTTCGCGCGACGACGGTTGTTCGGCTGGAAGGTGCGCTTGCTCACTCGGGGGCTCCAGAAGAAATCGGGTGGTTGGCGGGGTGTCGCCTGGCTGTCACCGTGCGCCCACGAGTAGCTCGCAATACGCCCGAGTGCACCGCTTCCCGATCACTGAGCGTGATCTGTGCCCATCGGAGGCAGGCGGCAGCAGCCATCGACAACTCGACCTGGTTACGGTACGCGGGGCTACGCCATCCGGTCAAACCAGCGACGCGTGGGGGACACTGTCCACAGGCTGGGGACAACAACTTGAACCGTACCGGCCGCCCTGACTACCGTGGCTGGACTCCGATTCGTTCCCCCTGTTCCCGCCCTTCCCGATTCAGACCCCCGACCGTCCCGAGAACCACACGTTCGTGGGACCCGTGAGAGAGCGTGCCCTGTGGCTGACGTACCTGCCGATCTTGCCGCAGTGTGGCCACGAGTACTGGAACAGCTCCTCGGAGAGGGTCGCGGTCAGGGCGTCGAAGCGAAGGACGAGCACTGGATCAGGCGGTGTCAGCCGCTGGCCCTCGTCGCCGACACCGCGCTGCTCGCCGTGCCCAACGAGTTCGCCAAGGGCGTGCTCGAAGGCCGGCTCGCGCCCGTCGTCAGCGAGACACTGAGCCGCGAGTGCGGCCGCCCGATCCGCATCGCGATCACGGTCGACGACTCCGCGGGCGAACCGCCGGCCCCGCCGTCGGCGCCTTCCTCCACCCGTCAGGCGGGGGGTCCCGCACCGCAGCGCTACGAAGAGCCCGAACTCCCCTCCGCTTCCGGCCAGGGCCGCGACGCGTACGAGGGGTACGGCCGGACGTCCGCCGACGATCACCTTGGGGGCCACCGCGATCAGCTGCCGGGCACCCGCCCGGACCCGCTCCCGACCGTCCGCCCCGCCTACCCGGGGGACTACCAGCGGCCCGAGCCCGGTGCATGGCCGCGCCCGGCCCAGGACGAGTACGGCTGGCAGCAGCAGCGTCTCGGTTTCCCGGACCGCGACCCGTACGCGACGCCGTCGTCGGCGCCTCAGCACGACTACCGCTCGTCGTCGGGGGACCGCTCTGCGTACGAGCCGGGTTCCCCGTACGAATCCGACCGCTCACCGTATGAACCGGACCGGCAGCGCTACGACACGGAGCGCGCGCCGTACGACTCGGAGCGCCCTCAGTACGACCAGCAGCGGTCCGAGTACGAACAGCAGCGGTCCGAGTACGAGCAGCGCGGCCGCCATGATCTTCCGGACAGGTCGTCAGGACCGGGCGGGCACGGTGGCCGCACCGGGCCTGGAGGGCACGGCGGCCCCGGCATGCACAGCGGCGGGCCGGTCGGCTCCGGGCTGCCGGCGCCGACCGGCGCGCCCGGCCCGCTGGCCGCGCAACCGGCCCCCGCGACGGGTCCCGGTGAGCCCACGGCGCGCCTGAATCCGAAGTACCTGTTCGACACGTTCGTGATCGGTGCCTCGAACCGCTTCGCGCACGCAGCGGCAGTCGCCGTCGCCGAGGCACCCGCGAAGGCGTACAACCCTCTCTTCATCTACGGGGATTCGGGGCTCGGCAAAACGCATCTGCTGCATGCGATCGGGCACTACGCGCGCAGCCTCTACCCGGGCACGCGCGTGCGCTACGTGAGCTCCGAGGAGTTCACCAACGAGTTCATCAACTCCATCCGCGACGGCAAGGGCGACAGCTTCCGCAAGCGCTACCGCGAGATGGACATCCTGCTCGTCGACGACATCCAGTTCCTCGCGGAGAAGGAGTCGACTCAGGAGGAGTTCTTCCACACCTTCAATACGCTCCACAACGCCAACAAGCAGATCGTGCTGTCTTCGGACCGGCCTCCCAAGCAGCTGGTGACGCTGGAGGACCGGCTGCGCAACCGCTTCGAGTGGGGTCTGATCACCGACGTCCAGCCGCCCGAGCTGGAGACGCGTATCGCGATCCTCCGCAAGAAGGCGGTACAGGAGCAGCTCAACGCCCCGCCGGAGGTGCTCGAGTTCATCGCATCGCGGATCTCGCGCAACATCCGCGAGCTGGAGGGCGCGCTGATCCGGGTGACGGCGTTCGCGTCCCTCAACCGCCAGCCTGTGGACCTCGGTCTGACGGAGATCGTCCTCAAGGACCTGATCCCCGGAGGCGAGGACTCGGCGCCGGAGATCACGGCGACCGCCATCATGGCGGCCACCGCCGACTACTTCGGGCTGACGGTGGAGGACCTCTGCGGATCCTCGCGGAGCCGCGTGCTGGTGACGGCACGCCAGATCGCGATGTACCTCTGCCGCGAGCTCACCGATCTGTCGCTGCCGAAGATCGGCGCGCAGTTCGGCGGCCGGGACCATACGACGGTGATGCACGCGGACCGCAAGATCCGGGCGCTCATGGCCGAGCGCCGCTCCATCTACAACCAGGTCACCGAGCTCACGAACCGCATCAAGAACGGCTGACGGCAGCGCGCACGCGCGCGTGAAGGGCGTCCAGGGACGAGTTCCCGGGCGCCCTTCGTCGTTCCCCGGCCGTGACACGGCTCCCGGACGGACGCCACGGGTTAGCCCGTGTTCGATTAATGGGTCCGCCTCGCCCCTTCTCCACAGAAACGCGGGGTTTCTTTCCTCCACACCCTGGGGACTGCCGAGTTGTCCAGACGGTGTCCACAGCCGAGGCCGATGAGAGACCATCGACCCAGGCCAACAGCCTGTGGATCCGTGGACAAGCGGTCTCCACAGACTGTGGACAGCGAATTGATCCACAGGAGGGCCGAGATGTTGTCCACCGACGGCCCACAGGAAGAGGGGCGTTGTCCCCAGCCTTCCCCAGCTTCTCCACATGCCTGTCCACTGTTCGGCAACGCAACGCACGCTCTCACCTGCGCGAGTGAAAGGCGTCACATCAAGGTGCTGGATTGGGCTGTGGGGAACGTGGGTAAAGCTGGGGACGGCGCTGGGGAGAAGTGACCCCGTCCTGTGCATCGGGTGTGCAGAACTTTTCCCCGTCCACAGCCGCCCCCGGTTGTCCACCGCTCGCGCCCACAGGCCCGGTGGATAGAAAACAGCTTCTGACCTGCGCATTCGCGGTTATCCACGGTTTCCACAGGCCCTACTACTACCGCTGACTAGAGAGACCGGGGAAATTGCCTCGAAGGGGGGCCTGTGCACAACTCGCGGTCCGGTGGTCCGGTGCCGCCCGGTACGACTTGACCCCGAGAGGCACCAGCTGTCAGTGCGGTGCGTCAGACTGGTCTCCCGGTGTCCTTCCCTCCCGAGGGCCAAGAGACACCGAGCCAGACGACGAAGCGAGCAGGCGAGAGCGCCGGCAACAGCAGGAGGCGGCTAACGGTGAAGATCCGGGTGGAACGCGACGTACTCGCGGAGGCGGTGGCCTGGGCGGCGCGCAGCCTTCCGGCCCGTCCGCCTGCGCCCGTCCTCGCGGGCCTTCTGCTGAAGGCCGAGGACGGCGCGCTGAGCCTGTCCAGCTTCGACTACGAGGTGTCGGCGCGGGTCTCCGTCGAGGCGGAGGTCGAGGAGGAGGGCACCGTGCTGGTCTCCGGCCGCCTCCTCGCCGACATCTCCCGTGCCCTCCCCAACCGCCCGGTGGAGATTTCCACAGACGGTGTACGGGCGACCGTGGTCTGCGGCTCGTCCCGGTTCACACTCCACACACTGCCTGTGGAGGAGTACCCGGCGCTGCCGCAGATGCCGAACGCCACAGGCACGGTCCCCGGCGAGGTCTTCGCTGCGGCCGCCGCCCAGGTCGCCATCGCCGCGGGCCGCGACGACACGCTCCCCGTCCTCACCGGTGTGCGCATCGAGATCGAGGGCGACACGGTCACGCTGGCCTCCACCGACCGCTACCGCTTCGCGGTCCGCGAGTTCCTGTGGAAGCCGGAGTCGCCAGACGCGTCCGCGGTGGCCCTGGTCCCCGCCAAGACGCTGCTCGACACGGCCAAGGCGCTGACCAGCGGCGACAGCGTGACTCTGGCGCTGTCCGGCTCGGGTGCCGGCGAGGGTCTGATCGGTTTCGAGGGCGCCGGGCGGCGCACGACCACGCGTCTGCTCGAGGGCGACCTGCCGAAGTACCGCACGCTGTTCCCGACGGAGTTCAACTCGGTCGCGGTCATCGAGACCGGCCCGTTCGTCGAGGCCGTCAAGCGCGTGGCTCTCGTGGCCGAGCGGAACACTCCGGTGCGGCTCAGCTTCGAGCAGGGTGTGCTCACCCTGGAGGCCGGGTCCAGCGACGATGCACAGGCTGTGGAGAGGGTGGACGCCCAGCTGGAGGGCGACGACATCTCGATCGCCTTCAACCCGACGTTCCTGCTGGACGGCCTGAGCGCCATCGACTCCCCGGTGGCCCAGCTCTCCTTCACGACGTCCACCAAGCCGGCGCTGCTGAGCGGCAAGCCGGCCGTCGACGCCGAGGCGGACGAGGCGTACAAGTACCTGATCATGCCGGTCCGGCTCTCGGGCTGATCACCGCAAGCGGGCATCACCGCAGGTAGATCGCCTGAGCGGCTGACCCCACAGGTGTGCACGCAGGTCCGGGCGTAGGCTCGGATCCGGGTACGAAAGTGCCGGAAAGCCACCTCACCAAGTGAAGGAACCACTGATGGAGCTCGGTCTCGTCGGCCTCGGCAAGATGGGCGGCAACATGCGCGAGCGGATCCGCCGCGCAGGTCACACCGTCATCGGATACGACCGCAACCCGGAACTCGCCGATGTCCACAGCCTCGAAGAGCTTGTGGGCAAGCTCAAGGGTCCGCGCGTGGTGTGGGTGATGGTCCCGGCAGGTGCCCCGACCCAGTCCACCATCGACGAGCTGGCCGAGCTGCTGAGCCCAGGCGACGTCGTCGTGGACGGCGGCAACTCCCGCTGGACGGACGACGAGAAGCACGCCGCCGAGCTGGCCGCCAAGGGCATCGGCTTCGTCGACTGCGGCGTCTCCGGCGGCGTGTGGGGTCTGGAGAACGGCTACGCGCTCATGTACGGCGGCGACAAGGAGAACGTCGCCAAGGTCCAGCCGATCTTCGACGCCCTGAAGCCGGAGGGCGAGTTCGGGTCGGTGCACGCGGGCAAGGTGGGCGCCGGCCACTTCGCGAAGATGGTCCACAACGGCATCGAGTACGCGATGATGCAGGCCTACGCCGAGGGCTGGGAGCTGCTGGAGGCCGTGGACTCGGTCACCGACGTCCGCGAGGTCTTCCGCTCCTGGCAGGAGGGCACGGTCATCCGCTCCTGGCTGCTCGACCTTGCGGTCAACGCCCTCGACGAGGACGAGCACCTGGAGCAGCTCAAGGGCTATGCGCAGGATTCCGGCGAGGGCCGGTGGACGGTGGAGGCCGCCATCGACAACGCCGTCCCGCTGCCGGCGATCACCGCGTCGCTGTTCGCCCGCTTCGCCTCGCGCCAGGACGACTCCCCGCAGATGAAGATGATCGCGGCCCTGCGCAACCAGTTCGGCGGCCACGCGGTCGAGAAGAAGTAAGCAGTACCGAGCAACACCCGAAGCACCCTGGGGGACGGCGAACGACCATGCACGTCACGCATCTGTCGCTGGCCGACTTCCGCTCGTACGCCCGGGTCGAGGTCCCGCTCGACCCGGGCGTCACCGCTTTCGTCGGCCCGAACGGACAGGGCAAAACAAACCTCGTCGAAGCCGTCGGCTATCTGGCGACGCTCGGCAGCCACCGCGTCTCCTCGGACGCCCCACTGGTCCGCATGGGGGCCGAGCGCGCGATCATCCGCGCCGCCGTACGGCAGGGCGAGCGCCAGCAGCTGGTCGAGCTCGAACTCAACCCCGGCAAGGCGAACCGCGCCCGGATCAACAGATCCTCGCAGGTCAGACCGCGTGACGTGCTGGGCATCGTACGAACGGTGCTGTTCGCCCCCGAGGACCTGGCGCTCGTCAAGGGCGATCCCGGCGAGCGGCGCCGCTTCCTCGACGAGCTGATCACCGCGCGCGCCCCGCGCATGGCCGGGGTGCGGTCCGACTACGACCGCGTCCTCAAGCAGCGCAACACCCTCCTCAAATCGGCCGCGCTCGCCCGCCGGCACGGCGGCCGCTCCCTGGACCTCTCCACACTCGACGTCTGGGACCAGCACCTCGCGCGCGCGGGCGCCGAGCTGCTCGCCCAGCGGCTCGACCTGATAGCCGCGCTGCAGCCGCTGGCCGACAAGGCGTACGAGCAGCTGGCACCCGGCGGCGGCCCGGTCGCACTGGAGTACAAGCCATCCGCGCCCGGTGAGGGCCACACGCGCGAAGAGCTGTACGACCAGCTGATGGCCGCGCTCGCCGAGGTGCGCAAACAGGAGATCGAACGGGGCGTGACCCTGGTGGGCCCGCACCGGGACGATCTGCTGCTCAAACTCGGCCAGCTGCCCGCGAAGGGATACGCGAGTCACGGCGAGTCGTGGTCGTTCGCGCTGGCCCTGCGCCTCGCGTCGTACGACCTGCTGCGGGCCGAAGGTGCCGAGCCGGTGCTCGTGCTCGACGACGTGTTCGCCGAGCTGGACGCCCGGCGCCGCGAACGGTTGGCGGAGCTCGTCGCCCCGGGCGAGCAGGTGCTGGTCACGGCCGCGGTCGACGACGACGTACCGAAAGTACTGACGGGCGCACGGTTCGTGGTGTCCGAGGGCACCGTGGAGCGCGTATGAGCGATATCACATCCAGCGGTACGGGCAGCGGGGCCTCCGAGGAGCGGCCCGCGGAGCCCGGCCCCAAGGTGCCCGAACCCAGCGGCGTGGACCTCGCCCGCGTCGCCCTCCGCGCGGCCAAGGAGCAGGCACGCGCGCGTGGCGCCGCCGCACAGCAGAAGAAGCAGGCCAGAAGGGGCGGCCTGCGCTCCGGCGCGCGGGCCGACGGCCGCGACCCCATGGCGCTGGGCGCCGCCATCAACCGGCTGATCACCGAGCGCGGCTGGGAGACCCCGGCCGCCGTCGGCGGTGTCATGGGCCGCTGGCCCCAGATCGTCGGCCCCGACCTGGCCAGGCACTGCGTACCCCAGCGGTACGACGAGGACGAGCGCGTCCTGACCGTGGTCTGCGACTCCACGGCCTGGGCGACGCAGCTGCGGCTGCTGGCTCCGCAGCTGGTCGCGCGCCTCAACGACGACCTCGGCCACGGCACCGTGAGGCTCATCAAGGTCCAGGGCCCCGGCGGTCCCGCGGGCCGCTTCGGCCCCCTGCGCGCCCCCGGTAGCACCGGCCCCGGCGACACATACGGCTGACCCTCCGCCGGACCGTAGCGGGGGGTTGACACCTCGAAGCGCTGAGTGCCGCTGTGAGCCTCTTGGAGCCCCGCTCCGCATATGGGGAGTCGGCCGAGACCGGTTCAGGGCGGCACATGCGGACTCAGGTACCGGCAAACCCCCATCACTGTCGGCGCTACCGGTAGACTGGGTGAGAATCCCGCCCCGCTTGCGGGGACCGAACGGGCAAAGCTGAGCAAGAGCTGAACCAGGCTTACCACCGCATCACGCCGCAGCCGCTCCGGCCGCCACCGGGAGCTTGGCTTGTGCTGTGCCAGAAAGGGCGCTTCGTGGCCGATTCCGGCAACCCCAACGAGAACATTCCGTCCACTGCCGCCGGCGCGTCCGGCGAGATGCCCGCCGGGGCGCCCAACGGGTCCCCCGGCGCAGCAGCCTCGTCGTACGACGCCAGCGCCATCACCGTCCTCGAGGGTCTGGACGCGGTCCGCAAGCGCCCCGGCATGTACATCGGCTCGACCGGTGAGCGCGGCCTGCACCACCTCGTCTACGAGGTCGTCGACAACTCCGTCGACGAGGCGCTCGCGGGGCACGCCGACACCATCGACGTCACGATCCTCGCCGACGGCGGCGTGCGCGTCATCGACAACGGTCGTGGCATCCCGGTGGGCATCGTCCCCTCCGAGGGCAAGCCGGCCCTCGAAGTTGTGCTGACCGTGCTGCACGCGGGCGGCAAGTTCGGCGGCGGCGGCTACGCGGTCTCTGGCGGTCTGCACGGCGTGGGCGTCTCCGTCGTGAACGCGCTTTCGTCGAAGGTCGCCGTCGAGGTCAAGACGGACGGCCACCGCTGGACGCAGGACTACAAGATGGGCGTCCCCACGGCGCCGCTCGCCCAGCACGAGGCCACCGAGGAGACCGGCACGTCGGTCACCTTCTGGGCCGACGGCGACATCTTCGAGACCACGGAGTACTCCTTCGAGACGCTCTCGCGGCGCTTCCAGGAGATGGCGTTCCTCAACAAGGGTTTGACGATCAAACTCACGGACGAGCGCGAGTCGGCGAAGGCCACGGCGGGCGCCGACGAGGCGGGCGCGGACGAGCTGGCCGAGGAGCAGAAGGCCAAGACCGTCACGTACCACTACGAGGGCGGCATCGTCGACTTCGTGAAGTACCTCAACTCCCGCAAGGGAGACGTGGTGCACCCCACGGTGATCGACCTCGAGGCCGAGGACAAGGACAAGAGCCTGTCCCTCGAGGTCGCCATGCAGTGGAACAGCGGCTACAGCGAGGGCGTCTACTCCTTCGCCAACATCATCCACACCCATGAGGGCGGCACGCACGAAGAGGGCTTCCGCGCCGCGCTGACCTCGCTGATCAACAAGTACGCGCGCGACAAGAAGCTGCTGCGCGAGAAGGACGACAACCTCACGGGTGACGACATCCGCGAGGGCCTGACCGCGATCATCTCGGTCAAGCTGAGCGAGCCCCAGTTCGAGGGCCAGACCAAGACGAAGCTCGGCAACACGGAGGCGAAGACCTTCGTGCAGAAGGCCGTCTACGAACACCTCAACGACTGGCTGGACCGCAACCCGAACGAGGCCGCCGACATCGTCCGCAAGGGCATCCAGGCCGCCACCGCGCGCGTGGCGGCCCGCAAGGCCCGCGACCTGACGCGCCGCAAGGGTCTGCTGGAGAGCGCGTCCCTGCCGGGCAAGCTCAGCGACTGCCAGTCGAACGACCCCACCAAGTGCGAGATCTTCATCGTCGAGGGTGACTCCGCAGGCGGCTCGGCCAAGTCCGGCCGCAACCCCGAGTACCAGGCCATCCTGCCGATCCGCGGCAAGATCCTGAACGTCGAGAAGGCGCGGATCGACAAGATCCTGCAGAACCAGGAGATCCAGGCGCTGATCTCGGCCTTCGGCACCGGAGTCCACGAGGACTTCGACATCGAGAAGCTCCGCTATCACAAGATCATTCTGATGGCGGACGCCGATGTCGACGGCCAGCACATCAACACCCTGCTGCTGACGTTCCTGTTCCGCTTCATGCGTCCGCTGGTCGAGGCCGGTCACGTCTTCCTGTCGCGCCCCCCGCTGTACAAGATCAAGTGGGGCCGGGACGACTTCGAGTACGCGTACTCGGACCGCGAGCGCGACGCACTGATCGAGCTCGGCCGGCAGAACGGCAAGCGCATCAAGGACGACTCGGTCCAGCGCTTCAAGGGCCTCGGCGAGATGAACGCCGAGGAGCTGCGCATCACCACGATGGACCAGGAGCACCGCGTCCTCGGCCAGGTCACGCTCGACGACGCCGCCCAGGCCGACGACCTGTTCTCGGTCCTGATGGGCGAGGACGTCGAGGCGCGCCGCCAGTTCATCCAGCGCAACGCCAAGGACGTCCGCTTCCTCGACATCTGAGTCGGTCACCGCTGACCGCACCAGGAAGGATCTTCACCAGCAATGGCCGACGAGAACATTCCGAGCATCCCCGAGGACGAGGGCCAGACGCTCCGCGTCGAGCCCGTCGGACTCGAGACCGAGATGCAGCGCTCGTATCTCGACTACGCGATGTCCGTCATCGTGTCGCGTGCGCTGCCCGACGTACGGGACGGCCTCAAGCCCGTCCACCGCCGTGTGCTGTACGCCATGTACGACGGCGGGTACCGGCCCGAGCGCGGTTTCTACAAGTGCGCCCGCGTCGTCGGCGACGTCATGGGCAACTACCACCCGCACGGCGACTCCTCGATCTACGACGCGCTGGTCCGCCTCGCGCAGCCGTGGTCGATGCGGATGCCGCTGGTGGACTCCAACGGCAACTTCGGCTCCCCGGGCAACGACCCCGCGGCCGCCATGCGGTACACCGAGTGCAAGATGGCGCCGCTGTCCATGGAGATGGTCCGCGACATCGACGAGGAGACCGTCGACTTCACGGACAACTACGACGGCCGCTCCCAGGAGCCGACCGTCCTGCCGTCCCGCTTCCCGAACCTGCTGATCAACGGCTCGGCCGGTATCGCGGTCGGCATGGCCACGAACATCCCGCCGCACAACCTCCGCGAGGTCGCGGCCGGCGCCCAGTGGTACCTGGACAACCCCGAGGCCACGCACGAGGAGCTCCTGGACGCGCTGATCGAGCGGATCAAGGGCCCGGACTTCCCGACCGGCGCCCTGGTGGTTGGCCGCAAGGGCATCGAGGAGGCGTACCGCACCGGTCGCGGCTCCATCACGATGCGCGCGGTCGTCGAGGTCGAGGAGATCCAGGGCCGCCAGTGCCTGGTGGTCACGGAACTGCCGTACCAGGTCAACCCGGACAACCTCGCGCAGAAGATCGCCGACCTCGTCAAGGACGGCAGGATCGGCGGCATCGCCGACGTCCGCGACGAGACCAGCTCCCGCACGGGCCAGCGCCTGGTGATCGTGCTTAAGCGCGACGCGGTCGCCAAGGTCGTCCTGAACAACCTCTACAAGCACACCGACCTGCAGACGAACTTCGGCGCGAACATGCTGGCGCTCGTCGACGGTGTGCCGCGCACGCTCTCGCTGGATGCGTTCATCCGCCACTGGGTGTCGCACCAGATCGAGGTCATCGTCCGCCGTACGAGGTTCCGGCTCCGTAAGGCCGAGGAGCGCGCCCACATCCTGCGCGGCCTGCTCAAGGCGCTCGACGCGATCGACGAGGTCATCGCCCTCATCCGGCGCAGCGACACCGTCGAGATCGCCCGTGAAGGCCTGATGGGCCTGCTGGAGATCGACGAGATCCAGGCCAACGCCATCCTCGAGATGCAGCTGCGCCGACTGGCCGCCCTGGAGCGCCAGAAGATTGTCCAGGAGCACGACGAGCTCCAGGCGAAGATCACCGAGTACAACGAGATCCTCGCCTCGCCGATCCGCCAGCGCGGCATCATCAGCGAGGAGCTCACCGCGATCGTCGAGAAGTACGGCGACGACCGCCGCTCCAAGCTGATCCCCTTCGACGGTGACATGTCCATCGAGGACCTGATCGCCGAGGAGGACATCGTCGTCACGGTCACCCGCGGCGGCTACGTCAAGCGCACCAAGACCGACGACTACCGCGCGCAGAAGCGCGGCGGCAAGGGCGTCCGCGGCGCGAAGCTCAAGGAAGACGACATCGTCGACCACTTCTTCGTGTCGACCACGCATCACTGGCTGCTGTTCTTCACGAACAAGGGCCGCGTCTACCGCGCCAAGGCGTACGAACTGCCGGACGCCGGACGCGACGCGCGCGGCCAGCACGTGGCGAACCTCCTCGCCTTCCAGCCGGACGAGACGATCGCGCAGATCCTCGCCATCCGGGACTACGAGGCGGCGCCGTACCTGGTCCTCGCCACCAAGGCCGGCCTGGTCAAGAAGACCGTCCTCAAGGACTACGACTCCCCGCGCTCGGGCGGCGTCATCGCCATCAACCTCCGCGAGAAGGGCGATGGTTCCGACGACGAGCTCATCGGCGCCGAACTGGTGTCGGCCGATGACGATCTGCTGCTCATCAGCAAGAAGGCCCAGTCGATCAGGTTCACCGCATCGGACGAGACGCTGCGCCCGATGGGGCGTGCGACCTCGGGCGTGAAGGGCATGAGCTTCCGCGAGGGCGACGAACTGCTGTCGATGAATGTTGTCCGGCCCGGTACGTTCGTGTTCACTGCCACCGACGGCGGGTACGCGAAGCGGACCGCTGTCGACGAGTACCGCGTCCAGGGCCGCGGCGGCCTCGGTATCAAGGCCGCCAAGATCGTGGAGGACCGCGGTTCGCTCGTCGGGGCGCTGGTGGTCGAGGACGGTGACGAGATCCTCGCCATCACGCTCGGTGGCGGCGTGATTCGTACGCGAGTCAGTGAGGTCAGGGAGACGGGCCGTGACACCATGGGCGTCCAACTGATCAACCTGGGCAAGCGCGATGCCGTGGTCGGCATCGCGCGTAACGCCGAGGCCGGTCGCGAGGCCGAGGAGGTCGACGGCGAGGAGGCCGTCGGCGAATCGGCCGGTGACGCGATCGCCGCCGGTACGGACGAGGGCACGGAGTCCACGGCCGAGTAGCACGAGGAGTGAGCCAGCGTGAGCGGAGCCACGGGCGCCGGAACGAACGGAACCGGAGCGGACGGCGTTCGTGGCCCCGCCAACGACTCGGCAGACTCCCATGACTCTCATGGATCCCAGGGGGGAACTGTGACGGATACCCGAGGACCGGGGACTCAGCAGTACGACGGGTACGCGCCCGGCCCTGAGGGGGCGGCAGGCCAGGCCCAGGCTCAGGGCCAGGCCCAGAGCCAGGGCCAGGTCGGCGGCACGGCGGGCCCGCTGCCGGGGGAGCAGGGGACCCATCAGTCCCCACAGCGGCCTCAGCAGCCTGCTCAGCACGGTCAGCCTGCCCAGCATGGTCAGCCGGATCAGCAGCCTGCTCAGCCGTACCATCCGCCGCAGGCATATCAGGCCCCCGCGCCCGCCCCAGAGACGGTCCGCAGGGCGCGGACAGGGGCACGGACGATGCCGCGCACGCGCAAGGCACGGCTGCGGGTGGCCAAGGCCGACCCGTGGTCGGTGATGAAGGTGAGCTTCATGCTCTCCATCGCGCTGGGCGTCTGCACCATCGTTGCCGCGGCGGTGCTGTGGATGGTCATGGACGCCATGGGCGTCTTCTCCACGGTGGGCGGCACGATCGCCGAGGCGACGGGCTCCAACGAGTCCAACGGCTTCGACCTGCAGGCGTTCCTGTCGCTGCCGAACGTCCTGATCTTCACGTCGGTCATCGCGGTGATCGACGTCGTCCTCGCGACGGCACTGGCGACGCTCGGCGCCTTCATCTACAACCTCTCTGCGGGCTTCGTCGGCGGCGTCGAGCTGACGCTCGCGGAGGACGAGTAAGGCCATCCGGTTACCGATTTTGGGACTGGCCGCGTCGTGCGCTAATCTTCAGAGGTCAGCGCGCAGCGCGAGGGGCTATAGCTCAGACGGTTAGAGCGCTTCCCTGATAAGGAAGAGGCCACAGGTTCAAGTCCTGTTAGCCCCACCACCGATAAGACCCTCAGTCGATCCCGACTGGGGGTCTTTGACGTTCGTCCTCTTGGCGTCTGCGTCCGGCGTCTGCGTCCGCTTGTCGTCTGCCTGTCGTCTGCCGTGGTGCTGTCGTCTGCCGTGTGGCTTTGCTTCTGGTCTCTGCGTCTGCCTCGGACCGCGGGACGACGCTTCTGCTTCGTCGCGTTCTACGAGGCGTGGCGAAAGACGGGGAACCGGCGGAGATCTGGGGTCACGCCGGGGCTCTGCTGGCAGAGCGCTTCAGGGTCTTGGGGGACTGCTGTGATGCGTGAGCTGAGCTGTCGTGGTGCATGAGCTGTCGTGGTGCATGAACTGCTGTGGTGCATGAGCTGCTGTGATGCGTTGATGCCTGTACTGCGGTGATGCCTGTACTGCGGTGATACGTGCGTGGACTGCTGTGCTGTCTTGCGATCCGGCTGTGCCTGCGCGGGCTTCAGAGGGCGGGGACTTCCGTCACATCGGCTCTGCCTGTCATGGCGGCGGCGTCGAACGCCGGCAGGCGGCGGCAGGTGGGTGAGGAACCGTGGGCCTCGGCGTGGATGCGCTGCTTCATCGTGGGCGGCAGGGACCGGACGAACGGCGGCCTCCAGTGGACCGCGTGGGGCGCGGGTACCGTCGCGTCCGCCGTGCCGTTGCAGGATTCCGTCGGCTGCTGTACTGCGGGGGCGGCAGTGGCCGTCGTGCTGAAACCGAGTGCGGCGAGCACCGCGAGGACGGCGGAAAGGAGGACGGTCCACAGCTTGATGACCTTGTTGGCGGCCATGATCTCTCCCAGATGGGTCGGGCGATTTGCGTACTTTCCTCATGATGTGTATGACGGGCGGAGAGTGGTGGACCGACGCCCACGGCGCATCGATCTTCGGATGAACACCACCCGGATGGACGTAGATGGGCGGAAGAGTCCCAAGAGTCGTGAAAGTCCCGGCATGCAAGGGGCAACCGGCGAGACTGCCTTCCGTTCGACTGCTGGTATCAGGGCGGCAGTTGAGGGTCGACGCAGGTCACCGATCGATATCGATCGGTGTGTATAGTCGGGCGCCAGAGGTCCCCTACGTCAAGGAAAGACGAGGTCGCGCGGTGAAGAAGCTTCTCCTGGTCGCACTGGCCGCCATCGGCGGACTCCTCGTGTACCGCCAGATCCAGGCGGATCGCGCCGAGCAGGATCTGTGGACGGAGGCGACTGACTCCGTGCCCACGGGTTCGTGAGTATCCCTGGCAGTCTCTTCACGGGCCCCGGTCGCATGCTGACCGGGGCTTTGTGCTGCCGGGTCCGGCCAATCCACTTTACTTAAGTAAATTTTTTGCTTGCCGATGCAAAGTGCGATGAGGGGTGGCGCGTGATGATCGGGAGCCCGTACTACCGCAGATCGTGGTTCGCTGTGGGAGCTGCGCTGGCTGTCCTGGGCTCGCTCTGCGTATCCGCCGTACTCCCCGCGGCGTCGGCCTCTGCGGCTACGGGCACACCGCGCTCGTATGCCTTCGACGATGACGCGGCGCGGGTCGAGGGCGCCAGCAGCAATACGGATGCCGAGAAGCTGCAGGCAGGCTCCACGTACAGGAGCTCCCTCCCGCGCGGCGACGTCAAGTTGTACTACCGCCTCCAACTCGACGCCACATCCAACGCGTACGTCTCCGTCACCGCCGTGCCGAGTCCGACAGCGAAGGTCATGTACGCGGACGGCATCAAGGTCTCCCTGGAGGACGGCGACGGCCGCACGTGCTCGTACAACGAGGAGCACTTCGGCGCAGCCGAGAGCGCGCGGCCCATCGCCGCCTGGGCCTCGCGGACCATCGGACCCACCGAGTCGTACTGCCAGGAGGCCGCTGCGTACTACGTGGTCGTCGAGCGCACCGGCACCTCCCCGTCGACCCAGGAGGACTGGGATCTCGAGCTCCAGTACGTGTCCGAGCCCGCACTGAAGCAGACCGGTTCGACCGTGCCGCCCGAGGTCTGGGACTCCGCGTCGCCCCAGCCGCTCGACGGCGAGCCCGAGGAACGCAAGGGAGGAGCCGGCTTCAGCGAGGCGCGCGGACTGACGCAGGGTGTATGGAAGGACGACATCGAGGCAGGGGAGACGCTCTTCTACCGCGTGCCCGTGGACTGGGGGCAGCAGCTCTTCGCCACCGCCGAGCTGGGCAGTGCGCGCGGAGGCACCGGATATGTGGGCAACGCCCTGGTCACGGCCCTGTACAACCCGGTGCGCGGCTTCGTCGTGGACACCAGCACCGGGTACGACGGCGAGCAGAAGTCGGAAACCCTGTACCCGCTTCCCCCGGTCGCCTACAAGAACCGCTATGACACCGACGACAGGGTGAGCGGGATGCGGTTCGCCGGCTGGTACTACCTCGTCGTCCACCTCAACCCTGAGATCGCAGACGAGTACGGCGAGGGTTCCTTCGGGCTGACGCTCCGCGTGACGGTACGGGGGGCTGCGCAGGCCGAACCCGAGTACGCCGGGTCCCCGCAGCCCGCCGATGCCTTCAGCGTCACGGACAGGGACAAGGACGCGGCGGCGAGCGGGGAGACGGAGGCCGAGGCCGAGCGCGGCGACACCATGAAGCTGGTCGCTGCCTGCAGTCTCGGCACGGGCGTCGCGCTGGTGCTGTTCCTGGTCGGGTGGACGGTGGTTGCGCGACGGCGGGCGGGGGCCGGGGTTCCCCGGGAGTACGGGACGCCCTGAGGGGCCGGCGGCTCGGGCGGTTCCGGGTCAGATCTGGGTCAGCGCCCAGATGCCCACGGCGAAGCAGACCAGTGCCACCGCCAGCACGGAGATCGTCACCTTCGCGGGCGGCCCGGGACGCCGGGCGGGGTGCCGGGGCGCCGCGTACGGCAGCTGAGCGGACCCGGGTGCGGTTACGTGGGCTGCCCCTGGGACGTACTCGGGGGCATACCCAGGGACGGGCAGGTCAGCAGGGCCCGGCTGGAGCGGCTGCGGGGACTGGTATGCGTGAGCGGGATGAGCGGGGCCCTGCGGGACTTGCGCCGTGTACGGACGCGTGGGTGCGGTGTCCGCCTGGACCGCGGCCGTCGGAGCCTGATCGACGTCGGCCGTCGGTGGTGACGAGGGGCCCGTCAGCGGGCTCGACGGTGGGGCCGGGCTGGCCTGCGGTGGCGGAGCGAGGTGGAAGCTGCCCGTCTCCGACATCGAGGGATGGCCTGGCGCCGAAGGAGCCTGGAGCTCCGAAGGATGCCGGGGCGTCGAGGGATCGGCGCCAGCCGGGGCTCCGGCGGGGGCGTCAGCCGCAGACCGCCCCGACCGGGGCGCCGCCGTGACGGGCCCGTCGGGGCCGAATCCGGGCGGGAGCGGCCCGAGTTGGTCGAAGACCTCGACCAGCTCGTCGTCCGGGCCGGGCTCGGGCACCATCTCGGCGGCGGAGGCCAGCGCCTTGCGCGCCCCCGTCGCTGTACGGAACCGCGCCTGCGGATCCGGCTGCAGCAGAGTCGCGACGACCTGCCAGAGCGGCTCGGGGATGCCCTGCGGTGCGCCTGGCGTGCCCTGTGCCCTGAAGCGCTCGACGAGCGCCTTCGCGTCCGGCTTGGCGCCCTGCAGCAGATACAGGGCCACCAGGCCGATGGCATAGAGATCAGCGGGGAAGTCCGGTTCCGCGCCCAGCATCTGCTCGGGCGCGAAGTACCCGGGCGTCCCCACCACGAAGTCCGTCTCGGTGAGCCGCGGCTCGCCCTTGCGCATCGAGATGCCGAAGTCCGACAGCCGCAGATGCGGCCGCTTGGTGCCGGTCGCCTCGAGCAGGATGTTGGCCGGCTTGATGTCGCGGTGCACGACCCCCTCGGCATGCACCGCGGCGAGCCCGGACAGCAACTGGTCGAGCAGCGTGCAGACATAGCCCGGCGGCAGCGGGCCGTAGTCGCCGATCAGATGCGCCAGCGAGCCGCCGCCGACGAGATCCATGGTGAACAGGACCTTGTCGTCGTCGGCGGCCCAGCTGAGCGGAGCCAGTACGTGAGGGTGGTCGATCCGCAGCGCCTGCTCGCGTACGAAGCGCAGCAGCGTGTGCGCGTCGCTCTGCTGCAGCACCTTGGCGGCCACATACCGGCGCCGCCGGTGGTCCCAGGCGCGCCAGACCGCCCCGACTCCCCCGCGTCCGATCGGGTCGGCAAGTTCGTACCGCCCGGCGAAGATCTCACCCATCGTCGTGCCCAGCTCCCGGTTCGGCGGTCCTGGCGGCCCGGCCGCCGGCTCAGCTCTGATGCGCCTGGTAGTGGGCGACGGCGTCCGCCGTGCGTCCGGCGCCGTACACCCGCAGGAACTCTGCCAGCTCCGGGTGATCGCGAGCGAGCGTGTCCGCGGCCTCGATGATGTCGCCGGCGGCGGCGACCGAGCGCAGCAGGGACTGGATCTCGCGGACAACGCGCTTGACCGTCGGCGCGCCCGAACTCGACGTGGTCTGCGAGGTGTTGGCGCTGAGAACGGAACCGCCCTGGGACTTCTTGATCTCGTCCATGCGCTCGCTCGCCTCGGCGGCGCTCACACTGCCGTCCGCGACCTGACCGGCCAGCTCCTGCAGCAGCTGGACGCGCTGGACCACCGCCGGATTGCCGATCTTGGCGCGCTGGCCGCTCATCAGCTGGGACAGCATGGGGGCGGAGAGACCGAGCACCCCCGCGAGCCGCGCCTGGTTGAGGCCCAAGTCATCGATCAGCTTACGGAAGAGCGCCCCCAACGGCTCTCCGTACCAGTTCCGCTGCAGCTCCCGTGCTCTTGCGGTCGCTTCCTGCTGTGCGGCGTCCATTGCGTCTCCCCATCGCTTCCCCAAGTACCGCGCGGTTCGCTGCTGCGAACCACGTCGAGCATCTTACGAAGCGCGATCGTGGACCGGGAGCCCCAATCCTTTTGCGAGATCCCGGGGGTTACCCGGTACTCTGGTCCCCGGTGCCTGCCGGGAGGTGGTTTCTGCCGGCGGATGCATCGTTTTCGGGGCCTTAGCTCAGTTGGTAGAGCGCTGTCTTTGCATGGCAGATGTCAGGGGTTCGACTCCCCTAGGCTCCACAGAGACACAAGGCGACGCCGCCCGCGGACAGCGCGGGCGGCGTCGCCTTCGGCGTTCTGAGAGAAGTTTCCTTCGGCGTTCTGAGGGAGATCGGGAGCCGTCCTTTGCGCAAACCGCAGGCCAAGCGCCGACCAAGCGCCCTATGAGGGCGTGAGAGGCGGCGCAGGTCGAGCTCGAGCGCGTGGAGGTTTCACGTGAAACGCCGTCGGGCGGGAGACCGGCTGGTCTCCCGCCCGACGGCGTCGGCGGATGTGGGGCTCATTCGCGCTCGTCGCGCTCCTTGCGCTCGGCCGCCTCTGCCTCGGCCTGCTTCGCCTCGACGTCCGGATCGAGCTGGCTCCCGTCCACCGAGCTCAGCGCACCGCTGCCGGACACTTCGGTGGCGGCCGGCGGCTCGACCAGCCAGTCCGGGTTGGCCTGCCTGTCCCACCACTTCCAGGCGGCGAAGGCGCCACCGGCGAGGGCGGTGAACAGGGCCAGACCCTTGGCGAACCGCCCGGCCTTCGCCCGGCGCTCGTGCTTGCGGACCAGCTTCTGGATCTCCTTGGGGGAAACCTGACCGCGCAGCGCGGCCAGCGCTGCCACACTCCGAGCGGCTGCTTCCTCACGGACCGGCTGGGCCGCGGCGACGGCCTGCTCGATACGCGGCCTCGAATAGTCGGCGGCCTGGCGGGCTGCCCTGCGAGTACGGATCGCGGCCTCATGAGCCGCGTAATCGACCTTGGGCGGCACATGGGTGCGTGCCTGCTCCAGGCGCGGCGCAACATGTGCGCCGTACTGGGCACGTGCCTGTTCCGCCGCCTGCTGGGCGGCATACGACACCTTCGGCGCCAGACGTACACGTGCCTCGTGTGCGTAGTGCGCGGCCCGGTCCTTGGCCGTGTCGGCGTAGGGCGCCACCACTTCCGCGGCGTGCAGCACGCTGTCCTTCGCCGAGCCGGTCGCGGCGCGCACGCTGTCGATGCGGGTCACGGGATCCTCCTCCTCGGTGGCGTACAGGTATTTCACCTTTCCACCCTTATCGGGATCATGCCTGTCGGAAAGCTCCGCGGCATGCGAGGGCGGGCATCCGGGTCATCAGTGACGACTCAGGGAATCCACGAGCGATACGGGTGCAAGGGGAGCTTGCCGACGACGATGCCACGGATCCCGGTGCGACGCGCCCCTTCCGGTGCCATGAGGCCGTTTTTCCCCGGTAAAGAGGTGCCGTCCGGCAGGCTGAGAGCGCCCGGCGACGCACGGACCATCCGTGCGAAGACGGCAGAGACCATCCGTGCGAGGATCAGAGGGTCACAGAGGACAACGGAAGGCAGATCGTGGCTGAGCAGCTTTATGCCACCCTGAAGACCAACCACGGCGACATCGAGGTGCGGCTGCTGCCGAACCATGCGCCGAAGACGGTCAAGAACTTCGTCGAGCTCGCCCAGGGCGAGCGGGAGTGGGTCCACCCGGAAACCGGCCAGAAGTCCACCGACAGGCTCTACGACGGTACGGTCTTCCACCGGGTGATCAGCGGCTTCATGATCCAGGGCGGTGACCCGCTGGGCAACGGCACCGGCGGCCCTGGCTACCAGTTCGAGGACGAGTTCCACCCGGACCTCGCCTTCGACAGGCCGTACCTGCTGGCCATGGCCAACGCAGGTCCGGGCACCAACGGCTCGCAGTTCTTCATCACCGTCGCGCCCACCGCCTGGCTGACCCGCAAGCACACCATCTTCGGCGAGGTCACCGACACGGCCAGCCAGAAGGTCGTGGACACCATCGCCTCCACCCAGACGAACCCGCGCACCGACCGCCCCGTCAACGACGTCGTCATCGAGTCGGTCGTCGTGGAGACCCGCCAGGGCTGAGCCCCATGGCATCCCGCGGGCGCACCCGCAAGGGCCCGCAGGGAACCAAACGCCCCGCCCGTCCGTAAGGATGGGCGGGGCGGTGCGTTGTGTACGGAGAACGAGGGGAGCCCCCATGGACCAGGCGCCAGGCAACCCGACGGGCCCGCAGGACGCCCAGAACCTGCCCGGCTGCTACCGGCACCCGGACCGGGAGACGGGCATCCGCTGCACCCGCTGCGAGCGCGCCATCTGCCCAGAGTGCATGGTCAGCGCCTCGGTCGGATTCCAGTGCCCCGACTGCGTACGGCAGGGCTCCGGCACGGGCCATGCCCCAGCCGCGAACCAGCCGCGCACCATCGCCGGTGGCACGATGGCCGCGGACCCGCGCATGGTCACCAAGATCCTTGTCGCGATCAACCTCGCCGTCTTCGTGGTGCAGCTCTCGATCGGTGACCGCTTCACGGACAGGTTCAGCCTGATCGGGCGCGCCTACGTCCCCGTACTGGGGTCACTCGAGGGCATCGCGGACGGGCAGTGGTACCGGCTGCTGACAGCGATGTTCCTGCACGGCGGCGTCGTCCACATCGCCTTCAACATGCTCAGCCTCTGGTGGATCGGAGGCCCGCTGGAAGCCGCGCTGGGCCGCGCACGCTATATCGTTCTCTACGCGGTCTCGGGGCTCGCGGGCAGCGCTCTGACCTATCTCATCGCGGCCCCCAACCAGCCGTCGCTCGGCGCCTCCGGGGCCATCTTCGGCCTATTTGGCGCGACCGCCGTCCTCATGCGGCGGATGAACTACGACATGCGGCCGGTCATCGCGCTGCTCGTGATCAACCTGGTCTTCACGTTCACCTGGGCCAACATCGCCTGGGAAGCCCACGTGGGCGGACTCGTCGGCGGTGTCGTGGTCGGGTACGCCATGGTGCACGCGCCCCGTGAGCGCCGGACGCTGATCCAGAGCGCGACCTGTGCGGTGGTGCTCGCCGTGTCCCTCGTCATGGTGCTGATGAGGACGGCGCAGCTCACCTGAGCCCCGGTTGTCCACAGCGTGTGGCTGATCCTGTGCATGCCGTGGGGAACGAGTGTGCCCCTTGTCCCTGACCTGGGTTTTCGCAGGAAGGACAAGGGGCGAACAGGGATACGAACGGCGGTAGGTCAGTCACACCGGCAGCAATACCGGTGGGTTATCCACAGATCTTCTGACGGATCTTCTGACCTTTTCCCCTGCTGTGGACAGAGCTGTGGATAACTCAGTGGATAGCTGGGGGCAGAGCCTTGGAGGGGCGCTACTTCCACTGCGTGGAGACGCCGAACCCCGCGGCGATGAAACCGAAGCCCACGACGATGTTCCAGTTGCCCAGGGCGTCGATCGGCAGCGAGCCGTCGGTCACATAGAAGACGACGATCCAGGCGAGGCCGATCAGGAACAGCGCCAGCATCACCGGAGCCACCCAGCCGCGGCTGGACAGCTTGATGTTGGCCGCCTGCTTCGACGACGGCGGCGGCGTGTAGTCGGCCTTCTTGCGGATACGTGACTTCGGCACGAGGGTCTCTCCTGTCGATGCGCTGCGTGGCCGCGCAAGGGAACTGGGCTGGCCCCGGGCAGCGTACAAGGGGAATCTGAGCGCTCCCCCGGGCGTCGGCTAGCGTAGTGCTTCCGTGGCGCCGTAAGGAGTAAGGGTACGTTGAGCAATTCTGCCGACTCCCCGGGGATCCAATCCAGTCCCGCTGGTAAAGCACGCTGGCGACCTGTGCGGTTGCTCACGATTGCCGTCTTTGCTCTCGCCGGGCTGATCTTCTTCACGAGCTTCAACACGGCCAAGGGCACCAACATCCGCACCGACGCCTCGCTGCTGCGGCTCTCCGATCTCATCCAGGAGCGCAGCCACAGAAACGGTGAGCTCGACGAGTCGAACAGCGCCCTGCGTGACGATGTCGAGTCGCTCGCCGAACGGGACGACGGCAGCACGGAGGCCGAGGACGCCAAGCTGGCGGCCCTTGAGGAGAACGCCGGGACCAAGAAGCTCCGCGGTCAGGCCGTCTCCGTGACCCTCAACGACGCCCCGCCGAACGCCACCGCCAAGCTTCCCGGCTACCCGGAACCCCAGCCCAACGACCTCGTCATCCACCAGCAGGACCTGCAGGCCGTCGTCAACGCCCTGTGGCAGGGCGGCGCCGAGGGGATCAAGGTCATGGACCAGCGGCTGATCTCCACCAGTGCGGTGCGCTGCGTCGGCAACACCCTGATCCTTCAGGGCCGCGTGTACTCCCCGCCGTACACGGTGACCGCGGTCGGCGACCCGGAGAAGCTGCAGGCGGCCCTCGCGGCCTCGCCGGAGATCCAGAACTACATGCTGTACGTCAATGCGTACGGTCTCGGGTGGAAAGTCGAGGAGGAAGGGTCGGTGACTCTTCCCGGGTATTCGGGCACAGTGGATCTCCACTACGCGAAGCCTGTGGAGTAACCACCCGGGAGGCCGGCGGTGTCGCTGCGAGTGATCGTCAGGACGTTCAGCGAACTGTGCATCACCGTCGGCGCCGTGATCGTGCTCTTCGTCTGTTACACGCTGTTCTGGACCGGTGTGCAGGCGGACGGTGCCATGGACGATCAGATCGATCAGCTGCAGGACCGGTGGGCGCAGGGGTCGCTCCCCGCCGCGGCAGAGCCTGGGACCGGTGAGGACAAGGGAACCGGCGCCGCCCCGGAAGCGCCGGAGAGGAACAGCGGCGAGCCCGCGCCCGCTGAGACGAAGAAGCCCGCCGAGACGAAGAAGCCCGCTCCCTACAAGGACGGCACACCCTTCGCCGTGATGTACATCCCGCGTCTTGGTTTCACGTGGAACAAGCCCGTGCTCGAGGGCACCAAGACCGACACCCTGAAGAAGGGCCTCGGCCATTACGCCGGCACCGCCCAGCTCGGCCAGAAGGGCAACTTCGCCGTGGCCGGCCACCGCCGCACCTACGGCGATCCCTTCAAGGACTTCCCGAAGCTGCGTCCCGGCGATGCGGTGGTCCTCACCGACGGCATGACGTGGTTCACGTACCGCATCGATACCAAGCCGTACAAGACGCTGCCCACGGATATCGCGGTGATCGATCCCGTGCCGCGGAAGTCCGGATACGACCGTCCGGGGCGTTATCTCACGCTGACGACATGTGAGCCGGAGTGGGGTCACAGCCACCGGTTGATCGTCTGGGCCCATCTCGACGCCACTCAGCCTGTGGAGGCCGGGAAACCGAAGGCATTGCGCCGTTAGGCTGGTGCCCGTACGGCGTGAGTCTGGTGCCGTGGTGCGACGGAAGGGACGGCATGTACGGCTGGATCTGGCGGCATCTGCCAGGAAACGCATGGGTGAAGGCACTGATTTCGCTGGTGCTGGTCCTCGCTGTGGTCTACGTCCTCTTCCAGTACGTCTTCCCTTGGGCCGAGCCTCTGCTCCCCTTCAATGATGTGACGGTGAACGGCCAGTGAGCGCACGCATTCTCGTCGTCGACAACTACGACAGCTTCGTCTTCAACCTGGTGCAGTACCTGTACCAGCTGGGCGCCGAGTGCGAGGTCCGCCGGAACGACGAGGTCTCCACGGCCCATGCGCAGGACGGTTTCGACGGCGTGCTGCTCTCGCCCGGTCCCGGGGCGCCCGAGCAGGCGGGTGTGTGCATCGACATGGTGCGCCACTGCGCCGCGACCGATGTGCCGGTGTTCGGGGTCTGCCTTGGTCTGCAGTCGATGGCCGTGGCATACGGCGGTGTCGTGGACCGCGCTCCGGAGCTGCTGCACGGCAAGACGTCTCTCGTCGAGCACGAGGGCAAGGGCGTCTTCGCCGGCCTGCCCTCGCCCTTCACCGCGACCCGCTACCACTCACTGGCCGCCGAGCCGTCCACGATCCCGGACGAGTTGGAGGTCACGGCCCGTACGCAGGACGGCATCATCATGGGCCTGCGCCACCGTGAACACCGGGTGGAGGGCGTGCAGTTCCATCCTGAGTCGGTGCTGACGGAGCACGGTCACCGGATGCTCGCCAACTGGCTGGTCGAGTGCGGCGACCCGGGCGCGATCGAGAGATCGACAGGGCTCGCCCCGGTGGTGGGCAGGGCCACGGCGTGACCGCGCTGCGCCCCGAGCGCGAGGGTGCCCCGTACGGCGAGTACGATGAGTACGCGTACGGGGGCGCTGACGCGTTCCAGGGTGCCGACGCGTTCGAGGTGGACGCGTTCGAGGCGGCCGTGGATCAACTGGCCGATCCGCTGAGCGACCCTCTGCCGGGGCAGCACACCCGTCGTGGCGAGCTGGGGCACCCGAGCGCCTGGTTCAGGTCGCAGGCGCCCTCCCGGCCTTCGTACGAGGGACAGCCTTCTTCGTACGTGGGACCTTCTTCGTACGAGGAGCAGCCCACATACGAGGAGCAGCCCACATACGAGGAGCAGCCCACGTACGAGGGGCAAGCAGCCGCGTACGGGCAGGAGCTGTCCGCCGAGCCTTACGCGCAGCCACACGAGTCTCTCGACGCGCGTCCGGCCGCCCTGATCGAGCCGGACCCGTACCTCGATTCCGCGCCCGCTTCTGCCGCCGGACCGGCCTTACCGCAGACGGACGGTCTGACTGCGGACGTCGTAGACGACGCGACCGTGGGCCTGCGTATCCCGCGCCCGCGTCCCGTCCTCGACGACGAGACGGTGGGTCTGCGTACGGACGACACGCGCCGGGCCGTCTCTCCGGCAGGGAGCGGCCCCGAACCGGGTTCCACGGCCGCCGTGCCTCCCGGAGAGGGCCGGGCAGCCCGCCGTCGCGCCGCCAGACGCGGCGGCGGCCGGCATTCCGCGGCCTCCCGGGCCACGGCACAGGAGGCATCGGACGAAGCAGCTGAGGCGGCCTCCAAGCCCCTCACCCGGCTCGAGGCCCGCCGCGCCGAACGCGCCCGGAAGCCGAGCCCCGCCGTGCTCGCCAGCCGCGCGATAGGCGAGGTGTTCATCACCACCGGCGTGCTGATGCTGCTCTTCGTGACGTACCAGCTGTGGTGGACGAACGTCCGCGCCCATCAGCAGACCGATGCGGCGGCCCACACGCTGCAGGACGACTGGGCGAAGGGGAAGCGGAACCCCGGGGCGTTCGAGCCGGGCCAGGGCTTCGCCATCATGCACATCCCCAAGCTGGACGTCGTGGTGCCGATCGCGGAGGGCATCGACAAGCAGAAGGTCCTCGACAACGGCATGGTCGGCCACTACGGCAAGGACAGCATCCCGACGGCGATGCCGGACGCCAAGACGGGCAACTTCGGCGTCGCGGGGCACCGCAACACGCACGGTGAGCCGTTCCGGTACATCAACCGCCTCAAGCCGGGCGATCCGATCGTGGTCGAGACCCAGGACGCGTACTACGTCTACGAGATGACGAGCATCCTCCCGCAGACCTCGCCGAAGAACACGAGCGTCCTCGACCCGATCCCCAGGGGATCCGGCTTCACCAAACCGGGCCGCTACATCACTCTCACCACCTGCACCCCAGAATTCACCAGTACCTACCGGATGATCGTCTGGGGCAAGATGGTCGAGGTGCGGCCGCGCAGCAAGGGCAAGCCCGATGCGCTCGTCGAGTAGGTGCACCGCACGTGCACCGGGACACGCGAGCCGACTTCACCAGCACCTGAACAGGTCACCAGCACAGACGGGGCAGATCAGTGGTAGCCACGACCGACCGCGACGAGCGCACCGGGGCGCCTGTGCCCGCACCACGACGCCGGGCCCTGGGGCGCTTCGCCACGGTGGTCAGCGTCTTCGGTGAGCTCCTCATCACCGCGGGCCTCGTCCTCGGGCTGTTCGTCGTCTACTCGCTGTGGTGGACGAACGTCGTCGCGGACCGCGCGGCGGACCAGCAGGGCGACCAGGTGCGCGACACGTGGTCGAAGGACACCGGTCCCGGCGCCCTGGACACCAAGGGCGGCGTCGGCTTCCTGCACGTTCCGGCGATGAAGAACGGCGAGGTGCTCGTCAAGAAGGGCACCTCCTCGAAGGTGCTGAACGACGGCGTCGCCGGCTACTACACGGACCCCGTGAAGGCCGTGCTGCCGCAGGACGGCGGCGACGGCAACTTCTCCCTGGCCGCGCATCGCGACGGTCACGGCGCCAAGTTCCACAACATCGACAAGATCAAGAAGGGCGACGCGATCGTCTTCGAGACGAAGGACAAGTGGTACGTGTACAAGGCGTACGCGATCCTGCCCGAGACCTCGAAGTACAACGTGAAGGTCCTGAGCCAGATCCCCAAGGAGTCGGGCGTGAAGAAGCCCGGCCGCTACATCACGCTGACGACGTGCACGCCGGTGTACACGTCCACGTACCGCTACATCGTGTGGGGCAAGCTGGAGCGCGTCGAGAAGGTCGACAGCGAGCGGACGCCGCCGGCGGAGTTGCGCTGAGGTGACTGACCCCCTTTGAGAGGGCCAGTCACCTAACATGGCCGAGGCCTGAAGCCGCAACCATCTCTTGCGGCTTCAGGCCTCTTTTCCGCGAAAGCTACCGCAGCGCCTTGAGGCGTACTCCAGCGGTCCACGCCTCGAGTTCGTTGCGGTTCACGGTGATGACCCCGCTCAGATCGGCGATCGCTTTCGCTTCCGGGCTGAAGTTGCAGGTGGCGACGAACGGGGCAATAGCGACGGGGTCGATGGCGCGTGCCGCGCCGGCGAACTTCTGCATGTCGGCACTGGGAACGGACCAGCGGCCGGGGCGGTTCTTGCACTGGACGGCCACCGTACGCCCGTCAGCTGTGCGTGCGCTGATGTCGATGCCCCGGTCGTTGCGGGTGTCGAGGGCACTGGAGTGGCTGTCGACGGAGTTGTCCACAGGCTGCGTGCGGACCAGGTACTCCATGTCGAGTAGATAAGTACGCACTTGACGTGCGACTTCGCTGTCTCGGAGGAGCATGGCGACGTTGAGGACGGCGCGGCGGGAGTAAACCGCGATGGCTCGCGTGCGCGACTGGATCTGACTGACCTCCTTGAAGGAGGTCAGTTCTGGACCTGTCAAAACGCGGTACCCGTTGGCAGCCATCTCCTCCCGGTGATCGACCACGAGAGATTCGATTGCCTTGGTGCCGACCTGGAAGTACGCGGCAACCATCGCCGTCGTCACATGCATGCCGTCCGGCAGTAGTGACAGTGCCTTCACCCTGTCGAGCACGTCCGTGCGGTCCAGCACGCTGTCACGCAGCGTCTTCGATTCCAGTAGAGCTGTTCCGGTGATCACGCTCGGTCTCCTCCTCCTGGCGTGGGGTTGATCCCTCGGGCCGTAGCGGCACAGCGCTGACACCCCACCGATCCGATCAACGAGTCGTGAAATATGAAGAGACGACAGCGACATGGGTGGGATGTCGGCGTCGGCCGGCGAGGACGAGGAGTCCTTGGGCGACTGGTCGACTGGTGCGGGTACGTCGACAGCAAAACGGACGCCGCCGGCTGAGCTGCGCTAGCCGACGGCGTCCGTACGGGCCCTGTGGGGGCGTTCAGGCGAGGGTGAGGAGGGTCAGTACTCCTCGGTGCGGGTGGTCGTGCCGGTGGGGCCTCCGAAGAAGCCGCCGTCGTCCCCGCCGCCGCCGTTGTTGCCGTTACCGGCGCCCTGGGTGGTCAGCGTGATCACCTGGGTGTTCGGGTCCGCCGGTGTCCCCGGGGCGGGGTCCTGGGCGGTGACGACCGCGTTGTCGCCCTGGTCGCTTCCCGGGGCGAACTGGATGTTCTTGAACCCGGACTGGGCCAGGATCTCCTTGGCCTGCTTCACGCTCCTGCCGAAGACATCCGGTACGGGGGTCTGCTGAGCGGGTGCCTTGGCGATACGGATGTTCACCGACGAACCCGGGTCGACCGAGCTGCCCGCGGCCGGAACCGTGTCGACGACCTTGCCCGCCTCGACGGTGGTGCTGTCGACCTCGGTGCAGGTGCCGGTGAGGTCGCTGTCCTGCATCTGCTTCACGGCCTCGTCACAGCTCTTGCCGGTCACGTCGGGGACGGTGACCTGCTCCTTCTCCCGCGCGACGGTGAGGGTGATGGTGCTGCCCTTCTCCACCTCGGTGTCACCTGCGGGGTCCTGGTCGATGACGACGCCCGGGGTCTGGTCGGACTCCTCGGTCTTCTTCTCGACCTCGAAGCCCTTCCTGGTGAGCTGTGCCTCGGCCTTGACGAAGGTCAGGCCCTCCACATCGGGCACGGCGACCTTCGGTGCACCCTTGGACACGACGAGCGTGACGGTGTCGTTCTTGTTGACCGGGGTGCCGGCCTTCGGGTTCTGGCTGCAGACGTTGCCCTTCGGCTGGTCCTCGCACGTCTTCTTCGTGATGTCCAGCTTCAGATCGACGTTCGTCGCCATCTTCTCGGCGTCGTCCTGCGTCTCACCGACGAAGTTCGGGGCCTTGAACGGTTCGTTGGCGGCGTTGCTTCCGCTGAACGCCCATTTCCCGATCAGGATCGCGCCGACAAGGACCAGCAGGCCCGCCACGACCAGCAGGATCGTGGAGGTGTTGTTCTTCTTCTGGCGGCGGCGGTCGGGGCGCTCGTCGTAGCCGTAGCCGTCGTCGGGGCTCACGGGCGGCATCATCGACGTCTGGCCGGCGCCGGGCTGAGGGCGCAGCATCGCCGTCTGCTGGTCGTCGGGGTGGCCGCCGTAGCCGACCGCGCCCAGGGCCGCTGTGGCCGCGACGGGCTGGCCGTCGAGGCAGGCCTCGATGTCGGCGCGCATCTCGTCGGCGGACTGGTAGCGGTAGTCGGGGTCCTTGACCAGGGCCCGCAGGACGATCGCGTCCATCTCGGGCGTGATCTCGGGGTCGAAGACGCTCGGCGGCTGCGGTTCCTCCCGTACGTGCTGGTACGCGACCGCGACCGGCGAGTCGCCCACGAAGGGCGGCCGCACCGTCAGCAGCTCGTACAGCAGGCAGCCCGTGGAGTACAGGTCGGAGCGGGCGTCGACCTGCTCGCCCTTGGCCTGCTCCGGGGAGAGGTACTGGGCGGTGCCGATGACGGCGGCGGTCTGCGTCATCGTCATGCCGGAATCACCCATCGCACGGGCGATGCCGAAGTCCATCACCTTGACCTGGCCGGTGCGCGTCAGCATGACGTTGGCCGGCTTGATGTCGCGGTGGACGATGCCGTTGCGGTGCGAGTACTCGAGGGCCTGGAGGATGCCGATGGTCATCTCCATGGCGCGCTCGGGCAGCAGCTTGCGCCCGGAGTGCAGGAGCTCCCTCAGTGTCGACCCGTCGACGTACTCCATGACGATGTACGGGATCGAGACCCCGTCGACGTAGTCCTCGCCCGTGTCGTACACCGCGACGATCGCGGGGTGGTTGAGCGAGGCGGCCGACTGGGCCTCCCGGCGGAAGCGGGCCTGGAAGGACGGGTCGCGCGCGAGGTCGACACGCAGCGTCTTCACCGCCACGGTGCGGCCGAGCCGGGTGTCGTGCGCGAGGTACACCTCGGCCATGCCACCACGGCCGAGCACCTGGCCCAGCTCGTACCGGCCGCCGAGGCGACGCGGCTCTTCCATAGCTACCTACCAGCCCTCTCCGTCGGTCCCGACCGCACCCACGTGTGGTCCGGCGGTGTGCTGTCCGGGCATACCGTACCTGGCTCGCCGTCCCTGACCTGTCCGAGAACGTCACCCGATACAGGACCGGTATCGCAACGTGCACCGTTGTGAAGGCGACGTGACAGGCTTCACTCCTTGCTGTCGAGCACTGCCTGCATCACGGCCTTGGCGATGGGGGCTGCCAGACCGCCGCCCGAAATGTCGGCACGGTTGGCGCTGCCGTCCTCGACGACGACGGCCACGGCGACCGGGGAGCCCTCGCTGGTCTTCGCGTACGAGATGAACCAGGCGTAGGGCTTCTCGCTGTTGTTCAGGCCGTGCTGCGCCGTACCGGTCTTGCCGCCGACCTTGACGCCGGGGATCTGGGCGTTGGTTCCCGTGCCCTCGCTGACGACGGTCTCCATCATCGACTGCAGCTTCTGCGCGTTCTCCTTGGAGATCGGCTCGCTGAGCTCCTTCGGCTCGGTCTTCGAGATGACGTCGAGGTTCGGGGCGGTCAGCTGGTCGACCATGTACGGCTGCATCAGGACGCCGTCGTTGGCGACGGCGGCGGCGACCATGGCCATCTGGAGCGGCGTGGCGCGGTTGGAGGCCTGGCCGATGCCGGCCATGGCGTTCTGCGGGCGGTTGTCCTCGGGGTAGACGCTCTCGACGGCGCGGACCGGGACGAACTGCTCCTCGTTGAAGCCGAACTTCTCGGCCTCCTCGATCATCTTCTTGTTGCCGACATCGTCGGAGAGCTTGCCGAAGACGGTGTTGCAGGAGTCCCGCAGGGCCACGCGCAGCGAGGCGTTCTCGCAGGCGCCGTGCTCGTTGGTGAGGTTGTTCGTGGACAGCGGCAGCGGCCAGGGGTCCGGGGAGTCGGTCTTGGCGTCGATGTCCGTGACCTTGCCGTTCTCCAACGCCGCGGCGGCCGTGACGACCTTGAAGGTGGAGCCGGGGGGGTAGGTCTCGCGCAGGGCGCGGTTGAGCATCGGCTTGTCCGCGTCCTTCTCCAGCTCCTTGAACTTGTCGCCGTCGTTGAGGCCCGCGAAGACCGAGGGGTCGTACGAGGGCGTGGAGGCGAGAGCGAGGATGGCGCCGGTGGACGGGTCGATGGCGGCGACGGCGCCCTTCTTCGAGCCCAGGCCCTCGAAGGCCGCCTTCTGGGCGGCGGCGTCGAGGGTGGTGACGACGTTGCCGCCCTCCTTCTGCTTGCCCGTGATCATGTCGAGGGTGTTGCGGAAGAACAGCCGGTCGTCGTTGCCGGTGAGGATGCCGTCCTCGATGCCCTCGAGCTGGCTCGTGCCGACGATCTGCGAGGCGAACCCGGTGACGGGGGCCCACATCTCCCCGTCCTTGTACGTCCGCTTGTACTTGAAGTCCGTCCCGGTCGTCGTGACGGAGTCGGTGATGGATTTACCGTCGACGATGATGTCGCCGCGCGGGGCGGCGTACCGCTCGATGGCGACGCGACGGTTCTTCTCGTTGCTCTGCAGGGCGTCGGCCTGCACGTACTGCAGCCAGTTGTCCCGGATGAGCAGGGCGAGGACGAGGAGTCCGCAGAAGATTGCGATCCGGCGCAGGGGCTTGTTCACGGGCGGACCACCTGGGTCATCTCGGCGTCGGGGTTGGAGGCAGGGGTCGGTGCCGGGCGCCGCGCGGTGTCGCTGATACGGATCAGGATGCCGATGAGGGCCCAGTTGGCGATGACGGACGAGCCGCCGGCCGCGAGGAACGGCATGGTCATACCGGTCAGCGGGATGAGGCCCATGACACCGCCGGCGACCACGAAGATCTGCAGGGCGAACGCGCCGGACAGACCGACCGCGAACAGCTTGCCGAAGGGGTCGCGGGCGGCCAGCGCGGTGCGCACGCCCCGCTCGATGATCAGGGCGTACAGCAGCAGGAACGCCATGACGCCGGCCAGGCCGAGCTCCTCGCCGACGGTGGCGAAGATGAAGTCGGAGTTGGCGGCGAAGCCGATGAGGTCGGAGTTGCCCTGGCCGAGGCCGGTGCCGAGGACACCGCCGGAGCCGAAGGACATGATTGACTGGCCGATCTGCTGGCAGGCGTTCGAGGTGTCGTAGCAGGCGAAGGGGTCGAGCCAGGCGTCGACACGGGCCTGTACGTGGCTGGCGAAGGAGGCGACGCCGACGGCGCCCGCGGCGGACATGAGCAGACCGATGACGATCCAGCTGGTCCGCTCGGTGGCGACGTACAGCATGATCACGAACATGCCGAAGAACAGCAGTGACGTACCGAGGTCGTTCTCGAAGATCAGGATGAGCAGGCTGACGGCCCAGATCGTGATGATCGGGCCGAGGTCGCGGCCGCGCGGCAGGTACAGGCCCATGAAGCGGCGGCTGGCGAGCGCCAGCGCGTCCCGCTTCACCATCAGGTAGCCGGAGAAGAACACCGCAAGGATGATCTTTGCGAACTCACCGGGCTGGATCGAGAAGCCGCCGACGCTGATCCAGATCTTGGCGCCGAAGACATTCGCGCCCAGGCCCGGCACGAGCGGCAGGAGTAGCAGCACCAGCGCGGCGACCATCGAGATGTACGTGTAGCGCTGCAGGATGCGGTGGTCCTTGAGCACGAACAGCACGGCGACGAACAGTGCGATGCCCGCGGCCGAGTACATCAGCTGGTTCGGGGCCGAGGGGCTGAAGACGCCGTACTGCCTCTCGGCGAGCTGCTGCAGCCGCTCCGACTGGTCCAGGCGCCAGATGAACACCAGACCGAGCCCGTTCAGCAGCGTCGCCAGTGGCAGCAGCAGCGGATCGGCGTACGGCGCGAGCTTGCGCACGACGAGGTGTCCGACCGCCGCGAGCAGGCCGAGCCCGATGCCGTAGCCCATCAGGCCGGTCGGTACCTGGCCGTTGATGGCCAGGCCGACATTGGCGTAGGCGAACACCGGGATGGCGACGGCGAACACCAGCAGCGCCAGCTCGGTGTTGCGCCGGCTGGGCGCGCCGATGGCGCCGATCGTTGACGTGTGGTGCGTCGACGGGTTGGTAGCACTCATGGTGTGACGGGGCCCCTCACGGCTGCTTACTGCTTACCGCACAGCGAGACCAGCTTCTGCTCTTCGTCGGAGAGGCTGGGGCCGGGTGTCGGAGTGGGTGCGGTCGTGGACTTGTCGGTCGAGGACGCCGACGGGCTCGGCGTGGGTGTGGCCTTCGTCACCACCGAGGTCTTCGTGGCGGTGGTGGTTCCCGTGGTGCCACCCGCCTCGCCCTCGCCGGTCTTGGCGTTCTCGCTGTCGGCCTTGCGGCGCTCGGCATCCTTCTTGCACGCGGACGCCTGCAGGGCCAGCTCCTCGATCTTGTCGCGGGCGTCGCCGAGGCTGCCCTCGGCGATGGTCGCCTCGACCTGCTTGCGCTGGTAGGGCGGCAGGTACTTGAGTTCGATGTCGGGGTGGTCCTTCTCGACCTTCGACAGCGAGACCCAGGCCAGGTCCTGGCTGATGCCGCGGAACAGCGCGACGTGCTCGTCGTTGGCGCCCACGTAGTACTGGGTCTGCGTCCAGCGGTAGCCGCCGTACAGCCCGCCGCCGATGACCGCGAGCGCCAGCAGGGAGTAGAAGGATCTCTTGAGCCACCTGCGGCCCCGGCGCGGCTTGACGAAGTCGTCGTCCGTGTACTCCCCGAAGCCGGGCTGGGGCACGTACCCGGTGATGTCGCCGCTGCCGGGCGGGCCGAACTCTCCGCCGCCCTGTCCGGGCGCCGGACGGCCGAGGCCCGACGCGCGGCCAGCGGGGGTCTGCATGGCGCTGTTGTCGTGCAGCTGGTGCTGGTTCTCGGCGACGGCGCCGACCACGACGGGAGTGTCGGAGAGCTGCGCGGCCAGGGTGTCGCCGCTGTCGATGTCGAGGACGTCGGCGACGATCACCGTGATGTTGTCCGGGCCGCCGCCGCGCAGCGCGAGCTGGATGAGCTCCTGCACGGTCTCCTGCGGGCCCTGGTAGCTGGCGAGGGTGTCCTCCAGCGTCTGGTGGCTGACCACCCCGGACAGGCCGTCGGAGCAGATCAGGTACCGGTCGCCGGCGCGGACCTCACGGATCGACAGGTCCGGCTCGACGTGGTCGCCGCTGCCCAGCGCGCGCATCAGCAGGGAGCGCTGCGGATGGGTGGTGGCCTCCTCCTCGGTGATGCGGCCCTCGTCGACGAGCCGCTGCACCCAGGTGTGGTCCTGCGTGATCTGTGTGAGCACTCCGTCACGCAGCAGGTACGCGCGCGAGTCTCCGACATGGACGAGCCCGAGCCGCTGCCCGGTCCACAGCAGGGCGGTCAGGGTGGTGCCCATGCCCTCGAGCTGGGGGTCCTCCTCGACCATCATCCGCAGCTGGTCGTTGGCCCGCTGCACGGCGGTGCCCAGCGACGTCAGGATGTCCGAGCCCGGGACGTCGTCGTCGAGCGTGACGAGCGTGGAGATCACCTCGGAGCTGGCGACCTCGCCGGCGGCCTGGCCTCCCATGCCGTCGGCGATCGCGAGCAGGCGGGGACCGGCGTAGCCCGAGTCCTCGTTGCCCTCGCGGATCATGCCTTTGTGCGATCCGGCGGCGAAGCGCAGTGACAGACTCATGCGCACCTCGCCCGTCGGCTCCGGGTACATCCGCACGGTGCCCACCCTCCGGTCGGGAGCGCGCCGGTGTCCGGGGTGTGGACGGCCGCTGCTCGCTCGCTCCGCTCGCTCATTGTCGTACTACTTCCGCAGCTCGATGACGGTCTTGCCGATGCGGATCGGCGCGCCCAGCGGAATCGGTGTCGGTGTGGTCAGCCGGGTCCGGTCGAGATACGTGCCGTTGGTGGACCCGAGATCCTCGACGATCCACTGGCCGTCACGGTCGGGGTAGATCCTGGCATGCCTGCTGGAGGCGTAGTCGTCGTCCAGCACGATCGTGGAGTCGTGTGCGCGGCCCAGGGTGATCGTCTGGGACTGCAGCGCGACGGTGGTGCCGGTGAGCGTGCCCTCGGTGACGACCAGCTTGGTGGGGGCGTTGCGGCGCTGGCGGCCGCCGCCGCTCTGCTGGCGCTGCTGCGGCGGCGCTGCCTGGCGGGCGGCCTGCTGCGGCCGGGCGGCCTCACGGCGCGACCCGCGCTGGGTGACGCGCGTACCGAACAGGTCGCTCCGGATGACCTGCACGGCCACGATCACGAACAGCCACAGAACGGCCAGGAAACCCAGCCGCATGACCGTCAGGGTCAGCTCTGACATTGCCCCCGCTTCACCCTTCGGCTTGCCGGTAAATGATGGTGGTGCTGCCCACGACGATCCGCGAGCCGTCGCGGAGCGTAGCGCGGGTGGTGTGCTGCCCGTCCACCACGATTCCGTTGGTGGACCCGAGATCCTGGATCGTCGAGGGCGTTCCGGTCCGGATCTCACAGTGCCGGCGGGAGACGCCGGGGTCGTCGATCCGCACATCGGCGTCGGTGCTGCGGCCCAGCACCATCGTCGGGCGGGAGATCTGATGGCGGGTGCCGTTGATCTCGATCCAGCGCCGCACCTGGGCGCCCGGCAGCGGACCCGCGCCGGGCCGCTGGCCCACGGCCGCAGGTCCAGGGCGCCCCGGTGGAGGCGACGTCGGCATGGGAGGAGCACCGGCCGGCTGCTGCGGGTAACCACTTGCGGGCGGCGGGTAGCCGTATCCGCCCCCCGCCGGCGCGCCGCGGCCGCCGGGGGGCGGGGCCGCAGGGCCGTGGCCAGGAGTCTGCGAGCTACTGGATGCCAGCGTGCGGCTGCGCACCCGGTACAGACCCGTGTCGAGGTCGTCGGCCTTCTCCAGGTGGACCTTGATCGATCCCATGAAGGTGTAGCGCTGCTGCTTCGCGTAGTCGCGCACCATGCCGGCCAGCTCGTCGCCGAGCTGCCCCGCGTAGGGGCTCAGGCGCTCGTAGTCGGGCGCGCTCAGCTCCACGATGAAGTCGTTGGGGACGACGGTCCGCTCGCGGTTCCAGATCGTCGCGTTGTTGTCGCACTCGCGCTGTAGCGCACCTGCGATCTCGACGGGCTGGACCTCGGACTTGAACACCTTGGCGAAGGTGCCGTTGACCAGACCCTCGAGACGCTGCTCGAACTTCTTCAGGACTCCCATGGGGCACCTCCTCCTTCGTTGTCGTCCTGGTACTGCTTACAGATCGTATCCACGCGCCGGGAAATCGGCTGGTTCCCCTTGTCTGCCCTGCCCATGAGTGTCGACCCTCACAAGACATGCCCTGGTGGAGCTGCCGGGATCCTCCCGGCCCTCGTCGAAGACCGTTTCCGGACACCGGCCGGACGTCGTCCCGGCACCTGCGCGGCCTCCTCCTGGAACTCCTGCCAGGGCTCCCCCTTGAACTCCGCTATGAACACCTCGTCCTCGGCCGACCCTCCGGACTCCTTGCCGGACCGCTCCGCCGGGGGCTCGGTGAAGTTCTCCGTTGAACCTTCCCGACTAGGGATCGTAGAGGGGGCCTGAGGACAGTGTCCCGCACCCGGCTGTGGACCTCGGCCACTGCCGGGGATCCGGGCCGTCACCGGTACGAGGTTGGTACGCGGCCGATGCGGATCCGCTGCCGATCCGTCGCCGCGGCGACGCCCGGCCGTGCAGCGGCGGTGCCGACGCGGTGCAGATCCGGTGCCGCGCCGGTGCTGATCCGGTGCCGGGGCGGGTGTCGGGCCGGGTGTCGGGACGCAGGGCTGGGCGGCGGGGGACAGCGGGGCGGGCG
>NZ_LOHS01000102.1 GCF_001642995.1 Streptomyces jeddahensis
AACGAGGTCACGCCACCCCGCTGACCAGCCACTTCAAGATGGCGGAGCTTCACTGTGTGCGGGGCATCCTGTATGTCGTGCACCGGGACATCGGCTGGCAACTCGTCCCGCTGGAGCTGGAGCTGGAGCTGGAGCTGGAGCTGGAGCTGGAGCTGGGGTTGGGGTCCGGGCAGAGCTGCTGGCGGCGCCTGGATCGCTGGCAGCGGGTCGGGGTCTTGGGGTGGTTGCGGCGGATTCTGCTCGCCGGGGTCAACGTGGCTGGCGAGTTCGAGTGGACCTGCGGGTGTGTGGATGGCTGCCACGTGCGCGCGAAGAGGGGGGTGCCGTGACCGGTCTGTCGCCGGTGGGCCGGCGGGAGACGGGCAGCATGCACCATCTGGTCTGCGACGGCTGGGGCACCCTGGGGCGGGTCGTCTCGACCGCCGCCGACGTCGACGACATCGCCCAGACCCTCGAGAACGACATCGCCCGGACCCTCGAGTTCGTCGACGGTGTCCCGCTCGTTGCCGGGCGGCCCGGCCGGTCCCCGGTGGCGGCCGGAGTGGCTCCTGGGCGGCATGGCGTACGACTCGAAGGCTGTGCGTGGTGAGCTGCGCCGCCGCATTCAGGCGGTGATCTCCCGCAAGGGGCTCCTGGAACATCCAGGGCCTGGGCAGGCTGCGCTGTCTGGTGGAGCGGAGCTTCGCTCTGCTCCACCCGTTGCAACGTCTTGCGGTCCGGTGGGAACGGCGTGTCGGACTCCGCGGCGTTTTCCTCTGGTTGGCTGGCGGCCTCATCTGTTGGAGACGTCTGAAGAAGACCGGATCGTGATCGCGTTACATGCTTGTGGGAATAAGGTTTTGAGTGAGGCGGCGCCGCGCTGCTAGTTTCGTGGTGGACCGTGAAGTCGTCGTTGGGAGGTGAGCCCCGTGAACGCAGTTACCCGTGGGTGCTCCCTCAACCCGTCACGGTCCGGCGGCTGACGTTTCGGTGTCGCCAGGAGCGCCTAAAGATCGAGGCGCTCCTGGAAGGAGACTCCGATGAACACGAAGCCTTTCACTTCTGGCCTGAGTGAGCACGCGGTGATGGTCACGCGTGTCGCGGACAGGCAATGGCATGCATGGGATGACGACCTGGTGGTCGGCCGCGGGTATGCGGAGCACCGGCCGGACGGGCGCTTGTTCGTCAGCATCGACGCCTGGCACGACGCCACCTTCGACCGGCTGGCCGAGGCGATGCTGGCGCAGCTGCCAGGGCCGCTGTACACGGTGGTCGACGAGGCCGACGTCGAGCTGACGGCCGGCTGGCGGCGGGCCGGTTTCACGATCCGGCGCCGCGAGTGGGAGTACGTCGTGCCGACCGACGCGCGGGTCACAGGGCTGGAAGGAGTCCTGCCGCCTTCGGGTGTGACGATCGTGCCCGCCGGTCAGGCGGACGAGGGTCTGCTGCGGGCGGTGGACCGCGCGATCCGTGACGAAGTCGAGGGATGTGTCGGGTGGCAGTCGATGCCCGCGGAGGTGATGTGCCGCGCCGAAGGCGACACCATCGTCGACCCGTCGAGGTACGCGGTGGCCGCGGCGCCGGAGGGCTACCTGGGTCTGATGAGGGTGGTGACGGTGAACCGGCCGCGTATCGGGCTGGTCGCGGTCCGCGCCGGCGAGCAGCGCCGCGGCATCGGGCGGGCGCTGCTGGCCCACGCGCTGGGGACGCTGCACCGCTGCGGGTTCGCCGCGGCCTGGACGGAAGTCCACGAGTCCGACCAGGCAGCCTCGGCGTTGTTCGAGGGCATCGGCGCCCGGCCGATGAGCAGCAATCTGGAGCTGGTGCGATGACGAAGAACAAGAACGTCATCGAAGTCGAGGGCAGGGTCGTCGAGTGCCTGCGCAGCGCCATGTTCACCGTGGAGCTCGACAACGGCCACCAGGTGCTCGCGCACGTCAGCGGGAAGATCCGCAAGAACTACATCAAGATCATGCTGGAAGACCGGGTGTTGGTGGAGCTTCCGCCGTATGACCTGACGCGTGGCCGGATCGTGTTCCGGTACCGGAACTAGCGGCGGTTGGCATCTTCCGCGGTAGCTGATCCTGGGGGCCCCGGTCACGGCGTTTGCGTGACCGGGGCCCCGATGATGGCTCAATGATGGCTCGCACGGCCGCGGCGGCCTCCCGCTCCGGCCGCCGCCGGCAGGTCTGGCCCGAGCCGAACCCCGGCTCCAGGGCAGTAGTTGGCAGGCGATGTGGTGGTGCAGCATGGACAGGATGCCCTCCCCGGCACAGCCGGTCCGGCACCGGCCGCGGGCAAAGGAGCCTTCTCGGGCCACGGCGGCAGCAGCGGCGCGATCAGCGGCCACAGGTCATCGTCCACCGCCTGCGGCCGGATGGTCGCACCATCCCGAACGGTCGCATTGTCACACCGGAAGACGGCGGAACAGGGCCGTTCAGCAAGATCGTGTTACGGGCTCGTAGCGCCAGCCGGGCGACAAGCGTCCGGTACAGATCCTTGACCTCCGCTTGTTTACGAGGCTGTGGCACAACCTCCGGCGGTGCAGAAGCCTTGTACCGGTACTGCGCCACAATAGGCACCACGCTCTGGCCGGGAAGATCAATCTCCAGCATCAGCTCCCGCGTCTCAGGGGCGAACGCGGACCGCCACACCCCTGTCCGCAAGCCCTCTGGATAGGCGATGTTCGCCAGCGCCCCGTCCACGCTCTCGACCATCGAGTCCACCCCGTCACGAGACAACGCTTCCTCCACCCGCAGCCGCGAAGCATGCAGCCCAGAGGAGCGAGAGGCGAGCACCGTCTGCAGCCGCTCCACCTGCGCAGCGACCTCAGCTGTCCGGTCGGCCGCTTGCTGACGCAACTGCTCACTCGCCTGCTGTTTGGCCAACCGGGCGGCCTCAGCCGCCCGCCGCGCCTGCAACCGCTTCTGCTGCTCCGCCTCCCGTTCCCTGGCCGCCTGTCGCTTCTCCAGATCCCGCACCACCTGTTCCGCCTGGCGGGCCTGCTCCTCCTGCAGCCGTCGGGCCTCTCGCTGCGCCCGCTCCCACTCCTGCGTCCGCTCCCTCTCCTGCTTGGCCTTCTCAAGATCACGCCGGCGCCGCTCCTGCTCGGCGGCACGCTCCAACCGGGCCTGCTCCTGCTCCTGCCGCTTGAGCTCAGCCGCCTTCGCCTTCTGCCCATCGCGGTACGCCTGCACCAACTGCGCCGTGAGTGACTTCTTCCGCGCCATGGCTCCCCCGGAGTTCGACCTGCCAGAACTGCCCAGCGCGGAATTGGAGCAATCAACGGGAGACGTTGTCATCAGCAAGCAGACTAAAAATCGAGCCCTGTGACTGGTTTCCCACCAGCGCCTGGCCGTGCCATTTCCCATCGGGGCGAAGGCATATTCGACCTCGATGAGACAGATGTCGACGCCGCAGGCTGTAAGAAATGGCGTGCGTTTAGAGTGCGATCCACTGTGCGTTTCGGCTATGGTGTGCCGTGAGGTGATCTTTGTGACTGATGGGCAAGAGCAGCTCTTCGCGGCGGTCGACGCCCTCTTGCAGGAAGCAGCCGCGCCGGATGCACTGCCCGCCCCGGATGAGCGCAAGCGACTGCGAGAGGCAGCCAGCCTGAGCCAGGACCAGGTAGCCAAAGCGCTGTCCGTGCGGCGGGAGACGGTGGCTGGCTGGGAGGCTGGCCGCACCGAACCACGGCCACCCAAACGCGCCGCCTATATCCGGCTCCTGGAAGGCCTCGCCGCCCTCCACCCCACGCCCACACAGTCCCCCTTTTCTACGCCAGTTGAGCCACAGGCGCCGACCCGCGTGGGCGCCGCGCCGCAGACGGCCGTGCCCGCGCCAGCGCCGACGCTCGCCGAGTCCGTCGCTCCACCTGCCCCCACTTCCAGCCGGCCTGCGCCACGCATACTGCTGACATCGCGCCGCCCGGCCGCACAGAAGGCAGCCAAGAAGCAGACTGCCGCGCCGCTCGCAGTCGACCCGCGGTTCATCAACGGTCCGCTCGCCGTTCTCGACGGCGACGGGAACGCATACTGCATCGGCGGCCTGGTGCTGGAGTGTCCGGCCAAGGACATTGCCGCACTCGTCACCTGGACCCTGGGCGAAGCGAAGCTGGGCGCGCCCCGGCTCAATCGCAACGGCAAGGACGCGGACCCGCTGATCGTCCTCACCGACACGGCTGCCGAACGGTTCGGTGTGCCCGCAGTGCTGGAGGACCGCCGGACTCTTCGGCTGCCCGAGGACCACAAGGTCGTACGGCAGATCATCAAGGCGAAATGGCAGCTCACGCGCCGTGGCTTCGGCCCATGGACGCGCATCTACCGCCCAGCACAGGGCGGACAGCGACACTGCGTCCAGCTCGCAACCCTGCCCTGGGGCGCGCTCGATACCCGCGCCTGGGGGAGTGCCGACCAACTGCCACCAGCCGAACTGGCCCAGCTTCTCGGAAACTACGCCACCCGCGTCATCACTCCACGCGGTTCAACAGCCGTCACGGGCCTGGAGCTGATGACGGCGCTGCGCCCGCCCACCCGCGCGGTGAAGGACCCAGCGACCGGCACCTGGGCATCAGGACCCAACCCCGGCTCGCTCACCACCGCGGTGGACCCCGCCCCGCCCGAAGCTCCTGACGAGCATCCCGTGGTCGCCGCCCTGCATCCGCGCGGACACCAGCGCACGCCGGCCGAAGTCCTCGACGAAGAAGCCTACGAGTGGATCCGCGACCCGGAACTGCTCACCGACGACGAATGCGCCAAGGCATACGCGGTGGGCATCGACGTCAACATGGCGTTCGCCGCAGCCGCGAACCGACTGACCGTCGGCCTCGGAGCGCCGGTCCACCGGAAGGCCCCCGCCTTCGACAAAGGCCTTCCTGGTAGTTGGCTGGTCGACCTGTCCCACATCGACTTCGACGCGCGCTTGCCCAACCCGTTCACCCCACACGGCGCCCGCCCCCAGGGCCCGGCCTGGTATGCGACCCCCACGGTCGCCTACGCCGTCGAACTCGGCCACACCGTCACGCCGATCGAGGCGTATGTACGTCCCGAGTCCGGCCCGTACCTGGACGGCTGGTACACCCGGCTGCGAGACGCCTACATGACCACCATGGAGGAGCTCGGCGTCACTGCCGGCATGCCGGAGGCAGAATTCCTAGCCGCGATGGAACGCCACAAGCAGGCCGACCCCACCCAGAACGCCGTGCTCTCAGCGATCAAGGCCACCGTCAAAGGCGGGATCGGCAAGCTGCGAGAGCGCCCCCAGGGCGCCGGATACCGGCCCGGCCAGCGCTGGCCCGCCCTAGAACGGCCGACCTGGCGGCCGGACATTCGTGCCGCCGTCATCTCCGCCGCCCGCATCAACATGCACCGCAAGATGCTCAAACTTGCAGAGCAGGCCGGGCTGTTCCCGATCGCGGTCCTGTCCGACTGCGCCGTCTACCTGTCCGACGGCCCCAGCCCGCTCGACTTTCTGCCCCGCACCCCCGACGGCAAGCCGCTGCCCGGCGCCTTCCGCCTCGGCGTCAGCCCCGGCATGGTCAAACACGAGGGCACCCAGTCCCTGATGTGGGCTGTGCAGATGCTCGATCAAGGACACAACCCCGCCCGGCACATCAAGGGCACTGACACCACCGCGGCCGAAGAATAGGAGACTGGCATGGGCGTCTTCGGTGACAGCCTCGACAAAGCCACCGCCAGCACCTTCACCCGCCCGCTACCCAAATCTGCCCGGTCTCAGATGAGGTTCCTCGTCAAGGCAGCCAAGGGCACCAAGGCCGCTGCCGAGCGGCTCGGCATCTCTCAACGCACCGTCGAGCGCTACCTCAAGGGCCAGATCAAGCAGCCCCGCAAAGAGCTCGCCGCCCGCCTTGCTACGGAAGTCCGCAAGGACTGGCAGCCCCGAGTGCGTGAGCGGGCCAAAAGGAGGGCCGCCACGACCGGCGGCATCGTCATCGAAACCCGCGCACGCTTCGGCTTCACCGCAGCCCCCGGCACCACCGACGACGCCCGCATCCGCCTGATTACCCAGCACCTGCCGCCCGCCTACGCGGCCCGCCTCTTCGAAGCCCAAGCCGCAGGCGCGTCCGATCGGCAACTCCAGGACATCGCCGCGGAAGGCCTCCAGGAGATCTACTTCAAAGACCATGGCCGCCGCGCCGAAGGCCTGACAGTGGAATTCACGGACATCGACTACGTCGAGCTCGACTTCTAGGAAGTCAGTCTTCAAAGATCACCGGCTGGTGGATGTGACTGAGCGCCTCAGTTGGCGAGTGAGCGCTTGAGTTGGCGGGGCAGGCGCTCACGTCTGCGCCGCGCGGAAGCGCATGCCGGTGAGGGCCTCGCCGCGCAGGCCGGCGAGAACTACGGTGCTGGGGTGACTGATCTTGAAGTAGTGGCACGTGGGCTGGCTGGCGGCGAACGCTCTTTTGAACAGCTGAGCTGCCATCCGCGGCTTCCGCTGGTGGCCTGCTCGGACTCCGAGCGTCCGGCAGTTCACATCTGGGACAGCGGCGCGGGGCAGCTACGCGAACTCGGCTCCGTGGGCCTCACGTCGAACGCCTATGGAGACGCCTTTGGGTGGGAGCGGGCAGAGCGGACGCCCGCTGTGGCGTGGCATCCGCACCAGCCACTGCTTGTCGTGGCAGGGGAAGACGGACTACGGCAATGGACTCCTGCTGGGGTCTCCGAACCGGAAGGCGCTCCGGCCACGGCCTCCTACCGCAGTCTGGCTTTCAGCCCGGACGGGCAGACCCTGTGGGGTTCACCGTCGTTTCGCGACGAAGGCGGCGGGTGGGAGAGCTCGGACGTCCTTGACCTTGCCTCCGGAACCATCGGTGCCGGACCCCCGTGGGACACAGGAGTCGCGGAGCATCCCGGTGGCGGACTTGTCGCCACGCTCACCAGCGACCAGGGGGCAACGCACTGCCTTTTCGCGCGCGTCGATCAGGGGACCGCGCCTGCCGTGATGCGGCCGCTCCGCCGGGCGCTGATCCTGGACTGTGACGGCTACGAGACTCCGCTCTTCAGCGCAGACGGACGTCATATGGCGATCCGTGGCAACGCGTACGACAACTCGGTGGAGGTTTTCGAGTTTCCTTCGTTGCACCGGGTTCTGGCCACAACCCTCTGCGACCCCAGCCCTGGTTATCCGTACCCGCAGGAGTGGCTTGACCAGATGGAAGCCTGGTCGCGTCACAACATCGCCTTCGGACCGCGACCGGGCGTGCTGTGGATCGCAACGCCCGCGGGGGCGCTGGTCGAGGTGGACCTCGAAACCCGGCAAGCGGTCGAGCACGATGTGCTGACCGGGTCCCGCTTGTCCGCGCTGGCCGCCACGGCGACCGGCGAGCTTCTCGTTGCCGGCAGTGGGGGAGAGCTGGTGCTCTTGTCCGTGCTGACCGGCTCCACGCTCTCCGGCTCCACGCAGACCCGCACCACAAGCAGGGACGTCTCGAGGGCTGCAGCCATAGCGTTCTTGGAGGCCACCGCCGAGATTCCGGACGACGGCGACGACCTGGAGACGCACCTTGTCCTGACCGACGGAACCCGCACATGGGAAGCAGACGATCTGGCAACGGTGACCGCGGCCAGCGCAACAGATCCAACCTGGCTTCAACTTCAAGCCGCCATCAACAAGGCACAGGTCCAGAGCGAATAAGCCGTGGAACGCGATGCACTGGCTGCGTAGGTGAGACCGGAGAGCGCTTGTAGGCGGTTTCGGAGAGCGGTCTGGTTCTCTAACCCTGTGGAATGTTGCTGAGAACTGGCAGCAGGCAGTTGCGTCGGAACCTGAGTGACGTCAAGCAAATGTTGACCGTAGGCTCTCGGCGAAAGGCAGGTGCAGTGGACATCACGGTGCAGTGGATCAAGACGTCCTGGACGAAGCAGTCTCGGGGCGGGGAGGCCGCTGCCCGCAGGAACGCGGCGCCGGTCGGCTTCTCGTTGCCTCAGGTGCCCTCTGGGTTTGCCCACTTCGTCCAGATGTCCGAGCGTGACGGCTTCGAGCCACGTTCGAGCCAGAAAGACCTTCGCGAGATCGGTGTCAGCCTGCGGGACGAAGGTGATCGGCTCCGAGTGCTCGCTCGTGTGGAGCCGCTCTTCGGGTTGCCGCCTCGGCCGCGCAGGCCGCCGGCAGTTCGACTGCTTCCCGGGCAGTGGGTCCGCTGGCAGTTGAACTACCGGTTCACCAGCGCCCTGGGAATCCGCGGTTGGTCGTACTGGCTCGACACGTTCAACATCGCTTATGGCCCCGTCGACCGGGAGGTCTTCCTGTCAGAGCCGACCGTGATCGTCGATGAGTGCGGGCCAGTTCGATAGAGCAGGCGGACTGCGCTCGGACGGCTGCTCCTCCTTGGCCTGTGCGGCCGTCTACTCGGCCGCGTTGGGGGCGGTGTAGTAGACGGATGCGCCCTGCTTGGTGCGCTGGGCCTGGTTCTTTGCCACGAGTCCCTCGAGCGTGGTGCGCACGACGGTGGGCTTGATGCCACGCTGCGGGTGGGCCGTGGCGAGTGTGGTGGCGACTTCGGCTGCGGAGCGCGGTTCGCTCTGTTCGGTGAGGTGGCGGCGGATGAGCTCCACTAGCGTGGGCTGGGACGCCTTCGCGTCCGCCGCCTTGTTCGCGGGCTTCTTGGCGGCCGACTTCTTGGTTGCCGTGCGGCCCTGTGTGTCGGCGGCGTTCTTGGCTCGTGTCTGCTTGCTGGTGTCGGGCTCACGAGAGGTCTTCTTGCGGGGAGCGGGCACAGAGCGGCCAGCTGCTCCTGCAGTGCGGCGATATCCGCACTGATGCGTTCCCGCTCCTTGATGTTGCGTTCGAGGTCGCTGGTTACCTGGGTGGCGTACTGCGACGTCAATCCGGTGGTGGCCGTCGTGCTCTCCGACATGGTGTTGGCCTTTCTCGTTTCCTGGCCTGGTGTGCCAGATCTCTTGGCGCATTCGCAGGCGCCGAGCGCCATGCGCATGTGTTCTCGGGCTGGCTTTTGGGCAGCGGCGGTAACTGCTGTAAGTGGCCCGGCATAGAGATAGTACGGATGAGTGGTGTCTGTTGTTTCTCTCGGGTGATGCCTTTCGCTCACCCCGAGCTTCAGAACGCCTTTACGTTAGTGCTGCCCGTGGGCCTACTGCAGCGTGGGTTGGAGTGTCCTCGTGGGGGAGCTGCCACAGGATTTCGTCGGTGTCTCGACGGTGCTGCCAAGCGGCCAGGACGCGGGTGGTCGTGAGCCGGTCGAGCAACTCTGCGGTCTGGTGGGGGGAGTGCCCGCACAAACGGGCGAGGTCCTCCATGTCGGCGTGGTGGTGGACCTCGGCGGAGGCGTATGCGGCCAGCACCAGTGCGGTCAGTTGCACTGCGGGTGGTGCGGTGTGCGGCAGGAGCAGCGGCGCGGGGCGCAAAGCCCAATGGGCGGCGCGGCGGCGTGCACTGCGACCGGGAGACTGGTCCAGGACCGCCTCATCCAGCAGTTGCACCTCTACGGGCGCCGACCTGAGGTCGGGCAGCGTAAGCCAGTTGGTGTGGGCCAGTTCCTGCCACAGTTCTTGGCGTCCGTACAGGCGCATGCCGCGCAGCAGACCCGAGGGCAGCCAGACACACCCGCGGGCGTTGACGCGTAGGGCGCATTGCAAGGCGAGCAGCCAGGCAGCGGGGGAGGTGAAGCGGGGGAGTGCGGCGGCGAGGTAGGTGAGCATTTCCCGCACGCGGGTGCGCTCGCGTGGCCCGTGCGGTGGCTCCCCGGCTTTGCGGGGGGAGTGATGCGCACGGGTGGTGCCAAGCGGCGTGTCGGGCACGACGGCGGTGTGGCTGGTGGCGGCGGCGCAGGCGGCGCAAGCATCGGCCAGGCGCCACATGCGGCCGTTGCGGTCACGGGTCAGGGCCAGGAGGACTGGGCCGGAGCAGCCGCGGTGACGCGGATGCCAGTGGCACTCCCGGACCCGGCACTGGCAGATGCGCAGGTGCCGGGGCAGCGCGTCCGCGCGGGCATGCCCGGCCAAATGCGTCAGGGCGGCCGAGCGCGCCGACGCGGCTTCCAGGGGCCGGGCCTGCGGCGGGCAATGGGGACAGGCCAGCAGCGGGCCGCCCGATTGCGGGCGCAGTTCCACGGTCCACACGCGCCGCACCGTGGTATGCGTCATAGGCAGCCTCATTGGGCTCGTCGTCCTCCCAACTGGGGTGCGTCGCCTCCGTTGCTGACCACTGCACGGGCGGGACGCACGGTCGTGCAGAGCTCTGCACACTAAATGTCACTCCTCCCTTAGCAAATAGTGCAGAGGTCTGCACTGACAGGGCAGGGTCCTGCACCGTGCGATGGTCGGGTGACGATCTTCCCGCCCGACCCCAATCTCACCGCGCTGCGTGTCGAGCTCGCGCGGCTGAGGGTCGAGCGCGGATGGACCTTCGATGAACTCGCCAGCCGCAGCGGTCTGGCCCGGCGCACCCTCATCGACCTCGAACACGGCCGCACCACCGGCAGCATCACGACTTGGCACGCCCTTGCCCATGCCCTCGGCGTCCCGATCGAGCACCCACTCGCCACCCTCTGCGACGGCCACACCCCGCCCCAATCGAAAGGCGCCTGACCCGCGGCCGCACCCGCCGTGCGCTGAACGCAAATCACCCGAACGGCGAGTCGCTATAGAACGTACAATCGTTGATCCGTCCATGCGTTCGCTGCTGTTGCGTCGTTAGCGGGACACCAACCTCGCGAACCCTGCTTCTGTGACGTGCCACCTGGCACGGTCCCCGCCATGAGCCCCCAAACGCCATCCGCTGCCTGCCGCTGGGACGGCGCCCCACGCACCACGCATCCCCGCCGGCCACTGCGGGTGGCTGCCACCAGTCCCAGCCGCCTGCTGCGCGCAGGTCAGAGCAGCCGCTGCCGTCGATGCGGCAACCGCATCGACTGGTATCAGCGCGCCGACCAGCGGCCCATCGCCCTTCACCCGACGGAACTGCCCGCCGTCCAGGTCCCTGCCTCCTGCCGCTGGCACCTGAGCTGCGGCATCGCCCACCCTCACGGCGACGGCAGCGCCTGGTGCCGTATCCCGCACACGGTGCTTTGCCCCGGCCGCACCCCAACCGCCCGGATCAGTTTGTGCATTGAGGCGGCACGCCGACAGCTCGCCGTCCACTCTCGCCGCCTGATCGACACCGGCGCCTTCACCCCCGCCACGCCCCCTCCTGTTAGCGAACCGGCCGCCGGCAGCGGCCGCCTCACACGTCCGGTCGTGCAGATGCTGCTGGGCCGCTACATCGCCGAACAACCCATCGAGGACATCCGCTGCGTGACTCAGACCCGCCACCGCCACCGCTGCCCCAAGCCCGTCCATGCGCCTGACAGGCCAGGCGGGCGGTGGATGCTGCTACCGGCCTGCCGCCCACAGCGCGGCCAACTAACCCTGCCGGACGGGCTTATGGCCGTCTACGACCTCGGTCACCAGCCGTACGCGGAACAGCTGCGCTGGCGCACCCAGCGCTGTCCCGCCCACGCCGCTGTCCCTGGAGCCCCTGACCTCGCCCTGGCCGGATGGCAGGTCTTCGACCCCCTCCTGCACTCCGAATACATCAAAACCGACCTCCCGGTCACCCCGTCAGGCCGCCGCACGGAGGCATGACGATGCCCCACCACGCCCTCGAGATCACTTTGACAAGGCCCCCTCACCCCCGACGACCCCGTCACGCCACCAACCGGCAGCCCCTGGCGCCCAACCACGACGCCACCCGCCTCATGGCCCTCCTGCCCGCCAAAACGCCCGGCCGGGCCGCACATCGTCTGCGCCAGCGTCTCGACACCCGGCTGCCCATCGACGTGATCACCACCCACTACCCGGACGCCAGCGGTCAGATCCTGCTCAACGTCGCCTTCTCGCCCACCACGCACGCCACCCTTCGCCACGCCGCCGACAGCGCGGGGCAATCCCTGGAACTCTTCGTGAAACTGGCACTGCACCGGGCCCTGGCCCAGCACGCCAGCGACGAGGCCGACCGCCTCGACCAAGCCGTGCACCACCTGCTCACGGGTACGACACCCGCACACCTCCTGGCGGCCGTCGGACACGCACTGACCCGCACCCCCGGAGCTGCGCCGTGCTGACCCCGACCGACGAACAGAGCGCCGCAGCCGACGCCTTCCGCACCGGTGACCACCTGGCGCTGCAGGCCGGCGCGGGAACTGGCAAGACCACCACCCTCGCCCTGCTCGCCCGCACCACGAAACGCCGCGGCCGTTACCTCGCCTACAACCGGGCCATCGCCCAGGACGCCACCGCCCGCTTCCCCGCGAATGTCCTGTGCAAGACCGCCCACGCCCTCGCCTACGCCGCCGTCGGCCACCAATACACCCGCCGCCTGAACGCACCCCGCCGACCCGCCTGGCAAACCGGCCAGGCCCTCGGCATCACCAAAGCCCTCCGCATCGGCGAACGCGACCTATCGCAAAGGACCCTCTCCAACGCCATGCTGCGCACGGTGACCCGCTTCTGCCACACCGCCGACCCGGCCATCACCCGCCACCACGTGCCCCGCCTGCGCGGCCTCGAGGACAAAAAGCTGTACGCCGAACTCGCCGCCCACATCGTGCCCTTCGCCCGCAAAGCCTGGACGGACCTGCAAAACCCTGAGGACGGCGCAGTCCGCTTCGACCACGACCACTACCTGAAAATCTGGGCCCTTACCCAACCGAAGATCGACGCCGACTTCCTCCTCCTGGACGAGGCCCAGGACACCAACCCCGTCGTCGAACAGATCTTCCTCGCCCAGCGCAGCCATGCCCAACTGGTCATGGTCGGCGACTCCGCCCAGGCCATCTACCACTGGCGCGGCGCCAAAGACGTCATGACCGGCTTCGACGGCACCCAGCTCGCCCTCTCGCAGTCCTTCCGCTTTGGCCCCCACCTCGCCGACGAGGCCAACCGCTGGCTTTGCATCGCCCACGCCCCCATCCGCCTCACTGGCAGTACCACAGTGCCCACCGAACTCGGCCCCGTAAGCCGGCCCGACGCGGTGCTGTGCCGCACCAATGTCGGCGCCATGGCCCAGGCCATGGACCTGCTGGCCGCCGGACACCAGGTGGGGCTCGTCGGGGGAGGAGACAGCCTGCGCGCTCTAGCCCTGGCCGCCCGCGACCTGAAAGACGCCGGGTTGGCATCGGTGCACAGCTGCGCCGCTGTGTGGCCACTTCCGCTCGTGGCAGGAGTCCTCGGCCCGACCGGCCCGGTCGGCCTGTGGTCTGGGGGATGGTTGCGTGATCAGTGATCGGGGGTGGGTCGGTCGTTGATGAAGGAGTGCAGCAGGGTGTTGACGAGGTCGGGACGGGTGGCGAAGGCGAAGTGGTCGGTGCCGGGGAGTTCGGCCAGACGGGCCTGGGGGATGGTCTGGCGGAGGTGCAGGGAGACGCTCGAGGGGACTTCCTGGCCGATCGTGCTGCTCATCACCAGGGTGGGGACGGTGATGGCGGGCAGCAGGTGGCGGTCGTCGTCGAGTGAGATGTTGTCGAAGAAGCCGAGCAGGGTCTCCACGCCCGCGTTGTAGCTCATCTCGCTGAACCAGGAGCCGAGCTCCGTGGCGCGGGCGGTGTCGACGTCGGCGAAGACCAGGTCTGGGTCGAGGACCGCGTCGGTGATTCCTTCGATGCCGCCCTCGCGGGCGGCGTCGGTGAAGTGGGCGATGCCGGCGTCGTCGAAACCGTGTGGCCAGTCGTCGCTGCGGCGGAACTTGGGGGAGCCGTTGAGGACGGCGAGCTTGCCTAGCAGCTGAGGGTGCTGAGCGGCGAACCGTAGTGCGACGTGCCCTGCGGACGCGAAGCCGACCACTGTGGGGCTGTCCAGGCGGAGGTGGGTGATGAGGGCAGCGAGGTCGGCGGTGTACAGCGCGGTGACGCTGCCCACGTTCGGAGGCAGTTTGTCGGAGGCGCCGTAGCCGCGCAGGTCGAGGAAGACGTTGCGGGCGTGGGGGTCGAAGAACTCCTTCTGGGCGGCCCAGGAGCGGGAGTCCAGGGGCAGGCCGTGCACCCATACGATGGGCCGGCTGCCCGTGCCTGTCTCGTAGTAGGCGATCCGGCCGCCGTCCACGTCGAGGTGGCGGGCCTGGTCGAAGGTCAGCGGAGGCATGCGTCGTGCTCCTGGCATCGGGCGGAAGGTGCCGCGGCGCGGCACCTTCGGCTGGTGGTGATTACAGACCGGTCGGGTAGGTGACGTTGTCCAGGCCGGGCACGGTCACCTTGGCCGGGTCGTTGTCGGCGGCGACGAGCTGGCTGACGGCGAAGTCGGTGACGGAGCCGGACAGCAGCTGCCTGGGGTCCTCCAGCACCATGCGCAGGCGGGTGGTCATGGCGCGCCAGTCGTCGGGGCCGTGGATGACGGGCATCTCGCTGATCTCGGTGACGGACGGGTCGGTGATGTCGGGGACGGCGAGGCGGCCTGGGGCGTAGCGAGGCAGGTGGGGGAACATCAGATCGCCCAGTTCGACGGTGGCGCGGGTGTTGGACCAGATCTGGCGCAGTGGCTGCTCCAGGGCTGCCACCTTCGACAGGTCTGCGTCGAGCGGGGTGGTGAAGGTGGGGGCGTGGGGCGCCATGTAGAGGCGTTCGAGAGGGAGCTGGTAGCCGGAGGCGCCCAGGAGCATCGTGGCGACGCTGGAGGTGTTCCAGGTGACACCGGCGGTGGGACGCCCCTGCTTGCCGGCGATGACCACCATGGCCCGGCTCCAGTCGATCTCCTGCTCACCAAACCAGTGGATGATCCGGCGGGAGATGTCCAGCCCGGTGAGGAAGAACGTGGCGATCATCATGTGGTTGACGGTTCCGTGGCCTTCGGCGCTGCCCTTGTCCAGGTACTCGGTGCGCAGGGCGGCGGCGTTGAAACGGCTTTCGTCCTTGAGGGCCGCGCTGAGGAAGCGGTCGGTGACGGCGAAGGTGTAGTCGGCCATGTCGGCGATGGCCTGCTCGCGGCCGCGGTAGGTCTCGACGGCGATGGTGTCGCGCCACAGCTCGGCGCTGTTGGCCTCCCGGCTGCGCCGCACCTGGGTCAGCAGCCGTTCGGCGTCGGCGCGCCAGCCGGGGGCGGCGTACTTCTCCCGCAGCTGCACCAGGGTGGCGAGGGCGGGGCCGAGGTGGGACACGCCGGCGAGTTCCTTGAAGCCCTGGGTGGAGAAGCGGAAGCCCTCGACCGTGGGCGGTTTGCCACCGCCGGGGTAGAGCGCGAAGTCGGTGCCGGTGGCGACGATCAGCGGTGCGTCGGCCGTGTCGGCGGCGGCGGTACGGGTGAGGTGGGCGCCGATGCTGGTGGGGCCGGCCGTGTAGGTGGTGAACAGGTCGACGAGCTCGGGGCTTTCGTTGGCGGCCATGGGTGTTCCTTGTCGTGGAGCAAAAGGAGCGGAGGGGGGGCGGGGGTTTTAGAGGGCGAAGCGGTAGAGGATGGTGCGGGCGGCGAAGCGCACGTCGGCGGTGAGGCTGTGGGAAACCGCGATGAGCAGGCCCTCCTCGTCGTCGTCGATGACGGCGACGTCGGTGGCGCCCGTGGTGGGGAAGGTCTCTGTCTGCACCAGCTGCCCGTCGCGCCACTGGTAGATCTCCGAGTCGAGGTCGGTGGTCGGGTCGGCCGGAGTGCCCAGGACGAAGTTCACGCGCACGACGTACACGGTCCCGTCCGCAGCCGGTACGACGGCGAACTCGCGCGCTCCCAGCCCGGGCAGCGTCTGATGGACGACGAAGCGGGAGCCGTCCCAGCGCAGCAGCTGCGACTCGCTCTGCAGCCGGGCCACCAGCAGGAAGAAGTCGCCGCCTGCGGTGAAGTGCACGAACGCGCGGCCGTGCCGGTCGGCTAGCTCCTGGTGCGGCTGGAACCTCTCTCCGTCGAAGCGGTAGAGCACCGACGGACCGACGTGCTCCGCGTGCGCCAGGAAGTGCTGGCCGTCGACGGTGAAGGCATGCCAGTTGTATGCCCACTTCGAGTCGATGTCCTGGAAGTGGACGAAGCGTTCACCGTCCCAGACGAATATCCGGGAGGGCAGGTTGTCGTCCTCCTGCCCGGGGATGACCACCCCCTGGGCCAGGGCCAGGAAGTGACGGTTCTCGATCGTGAAGTGCTTCCACTGTTTGGCGGCGAAGCTGTCGAAGGACTGGAACTCGACGAAGGAGCTGCCGTCCCATTCCAGGACACGCGAGGTGGCGGCGAACTGATAAGGGCCCTTACCGGTGCGGATGCTGGCCACGGCGAGGAAGGCGCGGTCGCCGATGCGGAAGAACTCCGCGTCCTCGCCGCCCGGCAACGACACGCGCTGGAACGGCTCGTACCCCTGCTTGCCGCGCTTGAGCAGCAGCAGGTCGGTGTCGCTGTCTCCCCCGTTCATGTCCACTGGGGTGTCTGGCACGTCGTAGGCGAGCTGGGGAATGGCGAGCAGATGCAGGCCGTCCAGGTCGAAGGGCTCCACGCCCCGGGCGCCCGAGGTGGGGATGGACTGGAACTCGGTGAGGTGTGTGCTGGGCATGGTTGTCGGGCCTCTCCGCAGGAAGTACGGGTGGTGGGTGCGTTGACCGGGCGGGGTCCGTGTCGACGTGTCGCCCCGGGGCTGCCGTGATGCGGGTCAGCCGGGAAGGTCCGCCGAGGGCAGGGCGAAGTTGTTGTCGAAGACGTGGTCGGGGTCGTAGCGCGACTTGAGGACCATGAGCCGGTCGAGCACCGCTCCGGGGAAGGCGTCCTGCAGCTGTCGTGGTCCGGTGCCCGTTTCGAAGCTCAGGTAGAGCCCCTTGAGGTGTGGGTGAAGCTGTTCCCAGTGCCGGTCGAGGTTCTTGCGTCCCGCCGGCAGGGTGGCGGCCATCAGCGAGAAGTTCTGCGTGCGGTGCGCGTAGGCCGTCGAGGTCGAGGGCGTGTCGTTGACCGCTCCGCCGACGGACCGCAGCTGCACCATGGGCGCCCTTGCGGCCACCAGCAGCGATGCGATGGCCGCGGCGGCGGGCTCGGTGAGGTGTTCCAGCAGCCCGGACCGCGACACCGCAAGCGGCTGCTGCGCGTGCTGCGCCGCGTGCGTGGCCGGCAGCAGTTGGTGGTACGGAGTGACGAAGGCCTGGTTTTGCAGCACGGGCCCGGAGGCCACAACGGGTGCGAGCGCCTCGCGCGCCGCCTCCCGGTCCGCCCCCGCGTGCACGGTCATCGCCTGGGCGACGGGCTTTCCACCGGGGCCCGCCATGAGCGTCAGGAAGCTGGTGACCGTTCGGGGCGCCGCCTCCACGGCAGCCCCCCACCGGGTCAGGAACGCCGCTGTGTCCCCGGCGTCGAAAACGGTGACTGCGGCGATCACGTCGCCCACCGGCTTCGCCTGGAACTCGAACGCCGTCGCGACCCCGAAGTTGGCTCCCGCGCCGCGCACCGCCCAGAACAGATCCGGGTCGTGATCGGCGTCGGTCCGCACGGGGGAGCCGTCCGCTAGGACCAGTTCGGCGGCGCGCATGTGATCGATGGTGAGGCCGTGCAGCCGGGACATGAGGCCGATACCGCCGGTGGTGGCCAGCCCGCCGACTCCGACGTCTCCGGTGTCTCCGGAGGACAGGGCCAGACCGTGGGGCGCGAGCTGGGCGGCGACGTCTCCCCAGCGTGCTCCCGCTTCCACACGTACCAGCCCGGATCGGGCGTCGAGCACTTTCACGGCGTTGAGTGCGGAGAGGTCGACGACGATGCCGCCGTCGTTGGTGGAGCGGCCGCTGATGCCGTGGCCGCCGCTGCGCACGGTGAGGGGAAGCTGTGCGGTGCGGGCGTGGGCCAGGGCGGCTGCGATGTCCTCGTGATCGCGGACGCGTATCACGGCGGCCGGTGATCCGGTGCGGGTGTAGGTGTGCCGCACGTTGTCGTAGTCGCCATCGCCCGGCCGGATCGCGGCTGCGGCGAGACTGTCGGGCAGGGGAAGCCGAGAGGCCGGCGGTGAGCTGTCGATGGTGCGCATGGATGCCTCCGCGGTCTCCGTAGGGGGACGGGGATCCGCACATGTCCTTTACTGGGGCGGGGTGGTCCGGACGCCGTGGGCGCGGGTGATCAGGTACTGCAGCGGGGCGTCGGCGTACGGGCCGCTGTGGGCGACGAGCCGGCCCGCGTGCCTGCCGAGGTCCTCGGCGCTGAACCAACCGGGGTTGTCCGCGCCGATCGCGGCCCGCGGGCGGGTACGGATGGGGCCGATGATGAGCTCGTACACACGCGGGCCCCTACCGCCCAGTTCCGCCTCCAGTGAGCGCACCAGCGACTTCTTCGCCGCGTTCGTGGCTCCCACGAGGGCAGCGAACGGATAAGGGATGTCCGCGCTGAAACCGCTCAGATGCACCAGCGCCCCGTCTGGGGACAGCAGGGGGGTGAGCGCGCGCAGCGCGTGGAAATGGCTCGTCAGGTTCGACGCGATCATTTCCTCCCACTCACGGTCGGAGATGTCGAGGATGCCGGTGCGCTCCGGGCTGCCCCAGTCGCCGATCGAGACGACGGCGCCGTCCAGCGCGCCGTAGGGCGACAACTGTGCGCGCACCTTCTCGCTGTCGGCGTCGCCGACGTTGACCGTCCGGGTGATCAGGGTGCCGGGCCCGGCTTCCTTGACGTGGTCGGCGAGGCCGGCCAGTCGTTCCTCGCTGCGGCCGGTGGCCACGACGGTGGCTCCCTGGCGAAGCAGCGCGAGGGTCATCCCCTCGCCGATGCCACCGGTCGCGCCCGCCACCAGAACGGTCCGCCCGGACAGCAGCCGGTCCTCCTGTATCTCGCTCATGGGCGATCTCCTCTCTGCGTGGCGGGCCGCGACCCGCTATGGGATGGGTGTGATGACTGGCCGGTACTCGCCGTGCTCGCGTCGACAGCCTCAGGCGGCGGCGCGCTTGCCCAGTTCGACGGCGTTGCCGAAGGAGCGGGCGCTCATGGCCATGGCCGGCACGTTCTCCTGCATCAGGCGCATGCGGTGCGGGGCGTCGTGGAACTTGGGGTCGAGCTGGAACTCGGCGGCCAGGGAGAACCAGGTCACCGGGACCGCACCGGCCTGGACCATGCGCTGCACCGCCGCGTTGTGGGCCTCGAGCGAGGGGCTGGCGGAGGCGTCGACCGCCACGTGCACGCGGTAGCCCTCACGCAGCCCGCCCAGCACCGTCTGCAGCACGCACCCGTCGGTGGCGATGCCGCCGATCACCAGGTTCTGCCGGCCCTCCGCCCGGACCGCCTGGGCGAACGACTCGTCCAGGAAGGAGTTGAAGTCGACGGCGCGCTCGATAACCGGCTGGTCACCGAGAGCCTCCAGCAGCTCCGGGTACAGCGGGCCGGACGGCTTGCTGGACTGGCCGTTGGTCACCACCAGGCCGCTTCCGTACCACTTCGCGGTCTTCGCCAGGCCCACGACGTTGTTGATGTGCTCCGCGAGGTCGTGGGAGCGCAGCAGGTTCGCGAAACCGACGGCGTAGTCGACGAGGACGACGGTGGTGTTGGCCGGGGTGAGGGGCTCAGGTGCCATGACTGGCCTTCTTTCTCTTGTGGTGAACGGCAGCGACGGTTCGGCCGCCGAGCAGACCGAGCGAGCCGACTCGTTGGTGACCGCTTGGTCATTAGTGAAGGTAGTCCCTCGGGCTTCTAATGTCCAGGCGGTCACTTAAATAAGTTCGCCGGCTCGGAGTAAATGGGAATCAATCGGTGCAAACAGTAAGAAATTGTTCGCACGTCTAATGACCGGTGGGTCATCATGTTAGTAACCTTGTGTATACTTACGGGATGGACACGTCACCCACGAACCTCGCCGACCAGGACGCCGCTCCGGCCAAGAAGCGCAGGCGGGACCCGGAAGCAAGCAGGGCCGCGATCCTCGAAGCCGCCCGGGCCGCCTTCGCCGAGCGCGGCTACGCCAAGACGACCGTCCGCGACGTCGCGCGCCGGGCCGGAGTGACCCACGGCCTGGTCCTGCGGCACTTCACATCCAAGGAACAGTTGTTCCTCGCCGCGGTCCCCAGCCCCCGCACCCTCATGGCGGAAGTGGCCGGCGACACCAAGACCTTGCCGACGCGCATCGCCCGGTCCTACGTCCGGCGCATGGCCGAGAGCGGAGGCAGCGACCCCTTCGTGGCCATGTTGCGTGCGGTGGCCTCTGAGGAGGAGACCGCCAAACGGTTGTTCACCGCGATGCAGCAGGACAGCCTGGAGATGTACCGGCAGGTGATTCCCGGCCCCGAACTGGAGGAGCGTGTGGCGTCTGTGGGCGCCTATCTCATCGGGGTGACGTTCTCCCGGTACGTCTTCAGGAGCGGACCGCTGGCCGAGATGTCGGACGAACAGCTCGTGCGGCACCTCATCCCCAACCTGCGCAGCATTCTGCTGGACTGATGATGGGCTACCGCCTGAGCACCTTCGCCGCCAGAGCGTCTTCGGTGTCCGGCTCCGGTCGGCCCTTGCTGCCCTGTCGCCTCGGCGAGGGGAGATCGAAGGGCCGTCGACGTTGCGGTCAGTGGTCCTCGAGTGGGTTGGCCACCAGCGCGTCCCAGTCGAGACCGGTGAGTTCCTCGCCGGGCGGGATCAGGTCGTAGGTCTCGAAAAGCCAGTCCTCCACCGGGTGCAGGTCCAGTTCGAACAGCACCCGCATGCCGCAGCGCTCCAGGCGCAGGCGCAGCATCGGCCGCCCTTTGCTGATCCTCGGCCAGATCCGCACGTCTCCGGTCCCCGTCGGCGCCAGCAGGCCGTCGTGGAGAAGGTCACGGCCGATCTTCCAGGTGACGGGAGGCCCGATTTTCGGGCGGAAGGTGACCGAGACGATAAGAGGATCATTGGGATCGAAATGGAACTCGGCTGGGAGCGGGATCCGTTGGGAGTCCCAAACGATCCGGAAGATCTGCAGTGACAGAGGGGCCACCCCATTCGGATTCGGCCCGGGGGGCCAGGGACCAGGCAGGTTCTCCATCATGAGTTCGACTCTCTGGTGCGATTTCTTGTACGGGGCCCGTACGCGGTCGCGTGGAGGGGCAGGGCACGGCTGGCCCTGGCCATAAGTGCGGACGTATATGGAGATATCTGCACGATTGTCCATGCTGATTCGGACGTAGGGCATGGCTGGCTCCGGTTACATCGGTGTGTGACCGACCAGCGCCCGCACATCGGGTGGTCGGCACGCCTGAGTTTCCGGTGCCCGAGGCCGCGAGACATCTGTCAAATGACAGCGGTCGGCGTCACAGGTGGGCGGGAATGGCTGCTGAGAGGCGGTACGGGAGACTCCGGCCGCACGGGCCACTCAGGCGCTCGTCACCCTGCCCCGCGTGTGCCACTCCTCATCAAGAAGCCCCCGTCCGTCCCTTGCCTGCGCGCCGGTCCGCGCTTGCCTTTGCCGCTACTCACACGTGTCGTTACCACGTGTGAGTAGCTGTGTCAGCGCTTTTTCGAGACGCCTCTCGCCGCATCGGCGCGGTCGCGGTTTCGCATGCGCACGACTCTGTCAATCAGGAAGCGCCAAGGGCGCCCCGACTCTACTGCCGCGCGGACTGGGCGGTGTGTCCGTCCGCCGGGGTGGCGGAAGCAAGCAGGGCCGCCAGCGTGCCGCGCTGGGTGTCGCCGAGCGGGGCGAGGAAGAAGGCGCGCACCGCCTCTGCGTGGACGTGGAGCGCACGGCGGGCGGCCTCGGCTCCCGCGGGAGTGAGGCGGATGGTCATGTACCGCCCGCTGCCCGCACTTTCCCGGCTGAGTAGTGCGCGTTTGTCCATGCGGCTGAGCTGGTGGGAGAGCCGGGAGGCTGTCCAGGAGAGCGAATCGCCCAGAGTCTGCTGCCCGAGACTGTGCCCGGGGGCTTCCCAGAGCCGCACGAGGATCTCGAACTCGGGTACGGACAGGCCGCTTTGCTCGGTCAGGGCGCGCGCGACAGAGGCGGTGACATGCTCGCTCCAGGCCAGGAAACCGCGCCAGAGGTCGCGCTCGTGCGGGCTGAGGCAGCTGTCGGGGTGGCCCATGGCACCACTGTCTCCTATGCGACTTGACGTGTCAAATCGGTGCGCTTACGGTAGCGACTTGACGTATCAACTCAGGGTCTCGGCGCATCGGGGCCTTCTCGATCAGCAGGAGACAGACATGTCTGGATCCCCGGGCCGTCCCACGGGCAAGAGCTTCGCCGCAGTCCTGTGGTTCCCCGTCTTCTTCGCCGCCGCCTTCGCCGTCATGTTCCTCGGGGCCTTCGCCAGCCCCGCTCCGCATGACATGAAACTCGGCGTGACCGGCACAGGCGCCCAGGTCACGGCGGTCGAGAAGGCCGTACGACAGGTGGCCGGAAACGGTGTCGAGATCCGGCGGCTGCCCGACCGGCAGGAAGCCGAGCACCTGGTCCGCCAGGGCGAGCTCGCCGGCGCCTACGTCGCGGGAGACCCGCAGGACCCCGAACTGCTCCTCGCCTCGGCCTCCAGCGCAATCCGGGCCGACTACCTGAAGGAGGTCATCGGCCGGGAAGCCGCCCAGCAGGTCAGCGGCGCCCCGGCAACGAGCGTGGACCTGGTACCCGCAGCGAGAGGCGACGTCAGCGGAGTCGGTCTGTTCTTCTACGCCATGCCGCTGCTGCTGGTCGGAATGATCACGTCCATCGTGCTGCTCCAGGCGGTCACGTGGACAGCCGGCAAGAAGGCCGCAGCGATCGCCGCCACAGGCGCGTTCGCGTCGGTATCCGTCTACGCGGTGGCGGTATCGATGGACGTCGTGCCCGCCAAGCCCGTCCTGATCGTCCACGCCTTCCTGCTGACTCAGGCGATCGGCTGGCTGACCACGGCAGTCGCCCTGCTGGCCAAGCACCACTTCATGCCGGTGGCCATGACCTTCGTGCTCATCCTCGGCATCCCCACGGCGGGCGGCAGTGTGCCGCCGGACATGCTCCCGGCCGCCCTGGGGGCGCTGCACCAGATGCTGCCCTTCGGCCAGTTCATCGACCTGGTGCGGTCATCCGCGTATTTCGGCGGACACGACACCGTCCGGCCGTTGATCACCCTGCTGGGCTGGATCGCCGCAGCGGCCACCTTGTTCACCTTCGCCGCGCGCCGGCGTGCGTCAACTTAACGGTTGATCTTCGTTGTCGAGGTGGGTCACGTGGAGACAGGGGTGACCCGGCCTTCGAAGGCGATCTGCAAGGCGTTCAGCGGCGCCGTCCAGCGGATGGTCCAGCCGCGGCTGCCCTTTGCCAGTCGGGTCGAGGTGCATCGGCGTCATGTAGACGCACTTGAGCGCCACGGTCTCGTTCGGAAAGCGGCCTCGGGCGCGGACGGCTTTGCGGATACGGGCGTTGACGCGATCGCGTACGCGCTGCAGATCACCCTGCGGATCTCGACGTCGAAGGAGAGGAAGGGCACCAACTCGGCCCATAGGCGGTGCAGACGGGCTTGAGGACTTTGGCGACCTTGTCCTCTTCCTGCCGCGCCACATACCGAAAGCTGGGTCTCTCTCTCTGAGTGTCATGCCCAGCTCCCACTACCCCCTCTGTGATGGACAGTCACGCTGATACATGCTTCACATGTCTTAAGAGTTTCTGTGACATATTTGCACCAAGGAGGCGTGCAGTGTCGCTCACAGATGGCGTGTATGAACGGCTCAAAGACCAGATCTTGCGGGTGGAGAGGCCACCTGGCGTGGTGATGTACGAGGCGGATCTTGCGGCGGAGTTCGGCGTCAGCAAGACGCCGGTGCGCGAAGCGCTCCGCCTCCTCGCCTACACCGGTTGGGTGATCGTTCTGCCCCGCAAGGGCTACCTCGTGCGTCCCGTGGAGCTGAGCGATGTGCGGGACATTTTCGCGATCCGCCGCATGTTCGAGCCTGCGCTGGCCGCCGAGGCAGCCAAGGTCGCCACACCCGAACAGCTCGACCGACTCGAGCGCCTGGTCTCCCAGCAGGTGGACGCAGGTACAGATCTGGAGGCGGCGCTGGGCGCAGCACGCCTGTTCCATCTCGCCCTCGCCGACGTCACCGGAAGCGCACGTACCCGAAGGATCCTGGAAGACCTCATCGACGAGGTACGCCGACTGCACTACCTGCTCCCCAACGTCGAGGACCACATCACCTCCGAGGAGGAGCTTGAAGCGCACCGGCACGTCATCGATGCCCTACGCGCCCGCGACTGCGAGGCTGTCCAAGAACTCATGCACTCGCATCTCAGCGAAGTCGCGCGGACGTTGGTCAACGGCTTCGCGGGGGTCTAAAGGGGACGCCCCCCGTGGTGGTGCGGTCGTCCGGAGTGCCGTCTGGGTCTCGCCTTCCTGCCGCTCCAGCTTGGGGCTGACGCGCCTTTGGCCGTGCTGGCGTGAACAGGTGCAGGTGAGCCAGGCCCCCGCGGCGGAAGGCAGGACCGATGGTTTCCGTGAGCTGGGCGAAGGAACGGGGAGGCCCGCAGCGAGGATCCGGCAGGGCCGGGGCCACAGGTCCGCGCCATGTCCGCAGGCCGGCTCCACACGGACGGACAACCACGACAGTGCGCGCGGGCACCGCCACGCTGTTCGCCGCTCGGGCGCACGAGGAGAACAGGTTGTCGAACCGGACCGCAGCTCCCTCCAGCGGCCGGCGCAGGCGGAAACGGCCGGACAGTCACCACCACCTGCTGCCCATCCACCTACCGCCAGGCTCAGCCCGAAGTCAACACATCACCGCTAGGACGGGCTGAGCCGATCTCGCATGCAGGAACTCGCCCGGAGGGGTTGAGCAACATCGTCTGTGTGATCCTGACCGGCGGCGGTCAGGCTGAGAAGACGCCTCTTCCGGGGATCGCATCCAGCAGTTGTCGGGTGTAGGCCGATTGGGGTGCGGAGAAGATCTCTTCGGTGGTTCCGAGCTCGAGGATTCTGCCGTTGCGCATCACTGCCACCCGGTCCGATATCTGCCCGACGACGGCGAGGTCGTGGGAGATGAACAGGTAGCTCAGCCCGAGCTCGGCCTGGAGACCCGTCAAGAGGTCGAGAATCTGCGCCTGGACTGTGACATCGAGTGCCGAGACCGGCTCGTCGCACACAAGAAGCTCGGGCTGGAGTGCCAGGGCACGGGCGATTGCCACCCGTTGTCGTTGCCCACCGGAGAGCTCTCGGGCCCGCCGCTGCAACACCGATCTCGGCAGGGCGACCTGGTCGACGAGATCGGCTGCGCGGGCTCTGCGCAGCGGTGCGGTGCCGACGCCGAAGGCCCACATGGGTTCCTCAACGATGGCTTCCACCGTCATGCGCGGGTCCAGGGACGCGTCTGGATTCTGATGCACGAGCTGGATTCGTTTGCGCATCTGCCGCAGTGCCTCCCCCTTGGTGCGTGCGAGGTCAATCCCCCCGAGAGTCAGGTCGCCTGCCGTGGCAGACGTCAATCGAGTGATGAGCCGTGCGGTGGTCGATTTCCCCGATCCGGACTCGCCCACGATCGCGAACGTTTCGCCCTTCCCGATGGTGAAACTCACGTCGTCGACTGCGCGGAATCGTGACCGCCGTCGGCCGCTGCGCCCGGGGTGGCGGTATTCCTTGACCAGGCGATGTGCCACGAGCAGTGGGGTGGCCTCGCGTGGTTCTGGCCGGCCTCGCGCCATGGCGGTGCCCAGCGTGGGAATGCTGGCGATGAGCCGCTGCGTGTACGAGTGTGCCGGGGAGCGTAGAACTGTCTGCGGTGTGCCGTGCTCGACGATCCGGCCCGTGGACATGACGACGACGCGTCGAGCTCGGTCCGCTGCAACGCCGAGGTCGTGGGTGACGAGCAGTACCGCTGTGCCCATGTCGCGAGTGAGCTGGTCGAGGCTGTCCAAGATCTGGGCCTGAACGGTCACATCGAGGGCGCTGGTCGGCTCGTCCGCGATGACGAGCGCGGGCCGGCAGGCAAGTGCTGCCGCGATGAGGACGCGTTGACGCATGCCGCCGGACAGTTCGTGCGGGTACTGCTTGGCACGGACAGCGGGATCCGGCAGTCCCGCGGCCTCCAGCAGGTCGACGGCGCGACTGCGGGCCGCGCGTTGGGACGTGGCATCGTGGATACGCAGCACCTCAGCGACCTGGTCACCCACGCGCTTCGTCGGGTCGAGCGACAGGGAAGGGTCCTGCGGGACGAAGCCGATCACCCGCCCGCGGATGTCACACAGCCGCGCTTGGGACAGCGTGCTCATCTCGACGCCGTCGACGCGAATCGATCCGGTCATTCTGCTGCCTGGCGGAAGCAGGCCGACCACCGCATGTGCCGTACTGCTCTTGCCCGATCCTGACTCGCCGACCAGAGCGACTACCTCCCCCGGCATGATGTCGAGGTCGACGCCGCGCACTGCAGTGATGGGACTGTCGATGCCGTGGTAGGTGACGGTCAGGTCGCGCACGCGCAGTACTGGCTCGCGGTTGGGCGGGCGGGTCATTGCTCGCTCCTTACGGGGCGCTCGAGGATGCGTGCGAAGCGGTTGGCGGCAAGGACGACAACCACCACGATGGCGCCCGGAAGGGTGGTCATCCAGCCAGCCGTGGCGAGGTAGTTGCGGCCCTCGGAGATGATGTTTCCCCACTCGGGCGTGGGTGGCGCGGCACCGAAGCCGAGAAAGCTCAGCGCCGAGACGGACAGGATCGCGGTGCCGAACTCCAAGGCGGCGAGCACGACGACCGGTCCGAGAGCATTGGGCAGGACGTGGCGGGCCAATACGGCCCACCGGCGGACACCGCAGACGACAGCCGCCTCCACATACTGCGCCGTGGTGACTCTCAGTACCTCCGCCCGCATCACCCTTGCGAATGTCGTGACGCCGGCCAGTCCCACGGCGACGGCGACGTTCACGGTTCCGAACCCGAGTGCCGTGACGATCGCGAGCGAGAGGACCATACCCGGAACGGCGATGGCGACATCGACCATCCGCATCAGCACGTCGTCGACCCAGCCGCGGAGATAGCCGGCGAGCAAGCCGATCAGCGAGCCGGCGGTGGAGGCTACGAGCACGGCGATGAGTGCGGCCTGCAGGGAGAGGGCGGAGCCGTGGACCACGCGCGAGTAGATGTCCCGGCCCAGGTTGTCGGTGCCGAACCAGTGCTCTTCGCCCGGCGGTTGGAGCTTTTCGGTGGGCACACCGGCGACCGGGTCATGGGTTGCGAACATCTCGGGCAAGAAGGCCCAGCCCAGGATCATGACGAGTACGACCGTCGCGAGTGCCGTCGACGCTCTGCGAACCGGCTTGGGGAACCGGTAGGGTCGTGGGGCCCCGGGGGCTGGGTCGGCTGACGGGGTGGCGTCCTGTGCCGCGGTGGTCAACTTCGACATGCTGCCCTCCTCATTGCGCTGCCGCGCGTGTTCGCACCCGGGGATCGATGAGTGGGTAGATCAGGTCGACCAGCAAGGTGACTGTCACCGTGGTCACCGCTGCCAGCATCACGACTCCCTGCACCATCGGGATGTCCTGGTTGCTCACCGCCTGTACCGTGAGCCGGCCGATTCCGGATCGGCCGAAGATGGTCTCGGCGATGGCCGCGCCGCCGACGAGGTTGCCGACCAGCAGGCCGACCAGCGTCATCGTGGGCAAGGTGGCGTTGCGGATGGCGTGACCGTAGAAGATGCGTGCGCGACTGGCGCCCTTCGCACGCACGACGTCGATGTATGGCTCGGCGAGCGTCACTCGTAGGCTTGCGGCGAAGACCTGCGCGAGGATGGCGCCGGTGGGTACGGCCATCGTGAGCGCGGGAAGGACGAGGCTTGCGAAGCCTTCGTTCCCGGTTGCGGGCAGCAGCCCCCATCCGAACGACACCTGCTGGATGAGCAGAATACCGAGCCAGAAACTGGGGACCGCGATTCCGAGCGGTGGCAGCGCGGTCAGGGCCGAGCGGACGACCCGCTTGCGTGGGTAGATGGACAGCATGCCCACCGTGAACCCGAGCGTGACGGCGAGGACCAGGGCGAGTCCTCCAAGGGCCAGTGTGTGCGGCAGTTCGGTCGCGATCCGCTCCGCGACCCTTGCACCGGTGAGGATCGACTGGCCGAAATCGCCCCGCAGCGCGTCCCCGAGCATGGTGAGGTACTGCACGATGACAGGCTGGTCGAACCCGTACTCGGCGCGGAGCGCGGCGATCTGGGCTGGATCGATTCCCGTGGTTTCGCCACCGCTCGCGGTCCCCAACATGATCGCCACTGGGTCGCTGGGAAGCATGAAGAGAACAGTGAAGGTCAGGGTGTAGGCGGCCCACACGACGAACACAGCCTGCAGCACTCGCTGCAAGAGATACCAGATCACGTCGGTTCGCTCCCCTCCATCTGATCCGGCCCGTATCGTCGGCTCACGACGACAACCAGGTCTCCGTGAAGATGTGTGTGCTGGACATGTCGTAGATCAGTCCGTTCACCCGCGTGGAGGCGGCGTGGACCTGAACGCCCTCGTAGAGGGGGATCGTGTAGGCCTGTTCGATGAGGTAGCGCTGCGCCTTGTGAACGAGGGTGGTGCGGGCCTGCGGGTCGGACTCGGCAGCTTGCGCCTCGAGGATGTCGTCAAGCTTGCTCGGCGCCACGCCGTACGGGTTGATGTCGCGGCTGGAGTACATGGCGCGGAGAATGTCGGGGTCGGGGCGGGACTGCTGTGAGAACGACAGGGCGAATCGACCGTTGTCTTCGGCTTCTCGGTATTCCGCCGAGGTCAGCTGCCGGATCGACAGGTCGATCCCGATGCGGCGCAGCTGCTGTTGCGCCAGCTCGGCAACCGGCGCCATGCCACGGAGGATGATGTCCAGTTCGAGGCGCTGCCCGGCACGTTCGCGGATCCCGTCGGGGCCGCGTACCCATCCGGCCTTGTCCAGCAGTGCGTTCGCGCTGTCGGGGTCGAACCGCAGCGCGGCGCTCAGGTCGAGGTACTCGGGCTGCGTGTGAGACAGCACACTGGTTGCGACAGGATGCCGGGGGGTGAATACCGTGTCGACGATCTGTTTGCGGTTGATTCCGATCAGCATCGCGCGGCGGACGGCCTTCTCACGCAGGATGGGGTGGTCGTGGTTGATGTGGAAAGTGGACACGACACCGGCTTGGACGTGTGAGGCGAGGTAGGTGTCGCCGGTCTCGAACCGGGCCTCGTCCTGGGGGGCGACGTCGATGATGTCGACCTGGCCGGAGGTGAGGGATCCTGACCGGACTCCGGCCTCAGCGATGACCTGGTATTCGATGCGGTCAAGGTAGGCCGCCCCGCGATTGGCGCGCGCGGCCGACCCCCAGGTGTGGCCTTTTCGCCGCACGAGTGTCGCCCCCCGGTCGGGGACGTAGGACTTCAGTACGAACGGGCCGGTGCCGATCAGCTCGCCCTGGCATCGCTGCTGGGGCGACTTCTCCAGGGTCGCAGGCCCAAGGATCGCCAAGGCGCGCGAGGAGCTTGCCTGCAGGAACCCGATATTGGGCTGGTTGAAGCGCACGGTGAGCTTCTTGTCGTTATGCACCGTCGTGCCGGAGTAGCCGGCGAGCGCGGTCGCAGCGGCCGGAAGCTGTGCCCCCAGTTCGGAGGCGACATCGAAGTTGCGTTTGACCACGTCGGCGTCGAAGCGAGTGCCGTCGCTGAAGGTCACGTCTGTGCGGAGGGTGAAGGTGAACGCCGTCGCGTTCTTGTTCACCGTCCACGACGTAGCGAGCCATGGCACGATCTTGCCGGTGTCCGGGTCTTGGTCGGTCAGAGAGTCGGCGATGTTGCGAGTGATGCTGGGGACGAAACTCGGCACCGCCGGGTCGAGGCAGCCGGGGTCGAGGTCGAGCGCGATGCGGAGGGAACCGCCGCGCTGGGGACCGCCCGCAGGCGGACGCTCGCCTGTGGCATTCGACGACTGCGGGGGAGGGGCGGCCCAGCAGCCGCTCGCCAAGACTGCCACGCTGGTGAGCACTGCGATGCGCGCCATGATCCGCGCCTCGGAGCGATGTCGTCGTCCGTTCACGCCTTCCTCCTGATTGGACTAGGTGCCTGTCTTGAGTGCTTGCCGAGCAGGCGACGCACAGCATCGGCCAGCGCGACGGTGGGATCGGGTTCGCCCTTGACCGATCGGAAGCCGACGTGGCCGTCGGGGCGTACGAGCACTGCGCCGCTGGTCTCGATGCCATAGAGATCCGTGAAGCGGGGTTGATCGTTGCGCTCGAACCATTGCCCGCCGGGGCCGATGGCGTGCCCGTCGATCAGCACGCCGGTGGCTCGGGTGACCGCACGCGCGGCGGCACTCCACTCCTGGCGGTCTCCGCGGTGGAGCAGGACGAAGCCGTCGTAGAACAGGTCGATCGTCGAGATCTCGCTGCCGTCGGCTGCCCTGAGCCAAAGATGCGGCGCACGCGCACCCGGTTGTCCGGTCATCCGGTACTCGCTGATCGTCGACAACTCGGGCTCGGTTCCATCGTCGATGACAGCGCGCGAAGCGTAGATCGTGCCGAACTGCTGGCCGTGGGAGTAGAACTGCTCTCGTTGCCGCGGGATCGCGGCAGCGATCCGGTCGCGTACTGCCTGTCCGGCCGGGCCCGGGTCCTCGATCTGGGCGATGCTGGTGGCGTCGGGCAGCAGCCAGCCGGTTTCCTCCATCCGCTTGGTGTTGAGCAGGCACTGTTCCCCGTTGAACAGCGCCACGGGCTTGCGTTCCTCCTGGTAGCTGTCCAGCAGAGACTTATCGGCGAGGCCCTGCAGCACGAGTTGGAGTTTCCAGACCAGGTTGACGCTGTCCTGTACACCGGAGTTCATCCCGAACCCGCCATGCGGGGGGAAGCGGTGGGCCGAGTCACCGGCGAGGAGGACGCGACCGGCGCGCCAGCTGTCGCTGACGGCCTGGTCGTGTTTCCAGTGGAGGATGCTGACGATGTCGACCTCGATGTCGGGATCGCCTATTCCCTGACGCACGATCTCGACGCATCGCTCGGCGGTGTAGGTGGCCGGATCCTCGCCCGGTGCCGCCTCGAAGTTGTAGGTCCACTCGTTCTGCCGGCGGCGCCAGCCGAACGCCCCCTGGGTTTCCGGGTTGATCACCCAGAAGAGGCCGTAGCGCCGGCCGCCGCGGTGCCGCTCGAGATCGGCCCGGAACCGGACGTTGATCGAGTTGCCGAATGCCGGCTCGCCCTGCTCCCCGATCCCCAGCGTCCGGCGGGTCGGGCTGCGCACGCCGTCGCATGCCACGACGTAGCGTGCTTTGACGGTGCCGATGCGGGTGTCCGCTCCGGGGTCGTCGAGCGCCACCAGCACGCTCACGTCGTCTTGCTCGACGACGGTGGCACGCAAGCCGAATCGGACCGTCACGGCGGGGTGGTTGTGTACCTCGGCCAGCAGAATGGGCTCGTAGAGGTCCTGCCCGCAGCCACAGGCAAACTCGGGTGAGTGACGTGCGAAGCGCACGCGGTCCTCCGCAGAGGCACCGAAGGAGATCCTGCCGATCTCGGTCCCGGACAGGCGCGTCATCCAGCCGAACCCCGTCGGGCCGCTCGCGGAGGGCGGCAAGACGCCGCGACCGGCCTCTCGAATGGCGTCGGCTACCCCCCACTGCCGGAATATCTCCATGGTCCGGGCGTGGATCCCGCCTGCCTTGGGATGGTGCGACAACGTGTCGCGGCGCTCCACAAGGAGGGTGGCGACACCCCGCCGACCGAGTTGCAGCGCCGTGGCCAGGCCGACCGGGCCGGCACCGATCACGACGACGTCGTATGTCTCCTGCATCGTTGCTGCCCTGTCCTTGTCAGTCGTGGTCCGAGTTGGTCGCCGGCACCCAGGCGATTGCTCCGGCCATCACGATCGCGTGGGGTGCGAGAAGTGATGGGGCGCCGCCCATCCCCATCACGGCCAGCGCAGGGGGTCGTTCCGGGAAGGCCTCCCGCCAGCAATCGAGGAACTCCGGCAGATGCTCCAGGTCACTGAGAAATGCCTGGACCTTGCACACGTGTCTGAGCGAGGTACCGGCCGCCGCGCAGACGACAGCGAGTTCGTCGAGCACCTGCCGGACCTGGTCGCGTGCGGGCGCGCGGTTGAACCTTGACCGTGCGGGGTCGGGTCGCATTCGAGGCGGCACACGCCCGGAAGCATCGATGGGCATGCGTGTCGATATGAACAGCAGCTCGCCTGCGCGAACGCCATCTGGCGCGTGCCCGTGTGGGGGGAGGGTCCCCTCGGTCCGGACCGGTTCGATCTTGGCGTCACGCGTCAGGCAGGTCGCCCCCACCTCGACACGGCCTCCCTTGATCACCAATCGTGCGCCGGTGGCCAGATTCCGCGCGGGCGGCCGGTGGGGAAACCAACGGCGCCACACCCGCTCAAAGCCTGCAAAGTCGCTGGCGTGAGCAAGTGTCACGTCCGCGTGGACGCACCGGTCCAGGCTCGTTCCCGCGGACTCGGCTGCTCTGGCCAGGCGCTGGAGGGTGTACTCCGTCTGTGCCTCGATTTCGGACCCGAGCCAGATGTAGGGGTTGGGGCGGGCCTGTGGTGCGAGGAAGCTCGGCTCTCCCATCGACACTGAGGACATCCAGTCGCCCTGGAAGTCGCTCGGGCCGGCCGACAGCGTGACCCAGTCGCCGGCGCCCACCGTGCTGACGAAGGGCAGGACTCGCTCTGAGTCTCCTTCGGCGTACCCCTGTTTGACGACGCCGGGCTGTGGCTGGACCGCTACCACCTCGACCGCGAACAAGGCGTCGGCTACCGGCAATTGCCGTACCCCGATCCCGGTGGAGGTTCGCACACCGTCCAGCACCTGTGACGCCGCCCGGACGTAGCCGTCGGCCGGATGAAACCGCGGCCAGACTCCGTCGCTGAGCACGTCCAGCTTCGCGTCGTAGCGGGCAGGCGCCCATTGGTAGATGCGGACGACGTCGGTGCCGACGTTGCATCCTGCCGCGGCGAGCGTCTCGCGCAGATGGCCGAGCAGGACCTCGGATTGCAGCTCCAGCGGGTCAGATCCAGGCACGGCATCGGAATCGACGACCGCAGCGGGATGCAGCCGATGGTCCGCGTCCATCGGGAGCATCGAGCCGGTGAACACCAACCCCCCAGCGGCGACCGCCGCGCTGCTGCCCGGCAGCACCGGCACCTCCGAAGGCACGATGACGCGGCGGGTGCCACATCCCGGCGTCTCACCCCTCCCCGAGGTCACCTGGCACCTCCCTGTCCCTGCAGGTAATGCAAGGTGTCGAGCCATGCCCGACCCGCGTGCTCGCCGAGGCCTGCATCGGCGGCGCGGGCAAGCGAAGCAAGGAGCACCTTGATCAGGCCCTCGGTCATCGGGTCGGCATAGCGGATGTCGCCGGCCTCCGTCGTACTGATCCGCGTATCGACGAACTGGACGCAGACCTCGGGCGCGGGAACCACGAACCCACCGAGGTCCCGCAGGATCCGTGCCAGGTCCGCCATTCCCCTGAATCCGCCCCGACCCCGGGTCGCGACGATCACGGCGGACGTCGCACCGCGCAGGACCGCCCGCGAAATCGGATGCGAGAGCCAGTCGATCGCATTCTTCACAACCCCGGGAACCGAGTGGTTGAACTCCGGTATGACCCAGACCAGACCATCGGCCGACTGGACTGCCGCACGCAGCCGCGCCACCTCGTCGGGTGGCGTCGAGGTGTCCAGGTCCTCGTTGTAGGGCGGGAGGGAGGAGAGACCGTCGTAGTTCTCAATCTTCATCCCTTCCGGGGCCAGCTGAGGCAGGCTGTTCAAGATCAGGCTGTTGTACGAGCCGGCCCGCAATGAGCCGGAGATGCCGAGAACCCTCATCACCGTCGCACCTCCTCGTGGAAAGCCCCACGTCGCGTCGTCGTTCCGGTCACGGTCGACTCACCTGGCGAGGGCTTGATTACCTTGCCGAAGTCCTGGATCAGGCATGTGGAGCCGGTGATCGTCTCCGCGCTCCTGCCCACCTGACGGGGCTCACCGTGAGGACACCACTGCAAGCCCGGCGTGTGCGGGGCGGGGGCCTTGTCTTTCGTCACCAACCCCAGCCCCGGACGAGCACCGGTCGGGATCCCATGTGGCCTGGTCATCTGCCAGGCCTCAGGAGAGCCCGCGCGCTGGAGCGCAGGTCGTGAACGTCATCGGACGGCGGAACCACGGCTCCCCGGGAGAACGGTCACCGGCCTCGAACGCCTCCCCGTGGACCGTCAGACACTTGGTCGGGTCCAGCGCCGGCCGAATGCGTCCATCGGTGCCGAAGATCATGTCCTGCTTCGGCTCCGAGGAGCAATCGTTGACGACCATCGGAGAGTCCTCGCGCACGATGCCGTCGCGGTAGAAGCTCACCTCCAGGCATGCGCCGAGCCGGGTAAACCGGATCTCGCCTGCTGCGATGCCGTTCCTCGAGATGGCTTGATCCAGCAGTGCCGCATCCTCGTTCGGTATCCCGGTCTTGCACGTGTGGGCTTCCAGCGCCCATAGGGCCTCGCGGTGCTGATGGATGTCGAGTGTGGCCGGGTAGCCGGGGATGTCGACGCAGTAGTGCCTTGGCTCCCCGAGCTCGGCCGCCAGTTGGATGAGAACCTCGTCGCCGCCTGAGTCCCCTGGCATGGGAGCGACCGCCCATTCCTGCTGCTCCGCACTGGGTGCCTGGCGGTCTTCGGCCGGCCGGTAGGGCCTCGCCTCGACCGGAACCCGCCACGTCTCCCAGAGCTGACGCGGCGACGAATCGTCACACGTGCTGAACGTCAGGGGACGCCGGTACCAGTGCTCGCCCGAGGCACGGTCTCCCGCTTCCAGCGCCCGGGTTCCGATCGTCAGACACTTGTCGGGAGCATTGCGGGGCCGGATCCTTCCATCGTCCCCGAACATGATGTCTTGACTGGCCGCATCCGAACAGTCGTTGACGACCATGGGGGCGTCCTCTCGGAGGAAGCCGTTGCCCAGGAACGTGACGTCCACACAGGCGGCAGTCCTCGAGAAGCGAATCTCTCCGTCGGCCAGGCCGCTACGGGAAATCACCTGGTCGAGAATGGCCGCGTCTTGGTTCGGAACGCCGACCTTGCATGTATGCGCTTCAAGCGCCCATTGCGCCTCGCGATGGTTCGCGATGTCTCGAGACGACGGATAGCCGGGGATGTCAACGCAATAGTGACGTGGTTCTCCGAGTTTGGCCTTCAAGCGCAAGAGCACCTCATCCGACGGGCCCCGGCTGCTTTGCACTGAGGTGGCTGCGGTTCGATCCGAGACAACGCCGTCCCTACTGCTCCGGTCAGGCGTGACAGCGCCGGCAGCGTACGCCTGCGAACCAAGCACGAGGACGGCGGCACCAATGAGCCAGAACCTGAACATCGAGACTCCTTCTCTTGGGTGAGGTCGGGTTCGGCGGCGAACCGAGCAACGGATCCCACCTGCTGATGGACGCAGCCTTTAGTGCTCGTCTCACGTGGTTGCCTGCACGGCATGATGTGCGCCTGTGGCCGTCGAGCTGCCGCAGCGGCTGGTTCCTGACGGTCTATGGGAGTTGGTCGCGCCTACAGCCGGCTCACCGCCCGATACGAGCGAAGAGAATCTCACTGCCTTGCCTTCCTGACTCGCAGCCGCCCTGATCTGCTACAAGAAGCCCGCGAAGATCACCCACGTGAGAAAAGCTGATGCAGGAGCTGACCGAGCATGGACGGCGTATCCGTACTGGCCCCGACACAATCGGCAAATACTCCTGCCTGCGGGTGATTGAAACGCTGTCAGACGGCTGAGAGATGCGCAAGATGTACCCCTGATATTTCAGGAGAGTTGCTAGCTGAGGCGCTATAGAGAGGTTCTGGATGGCGCGTCAACTGCTCGGTCAGATCAGCCGATCGCTTTCGAACGGCCATTGGTTACGCTGACTTGCCGCCGCATAGCAAACGGTGTTCATGCTTCGGGGGTAAGCCCCGCGTTGAGGTGAAAGACGCATTCTTCTGGCAGACAGAAGCTCGCGGCTGCGTCTGGTCACGCCGACGGGCGGGGCAGCGGATGCGCGCCGGCGAAGCGGCACGCGTCCGACAGTTCCTCAAGGCCACGCGTCAGCTGGAACTCCAAGCCCACGCAGCCTCCATAGCCCGCCTCCACCAAGGAATGGATGATCGCCGGGAAGTCGAGCATGCCCGTGCCCGGGCAACCGCGGCCGGGCACGTCGGCAAACTGCACATGCAGGATCTGCTTTCCGTAGCGTGCGATGACGTCGCAGGGGTCCTGCCGGGAACGGGCGACGTGGTAGAGGTCCAGCAGGATGCCCACGTTGTCCGCTCCCTCCTTTCGCGCCCGGCCCACCACAACGGATGCTGCTGCTACGTCAGGCAGAAGGTAGCCGGGGTTGTCCTCGGTGTTGAGGGGCTCCACCAGCACCGAAACACCTGACGCACGAGCTCGCTGCGACGCATACAGCAGGTTGCGGTACGCCGCCTCGTGCTGTGCCGCCTCGGTCTGGTGGGCACGGCGGTTGCCGTAGGGAAGGTTGAGCAGTGTGCACCCCACCTCCGAGGCGAAGTCGACGGCCGTGTCGATGGACTGCCTGCAGCGCGCCACTTGCCCGGCGTCGCTCAGGATGCCCCGGTCGCCGGCCGCGAAGTCACCCGCGTCGATGTTGAGGCACACAAGCCGGGTGCCCGACCGCTGCAGCGCAGCGCGCAGCCGGCTGACCTCATCAGCGGAAGCCTCAGGTGAAGCGAAGGGCCACCACATCTCCACACGTCGGAATCCAGCTTCTCGCGCCACGGCAAGCCGCTCCTGCTCCGGCACCCGAGCCAGGGCCAGTGAGAGATTCAGCGCGTAGCCGTCGGCCGGCTGCCCAGGTGTCACTCCCGAGCCCCGCACAGCGTCAGCCGCACCGCTTCGAGCATCTGCTCCTCCACGTCCCTGCCCTCGCTCGCGCTGCCGATGAAGGAGACATGACCATCCGGCCGGATCAGCATGGCATCCGCCTCTGCCAGTCCGTAGAGACGGTCGAAGTCTGCCGCGTCGCAGTGAAGATCACCCTCCGGCAGGCACACGGTGTGCAGGGACACCCCGTACGCGGAGCCGGCGGCGTGCGCTGCCTTGGCCCAGCCCTGCCCGTTGGGGCCGTGCAGCAGGGTCAGTCGGCCGTCGAAGAGGTCCAACGTCGATGTCCGACGGCCCTGAGCATCGCTCAGCCACAGGTGCGGTGCCCGGCGGCCCACCGCGGCGACGAAGGGGTCCGTGGAGGGCTCCCCGCTGCCGGCGTCGAGCGCACCCTGGGTGTAACGGAAGGCCAGGTCCCGTTCGATCGCGGCCACGTGGGCGCGCTGGCGGGCCATGACGTCTCCGGCCGGTTTCCCGGCCGTCATGCGATCCCATACCTCACGGAAGCGGGCCGCGTTGGTGGTGCTCCACTGCGCGTTGGACACAGCGATGGGCCGGCGCTCCGTCTCGTAGCTGTTCAGGAGCGCATCCCCGGCAGCACCAGCGCGGACCAGCGACAGCTTCCATACCAGGTTGTGCACGTCCTGCACTCCGGTGTTGAGCCCGAACCCACCGGTGGGCGGAAAGACGTGCGCCGCGTCACCCGCCAGGAAGACCCGCCCGACGCGGTAGCGGTCGGCGACCTTCGCCTCCACCGTGTACGTGGCAGCGCTGACGACATCCGCCTCGCACGCGACACCGACCGCGGTGTGGATCAGTGCCTTCGCCTGTTCCTCGGACAGAATTCCCGGATGGTTGCTGTCCGGGCCCGGCATCCGGAAGGTGAGCCAGCGCTTCTTGCCGTCGACCGGTGCGACCGTGACGAACCCGCCGGACGGATCGGCGGTCAGGAACTGGATGGCGGAGCGCTCCTGAACGAGGTGGGAGATGTCACCGTGCCAGTACGCGCTCTGCCAGTAGCCCAGCATTTGCCCCGTCATCTGCACGCCGAGAGCAGCGCGGGTGGCGCTGGCGGCGCCGTCGGCCGCGATGACGTAGTCGGCGACGATGGTGTCCGCGCGGCCGCTGTCCTGGTCGACCACGGTCGCGGTCACCTGGGAGGGGGCCTGGGCCAGTTGTTCCAGACGCAGCCCGAAGCGCGCGTCGATGCCAGGTGTGGCACTGACGCGTGCCCGCAGCAGCCGCTCCAGATCGTCCTGCGGGACACGGCAGGATCCCGTCGGACTCAGCGCGGTCTCTTCCGGCCCAGCGGGGGTGCGGCCGTACTCCTCGCCGCTGAGGGAGTTGCAGTAGATGAACCCGTAGGCGGGGTCCGGCGGCGCCATGGCGCGGATCTCCTGCTCCAGTCCCCATGAGCGGAACAGCTCCATCGCGCGGTTGCGCACGCCGCGCGCCTTGGGATGGTTGTAGGGCGTGGGGAACTGCTCCACGAGGGTGCAGGCGACGCCGTAGCGCGCGGCGAGCAGGGCAGCGCTCAGACCCACGGGCCCGCCGCCGATCACCAGGAGTTCGGTGCGCTTCATCGGACCACCTCGTCGATGACGGGCGTCTCCATGACGCCGAGGCCGGTGATCTCCATACGGACGACGTCGCCTTCGAACAGGAACAGCGGGGGATCCTGGAACGCGCCGCAGCCGGTCGTCGTGCCGGTGAAGATGATGTCGCCCGGCGAGAGCTCCAGGACCTTGCTGAAGTCCTCGATCAGTCCGGGAATATCGACGATCATCTCCGAGCTCCAGCCGTCCTGGCGCAGCTCGTCGTTGATCCAGCACCGCAGGCGCAGGTTGTGCGGGTCGGGGATCTCGTCCTTGGTGGCAAGCCAGGGGCCGAACGGCGCCCCGGTCGGGATGCCCTTCGCCCGGGTGATCTGCGAGTAGAGAGGGCTCAGTTCGATGTCCTTGAACGCCATGTCGCGTGCTGTGACGTCGTTGCCGATCATGTAGCCGGCGACATGGTCGAAGGCGCGCCCCCGGGGAATGTGGTGTCCGCCGCGCCCGATCACGACGGCGATCTCGGTCTCGTAGTCGAGCTGCTGCGACCGGGCCGGCCGCACGAGGGCGTCGTGCGGGCCGATGACGGTGTTGGACGGCTTGAAAATGATCAGCGGCTCGGACGGGGACGGCGCGTCCTTCATGCCGACGGCCTCATCGACGTGCGACTGGTAGTTCCCTCCCGCCACGATGATCTTCTCGGGGTGGGGAATGGGAGCGCCCAGACGGGTCGCGGAGACGGGCACCGTCTCGACGTCGCCGCGCAACTGCTCCTCGATCAGCGGCTGCAGATAGTCGAGCAAGGCGAGGATGCTGTTGATGTCCAGAGCGGGCAGCCCCGCACGCATCAGCACCGGCGCCAGCGGCACGATGTGCTCATCGTCCAGCAGCACACCGGGCTGTTCGCTGCGCGCAGGTCCGAAACTGACGATCCTCATGAACGGTCTCCTTGGCACGTGAGAGGCGAAGAGATGACAGGCGCACCGGGGCCTGCGGACAGAAAGTCGAAGTCGCAGCCTTCAGGGCTTTGTTGAATGTGCCGGTGGTACAGCGATGCGTAACCGCGCGCAGGGCGCGGGGGAGGGCTTGTCGGAGTACGCCGCTTGAGTTCGGCCGAATCGACGTCCAGGTCGAGGCGGCCTGTCTCGGTGTCCACAACGATCAGATCGCCGTCGCGGACCAGGGCCAAAGGCCCGCCCACGGCGGATTCGGGAGCGACGTGAAGGACCACTGCGCCGGTGGCGGTGCCGCTCATCCGCGCATCGGAGATACGCACCATGTCGGTGACGCCCTGGCGCAGCAGCCGTTTGGGAATCGGCAACTGGCCGACCTCCGGCATACCGGGGCCGCCCACGGGACCGGCGCCGCGCAGGACGAGGACGGAGTCCGCGGTGATGTCCAGACCGGGATCGTCGATCCGCGCGTTCAGGTCGGCGACGCCGTCGAACACCACAGCACGTCCGCGATGGCGCCACAGCCGCGGATCGGCCGCGGACCGCTTGATGACCGCCCCGTCGGGAGCGAGCGTGCCTTTCAGCATCACCAGCCCGCCCGAGGGGAAAACCGGGTCTGCCGCACTGCGCAGGGCGGGACTGGCCCGTCTTTCGAAGCGGTCGAGAACACGAGCCCAGGGCTCGCCGGTGCCGGCCAGAGCGTCGCCGTGGATCAGATGCCGCAGCTCGGTCATGACCGCACGCAGCCCGCCGGCGTCCTCCAGGTCCTCCAGCAGACGAGGCCCTGATGGCCGCACATCGGCGAGGACCGGGGTGGTGCGGCTCCACTCGTCCATGGTTTCCGGCCCGATACGCAGGTTCGCGCGGCCGGCGATGGCCTCGAGATGAATGACGGCATTGGTCGATCCGCTCACTGCGCACAGCACCCGGAAGGCGTTCTCCAGTGACCGGGCACAGACGTATGCGCTGGGCGGTTGTCCCGAGCGGGTGAGCTCGACCGCTCTCCTGCCGGTTTCCTCCGCCATGGCCTTGCGGGCGGCTCCGGCCGCGGGCAGCAGACTGGAGCCCGGCAGGCTCATCCCCAGCGTCTCGGCGAGCATGGCCATGGTGACTGCGGTGCCCAGCACGTTGCACGTGCCGATGCCGGGGACCAGTCTGCCTTCCAGCGATTCCCATGCGGCATCGTCCAGCTCACCGGCGCGCCGCCGGTCCGACAACGCCCACAGATCGTCGATGGTCAGCGGGGCCTCCTCCCACCGTGCGGTTGCCCGCGGGCCGGCCGTCAGGGCGATGGCGGGCTTCCCGGCGCTCAACGCGCCCATGAGCTGCGCGGGCAGGGTCTTGTCGCAGCCGCCCAGCAGGACCACCCCGTCGATGGGCGATGCCGTGACCATTTCCTCGACGTCCATCGCCATGAGGTTGCGCAGGTAGAGGGTGCTGGGACGGATGAACGGCTCGGCCAGGGAGATGGTGGGGAACTCCAGTGGGAACCCCCCGGCCGCCGTCACTCCGCGCTTGACGAACTCCGCAAGATCCCGCAGACCGCTGTTGCAGGGGTTCAGCTCGCTCCATGCACTGCAGATCCCGATGACGGGCCGGCGGCGCACCGTCGCCGAGGAGTGCCCGGCGCCGCGCATGAACGCGCGATGAATGAACCCGTCCCGGTCACCTGAGGAAAAGGCCTCACCATCGGTCGGTTTCGTTCCGTTCTGGGACATCAGGGCGACTCCTTGCAGGCTGCGCCGGCAGACAGCGGCTGGCCGGGGCCTTCCGTGCCGGTACTGCCGTGCCGGTCATACGCCCGGGCGAGCTGGGCGATGTCGTGGTACGCCGCGCCGCTTTGGAGAAGGGAGTCGAACAGGCGCTGCGCGGATGCGAAGACCGGCAGGTCCAGCTCCAGGGCACGCGCCGCATCCGCCACCAGGTCTTGCACGGCGTGGAGTCCGCCGACGGTGGATCCGGACGGTGCATCGGATGGTGTCAGGGCCGCAGGCAGGCAATAGTCCAGCATGGTGCTGGCCGCCCAGCCGGACATCAGCACTGCCTTGCTCTGCTCGGCGGGCAGCGCGAACCGGTCGATGAGCGCGGCTGCCTCGGCGGCGGCCGCGACGTGGATGCTGACCAGCAGCTGGTTGACGAGTTTCAGTTCGAGCCCGGCCCCGACCGGCCCCACATGAACGATCTGGGAGCAGTACGTCCCCACCAGCGGGCGCACGAGGTCCAGGTGGTCCGCCTGCCCGCCGGCGATTGCGGTCAGCGTTCCCTCGTCGGCACGTCGTGGTCCTCCTGTGACGGGGATGTCGAGGAGTTCCGCACCGCAGGCCGAGAGGCGGGCGGCCGCAGCGCGTGCCAGCCGGGGGGCGTGCGTGCCGTGCTCGATCAGGATCTGACCCTCGCGGATTGCGGTCAGCAGCCCGTCGTCGCCGAAGTAGACAGCGTGGAAGGCGGCTTCGTCGAGCAGGCAGCCGATGACGATGTCGGCATGGGCGGCGAGCTGGCGCGGGGTCGTGGCAAGCGCTGCACCCGCCTCGAGCAGGGAGGAGACCTTCTTGGGAGTGCGTGCGTGCACGGTCAGGGGGTAGCCGGCGGCCAGCAGGCGATGGGCCATGGGCCGTCCCATGACGCCTGCGCCGGCGAAACCGATGCGGGGTTTGCTGGTCCCGGTCACGGCTGCGTCTCCCGCGTCGTCCCGCCGAAGAACAAAGCTCCCATGTCGGGATCGGCAAGCAGTTCGGCGGCCCCGCTGGTATGCAGGACCCGTCCGCCTTCCAGCACGACGCCGTTGTCGGCCATGGACAGTCCGAAGCGCACGTTCTGCTCGACGATGAGCACGGTGACGCCCTGCTGGTTGAGCGCCTTCACCGAGCTGGCGAGCTGCCGGCACGCCTTGGGGTCCAGCCCCAGCGACGGCTCGTCCAGCAACACCACGCCGGGGTTGAGCATCAAAGCCCGGGCGAACTCCACCGTGCGGCGCTGTCCGCCTGAGAGGGACGCGGCCCGGTCGTTGGCACGCTCGGCTATCAGAGGAAAGATCTGAGCGATCTCCTCGTAGCGGGCGCGGTTGCGCTCGCGCTGACGCCGGTTGACATAGGCGCCCAGTTGGACGTTCTCCCGAACGGTAAGGGTGGGGAACAGGCCGTGGTGCTGGGGCACCTGGACGACACCGAGCCGCAGGATGGCGGCCGGGGTGAGTCCACCGATGTCCTGACTGCCGAGGAGTATCTGGCCTTTGCGCGGCCGCAACAGCCCGCTGCAGGTCTTGAGCACCGTCGACTTCCCGGCTCCGTTGGGTCCGACGATGCAGGTGATGCTGCCCTCGGCCACGGCGAAGTCGACGCCGCGCAGGATGTCACCGGCGCGGCCGTAACCGGCGACCAGACCCTTGAAAGTGATCATGAAGTGGCTCCGGATGTTGCACCGTGGGCGGAATGGCCGCCGAGATAGGCGTCCAGGACCGCCGGGTTGCGTTCGATCTGCCCGGGCGCGCCGCTGGCCAGGACCCTGCCCTGCGCCAGGACATGGATGCGGTCGCACAACGACAGCACCATGGGCATGTTGTGTTCGACGATGAGCACGGTCATGCCGCAGCCGTTCAGCTGCCGGATGATGGCGCTCAGGCGTTCCACCAGAGCGGGACTGATACCAGCCGCGGGCTCGTCCAGAAGCAGCAGCTGCGGCTCGAGCATCAGCGCCTGGGCGAGCTCGACGAGCTTTTGCTGCCCGTAGGAGAGCTGTCCTGCCGGATGGTCGGCATACGCGCCCATCCCGACGAAGTCCAGCCACTCGCGGGCTCGTTTGGCCTCGCTGCCGCTGATGGCGCTGGCGCGCAGGCGGCCCAGAGAGAACGCGTCACTGGCAACCGCCAGGTTTTCCAGCGTCGTCAGGTGGGGGAAGACACGCGTGGCCTGGTAGGTGCGGGCGAGCCCCGCGTGGGCGCGCTGCCACCGGGCCAGAGTGTGAACCATCCGTCCGGACAGCTGAATGGTGCCGGCATCCTGCCGCAGACTGCCGTCCAGGAGATTGAAGACGGTGGTCTTCCCGGATCCGTTCGGGCCGATCAATCCGGTGATGGAACCGCGTTCGACGGTGAACGAGCAGTCCTGGACCGCGTGCACACCGCCGAAGGACTTGCGCAGGCCGTCCACCGTGACGAGCGGCCGGGCCAAGGCGCCGTCGCCGGCAGAGGGACGAAGCCGCTCGCTCACGGATGCGGGCAGAGTGGCGGGAAGGTCCGGCAGCCGGCGCCCCGCGGTTGCCTGCGGTTCACCTCCGCGGATCCGGCGCCACCACTTCGCGCCTTCCACCAGCACGCCCTTGGGGAAGAACAGGACGACGGCGGCCAGCAGAGCACCGTAGATCACCAGACGCCATGCGCCCGCGTCGGGGCCGCTGAGCTGCTGGTTGGTCAGCTGTGTCAGCGGTTCCAGGAGGAAGGCGCCGAGGACGGGGCCCCACAGGGTGCCCACGCCGCCGAGGTGAGCGGCCAGCACGATCTGCATGGCGATGACGATGTCGAACATGGCCGCAGGCTCCAGGAAGGAGACGTAGTAGCCGTAGATCCCTCCGGCGATCCCGATCGGGAAGGCGCTGGCCGCGAAGGCCAGCATCTTGTAGCGGTCTGCCCGCACGCCGACGCCTTCGGCCTTCGACTCGTCGTCGTGGATCGCCAGCAGGCCGATGCCAAGCTTGGAGCGGCGTATGGCCCACGAGCCCCACACCGTCACAGCGAGCAGGACGAGCAAGGAGTAGTAGAACGGCCAGTTGTGGACGTCCCGGTCCCAGGTGGGCAGAGGCAGCGGAAGGCCGTGGTTGCCTCCGGTCAGCCCCGTCCAGTTGGAAGCCAGCAGACCGGTCAGTTCCAGGAAGGCGAAGCTGACGATGACGAAGGCGATGCCCCGTGTGCGGCGGCCGGTGAGGGCCAGGACCACGGCGAAGAAGGCGGCGACGACGCCGCCCACGGGAGCGGCGAGGAAGGGAGAGATGTCCAGGTGGATGGCCAGGAGCGCGGAGGTGTAGGCACCGATGCCCAAGAAGGCGCTCTGGCCCAGCGAGATGTAGCCGGTGTACCCAGAGATGATGTTCCATCCCGAGGCCATGATGGCCATCAGGAACGCCATGATGGCCATGTTCTGGTAGTAGGCGTTGTCCGAGAGAACCGGGAACAGCAGCAGGAGGGCCGCCGCAGCGCCGATGACGCTGCGCCGTACGTGCGTGGTGGTCATGCGCGGCTCATGTCCTCTCGCAGGCGGATGCCCATCAGGCCCTGCGGGCGGGCCAGCAGCACCAGGATGATCACGAGGTACGGGACGGCGGTGGCCCAGTCGGGCGCTATGTAGGCCGCCGTGAGCGACTCCGCCAGAGCGATGAGGACTGCTCCGAGGACGCTGCCGGGCAGACTGCCCATCCCGCCGAGCACGATGATGCTGAGCATGAGTCCGATCCAGTGGTCGGTGGAGCTCGGCGTGAACGGGTAGAGAACGCTGAGCAGTGCACCGCCGGCGCCTGCGGCTGCGACACCGAGCGCGAAGGCGGCGGCCCGCACTTTGCGCACCTCGATGCCGATCAGCCGGGCACCGTCCGAGCTCGACGCGGCGGCCTGCACCGACTGTCCGAGCCAGGTGTACCGCAGCAGCGCGTACAGCCCTGCCAGGATGGCCACCGCCACCAGGCAGGCGTAGAGCTGCGCCTGGGGAAAGTGCAGACTGCCCAGGGTGAATGACCTGTTGGCGTACGCCGGTGTCACCGCATGCTGGTCGTTGCCCCACAGCAGGGCCATGATCCCCTTGGTGATGAGGGCCAGGCCGAAGGTGGTGACCAGAGCCATGGCCGGATCGGTTGTGCGGGCACGCTCGATGAACAGGTAGTACGTCGCCCATCCGACGACGTACATCGACGGTGCGGTGACGAGCACCAGCAGCAGGGGATCGAGATCGACGGCCTTCCACAGGGAGTAGGTGAGGTAGGCGCTCAGTATGAGCATGGCGCCTTGCGCGAGGTTGACCACCTTCATGACCCCGAAGACCAGGTTCATGCCGGAGGCCACCAGCGAATAGACGCCGCCGACCAGCACGCCGAACACCAGAGTCTGAACCAGCTCAGTCACAGCATCCCCTTCGGTTGCGAGATGCGTTCGTCCGCTGTGGATGCCGGCTCACGACGACCACTCCGGCTTGGGGTTGACGAACTGCCGGGTGGTCTTCTGCTCGGCGGGAGCGACGATCTCGAAGGCGCCGTTCTGCCACTGCGCCAGCAGCAGGTCGCCGTCCGGCACGCCGCGTTTGTCCCAGCGCAGCGGTCCCACGATGGTGCTGACGGTATGGGTGTGCAGCCAGTCAGCCAGCTTGTCCTGGTCGAGGCTGCCGACAGCGGTCACGGCCGCCTCCAGCACCTGGCCCGCGGTGTAGGCGTTGGCGGAGTCCTCCGTGGGCGGCGTGCCGAACTTGTTCGTGTACGCCCGGACGAACTCGGCGTTACCCGCATGGTTTGCTTCGGGACTCCAGGCCACCGAGGTGAGGATGCCCTCGGTATTGCGGGCACCCACGGCCTTGGGGTAGGTCTCGACCAGACTGGGGCTGTTCGTCTGGAACAGCAGGGAAGGGCTGAACTGCTGTTTCTGGAAAGCCTTGACCAAGCCGGCGCCGTCGGCGCCGACAGCGCCGTGGACCACCAGATCCGGCTTTGTGCTCGCGATGCCGTTTGCGATCGTGTCGAAGTTCACCGTCTCCGGTGCGTACTTCTCGCTGTAGACGGTCTTCACGCCGAGTTCGGAGAGCTGTTCACGGAAGGCAGCGATGGCGACGTCGGTGTTGGGATCGTCCTGCGTGGGGTACGCCGCCGTCTTCGGACGGTCCTTCTCCGGCAGTGACGTGATCCAGGAGACGAACTGCTCCGGCATGTCGACGGACGTGCTGGGCTGCGCGAAAAACAGGTAGTCGAAGCCGCGCTCGAAGATCTCCGTTGCCCCGCCGGACGGCTCGACGTAGAGCATCTTGTTCCGCTCGGCGACCGCGGACGCTGGAAGGTTGAGCTTTGAGGAGAAGGTCCCGAGCAGCAGATCCACACGGTCCTGGCCGATCAGCCGGTTGTAGTTGGTGATGACGGTGTTCTGGTCGAAACCGTCGTCGAGGACCTTCAGTTCGACCATCCGCTTGAGCAGACCCCCCTTCTTGTTCAGCTGGGCGAGCCAGAGCTTGTAGCCCTGATAAGCGGGCTTGGAGGAGTCGGCGACCGGTCCGGACAGCGGCAGAGAGGCGCCGATCAGGACCGTGTCGTTGCCCGCGCCTGTTCCTGTTCCGCACGCACTTGCGGCGACAAGCGCGGCCACCGCTCCGAAGAGTGCCGTGCGTCGCCCGCCGCGGCTGTACCTGAGCATGACTCACCTCAAGTCGGTGATCGTGATTGCGAGTGAAGAGGACCGAGCCCCAACACCTCCGCTGCCGGCCCTTTTCGGCGTGGTGGCGATGTTGTTCCTGCCCCCTGTGGCGGGTGCAGGCGGTTCGGGCACGCGTGTCCGGATACGCAGGGATCAACTGCCGCCGCTGCGGTGACAGCGGCCCCAGTCGGCTGTGTGGCATGCCCCACAGCAGTTCATATTCAATGTATACATTGAAGGCAATCGGGGGGACAAGGCGTCGGCGCGAGGATTCTGCGCGCGTGATTCAGGTGCTGTGCAGGTCAGTCGCCTGATGCGAGATTGCGGCTGTAGGTGATCGAGGCCTCGCGGGCGTGGTCGGCCGCCGCACATGCGGCGGCCTCCGGATCGCCCTCGCTGATGGCTCGCACGATCATCGCGTGATGCACGGCGTTCAGCCGGGTGCGCCGGCTGATGTTGCTGCGGCTGACGATGGAGAAGCGCGCCCAGATGCGCTCAAGAGCATCCTCCAGCAGCGGATTGCCCGAGAGGCGGGCCAGCATCATGTGGAAGTCGAGGTTGGCTTTCCAGGTTCCTTCCACGTCCCCGGCAGCCCCGCGCTCCTCGACATGGCGGCCGGCTGCCTCGAACTGCCGCATCTGTGCGGGAGAAAGGTGCCCATCGCGCTGAGCGGTGGCCGCCAGCCGGGCAGCCAGTGCTTCCAGGGCTCCTTGGAGATCGGTCGCGTGACGCATGTCCTCTTCGGACAGGGAGCTGACGACCACGCCGCGCCCCGTGGAGGCGACGAGGCCGTCGCTCTGCAGACGGCGCAGTGCCTCACGTACCGGGGTGCGGCTCATGCCCAGGTCCTCGCAGATGCCAAGCTCGGTGAGCCTGTCTCCGGGGTTGTAGCGGCCGGCGATGAGCCGCTCGCGGAGCCTGCGGTAGGCGAGCTCGGCCTGGTTATGCATCCCGGGGCGCTCGTGGGGGCGGTCTGTGGGCGACGCCATACGTTATGTATACATTGAGTGCAGGATGTGCGGCAACAGGCGCTCGGCGCCACGACCGCCCTACCGTACCTCTTTGGCTCGCGCGAGGAACGGCCGCGCTCGGCGACCATCCTGTCCTGCCAGGGCCTGTCCCGGGCAACCGTATGCACCAGCGCTGCCGTCCGGCGCCGCGGGAAGGCCCGGGCCATGATCGGCGCTTGGGCTTGCGAGACGATGCCCGGCCCCGGACACCGTCCACGCGGCCCGGGGGGGCACAGGGCGGCCACGGCCCTGACGGACAGGCCGACACCCGTCCGGGCCTTGCGGCACATGCGCCCAGCGGATGACCAGCGAGCGGTGCATCCGCTGCGCACAAGGCAAGGCCGTCAAGCAAGCTCTGGGGCCCTGCCCCCTGGGCCACCGGCCGTCTCCCACGTCTTGCCGGTCCTCAACTGCCAGTCCGGGTACTTCTCGACGAGCCGCGCGCCTCTCCTAGACATCGGCCAGCAGGGTCGCCGGGCGCTCGATGCAGTCGGCGATGTAGCGAAGGAAGCCTCCTGCAACTCCGCCGTCGCACACCCGGTGGTCGAAACTCAGCGACAGCTGGGTGACCTTGCGCAGGACCAGCGCGCCGTCAGCGGCCCAGGGCTTGTCGATGATGCGGCCGACGCCGAGGATGCCGGCCTCGGGGTGGTTGATGACGGGGGTGGAGCCGTCCACCCCGAAGACGCCGTAATTGTTGAGGGTGAACGTTCCGCCGGTGAGCGCCTCGGGCGGCAGCTGGCCGGAGCGGGCCAGAGCGGTCAGACGGGCCAGCTCCGCGGCGATCTGAGTAGTGGTCATGCGGTGTGCGTCACGCACGACGGGAACCACCAGACCCCGCTCGGTCTGCGCGGCGAAGCCCAGGTTGACATGGGAGTACCGCACGATCTCGTTGCGGTCGGTGTCCACCGTGGAGTTCAGCTCGGGGAAGCGCCGCAGGCCCGCGACGCAGATACGGGCCAGCACGGCCAGCAGCCCGATGCGAGCGTCCGGGCGAGCCGCCTGGAAGGCGTTCTTCGCCTCCAGCAGGCCGGTGGCGTCCACGTCTACCCAGGTGGTGGCGTCGGGTATCTCCGTACGGCTGCGGGAGAGCTTCTCGGCCACCGCGCGGCGCAGCCCGCGCAGCGGTATGCGCTCGGCGGAGCCCGTCTCCGGCCGGACGGGAGCGGCTGGTGCGGACACCGTGCCCGCCGCGGCGATAACCCGCTCCACGTCCCGGCGCTGGATGATGCCGTGTGGTCCGCTGGGCGAGAGCGCGGCGAGGTCCACGCCGTGCTCGCGGGCCAGTCTGCGCACCAAGGGCGAGATCACGCGCGGGGCCGTCCTTGCCCGGCTCGCCGGCTCGGCGCTCCCGGAGGCGGGCGGTGCCGGGGCAGCGGTGCGATGAGTGCTCGCGGGAGCCCGCTTCGCGCCGGTACGGCGCCGCCGACGCGAGGCGGGGGCGTGGCCGGTGCCGTAGCCGATCAGGACGTTGCCGGAGCCGGCCCTCTCCTCCTCGCGGTAGCGGGCCGCCGCCGGGCCCTCGGCGACAGGCCCCGCGGGGGGCACCGGAGCGGTCTGCGGCGTGCCGACGGAGATGAGCGGGCGGCCCACCTCGACCGAGGTTCCGGCATCGGTGTGCAGTTTCAGCACCGTGCCCGCGTAGGGCACCGGCACCTCCACGGTGGCCTTGGCCGTCTCCACCTCCACGACGATCTGATCGATCTCGACGGTGTCGCCAACGGCGACCTTCCACTCGATGATCTCGGCCTCGGTGAGTCCCTCGCCGAGGTCGGGGAGGCGGAACAGCCGCTCAGTCGGCTCGCTGGTCATGACGCCTCCTGGGCCAGGTGCAGAACGTCGGGCTCGTCGTCGAACTGGAGGCGGTCGACCGCGTCGAGGACGCGGTCGACCCCGGGCAGGTGGGCGTGCTCCAGCTTGGGCGGGGGATAGGGGATGTCGAATCCCGTGACCCTCAGTACGGGTGCGGCCAGCGAGTGGAAGCAGCGCTCCTGCACCCGGGCGGCGATCTCCGCCGCGACCCCGGCGAATCCCTGGGCCTCCTGGATCACCACACAGCGGCCGGTCCGGCGCACCGAGTCGGTCACAGTCGCGTCGTCGAAGGGGACCAGCGTCCGCAGGTCGACGACCTCCAGCGCGATGCCGTCCTGCGCCGCGACCTCGGCCGCCTGGAGCGCCACCGGCACGCTGGGGCCGTAGGCGACCAAGGTCGCGTCGCGTCCCTCGCGCCGCGCCACCGCCTGCCCGAATGGCCGCGCCCCGCGGGCGTCGAGGGCGGCTTCCTCTTTCGACCAGTACAGCCGCTTGGGCTCCATGAAGACCACCGGGTCGGGGTCGGCGATTGCGTCGCGCAGCAGCCAGTAGGCGTCCTCGACCGTCGCCGGGGTGACGACCTTCAGACCGGGTGTGTGCGCGTAGTACGCCTCGCTGGAGTCGCAGTGGTGCTCAACTCCCCCGATGCCGCCCGCGTAGGGGATGCGGATCACCAGCGGCAGGGACAGGCGTCCGCGCGTCCGGTTGCGCAGCTTGGCGACGTGCGAGGCGATCTGCTCGAACGCCGGGTAGGCGAAGGCGTCGAACTGCATCTCGACCACGGGGCGGAAGCCGCCCATCGCCATGCCGACGGCCAGACCGACGATGCCGGACTCGGCGAGCGGGGTGTCGAAACACCGCTCCTCACCGAACTCCTTGGTCAGCCCGTCGGTGATCCGGAAGACGCCTCCCAGGGGGCCGACGTCCTCACCGAAGACCAGCACTCGCTCGTCCTCGCGCAGCGCGTCGCGCAGCGCCGTGTTCAGAGCCTGCGCCATTGTGACCGCGGTCATGTCAGTCCTCCTGGGCGTGCAGCTCGGATGCCAGCAGCGCGCGCTGCTCGCGTAGTTGGGGGGTGGGCTCGGCGAAGACGTGGTCGAACAGCTCGAAGGGATCTGCCTCCGTCTCGGCGTTCATCCCGGCGCGCACCTGCGCGGCGAACGCTTCGGCGGCCGTCCGCGCGGCCTCCACGTCCTCGTCGCCGATGACGCCCCGTCCCCGCAGATAGGTTTCCAACCGTGCCACCGGGTCGGCCGACTCCCACTTCTCCACCTCCGCGGCCTGGCGGTAGCGGGTCGCGTCGTCGGCGTTGGTGTGTGCATCCATCCGGTAGGTGTGTGCCTCCACCAGGAACGGCCCTTGGCCCGACCGGACGTGCTCCACCGCCGCGGTCAGCACGGACAGCATGGCGACCAGGTCGTTGCCGTCCACCTGCTCCGAGCGCACGCCGTACCCGATGCCCTTGTACGCCAGGGCCGGTGCGACGGTCTGCTTGGCCAGGGGCACGGAGATGGCGTACTGGTTGTTCTGCACGAGGAACACCACCGGCGCCCGCAGGACGGCGGCGGAGTTGAGCGCCTCGTGGAAGTCGCCCTCACTGGTCCCGCCGTCCCCGATGAACGCCATCGCGATGCTGTCCTCACCCTTGCGGCGAAGGGCTTCGGCCATGCCGACGGCGTGGATCGTCTGGGTGGCCAGTGGGGTGCACTGCGGGGCCACCCGGGTGGCCGCCGGGTCGTACCCGCAGTGCCACCCGCCCTGCAGAAGGGTCAGCACCTCGACGGGGTCGATGCCCCGGGAGACCAGCGCCACCGAGTCGCGGTAGGTCGGGAAGAGCCAATCGTCCTCGCGTAGCGCGAGGACACCGGCGATCTGGCAGGCTTCCTGCCCGCGGCTGGAGGGGTAGACGGCGAGCCGGCCCTGCTTCGTCAGAGCCGTCGCCTGGGTGTCGAACCGGCGCCCCAGAATCATCCGGCGATATGCCTCCCGCAGCAGCTCGTCCGAGGGAGCGGTGTAGGCGCCGGGCGACTTGACGGCGGTGCCGTTCTCTGCGGCGAAGCGCACAGGGACCAGGGAGGGAAGGAGGCTGTCAACCGCTTGGCGGAGAGCCTTCACGGACATGGCGACGCTCGCTTTCTTTGGACGCTTTGCAGTGAGATATTCGACGTGGTAGCCCATCTGTTCAACGCTTCGGATGACTGGGCGACGGATTGTCGAGAACACTGGACCGGGAGGGCAATATGTCAAGCGACGAGAGGCCGAAGTGTGAGGCTCCCGGACGTTTGGCCGCCCATCTGGACGCGATCGACCGCGCGATCATCGCGGAACTGCAGCGCGATGCCCGGATCTCCGTCCGGGCGCTCGCCGAGCGGACCCACATCTCGCGGGCCAGCGCGTACACACGGATCGGGCGACTGGTGGACGAAGGCATGCTCGCGGCCTTCACCGTCCGCCTGAACCCGCAGAAGGTCGGACTCGGCACGACCGCCTACGTCTCGGCCACCATCGAGCAGAACGCCTGGCGCGCCGTTTCCGAGAAGCTGCGGGAAATCCCTTACATCGAGCACTTCGCGCTCGTGGGCGGGGACTACGACGTCCTCGTTCTGGTCCGGGCGCCGGACAACTCTGCGCTGCGCCATGTGGTCCTGGAGCAGGTGCAGGACATCCCCGGGGTTCGGGCCACCCGCACGTGGCTGGTCTTCGAGGAGGCTCAGGGGCGCGGTGTCCCGTGGAAGTGAGCTAAGGGCACGGCCTCGTGCCGTGTCCTTCAGCGGCGCTGCCGGACCGGCCCGGACCCGTGGGGAGGCAGGCACGGAAGACTACGCGGGCGGGATGGGAGAAACCGACGAAACGGGTCTCTGCAGGTGACGGAAGTCACCGCAGGGGCCCGTCTCTCGTTTCCATGATCGTTGTGAGGCATCACACAGCCTTGGCTGCCGGACGGAGAAATCTCGCTCGAGTAAGGGCCCGGCTAGGTCTCGTATGCCCGAACCCACAGCAGGAGTGCAAGCAGTGACCGTGCACGCCATCGAGGTCGCAGTGCGGCCAGCGGCAGGAAGCTGGCCGACGGGATTCATTCCGCGCTTGCGACAGAAGCACGTTGGTGGACAACAGCCGAGTTGCGTTCCGCGCACGTGAAGGTTGAGCCCCTTCAACTACTCGACTTCATGGACGGGTACTGGGAGGGGACGCTCCCGGACGCGGAGGTCTCGGCGGACTGACTAGAACTGGACTTCCAGGGGCCCGTCGGGACTCCGCCATGATGCGGGCGAGGGCAGGGCACCGAGGGTTACCGGCTGGTGCTGCACAGAAGACCGCCCGCGCGCGCCAGTTCCCACCCGAGGCGAGCGCCGACGAAACACGGTGAGAGCCGTCAGGCTGTCAGTCATTGACCACCAGCGCCTAGGAACAGTGCCCTGGCCTGCTGAACACCGGGTCGTGACCGATGTGGCTGGGTCAGGCTGATGGGACGGACGTGACCTGCGCGTGCGCCGAGGACCCGGGCAGGGCGATGGCACGCAGGAAGGATCCGGAAGCGCGCCTGTTGAGCGTGGCGCGTACCACGGCGTAGCCGATCATTCCTCCCAGCGTGTTGGCGAGGACGTCGTTGATGTCACAGGACCGGCCGTTGTTGAAGATCACGTAACACAGCAGCTGTGTGACTTCGATGCACAGGCTCACCAGAGCGCTCACCGCGGTCGCGCGCCGCACCCTGTTCACCTGTGAGATCAGCGGGAGCAGCACCCCGAGCGGGAAGAACATGATCACGTTTGGTATGGCAGTCGTGTCGAGGGTGATCAGCGGTATGAAGTTGATCTGGCTGTACCAGGGTGCCTGGTTCGCGTACTTCCCCCAGGTCACGGTGAGGGGAAAGACGGTGATCGACAGTACCGCCGCGGCGTAGACGCTCGCCGTGATCCTCAGGACCGCCTGCCGACCCGTCCAGCCCGGCTGGGACAGGCGGACGCGCAGCATGGTCACCACGGCGAAGACCGCCAGTACAGGACACATTGCATAGACAGCGGGGATGACGACATTCACATTCACGCCAAGCTCCTACGGCGTTCGGCAGCGGATCTCCGATCACCTTCCGTTGGCGGGGTTCCTGCGCGGATCCGGCGAAAGGCAGATCTTGGCCGGCACGGCTACGACTTTCGGCAGAGAGAAAGACACCACCCGCTCGCATACGCTGCATGGCATGCGCTTTCGTCACCCAAGGTCCCGCCGTGGCTCCCGCCTCGTCGGCACCCTGCTGTGGGTGGCCGCGGTCTGCACCGCTGTGGCTGCCATCCTGCTCGACGTGAGGGCCGGCACCTTTCGCCAACCTGACACGGGAACCGCGCTGACGGTCTCGGCTTCGGTGGTGGCCGCCGCGCTCCTGGGTGTGCCCGCGCTCGCCGCTCGGGATGCCAGGCCGGGAGCGCTCGCCTGCGCGAGCGGAGTCGCGGCCGCCGCTTCGCTGGCCTGCACCGTGGCGATCCATCTCAGAGCCGGTGACGCGCAGGCGTCGTCCGCCTACGGTGCCTTCGAAGCAGTCGCGCTTCTGATCGTTCTGGCCGTTACCGTGCGACGGGGCGCCCCGGTGTCCGCAGCCGTGGTCACGGCGGCGCTGTGTGCCGCGATCATCGCGCGTCCCTTGGCGGTGCGCGTCCAGGAAAACAGCGTGATCGTGGCGTTCTTGCTGACGCTCGTCGCCGTGACGGTGACAGGGCTGAGTCTGGCCACGCGGCTGGTGATGGCCGACCGATGGCAACGGGAACATCGGATCCGCCTGGAGCAGAGGATCGCCCTGGCCAGAGAGCTGCACGACTTCGTGGCCCACCATGTGACCGGGATCGTCGTCCAGGCACAGGGCATCCAGGCGGTCGCCACCAAACGCCCGGACATGGTCGCGCCGGCGCTGCAACGCATCGAGCAGACCGGCGCGGAGGCACTGGTCTCGCTGCGTCGCATGGTCGGCGGGCTGCGCGCCGAGGACATCGACGCTCCCCTGGCCGCACCGGAAGGGATCAGTGGTCTGCGCGACCTGGTCGCCGACTTCAGTCTGCGCGACGTGTCCGCGCACCTCACCGAGGCCGGTCCCACCGACACACTGCCGTCGGACGTGGCCGCCGTCGCACACCGCGTCACGATGGAATCGCTCACCAATATCCGCAAACACGCCCACGGCTGCCGCCGCGTCCACGTCCGCGTGCAGGTGCTGCCGGAGCAAGCCGTCGTTGAGGTCAGCAACGACGGAACGGTGCGCCAGACCTCCTCCCCGGGCTACGGGCTCAAGGGACTGGAGGAACGGGTCACACGGCTCGGAGGAACGCTCCGGGCCGGTGCCACCGAGGACGGAGGCTGGCTGGTCCGCGCCTGCCTGCCGCTCACTCCGGCCGGGACGGACACGCCGTGATCCGTGTACTGATCGCCGACGACCAGGCCATCGTGCGCACCGGCATCGCCATGATCCTCACGGCCGAGAACGACATCGAGGTAGTCGCCGAGGCCGAGGACGGGGTACAGGCCGTGGAACAGGCCGCACGGCACCGGCCCGACGTCGTCCTGATGGACGTCCGCATGCCGCGCCTGGACGGGCTGGACGCCCTGCGTGCGCTGACCCGCCCCACCGCGGACCACACCCCGAAGGTGGTCATGGTCACCACCTTCGACGACGAGGAGTACGTCACCACGGCGCTGCAGTCGGGCGCCTGCGGCTTCATCCTCAAGGACTCCGGCCCGCGGCTGCTGGCTGAGGCGGTGCGAGCCGCGGCAGAGGGAGACTCCCTCATCAGTCCGTCGATCACGGTCCGTCTGCTGCGGCGGTTGATGGCACCCGGTACGCGACGATCACCGGACACGGTCCTGTCCCTGCGGGAGGTGGACGTGGTCAGGCTCGTGGCACAGGGACTCACCAATGCCGAGATAGCTCAAGCCCTTTACATCACGGTCGGGACGGTCAAGACACACTTGGGCAACATCCAGAGCAAGCTCGCCGCCCGCAACCGGGTGGAGATCGCCGCTTGGGCCTGGCGGGTCGGCCTGGCCCATCAGGACTGACGCCTGGCCGGCGGATCCCGATGGATTCAGCTGAGATTCGCTCGAAGTGTCGGTCGGCATGGCTGAAGGCAAGCCCCTGCGTGAAGGACTGCGCTACCTCGCCGAACTCGACTTCAGGGTTCAGCGGTCGGGAGGCTGACCGCCACTGTCAGGGGCACGGATATTCAGCGGTACGCGGCCCGGAAAGAGGACTGTCTCCGCTCAGTCTCGCCTCAGTTCGAGTAGTGGCAGCATCAGCGGCGGACGTGTGCCAGTTGGTGACGATCGGCTTGTCGACGACGAACGAGCCGACGTTCAGGGACACCGGGTTCGGGTCGCCGTTGGAGACGGAGACGATGAGGCTGTTCAGCTCCATGCCCCCCTCCTGGGTGGTGGTCTTCCGGGCTTGGCCTTGACCAGGTAGTAGCCGCCGGCCTCGGACTCTGAACTCACGCTCCAGGAGATGTCGTTGGTACCGCAGCTCTGTCCGTAGCCGCTCTTGTCCCCACCCTCGCCGCCGCTGGGCGCCGTCGGGCTTGCCAGGCCGGATGCCGCCGAGGAGCCCGAGGTGGCGGTCACGTCGGGCGACGCGCCAGCAGACGCCGACGACTTGTCACCGCCCTGACACGCATTACGGGTTTCCCTTCAGGGTGACGGGTGCGGGGCGCCAGGTGCTCGGTGCCGCGCGTTGACGATGACCGTCACGGCCGCTCCTGGGCGCCCGTTCGGTGCTGTCTTGCGTCCATGACGCCGCTGTCACGCGCCTGTGACACAGCTCCGGCGGGCCGTGGGACGAAGCCGGGCCACGTCCGGCGGGAGCGTGAACCGGTCGCCCGTTCGCCTCGACCCGGCCGAGCCCACGTGTCGGGTCGCTCTCGCGACCTCACCGAAGCCGCAGGTGAAAGCGACTCACGCGTCCCGCGGCGAGGTGTGGTGGACAGCATCCGGAAGGCGCTACTAGACTTCTTGTCTAGAAATAGAAATGAAGTGGAAGCCCGCGCTGAAAGGAGCGTCATGGACCACCTCGCAGCCCGTGCGGAGGCGCACGAGCGCAAGGGCGCCGCTACCGTCGCCTCGATCGACGCGGACGAGCACCTCATCCGTGAGGCCGAGAAGATCGCCGTAGCGCTGGGCCGCATGTTCCCGGGCCTGTGTGAAGTGGTCCTGCACGACCTGCGGGATCCGCAGCATGCGATCCGGGCGATCGAGAACAACCTTTCGGGCCGCCAGGTCGGTGACTCCGCCACTGAGCTGGGCCTGGCCCGCATCGCCGACCCGGAGTACCCCAGCGTCATCCAGAACTACCCCAACCGGTTTCCCGACGGCCGCCCGGTGAAGAGCACGTCCATCGGCATCAAGAACGCCGAGGGCGAGTACATCGCGGCACTCTGCCTGAACCTCGACGTGTCCGTCCTGTCGCCCGTGACGCTCGCGTTGTCGAACCTCGTGAGCACGGACAACGGGCACCGCGAGCAGCCCCTGGAGACCCTGCGGGACCGCAACGCGCGCGAGCTGCGCCAAGAGGTGGAGGCACGTGCCGCGGAGCGCGCCGCGACCCCTCGGTCGCTGAGGCGGGAGGACAAGAAGGAACTCGTGCGGCAGCTGCAGCGCGATGGCTACTTCGACTCCCGCGATGCCGCGCAGACCATCGCGGACCTGCTCGGCGTGTCCCGGGCGACCGTCTACAACTACACCAAGTGAAGGGCCGCTCATGACCGCCGCCGGACCAACCGCTCTGTTGCACATCACCGAGGAGCAGACCGCCGCGCTCGTGGATGAGGAGCTGGCCCTCGAAGCGGCCCGTGCCGCCTTCGCCGCGACGGTGGACGGCCCGGTCTTCCCCAGTCTCGCCGTGCACGGCTCCGATCCGCGCAATCGGTTCACCCTCAAGCCGTCCGCATCCCCGACGCACGCCGGGGTGAAGATCGGCACCTACTGGCCGGGCAACCCGGAGCACGGGCTGCCGCGCCACCACTCGACCCTTCTGCTGTTCGACCAGACGATCGGCCGGATCGCGGCTGTCCTGGAGGTCGGCGCCGCGAACGCCTACCGGACCGCCGCGGCCGATGCCCTCGCCGTCGACCTGCTGGCCCGCCCCGACGCTGCCACCCTGGCCGTCTTCGGCACCGGTCACCAGGCCGCCTACGAGGCGCAGGCCGTCAGCCGGGTCCGGCCCATGGGCGAGATCCTGATCGTGGGGCGGGACGCGGGGCGTGCCGAGCAACTGGCCGGGGCGCTCGCCGCACGGGGCCACGACGCCCGGGCCGCCGGTGCGGAAGAAGCCTGTGCGCAGGCCGACGTCATCGTCACCGCCACCACCGCTAGCGCCGACACTCCGCCCCTGTTCGACGCGGGCTGGGTCCGCCCCGGTACGCACATCTCCTGCATGGGCGCCGACGCCCCCGGCAAGAGGGAGCTCCCACCCGAACTGTTCAGCGGCGCACGTGTCTTCTGCGATCTGCCCGGCCAAGCCCGCTGCATGGGCGAAAGCCAGCACGCGCCCGCAGCGACCGTCCTCACCCCGCTCGGCGAGGTCCTCGTCGGACGCACCGCGGGACGCATCGATGACAGCGACATCACGGTCTTCGACAGCTCCGGAATCGGTCTGCAGGACCTCTGTCTGGGCCTGGCCCTTCTGAAGAAGATGGACATCTCCCTGTGAACATCCCCGTGAACACCACCACCGCCGCCCATGACCTGGCCGACCCGGACACCCCGTTCGCTGTCGTGGACGTGCACAAGACGCGGCGCAACATCGAACGGCTGCAGGCCAGGGCCGACCGGCTCGGGGTCACCCTGCGGCCGCACGTCAAGACGGCCAAGAGCCTCGACGTCGCCGCCCTCATGCACGGCGACACCCCCTGCCCCGTCACCGTTTCCACCCTCGCTGAGGCCGAGGCGTTCGCCGACGGCGGCTACACCGACATCACCTACGCCGTCGGCATTGACCCCCACAAGCTCCCGCGCGTGATCGCCCTGCTGCGCCGCGGTGTGCGCCTGCGCATCCTGCTCGACAGCGTCGAGCAGGCATCGTTCGTCGCCGAAGCGTCCCGCCAGGCCGGCATCCCCATCCCCACCCAGATCGAGATCGACTGCGACGGCCACCGCGGCGGCCTCAAGCCCGACGCCCCCGCGCTCCCCGAGGCCGGCCGCATCCTGCACGACGCAGGCTGCCTGGACGGCGTACTGACCCACGCCGGCGAGTCCTACTTCGCCTACACCGCCGAGGAAGAGCGCCTGGCGGCGAAGAACGAACGCGACACCGCCGTCGCCGCGGCCGAGCGACTGCGCGCGGCCGGCCTGCCGGTGGACACCGTCAGCGTCGGCTCCACCCCTACCGCCCACGCCGCCGAGGACCTCACCGGCGTCACCGAACTGCGCGCAGGGAACTACGTCTTCTTCGACCTGGTCATGGCCGGCCTCGGCGTCTGCCAGGTCGAGGACCTCGCCCTGTCGGTCGTCGTCACCGTCATCGGCCACCGTCCCGAGTACGGGTGGATCGTCACCGACGGCGGCTGGATGGCCATGTCCCGCGACCGCGGCACCGCCGTCCAGGCACAGGACCAGGGCTACGGCCTGGTCACCGACCTGAACGGCAACCTCGTCCCGAACCTGGTCATGACCGCCGCGAGCCAGGAACACGGCACGCTCACCGCCCGCGACGGCGCCGACCTGCCCGACCTGCCCGTCGGCACCCGCCTGCGCATCCTGCCCAACCACGCCTGCGCAACCGCGGCTCAGCATCGCGGCTACCACGTCATCGAGGGGACCCGCAGCACAGGCGCCGTGCCCGTGATCGAGGCTTTCTGGCAACGCGTCACCGGCTGGTGAGGCCAGCCTGCACGTCCACCCCTGCGCCACCGCTGCCCGCAGGCAGCACAGCGCCTCGTACAGCAGGTCCGCCGGCGGCTCCGGCAAGGCGCGCAGCATCGCCTGGGCGTGGGCCCGGCGGCCAGTGCGCAGCGGGACGGAGAGCTCGGCCCACGCCCGGTACGGCCCCCAGTCCGCCCCCGCGTCGACGTGTTCGGCCGCCTCTGTCGCGGACGGGTCTCCGTCGGCCAGCCGCAGGCACAGCTGCGCAAGGGAGAGCAGACCGTGCTCAACACCGGGCATTCCGGCGCCGTCGAGCCGTGCGGCCGCGGTCCTGTATGCGGCTTCGGCTTGTGGGATCTGCCCGGAGGCAGCCAGGCGCAGCGCTCGATTACCGCCCTGGGCGCCGACCGTGGTGGCGGCGGTCAAGGAGACGGCTCCGTGGCGCTGCGGGTGCGGCAGCGCTCAGCTCATGGGCGTGAAGTGCCCGGATACGCCCTCGGGACGGTTCGCCGGAGGGCTGGGGATGCGGCGAGGTCGTGCTGGCCTCCGAGATCGGGGCATCGGAGGCTCTCGGAGGCTCTCAGAGGGGCACGCCGGTGTGCTCATTTGGTCACCGGATGGTCGGTTCGAGGACTCCTGTCACGAGTCGGCTCGCGTACGAGGTGTCGAGTCCGTCGGGGCGGAAGAGGATGCGGTACATCAGGGGGGCGACGACGGCGTCGATGACCGTTTCGACGTCGGGCGTGTCCTCCCCGCGTTCGGCCGCGCGGCTGAGGATGACGTTGATCTGCTCGGCGGCGTAGGCGGAGCACTGGCCGGCGTTGCTGCCGTCCGGGTCGCCGAGCAGGGCGTCGCGGATGTAGGCGCGGCCGGTGGGGGAGGCCATCTCGTCGAGGAACTGCTCGGCCCAGACCGTCAGGTCGGACGACAGGCCCCCGTGGTCCCTGGGCGCGGTGTCGGGCCGCAGCCGTTCGACCGCCACGTCCGACAACAGCTCCTGCAGGTCCCCCCAGCGGCGGTAGATCGTCGACGGCGTCACGCCCGCACGCTGGGCGATCAGCGGCACCGTAAGGGCGTCCCGGCCCACCTCCGACGCGAGTTCGCGTACGGCGGCGTGCACCGCTGCCTGGACCCGGGCGCTGCGCCCACCGGGGCGCACCATCTGCCTGCTCATGGAATCCACCTTAAAGCAAAATCATTGCTTCTACGAAGTCGCACCCGCAGCGGCACCTTGTGACGTCCGCGAGAACACGGCTGTCTGCCGCGGAACGCTGAGCGGTGCCAGCGGCGACGGGGACGGTCCGCGCACGTACCAAGGGGTCCGGCGGCGATCCCGCCGTCGGTTCATCACCCGACGGGTGCAGGCGGAGTCGGCACCGTCCCGGTGGCCGATCGGGCGAGCGCGGTTCCCGGCAGGGCGAAGCCGCGTACGAGACCGGACAGAGCCGAGGAGCGCAGGATCAGGCAGCCGAGCACGCCCCCGAGGGTGTTGGCGATCAGGTCGTCGACATCCGCGCCACGGCCGTTGCTGAACCACACGTACATGCCCAGCTGAACCAGCTCGATCGTCAGGCTGGTGACCAGCGCGCGCAGGGCGACCCGCTTCACCGGAAGCTCCGCCTTCGCCAGCAGCGGGAGCAGCAGACCGAACGGTGCGAACAGCAGCACGTTGAGCACGAAGGTGGGGTCCATGCCGATAAGGCCCGCCAGGGGTATCGGCTGGATCTGGTTGTACCAGGGGGACAGGTTCTGAGATTTGTCCACGATGATCGGAAACATCGTGAAGTGCAGGAAACCCGCAGCGTAGAGGGCCGTCGCAAGCCGGGTCAGCATGGGCTTGCCGTACCAGCCGGGGCGTCTCCTCACGGCACGCACGGCGAGCAGCGCGGCGAATCCGGCGAGGAGGGGAAGCAGCACCTGCACGGACTCGATACGGAAGGCGAGGTTGCCCATGACATGCTCCTGGGGTTATGGACAGCGGTACACAACGGACGGATTCGACTCTGTCCGGCGGACGCCTGCGTCGGATCGGCCGTAAGACAGATCTTGCGCAGCCGGCTACGACTTTCGGCCGGGTGCCGCCCACCCCTCCGGCTCCGCCCGGTGGGCTCCCCTGATCGGCGGGCACGGGCTGTCGTCCGCAAGCTGTGCTGTGCCCTGTCGGCGGTGGCCTCCTCCGCCGCGTCGCCCCGGCTCGGTGCCAAGCCCTGCCGGTGATCGCCGGCCTGGCGGGCCGTGCACGACGGTGCCCGCGGATTTCCGATCAAGGACTCCGGCCCGGCCGGGCACGGTCTAGGGGAAGCACTGGCCGGAGTTGCTGCCGGCCACGCTTTTCGCGCTCGCCATCCAGGCCGTCCCGGAACGTGTCACCGGCTGGTGGCCCACCGGCGAAGTGACCAGGGCGACCTTGGTGCGGCCCGGCTGGAATGCCCGGCGGCCGGTCGCAGGTGGTCGTTGTCACGGGCAGGAAGGCTGGTTCACCCGGTGTTGTCTATTGCTGCCGTAGGTGGTCGCGGAGCGTCCGGGCGACTTGTGCCATGAGGGCGTCGGCACCGGGTTGAGTGCCGGCGGGGACGAAAGATTCGGTGAGGACGGCGATGGCGAAGGTCTGGCGGTCGGCGTGCTCGACGACGCCGATTTCGTGGCGGAGGTTGAGCAGGGTGCCTGTTTTTGATGACCACGTCGAGGCGTCGGAGTCGAAGTCGGGTGCCAGCCGGTGCCGCAGCAGATTGTGGGTCATGAGGGAGCGGACCCTGGCTGCGACGTCCGGGTGGATCGCCGACGGCCGCCACAGCATCTGGAGCAGGTCGGTCCAGGCACGTGCGCTTCCCGTGTTGGCGCGGGTGGTGTCGAGCTGGGGAATGCGGTGTCCGCGGCCGCTGGTGCCGGCGTCGATGGCCAGGGCGTGGGCGAGGTGTGTCTGCGGTGCGTCGAAGCGTTCGGCGGGCGTGTCCGTCAGTTCGCTGATCGTGTGGCGGACGGATATGCCCCGCAGTCCGAGTTCTTCGAGGATGGCGCTGACCTGGTCGGGCGGCGTGAGAGTGAAGAGGGCGTCCGCAGCGGTGCCGTCGCTCAGGCTTGTGCTGAGGTAGAGAAGGTCGTCGACGGCGATCCGGGCGGGGTGGCGGAAGCGGCTCAGCCCGGTGGGGCCGGGGGTGGTCAGGCGTCCGGGCTGCACGTCGAGCACTGCCTCACCATCGAGTTCTCCGCGGCGGATGCGCTCGGCCGTCGCCACGGCCAGGGGCACTTTGACCAGGGATGCGGCCGGCAGTTGGACGTCCGGCTCGATGCCCAGCTCCTCTCCGGTCAGCAGGTCCCGCACGAGTATGTATCCGTGCAGCCCGCCCTCGTGGAGTTGCTCCTGCATGCGGCGCAGCAGTTCGGCCCTGGTCATGGTGTCGGTTCGTTCTCCGTTGTGCTCTTGGTCTCCGCGCCGAGGCAGCGTGCGATGGCCTCGCCCAGACGTGAGTGCAGGCGTTCGGGGTTGCCGTTGTCCGCCATCGCGACGGTGTAGCCGCGCGCCAGTGTGATGTCGCCGATTGGCCGCCAGTGCAAGGCGAGTTCCCTGGCCTGCATGGGGGTGCACAGCAGCAGGTCCTGGGAACACATGACTTCCGCGGCCGCGGACGTGAGGTCGGTTGCTGTCACCAGTTGTGCGGGGCGCAGGCCCACCGCGTCCCGCAGGCGGGTCAGCGGGTCGCGGACATGCGGCACGTCGTCCTCCGGCTGGACCCAGACGCACCGGGCTGGACCGGTCTGGGTACGTCCCATCCGCAACGTTTCCATGTACACGCGCCGAACGGCTGGCTCCTGTGCACCGGCCAGCCCGAGCGGCAGCGACCACATGGCCTGGCTCTCCGGCACGGCCAGCAGGGCGGCGCGCACCTGCCGTGCGTCGAGCAGCTCGGTCCGCTCCACCGGGGCCGCGCAACGCACGTCCAGTGTGATGCCCTCCTTGCGGGCGTCCGCCACGAGCCGGGCGAGGACGGCCGACGAGCAGACGCCGGGCACAGCGAGCCGCCACGGTTTGCGCCGTGCGGTCTCAGCGTCGTGCCGCAACTCGTCGGCGGCCTGAAGCAGCCGTCTGGCCGCGGGCAACACCTCGCGACCGAAGGGCGTGAGGACCGCCCTGCGAGAGGTCCGCTCGAACAGCTCCTCCCCGAGCCACTGTTCGAGTGCGGCGACGCGGCGACTGGCCACCGGCTGCGACATCCGCCCGGCAGCGGCACCGACCGTGAAACTCCCGCACTCGCTCACATGGACGAACGCGCGGCAGGCACCCACCAGATCCACAGGAGCCATCGTATGTCATAACCGCATGAAACCCGTCAGAAGCGTATTGGACCGCATAGCGGCAGGTGAACGAGGGTGGTCCAAAGCACCGGCCGACCGCGGGGCACAGTCCGGTCGGCATGCCGTGCATCTGGGACTGCCCGAAGGGCAACGAATGGAGGTCGGAGTTGAAGTTCACCCGTACCCGCAGCGCCGCACTCGGCCTGCTCATGCTCATCCCGCTGACGGCCTGTGGACACAGCGTCGCCGCCGAAGCGCCGGCCGCGCCGATGGCGGCAGCCGTCGATGCCGCGGCGTCCGCCGACGGTGCCTTCGCGGAGCTCGAGCGGACCTTCGACGCGCGTCTCGGGGTGTACGCCGTCGACACGGGGACCGGACGCGAGGTCGCCTACCGTGACCGTGAACGCTTCGCCTACGCCTCCACCTTCAAGGCGCTGGCGGCCGGCGCCGTCCTGCGCACGTACTCGCTCGACGGCCTGGACAAGGTCATCAAGTACTCCCGGAAGGACCTGGTCGACTACTCGCCGGTCACCGAGCGACACGTCGACACCGGTATGACCGTGCGAGCGTTGTGCGAGGCCGCGCTCCACTACAGCGACAACACGGCGGGCAACTTGCTGCTCGGCATGCTCGGCGGGCCGAAGGGCCTCGACGCCATGCTCGAAGGGATGGGTGACGACATCACCCGGATGCAGCGGCGCGAGACCCAGCTGAACCAGTGGGCTCCAGGCTCGACGCCAGACACGACCACGCCGCGTGCGTTCGCCGGCGATCTGCGTGCGTTCGTTCTGGGTGATGTACTCGGAAAGGCCGAGCGTACCCAGATGGCGGACTGGCTGAAGGCCAACACCACGGGGGCGAAACTCATCCGGGCCGGGCTCCCCGATGACTGGGTGGTCGGCGACAAGACGGGGGCCGGCGGCACTTTCGGCACCCGTAATGACATCGCCGTGGTATGGCGCCCGAAGGCCGCCCCCATCGTCATCGCGATCATGACGAACCGTCACACGAAGGATGCCGACTACGACAACGCCCTGATCGCCAAGGCGGCGTCCGTGGTCGCGCGGGAGCTGTCGTGAACCGCCGTAGGACCACCGGTACCGCTGCCGAGCCCGCCCTCGTCCTCGACGCGTCGTTCACGGCTGCTTCGTGTCCGGTCCTACGGCAACAAGCCATCGTTCATCTCCGTGCGGTCGGCGGTCCACGCGCTGAGCGCGCGAGTGCATGGCAGGCATGACGCCGACGGCGCGGCCGGGGTCGTCCGGCCGCGCCGCCGAGCGGGTGATCGTCCGCGATATCCGAGGGGCCGTCCGGCCGCATCAGATGCGGCTGAAGCCCGCCCACTCCTTGATCTTGAAGTGGCTGCCCTCACGCGCCACCTCGGCGGCACCATGCCCGGGGAGGTGTGCCGGCAGAAGGAGGGCGTTGTTGTCAGCGGCCCACTCCAACATGCGTCGTCTGGTAGCGCGCGCCTGCCGCTCGTCCTCCTCGAAGCAACTGTTGAACTCGGGGTGTTCGAGCTGCAGTGGGCTGTGCAGCAGGTCACCGATGAACGCCGCCCTGTCCGTTCCCGACTGCAGCCGGACCACGGACGATCCGGGAGTGTGCCCGGGTGCGAGGTCCAGCGTCAGGCTGGAGTCGATGGTGTGACTGCCGTCCCACAGCTTCACCAGACCGGCCTCGTGGACGGGCAGCACACTGTCTTCCCAGACGTTCTGGGTAGCCTTCGGTTCCTTGGCGCTGATCGGGGGGAGATCAGGGTTCCAGAAGTCGAACTCCACCTTGGGAATCAGGTAGGTGGCGTTGGGGAAGGTGGGCACCCAGTCACGGTCCTCTCGCCGGGTGTTCCAGCCGACGTGATCGTTGTGGAGGTGGGTGTTGACCACGATGTCGACGTCCTGAGGCCGGACACCGGCACGGGACAAACGCCGCAGGAAGCCGGTGTCCATGTACTGCCACACCTCGGCGTAGGGGCGGAATTTCTCGTTTCCGGCTCCCGTGTCGATCAGGATGGTCTTGCCCTCGCTGCGCAGAACCCAGGTCTGGAGCGCAATGGGGACCAAGTCGGTGTCAGGAGTCCAGAAGTCGGGGCTGAGCCAGGAACGGTTCTCCTGCCACAGTTCCTCCGGACTCTCCGGGAACAACTGGCGCGACGTCATCCCCACCGGCCCCCTGTACTCCACCACACGGGTGACGCTGACCTTGCCGAGGGAAATCGTCGACACGTGCATCGTGTCCCGGGACGTGGCGGAGGAGGCACTCGACTCGCCACCCGTGAGGAACCGGCCGGCGCCGAGCAGCCCGGCAGCACCGACTCCGACCCCGACGCCCGCGGCCGTTCCCATGAATCCGCGCCGACTCATGGAGCGTGAAGACATTTCCCTGCGCATAATTCCGTACTCCTTTGAAGAATGGATTCCGACGTTTTTGGGGGCTGACAGTGCGTTTCGGTGGGATGGACACCGCGGCTGTTGCCGCCTCAGGAGGGGGCGTCGACCGGAAGGTCCCGGGTGCCGTCACCGCCTGGCTCGGGTGTGACCAGCCGACGTTTTCGGTCGGAAGGTCGGTACTCCGGGAGTCTTGGGCAGCCGAAGCCGTGAGACATCTGTCAGATGACAGCGGTCGCGTCCTATGACTACGTCGCTGATCGGCCGGAGCCTTCGCCGAATTTCTCCTTGCGGCTTCCGGCCCTGAGAGCAGCCCAACGGTGGCCCCGGCCCGGCCGGAGCGATTCGGCCGGGCCCGAGCGGCGTTTCAGACTGCCGGTGCGAGTGTGGGTGCGGGCTGGGTCTGCTGGTAGGCGTGACCGATCCGCAGGAGGGCGCTCTCGCCGAGGGGACGTCCGAGGAGCTGCATGCCGATCGGCAGGCCCGCCGTGTCGTGGCCGACCGGTACGGACAGCGAGGGCACCCCGGTGATGTTGGCGGGGGACGACAGGCGTACATAGGCGTCGGAGACGCCCTCGGCGGTGCCGTCCGGCCAGGTGATCGTCTCCTGGCCGGCCTTGACGGCGGTTGCCGGGACGGTGGGGGCGGCGATCACGTCGACGTACTGCAGCATGCGCGCCCATTCCTGCCGCATGAGGGTGCGGGAGCGCTGGGCGCGCAGGTAGTCCCCGGCAGGCATGAGTTCGCCGGCCTCGAGGAGGATGCGGACGTCGGCCTGGTAGAGCTCGGGGACCGCACGCAGGGTGCGCTCGTGGTAGGCGGTGGCCTCGGGCACCATCAGGCCCCACTGGGTGGCCTGGATGTACCGGGTCAGGGGGATCTCGACGTCGACGAGCCGTGCACCGAGGCTCTCGAGTTGGGCGATGGCGCGCCGGACGGCGGCCTCCACCTCCGGGTCGACGTGGTCGAAGTAGTAGTTGCGCGGCACGCCGACGCGCAGCCCCGTCAGGTCCATGCCCGTGCCCGGCCGGTAGTCGATGGCGGGCGTGGTCAGGGAGGCGGGGTCGTGGGGGTCGTGTCCGGCCAGGGCGGTCAGGACCAGGGCCGCGTCCTCGACGGTGCGGGTGATCGGGCCGACGTGGTCCAGCGACCAGGACAGGGACGTGACGCCGTGGCGCGGGACCAGGCCGTAGGTCGGCTTGAGGCCGACGACCCCGTTGAGCGCGGCGGGCACCCGGATGGATCCGCCGGTGTCGGTGCCCAGGGTGAAGGTCGCGGTGCCCGCGGCGACGGCGACGGCGGATCCGCCGCTGGAGCCGCCGGCGACCCTTTCCCGGTCCCAGGCGTTGTTGGTCTGCGGGGTGGTCAGTCCGTAGGCGAACTCATGGGTGTGGGTCTTGCCGACCAGGACGGCTCCGGCCGCGGCCAGGCGGGCTGCGACCGTGCTGTCGGCCTGCGCGCGATGGTCGGCCCTGACCCGGGAGCTGGCCGACGTCGCCGCGCCTGCGACGTCGATCAGGTCCTTCAGGCCCATCGGGATGCCGTGCAGTGGACCGCGGTAGCGGCCGGCCGCGATGTCGTTCTCGGCTTCGCGCGCGGCCCGGCGGGCCTGCTCGGCGGTGACGGTGACGTAGGCCTGCAGGCGCGGCTCCACCTGTTCGATGCGCTCCAGGACGGAGTCCGCCAGCTCGACGGGGGACAGCTGCCGGGCCCGGACCGCGTCAGCGGCCTGGGTCAGGGACAGTTCATACGGCTGCATCGTGCTTCTCCTCTCCCGCGTGGTAGGCGGGGGCGGGCGGGGTGTCCCCGAAGTCCAGCTCCCGCAGGACCGCGACGACGGAGTGGATGTGGTTGGCGACGGCCGCGACCGCGGCGTGGCGGTCGGCGGGCAGCGGAAGCCCGGCGCGGGCGGCCCAGCGGGCCGCTTCCGGTGGCGTGAGTTCTGCGACGGACATGGACTTCTCTCCTCGGGGGCTGGAGCGGCGGGGCAAAGCCTGGACGCCAAAAGCTAAGCGTTTGCGTTAGCTGACTGTAGGGCCTACGGTGGCTTAAAGCAAACACGTTGCGTTTAGCGCCGAGGAGTGCCATGTCCACCGTCACACCACGAGCACCTGCGCCGGGCCACCCGGGAGCCCGTACCCAGACCGCCACGCGCACGGCGTCCTTCGTCCTGGACACCTCGATCCTGGCCGCGCTCCTAGCGGCATCCAGTGCGCCGACGCCGCTGTACCCCCATTACCAGGACGCCTGGAACCTGTCCGCGCTCACCATCACCGTGGTCTTCAGCGCCTACTCCCTGACACTGCTGCTGGCCCTGCTCACCGTCGGAGCGCTGTCCGACCACCTCGGGCGGCGCCCCGTCCTCGTCGGCGCCCTGCTGCTTCAGGCCGCCTCCATGGTGCTGCTGGCCTCCGCGGACGGCGCCGGTGCGCTGATCGCCGCCCGAATCCTGCAGGGAGCGGCCACCGGCGCGGCCACCAGCGCCGCAGGCGCGGCCCTCCTCGACCTGGAGGACCCCCGGCGCCCGGGCCGGTCCGCGCTGACCAACAGCATCGCCCCAGTGGCGGGCATGGCCGCCGGCGTCCTGGCCGCCACCCTCCTCGTCCGTTTCGCCCCCGCCCCCACGGTCACCGTGTACGTCCTGCTGGCGGTCCTCTTCACCGCCCAGGCGATTGCGGTCACGTTCATCCCGGAGACGGCCCACCGGCACGCTGGCGCCCTGCGCTCCCTCCGCCCGCAGCTCGCGGTGCCGCCGTCGGCCCGCCGCGCCCTGCTGACGGCTGGCACCGGTGTCGTCGCCATCTGGGCCCTGGGCGGCTTCTATTCCTCCCTCGGGCCGGCGCTCGTGCGCCTCGTGGCTCCGGGCGCTCCGCAGGCGGCCGGCGGCATGGTCTTCTTCACGCTCACTGCCGCGGCCGCCCTCACCGTATGGACACTGCGGCGCACGGCACCACACACCGCCGCCACCGGCGGAAGCCTGGCCGTCATCCCCGCCGCGGCCTTGACGCTGAGCGGTCTGCACGGCGCCGGCCTGCCCGCTGTCTACGGCGGCGCGGCCCTGGCCGGAATCGCCTTCGGCGCCGTCTCCCAAGGGGCGCTGCGCATGACACTCGCCTCACTCGACGAGCAGGACCGCGCCACGACCCTGGCCGCCTACTACGTCCTCAGCTACCTCTCCATGAGCCTGCCCGCCATCGCCGCGGGCGCCGCCACCCAGCACTACGGGCTGGGTACCGCCGCCCACGCCTACGCCATCGCCGCCGCCCTGCTCGCCGTCGCGGCCCTGGCAGCACTCGCCGTGTCGCAGCGCCGGGCAGCCCACAGCACACACAATGACCTTCCGTAACGAGACTGAAGGAAACGACCGATCATGAGCACCCCACCGGCCACCGCCCAGACCGCCATCCCCTCCTGGAGCGTGGGCGACGTCACCGTCCACCGCATCGACGAGGTTCTTCTGCCGCCCGCCACCGGACCCTGGCTTCTGCCGGACGCCACCACGGACGTCGTCAAGCAGCAGGACTGGCTGCGGCCCGACTTCGCCGACCACGAGGGCATCCTGCACATCGACAGCCACAGCTTCGCGTTCGTCCTGGGCGGGCTGCGCATCCTCGTCGACACCGGCATCGGCAACGGCAAGGAGCGGGCCAACCCCGCCTGGCACAACCTGAACACCGACTTCCTCCAGCGCCTGGCCGCCGCCGGATTCCCCCCGGACTCCGTCGACCTGGTGGTCCTCACCCACCTGCACGCCGACCACGTCGGCTGGAACACGCGCGAAGTGAACGGAGAGTGGGTTCCCACCTTCCCCAACGCCCGCTACCTCACCTCCCGCACCGAGCGGGAGTTCTGGGCCACGTACGACATGGAGGAGGCGCGCAAGCAGATGTTCCGCGACTCCGTGATCCCCATCGAGGAGGCGGGGCTCCTCGACCTCGTCGACGTCCTGGCCGACGGCGTCGAGATCGTCCCGGGCCTGCGCCTGATCCCCACTCCCGGACACACCCCCGGTCACATCGCCGTCGAGCTGACCAGCCGCGGAGAGACAGCTCTGATCACCGGCGACTGCATCCACCACCCCGTCCAGTTCGCCCACCCCGCCATCGGCGCCTGCGTCGACATCGACCCGGAGCAGTCCGAGGACTCGCGCCGCAAGCTGCTCGGCTCCCTCGCCGACACGGACACCCTGGTCCTGGGCACCCACTTCGCGCCGCCCACCGCCGGCCGCGTCGTCACCCATGAGCGCGCCTACCGGCTCTCGCCCGTCCCTGCCGGCTCGCGCTGACCGGCGACGGTGCGGCCCGTGTCCGGCCGGCACTCCGCATGGCCGGACCATGTCTGCCGGGCCGAGCAGTGCAGTCAGGCGGCAGCGCCCGGGTGCACGGCCATACGGCCACGTAGCTGCGTGCCGATGTGACTCCGGCAGGGCCGGACCGTGCGGGGTCCGGTCAACGCACCGACCTGATGGGAATGACGGCCAGAGCGCCGATCACGCAGACCGCGGCGGCGGCGCCGAGCAGGAAGTGGTACTCGTGGCCGCCCGCGGTGTTGACCAACAGCACGCCGAGGGCGGGCGCGATGGACTGCGGTGCGGCGTTGGCGATGTTGAACACGCCCAGGTCCTTCGCCGTCTCCTGCGGATCGGGCAGGACGTCGAGGACGAGGGCGAGGTCCACTCCCGCGTAGACGCCGAAGCCGAGGCCGAGCACCACTTCAGCGGCGTAGAAGCCGGCCACGGAGTGCGTCGTGATCAGCAGGGCCGTGCCGATGCCGAAGACCAGCGCGGAGGATCCGACGAAGACCTTGCGGCGCCGCAAGCGGTCGGACAGCCATCCGGCCAGCTGGCCGGAAGCCATCAGGACAAGGGTGTAGATCAGCACGCCGGTGGCCATGACGGACACCGCCCGCTCGTCCGACAGGCCCAGCTGGTCCTGCAGGAACAGCAGCCTGAAGGTGGTGAACATGAACATCGCCAGAATGATCATGAAGCGGGAGGTGAAGGCCCAGCCGAAGTCAGGGTGCTTGCGGGGGTTCACCCAGAATGTGCTGAGCATCGTGCGCGGGCCCCCGTCGGACGGTGGACGCTGCGGCAGCGGCTTGTCGGGAAGGGCGATCGCGTACAGCAGGACCAGGGCGAGCCCGACCGCAGCCGGGGCCATGAACAGCAGCATTCCGTGCGTGCCGAGGGCCTTCGCCGCGTAGGCGGCGCCGAGAATGGCCACGTTCTGCATGACGCCGATCAGGCCGGCGACCTTGCCCCGCTGGAAGACCGGTACCTGGTCGGCGACCGACGCGGTGAACGCGGCCAGGGCGGCGTTGGCGAACATTTGGCTCAGGAACCAGGCGACGGCGACGACCGTCAGACTGCGCGTGGTGGCGATGGCGGCGAGGCCGCCCGTCAGGCCGAGCGCGCCGATCACCAGCCAGGGCCGACGCCGGCCGAAGCGGCCGGTCGTCCGGTCACTGATCCGGCCGAAGACCGGGTTGGCGAGGAACGCGGCCACCGCGCCGAGGCTGCTGACCATGCCCAGGGCAGAGACCTCGTCGTCCTTGGGGACGATCTCCTGCACCTTGATGGCAAGGCTGGCGAAGACCGGGGTGAGCAGGGCTAGGAAGAGTCCGAGTTGCGCCAAGGCCATCGTGGTGACGACCCAGGGGCGGGCCGTGCGCTCGGGCGAGTAGGGCTGCTCGCTGTACTCGGGGGCTGGACCCGGGCGGGGGGAGGTGGTGGTCATGTGACCGCCTTCGTGCTGGGCGACGCAGAAAAGAGAGGGACGCGGAGGCACGCGGGATCGCCGGCATGCGCTGCTCGCACGCGTCTTCGACAGGTGTGAGTGGCTCGCCAAAATAGGCGTGGCTCGATGCCTGGGCAAGAGTCGGATGCAGTCTCGTGATGTACGACGCAACGCGCGTCGGCGCACTGTCCGTATGGCGATACATTCCTGCGACCTGTGGTGTGCAACGATCCTGGCAGTACTCTCTCTGTGCAGGTCAGGTTGGGCATCAGGTACAGCGGCGGGACATCTGTCACATGACGACGAATGCACGAGACGTCAGTCATGGACCCCAAATGCCGCAGGCCCGGCGGGAGAATTCATCGATGTCTTCCCGCTGGACGATCCACTTGGTCGGACGCGAGGCCGAGCTGGCGGTGCTGAGCGATTCCGTCGCGCAGCTGCGAGCCGGCACCGGCGGCGTGGTCCTGATCGAGGGGGAGCCCGGCATCGGCAAGTCGTCGCTGCTGGCCGCGGCGGCCGCCGTCGGGCAGGAGTCCGGCTGTACGGTGCTGCGCGGCACCGCGGACCAGGTCGCACATCCGTTGCCGCTGCGGTTGCTGTTCGACTGTCTGGAGATCGCGCAGCACACACCCCATCCCCGTCGCGCGGAGATCGCCCGCTTCGCGCATGCCCGGCGTCCCGACGTCTTCCTCAAGAGCGCGGCGCACGCCGCAGTCGCCGAGATGCTCATCAACCTGGTCGATGAGCTGTGCGCGGGCTCGCCGACCGTGATGATGCTCGACGACGTGCAGTGGGCGGACGACGCGTCGCTGGACGTATGCCGACGGTTGGCCCAGGCCGCGGTGCACCTGCCGTTGTTGCTGGTGCTGTCCTTCCGTCCGGTACCACAGGAACCGGGCTTGCGACGGCTGCGTGCCGCGCTGCGCGGCCCCGGCACGAAGGAGATCTCGCTGGGGCCACTCGGTCCGGACGCCGTCCTCGATCTCGTGTCCGACGTCGCCGGTGCGCAGCCGGGCCCCGCGCTGGTCGAGTTCGCCGCCCAGGCGAGCGGCAATCCGCTCTACGTGCGGGAGCTGGTCGAGTCCCTGGTGCGTGAAGGCGTGGTGACGGTCGACGGGCATGCCGAGCTGCGCGACACCTCGCTGAGCTCCGTTCCGAGGTCCCTGGCCGCGGCGCTGGACAGCCGGCTGAGCTTCGTCGGGGACAGCGCACTCGGCATGCTGCGGGCGGCCGCGCTGCTGGGCGGGGAGTTCGCGGTCACCGAGGTGGCCGTACTCCTGGGCCGGTCCATTTTCGAGATCGCCGCTGACCTCCAGGAGGCCGCGGCGGCCGGGATCCTCGTGGACGCCGGACAGCGGATGGGATTCAGGCATCCACTGATCCGCCAGGCGCTCTACGACGGCATACCGACAGCGCTGCGCCTCGCGCTGCACCGGGACGCGGCCCGGGCGCTGGACGGCATCGGCGGGGTAGAGCCCCAGAGGGTGGCCCAGCAACTGCTGGCGGCGGGCCTGGCAGGTGACCGCTGGACCCGGCGCTGGCTTGCCGATACGGCACCGGTGCTGGCAGCGCGGGCCCCGCACATCGCGGCCGAGCTGCTGCGCCGGGAACTGGATCACGGGGTTGCCGACGAGTCGGAGCGTGCCGCGTTGAGCATGGCTCTCGCGCAGATCCTGGTGGGCACCGGCGAGCATGAAGAGGCCGCGCTGCACGCCCGGCAGGCCCTCGCGGGGTCGACCGAGCCCGCTGACCGCGGGCGGATGTACTGGGTGCTCGCCCGTGCGCTGGTCAGCGGCGGTGACAACGACGCGGCCGTCGTGACCCTGAGGCAGGCGTTGGAGCGGCCCGATCTGCCGGACGCCTGGCGTTCCCGGTTGCTCGCCTCTCTGGCGATGTTCCAGCGGGCGGGATCGGGTGCTCTGGAGGCCGCGGAAGTCACCGCACGCCAGGCACTGGAGATCGGTGAGAGTACGGGGGACGCCTTCGCCACCGCGTACGCGCTCACCGATCTGTGGGCCAATCACTCCGTGCAGCGACGGCATCTGTCCGCCCTGGAGTGCGTGGACAGGGCGCTTGGGACACTGAACAGCGCCGGCGACCACGCGGACCTGCGGGCGTACGTGCTGCATGCCCGGATCTTCACCCTGCAGAACCTCAGCCGGTGGTCGGATGCCGAGGGGGCCCTTGGCGAGGCGCGGCGGTTCCTCCTCGACAACGACCGAGCCGATGACGCCATGTCCAGCGTCACCGCGGCGGTCCTCATGTACTGGCTGGGCCGGTGGGACGACACACTGGCGGAGCTCGACTCGGTCGACCAGAGCGTCTCCGCGATGACCTACCGGGGACTGCGCGAACGCGGGCCGGTGTGGCTGTGGCACGGCGTGGCCGCCCTCATCGCCGTCCGCCGGGACGAGCGCGCCAAGGCCGGGGCGCACCTGCGGGCCGGGCTGCGTCAGCCACCTGTCACGGTCGCCGACCGGGAGAACACCGACTTCCTGCTGTGCGCGCGGGCGCTCGCCGCCGAGCAGAGCGGAGACCCCCAGCAGGCCCTTGCCCACCTCAGTCCTCTCCTTGACCGGCGGCCCGGTGAGATGACGCTGATCCACCAGTGGCTGCCGGCGTTCGTCCGGCTGTCACTTGCGGTGGACGACCGGTCGGCAGGCGCGGCCGCACTGGAGGCATGCCGGGCCGAGGCGGCCGCGGAGCAGGTACCCGCCCGGGCCACGGCTGCCGCCGACTGGTGTGCCGGTCTGCACGAGGGAGATCCGGCGTTGTTGCGGTCGGCGGTGGATCACTATCGCGCCGCCGGTGTGCCGGTGGAGCTGGCGGGGGCGTTGGAGGATCTCGCCGTCGTCCTCGCCGATCGCGGGAGTACGGCCGAGTGCAAGGCTGTCCTGGCGGAGGCCGTGGATCTCTACAGCGGTTTCGGCGCGGTGTGGGACGTCCGCCGGGCCGAGGCGCGACTGCGCGAGTACGGGATCCGCTGCGGTGTGCGGGGCGCCCGGGCCAAGCGGGCCGCGCACGGGTGGGACGCCCTGACCCCGACCGAGCGCAAGATCGCCCTGCTGGTCGCGGCAGGCCGGTCCACAGCCGAGATCGCGCAGAGCATGTTCCTGACCCGTCGCACCACGCAGACGCACATCTCGCACATCCTCGCCAAGCTCGGCATGCGCAGCCGTGTGGAGATCGCCCGGGAGGCGTTCAACCGCGACCCGGGAGCCATTCCCACCGATCTGTGACGCGATCGCTGTCATCTGACAGATGTCTCGCGGCTTCGGCCACGGAAGCCTGGGCTTACCGGCCACCCGGCCGGACGCCGGCCAGCCGGCTTTCACGGACACCCGCTCCTCGCCTCTCCTGAGCGCCGGCAACAGGTGTCGAGAGTCACAGAAGGACAGGAATGCAGAATGGACATCATCGAGCACGACACGATGGCCGGTGTCCTCGTCGACAACCACAGGCAAAGCGGCCCCGTGGCCGTGATGCTCCGCTACGACACCTCAGACCCCCTCGCTGTGGGCCTTGTCTTCGGTGGGGGCGACCAGCCGGGCATCACCTGGGTCTTTGCCCGTGACTTGCTGGCGGAGGGTATCCGCGAAGCCACCGGACAGGGTGATGTCCGCGTGTCACCGAGCTCGTGGCAGACCACCGACGTCGAACTGAGATCACCCGAAGGAACATGCAGCGTGCGGTTCTACACGGATGAACTCCAGGACTTCCTCCAGCGGACGAACGCGGTCTGCCCGCCCGGTTCGGAACGGTGCGAGAAGAGTCTCGAGCGAATGCTGCAGGGGCTCCTGAGGACCGTATGAGGCGCTGCGATGCGGGGACCGACCGATGCAGTGATCAGCCGCGGGTGACGTTCTCGGTGAGCAGGCGGAGCAGGTGCCGGGCGGTGGCCTGCTGCTCGGACGACAGGCCCATGGCCTCGCCGATGGCGACCGGGACGGTGCGGGCCTTGTCCCGAAGTTCCGCGCCGGCCGGGGTGAGGTGGAGGGCGACGGAGCGTTCGTCGTCGGCGCGGCGTTCGCGGCGGATCAGACCGGCTGCTTCCAGACGTTTCAGCAGAGGAGAGAGGGTGCTCGATTCCAGCTGGAGGGCGGTGCCCACGTCCCGTACCGAGACGCGGTCTCTCTCCCAGAGCACGAGCATCACCAGGTACTGGGGATAGGTGAGTCCCAGCTCGTCCAGCAGAGGCCGGTAACGGGCGGTGACCGCCCGCGAGGCGGCGTACAGGGCGAAGCACAGCTGGTCCTGGAGCAGGAGCGAGCCCTGCTCCACGGGGTCGTCCGCGGCCTGGTCCATCGCCTGGTCCATGGCTCCGTCCTCACGTGGTCGATCAGGAGACTTCTACCCTAACAGGCGATCGCAATAATATCTTGCTCGATTAAGTTGTGCACGACTTAATTGCCCGCTACTGTCCTTGTGTGCCGGCCAAGCGGCGGCGCGCACCCATCACCACGCACAACGAGGAGCCACCATGTCCGAGACCACCACCCAGCCCGTGCTGGAGCCGGCCGCCGGCGCCTTCGCCGAGGCCACCGCCAACCCGCCGTACCTGTTCGACCTCGGCCCGCAAGAGGGCCGCAAGGCCGTGAACGAGGTCCAGTCCGGCGAGATTGCCAAGCCGGACGTCGCCGAGGAGTGGGTGACCGTCCCCGGCGGCCCCACCGGATCGGTCCAGGCCCGCATCGTCCGGCCGGCCGACGCCCAAGGCCCCCTGCCGGTGATCCTCTACATCCACGGCGCCGGCTGGGTGTTCGGCAACGCCCACACCCACGACCGGCTGGTGCGCGAACTCGCCGTCGGCGCCCGCGCGGCCGTCGTCTTCCCCGAGTACGACCTGTCGCCCGAGGCCCGCTACCCGGTCGCCATCGAGCAGAACTACGCCGTCGCCCGCTGGGTCGTCACCGACGGCGCCGCCAACAGCCTGGACGCCACCCGCATCGCCGTGGCCGGCGACTCCGTCGGCGGCAACATGACCGCCGCACTGACCCTGATGGCCAAGGAACGCGGCGACGTCTCCCTGGTGCAGCAGGTGTTGTTCTACCCGGTCACCGACGCCGCCTTCGACACGCCGTCGTACCACCAGTTCGCGACCGGTTACTTCCTGCGCCGGGATGCCATGCAGTGGTTCTGGGACCAGTACACGACCGACGAGCAGCAGCGTGCCGAGATCACCGCCTCCCCGCTGCGCGCCACCACCGAACAGCTCACGGGCCTGCCCCCCGCCCTGGTCATCACCGCCGAGGCCGACGTTCTGCGCGACGAGGGCGAGGCGTACGCCAACAAGCTGCGCCAAGCCGGAGTTCCGGTCACCGCCGTCCGCTACCAGGGCATCATCCACGACTTCGTGATGCTCAACGCCCTGCGCGAGACCTACGCCGCCGAAGCCGCCATCAGCCAGGCCATCGCCACCCTCCGCACCGCGCTCGGCACCATCTGAGCGGCTCCGGAATCCCGGGCAACGCCCGCATGATCCCACCAGGGCGGCCGGAGCTTCTGGCCTACGCCGCCAGGCTCCGCGCCGCCGACAACGACGTCACCACCGTCCGCCGCCCCGGCAACCTTCACGCCTTCGTGATGCTCAACGCCCATATGGACGCGGCGCATCCGCGATCCCGGCGAGACCGTTTCACTGCGAACACCCCAAGGAGAACGTCATGTTCCGCTTCTCTCACATCCGTTCAACCGTCCGCACCGTCGCCACCGTGACCCTCGCTTCGATCGTGACCGGCTCCGTGCTTGCCGCCAGCACGGTGAGCAGCAGCGCCACTTCGCACAAGGCCGGGGCGGGCAAGGCCAAGCCGACCATCGTGCTCGTCCATGGCGCTTTTGCCGACGCCTCCAGCTGGTCCGGTGTCGTCCAGCGCCTGCAGCGCGACGGTTACCCGGTCATCGCCACGGCCAACCCGCTGCGCGGACTGAGCAGCGACGCCGCCTACCTGCGCAGTGTCCTGGACACCGTGAAGGGCCCGGTGGTCCTGGTCGGCCACTCCTACGGCGGCTCCGTGATCACCCAGGCCGCCGCCGGGGACCCCGACGTCAAGGCGCTGGTCTACATCGCCGCATTCATCCCGAACGTCGGCGAAAGCGCCGGCGAGCTGGCCGCCAAGTTCCCCGGCAGCACCCTGGGCGAGACCCTCAACACCGCCTCTTACCCCCTGCCTGGCGGCGGCACCGGCACCGAGCTGACCATCCAGCAGGACAGGTTCCACCAGCAGTTCGCCGCCGACGTGCCCGCCACCACCGCCGCGATCATGGCGGCCACCCAGCGGCCGGTCTCCACTCTCGCGCTGGAAGAGAAGGCCACGAAGGCGGCTTGGCAGGACATCCCCTCCTACGCCCTGATCGCAGGCAAGGACTACAACATCCCGCCCAAGGCCGAGCAGTGGATGGCCGAGCGCGCCCACGCCCACAGCGTCACCATCGACAGCGCCTCGCACGCGGTGGCGGTCTCGCACCCGGAGGCGGTAACAGACCTGATCCTCCGCGCTGCCCGCGACACCCGCTGAACCACCGCAGGTCCGCGGCCCGCACGCGGACCTGCCCCACCACGACGCGCTAATCAGCCCGCCGAGCGAGCCTCCGACCCGGAGGAACCTTCGCATCGTCAGCAGGCAGCCGCGGCGGATCCGCAGGCGGGGGCACGGTGCGCCCGGCCTCCGGCGGGGCCGCACCGTTCTCCTTGTGCCGCAGGTGGAAGAGGGAGCTGAGCACAGTGACGAGGATCAGGCCACAAGCGAGCTCGAAGACCCGTCCCAACCAGCCGTCGGCGTCCGTTGTCGACGACCTTGAGCAGTAATCGGTGATCACTGTGCTTCAACATGTCCACGAGTTTTGACTGGAGGACTCCCCGGCTGCCGCTTGTGCCCGGACCGTGCCCGCGAGGTTCAGGCGACAGATGTACGCCTTGGATCGGTCGGGACGATCGCGTGCTCGTCGAAGAGCTACTCAAGGGCCTCGTGACCGTGCTCACGGCGTTCCCGGTTCCATGCCCGTGTCTTGGGGCTGGCCACGGTAGAACCCATGCCAGCCCGGCGAGCGCGACCATGAGGATCCACGCGGCGGCGAGATCACGCCGCGGCATGGGGTTGCCGGACTGTGCCGGCACGGGGATCGCGATGCGGACGTGCAGCATGGCTCCGCGATCGCGCACACGGCCGACGGCACACGGCTCGGTTTCGGCAAAGTGGCCTGCACAATGCCGGCTCGCCGCTGAACGACCGCTGTCGAGCAGGCGCTGCCCTTCCAGCAACCCCGCGCTGAGAACCGCGCTCTCCGGGCGTATCACCCGGCGTGTGGAACCTGCGCCAGCCGGTGGCGCCAGCACTGAACCAGCGCCGCTTCTGTCAGGTGGAACCATCCGTCATCCCGCTGGCCGCGCGGCCATCCGTACGGACAGTCCAACGGCACAACCCACCCCGCGGCCCTTACCCACCTCCTGCCGGCCCGTACACCAGCCGGAGGAGACATCGCACTACAGCAAGGAAGCACATGAAAGCCATGCGAGTCGCCGCAGTAGCCCTCACGGTGAGCTTGACCACCCTGGCATCGACCGCCGCCGCTGATGCCTCTACCGTGACGAAGAACGAGCAGGTGAAGGCGCTCGAAGCATCCCTGGGCGAGCTGCAGGAGGCCTTGACCTGGAAGGGATCGGCGGCTGCGACCTACCCGGCCGTCGACGAAGCTGTCGACCAGGCTCTGGACGACCTGAGCCGCATTCAACGCGAGCACCGCTCGGCCGTCCCCCAAGCCGCCACCTTCAGAAACCAACTGCAGCGGCTGGCCTCCGAGGCGGACTACTTCGTGCGGGTCACATCCCAGCCCGGCTATGCACCCGGCGTCCTCGACACGGTGGCGAATGTTCAGGCCGGACTGAAGGAGTGGGGGACCGAGACCGGGGAAATCCGCCGTGACCTGCGTAAGCCCAGCACTCTTCGGCCAGGGCGCCCCGCCGCCGCCCCGAGCCTGACCATCGTCGATGAGAGGACCCGGCCGGGCACGGTCTTCAGCGATGTCCGCGAGACGAACGCCATGGACCTGGTGGTCGTGCCGTCGGGCAGCTACACGGCGGGCGCCACCGCGGAAGAGCACGAGTCCTTCGGCGTCCCGAAAGCGCGACGCCACTTCGAGCTTCGGCAGAAGGTGGTGACTGTTGGGAAGCCGCTCGCGGTGGGACGCACCGAGGTGACGGTCGGCCAGTTCAAACAGTTCGTCAAGGAGACCGGCTATCAGCCCGCCGAGGGGATGCGCGCCTGGCTTCCCAACCAGGACTCACTTCTTGAGTTCCGGCCGAAGATGAATTACCTGAACCCCGGCTTCCCGCAGACCGACGACGACCCGGTGGTGGGTATCACCAAGAACGACGCCGAGGCCTTCGCTGCCTGGATGTCCGAGCGCACCGGCAAGAAGTACCGGCTGCCCACGGAGGGCGAGTGGGAGTACTTCGCCAGGGCGGGATCCCAAACGCCGTTCTTCTGGGGCAACGACGTCAAAGACGCCGGCCGTTACGCCAACACCTACGACGAGGACGCCTACGCCGCGAACCGCTTCTCCATCATCGGCTCCGGCGAGTGGGCGCACGTGGAGAACGTCCACGACGGATTCACGCACACAGCCCCTGTCGGCTCGTTCAAGCCCAATGCGTTCGGACTGTATGACGTGACCGGCAACGCCCGTGAGTTCGTCGCGGACACCTGGGTCGACAGCCAGGACGGCGCCACAACGGATGCCTCCGTGCGCGAGGGCGAGGCCCCGTTCGTCGTCCTGCGCGGCGGGGCCTGGGCCTATCAGCCGCAGAACCTGCGTGTCGCCTACCGCAACGGCTACCTCTCCTCCGAGACCCGCACCAACATGTTCGGCTTCCGGCTCGTCCGCGAACTCTGACCGCTCGCGCAACAGCTCGCCGGGCGGTGCCCAGCCGCCGCCCGGCGACACCGGCAGAGTCGGCAAGCGAGTGCGGGGATTGAGACCGTCATGGATACGGACCTGTTCGTGCAGCTCAGCGTGGATGCGGGCCAGAGCACCGCTCGCCCGCCATCGCTGAAAGTACCCATAGACCGTGCGGCCAGGGGATGCCGAAGTGGCCGTACACCACGCTCGTGGCGACGGCGCGAGCGGAAGCCGGCCCCCAAATGAGCCTCGCCTGGCAGCAGCCACCCATCACGACCGACAACGGCGTGAACCTTGGCGCCGCCTACCCCCGAGATCGATCAGATGAAGCCCGGCCGCTTGCATTGAAGTGACGCGGCGTCATCTGTGACAGGCCTCACCTGCTGCGCGGGAAAAGATCTTGATGAGCGCGGGATCGCACCTCGAGAAGAGCATCCAGATCCCCTGACCAGCCAATTCCGTCGGTTCCCCGATGGGGAAGTTGCTGTTGAAGACCTGACCCGGGTCGTACCGCTTCTTTAGACGACGAGGTCGCCCGGGGCCGGCAGGCACTGGCGGCCGTCCTGCTCGACGCCCGCGCGCCCGCGGCCGTACAGCGCGGCCTTCACCAATTCGCGGTCGCCCGAGCCGATGAGGGAGCGGGTGCGCAGCACCGTGCACGGCCCTCCGGCGATCCGGGTGACCAGCACCTTTGCCGGCTTGGCGCTGCGCAGAGTGCCGACTGGGCCGGTGGTGTCGTCGGTTACGTGGGGGCGGATGCGCAGCGGCGCGAGCGCGTCAGAGGTGAGCTGCTGGAATCGCTCGACCCGTTCATTGGCCATGTCGCACTGGCTGTGGTGTGCGGGACGGTGGCCATGGGGGCTTCCTCTTTCGCCCCTTGTGAGCCCGCTCGGATTTCCGCCTTTCGATACGAGCCCGTGTGCGCTTTGTCGTCCTTCATCAGGTCGGTTTCGCCCAGTGATTGTTATCCGCTCTGGTCCTGTGTGTCCACGGCCGGTTCCGGATCACGCCCACGGCCGGCCCTGGATCAGCTCCCTGCCCTGCCGTGCAGTCCGTCGAAGAGGACAGCTGTCAGGGCGTCCGCCAATGCCGCCACCGGCAGTCCTCCCTCCGGCCGGTACCACTCGATGAGCGAGTTGACGGTGCCGAACAGGAGGCGGCTGGCCAGATGCGGGTCGATGTCGTCGCGTACGCCGCCCTCGGCCGCTGCCCGGGCCACCAGCTCGGCCACGCGGTGGTCGAACTCGCGGCGCCGCTCCAGAGCCCGCCGCTCGACCGCGCTGTTGCCGTGCACGCGCAGTAGCAGGGTGACGTACGGCAGTTCGGCGGCGAGGACTTCGACGCTGCGGTGCACGACGTGCTCCAGCCGTGCGGTCGCCGTGGTGTCCGGGGCCCGGTCCGGGTCTTCCTCCTCGTCGAGTACGGCGAAGAGGGCGTCCAGTGCGCGGCTGACGGCGAGGTCGAGCAGCTCCGCCTTGCCCGAGACGTGGTGATAGATGCTCGACTTGCTCAGGCCCAGGCGTCTGGCCAGCTCCTCCATTCCCGTGCCGTCGTAACCGCGCTCGTTGAAGACCGCGACGGCGACCTCCAGCACGGAGTCACGGTCGTAGACGGGGCGGTCACGACGGCCGGCGGGGCTTTGTACAGGCGTTCTACTCACCTGGCCATTCTCGCAAGGGCGGCGGTCACCGCTGGCGGAGATCCCTGACCCGGCGGAGCTTTCCCAGCGAGCGCTCCAGGGTCTCCGGGTCGACGATCGCCACCTCGACGGTGACGCCCACCCCGTCCTTGACTCCCTCGGCGATCGCCTTGGCGGCTGCCTCCCGCTGCTCGGAGCCGGTGCCGGGGCGTGCCTCGACACGGACGACCATGTGGTCCATGCGGCCGGGCCGGGTGAGCTCGATCTGGAAGTGCGGGGCGGCACCGGGTGTGCGCAGCACGATCTCCTCGATCTGGCTGGGGAAGACGTTCACCCCGCGCAGGATGATCATGTCGTCGCAGCGGCCGGTGACTTTCTGGATGCGGCGGAAGGCGGGCCGGGCGGTGCCGGGCAGCAGCCGGGTCAGGTCGCGGGTGCGGTAGCGGATGATCGGCAGCGCTTCCTTGGTGAGGGAGGTGAAGACGACCTCGCCCTCCTCGCCCTCGGCCAAAACGGCGTCCGTGACGGGGTCGACGACCTCGGGGTAGAAGTGGTCCTCCCACACGTGCAGCCCGTCCTTGGTCTCGACGCACTCCTGCGCCACGCCGGGGCCGATCACCTCGGACAGGCCGTAGATGTCGACGGCGTGGACGCCCATGCGGTCCTCGATCTCGCGGCGCATCTCCTCCGTCCACGGCTCGGCACCGAAGATGCCCACCTTGAGGGAGCTGGTGCGCGGGTCGATCCCCTGCTTCTCGAACTCGTCGAGGAGGGTGAGCATGTAGGACGGGGTGACCATGATGATCTCGGGCTTGAAGTCCTGGATGATCTGCACCTGGCGCGCCGTCATGCCGCCGGAGGCGGGGATCACGGTGCATCCGGCGCGCTCGGCGCCGTAGTGGGCGCCGAGGCCGCCGGTGAACAGGCCGTAGCCGTAGGAGATGTGCACCTTGTGGCCGGGGCGGCCGCCGGCGGCTCGGATGGAGCGGGCGATCACGTCCGCCCACAGGGAGAGGTCGTTGTCCGTGTAGCCGACGACCGTGGGGCGGCCAGTGGTGCCGCTGGAGGCGTGGATGCGACGGACCTGCGGCATGGGGACGGCGAACATGCCGAAGGGGTAGGTGTCCCGCAGGTCGGCTTTGGTGGTGAAGGGGAAGCGGGCGAGGTCCTCCAGTGAGCGGCAGTCGTCGGGCTTGACCCCGGCCTCATCGAACTTCTTCCGGTACAGCTCCACGTCGTCGTAGGCGTGCCGCAATGCCGCCCGCAGGCGGTCGAGTTGAAGCTCCCTCAGCTGTTCACGGGTCAGGCGCTCGCCGTCGTCCAGCAGGTCGTGGGGGAGAGGCTCTCCCAGGCGGGCGGGGCGCGGGTCCGCGGCCGGCTGGGCCGGGGCTGCCGTGGCCGTCGGTTTGCTGCTCATCGCGGCTCCTTCGTGTTCGTGCCTCGCATGCTGCGGCTGCGTCCGCGGAACTCCGCGATCACGTCGTCGCCGCGCAGGATGCTCACGTCGTAGATGCCGCTGCGGCCGAACCGGGTGCGTTCCTCGGCGTTCGCCACGAGCACGTCGCCCTCGTGCGCCAAGGCGGCGAAGGTGATGTCGGCCCCGGCCGCGACGGTCACGGGGCCGTGGCTGTTACAGGCACAGGCGAAGGCGGTGTCGGCGAACAGGAACACATAGCCGCCGTGAGCGATCTTCTGCCCGTTCACCATCGCCGCGGTCACGGTCATCCGGAGAACGGCGGTCCCCTCGCCGTGCTCAAGGAGCTCGATGCCGAGATTCCGGGACGCCTCGTCCGCGGCGAACATCGCCTCCGTAGGCGTCAGGTCGGTGGTCTGCATCACCTTTTCCACCACCTTGTCTCCCGACCGAACATTCGGTGAGCGTGCGGCATGGCCAAGTAATCCAGCCGCACCACTGCGTGTCAAGAGGTGGAACGCATGCCACAGAACCCCCGTGAGTGCCCGGACTTCTTCGCGCGCCACCAGCCCTTGCTGGACCGGGCGGTCGCCGCCACCGCGAGCCGGGACCACTGGACGCCGTACCCGGAGTCGCCCAGCAAGTTCGTGTACGGCGAGGACGCGGCGAAGAACGGGGAAGCGGCCTTCCTGGACCGGGTCGGAGGCCATTTCGAGCTCCCTGGCCACCCGGGCAGCGGTGTGGTGCCGGCCACCGAGACGTCCCCGTACGGCTTTGCGCTCGGCATCACGTATCCGCGCGTCTTTCCGGAGGAGGCGGTGGCCGCCGCGAAGGCCGCCACCGGTGCCTGGCGCGACGCGGGGCCCGACACCCGCGCCGGTGCCGCCGCGGAGATCCTTGCCCGGCTGAACGCCGCCAGTTTCGAGATCGCGCACGCCGTGCAACACACCACCGGGCAGGCGTTCGTGATGGCCTTCCAGGCGGGCAGCCCGCACGCACAGGACCGCGGCCTGGAGGCGGTGGCGTACGCCTGGGCGGAGCAGAAGCGGCACCCGGTCGCGGCACGCTGGAGCAAGCCGCAGCGCAAGGGCGGGCCACTGGTGATGGACAAGAAGTTCACGCCGGTCGGACGCGGCGTTGCACTGCTGATCGCCTGCAACACCTTCCCGACCTGGAACGGCTATCCGGGCCTGTTCGCGAGCCTGGTCACCGGCAACCCGGTCGTCGTCAAGCCGCACCCGGGTGCCGTCCTGCCCCTCGCCATCACGGTGCGCATCGCGCGCGAGGTGCTGGCCGAGGCGGGCTTCGACCCGAACCTGGTGGTCCTGGCCGCGGAGAGCCCCGAGGAGCGGACGGCCTCGGTGTACGCCCTGCACCCGGACGTACGGATCATCGACTTCACCGGCTCAACCGCCTTCGGCGACTGGCTGGAGGCCAACGCGCGCCAGGCCGCCGTGTACACCGAGAAGTCGGGCCTGAACACCGTCGTCCTTGATTCCACCGACGACTACCGCGGCCTGCTGGGCAACCTGGCCTTCTCGCTGTCCCTCTACAGCGGCCAGATGTGCACGACCCCGCAGAACCTCCTGATCCCCCGCGAGGGATTCGCCACCGACCAGGGCATGAAGACCGCCGACGAGTTCGCTGCCGACCTCGGCGCCGCACTGGACCGGCTGCTCGGCGACCCGGCCCGCGCGGCCGGCACGCTCGGCGCGATCGTGGGCGACGGTGTCCGTGAGCGACTTGAGCGGGCCGCCCGGCTCGGTCGTACGGTCCGTGCATCGGCGCCGATCGAGCACCCCGAGCACCCGGAAGCGGTCGTCCGTACGCCGCTGGTGGCGCGGCTGGACGCGGAGGCCGACCGGGAGACGTACACCCGCGAGTGGTTCGGGCCCGTCTCCTTCGTCATCGGCACCGACTCCACCAGGCACAGCCTTGAGATCTTCCGCGAGACCGTACGCGAGCACGGCGCGCTGACCGAGCCGTCCACTCCACCAGCGAAGAGGTGCTGGCCGCCGCCGAGTCGGCGGCACTGGACGCCGGAGTGCAACTGTCGGAGAACCTCACCGGCGGGGTCTTCGTCAACCAGTCCGCCGCTTTCAGTGACTTCCACGGCAGCGCCGCCAACCCGGCCGCCAGCGCCACCCTCTCCGATCCCGCGTTCGTCACAGGCCGCTTCGCGACGCTGCAGTCGCGCCGGCCCGTTTCTGTCGAGGAGTCCGCCCATGCCTGACGAGGTCTTCCTGATCGACGGGGCGCGCACCCCGCAGGGCCGCTACGGCGGCGTGCTGGCCTCCGTGCGCCCCGACGACCTGGCCGCCCTGGTGGTCGGCGAGGCCGTTGGGCGTGCCGGTGTTCCGGGTGAGGCCGTGGACGAGGTGATCCTCGGCGCGGCCAACCAGGCGGGTGAGGACAACCGGGACGTGGCCCGCATGGCCGTGCTGCTCGCCGGGCTTGCGGAGACCGTGCCCGGCTACACCGTCAACCGTTTGTGTGCCTCTGGCCTGACGGCGGTCGCGAGTGCGGCCCAGGCGATCCGGTCCGGCGAGGCCGATGTGGTCGTCGCGGGCGGCGTGGAGTCGATGACCCGCGCGCCCTGGGTGATGGAGAAGCCCGGGACCCCGTGGGCCAAGCCGGGCGAGGTGCACGACACGTCGCTGGGCTGGCGGTTCACCAACCCGCGCTTCGCCGCCGCCGACCGGGCGGTCCCGGCGGGCGCCGGGCCCGAGACAACCAAGCTGACCCTGTCCATGGGGCAGACCGCCGAGGAGGTCGCCGCCCTCGACGGCATCACCCGGGCCGACTCCGACGCCTTCGCGCTGCGCAGCCACCAGTGGGCTGTCGCGGCCCAGGAAGCGGGCCGCTTGGCGCAGGAAATCGTGCCAGTTCCGGTGAGGGACGGCGAGGTCACCCGAGATGAAGGGCCGCGTCCGGCCACGACGATGGAGAAGCTGGGGGCGCTGCGCACCATCTTCCGCGAGGGAGGGATCGTCACCGCGGGCTCCTCATCGCCGTTGTCCGATGGGGCCGCCGCGCTGGTGGTGGCGAGCGCGGCAGCCGTCGAGCGGTACGGGCTCACGCCGCGGGCACGGATCGTCACCTCCGCCTCGGCAGGGGTGCAGCCCAATCTCATGGGCCTCGGCCCGGTCCCCGCCACGGAGAAGGCCCTCGCACGCGCCGGGTGGCGGACCGGCGACCTGGACGCGATCGAGCTGAACGAGGCGTTCGCTGCGCAGGCATTGGCCGTGATCCGCCGTCTGAAGCTGGACGAGGAGAAGGTCAACGCCGACGGCGGCGCGATCGCCCTGGGTCACCCGCTGGGCTGTTCGGGCGCCCGCATTCTGCTGACCCTGCTGGGACGGCTGGAGCGCGAGGACGCCCGGCGAGGTCTGGCCACCCTGTGCGTGGGCGTCGGCCAGGGCGTCGCGATGCTCGTGGAGCGGGTGTGACCACGGCATACGAGACGCTCCTGGTCGAAAAGCGTGCGGACCGCGTCGTCGTCACCCTGCACCGCCCCGAGGCGCGCAACGCCATCAGCGGGCTGATGATCCGTGAACTGCATGCCGTGTGCGAGCTGTTGGAGAGCGATCCGAAGCTGCTGCTGCTCACCGGGCACGGCGGGGGTCTTCGCCGGCGGCGCCGACATCGCGGAGCTGCTGCGGCGCGGCAGGGACGAGGCCCTGCAGGGCATCAACAGCCGGCGGGATCTGCTGCTGCAGGCCACCGAACTGCACCGGCAGTCCCGCAACCGCACCGCCACCGACGGGCAGCTGCTGCTGGGCGGCGAGCTGGTGACCGCCGGACCGAGCGGGCTGCCGGAAATGACCAGCCGCGACAAGCTCGGTGCCGAACTCGACACCCTCTCCATGGACGTGAGCCAGCAACTGATGGAGCACCACCACCGGCTGCTGCGCGAGCTCGGCGCGACCAATGCCGCCCACCTGCGCGGCATGGTGCCTGGGCAGAAGGTGCTGGTCGCCGGAGTGCGGGCCTCCACGCAGACGCCGCCCATCCCGTCCGGCAAGCGGATCATCTTCTGCACCCTGGAGGACGGCTCCGGTTTGGTCGACATCGCCTTCTTCGAGGACTCCCACGAGCATGGCGCACACCGTGTTCCACTCCGGGCTGCTGCTCGTGCGCGGCACGGTGGAGGCCCGCGGCCAGCGCCGCACCGTGGTCGGCGAGATGGCCTGGGACCTGGACGAGGTGGCCGCCGCCCGCCGCGACCACGGACCCCAGGCCGCCCTCGACCTGCTCGGCCGCACCAGCCCGGCCCCCACCCCGGCCCAGACGGCCACCCCGCAGCGCACGCTTGCCGATGGCACCGGCGGAGCCCGCCTGCACCCATACGCCGACCTGCTGCCCGCCGGCACCCGCTCGGCGGACCTGCGCCGACTCGGCCACCGGAGCCCGGGTTCTCCAGATCTTTAGATGTCTCACGAGACAGCGGGCGCATCTCCGACTGAGCTC
>NZ_LOHS01000103.1 GCF_001642995.1 Streptomyces jeddahensis
CCAGCCGCTGCGGGCGCACATCCCGCCACGTCCCCTTCGGCCCGATGGCGCCTGCGCCGGTGGGGGGCGACCGTCACCGTTGTGGGCAATCGTTCCGCAGGGCTGGGGGCACCTCCCAGCGGTAGCTGGGGGAGGGTGGGCACAACCCACGACGGCGGGTGCCCTCACGGACCGGCTCAGCGCAGCTTCCGGTAGAGCCGCCGGAGGCTCAGGCGAGGCCCCGCCGGGCCACCGCCGGAGGCCGGTGGCCCGCGATGGACGCCACCATGTCCAGCACCTGCCGCGTCTCCGCCACCTCGTGCACCCGATAGACCTGCGCCCCCAGCCACGCCGACACGGCCGTCGTCGCGAGCGTGCCCAGGACCCGCTCCTTGACCGGCCTGTCCAGGGTCTCGCCGACGAAGTCCTTGTTGGACAGCGACACGAGCACGGGCCATCCCGTCTCGACCATCTCGCCGAGCCGGCGCGTCGCCTCGAGGCTGTGCCGGGTGTTCTTGCCGAAGTCGTGCCCCGGATCGATCAGCACCGCCTCGCGCGGCACCCCGAGCGCCACCGCCCGCTCGGCCAGCCCCAGCGTGACCCGCAGGATGTCGGCCATCACGTCGTCGTACTCGGTCCGGTGCGGGCGCGTCCGCGGCTGCACGCCCCCCGCGTGCGTGCACACCAGACCCACGCCGTGCCGCGCAGCGACCTCCGCCAGCTTCGGGTCGACCCCGCCCCACGCGTCGTTCAGCAGGTCCGCGCCCGCCTCGCAGACCGCCTCGCCGACCTCGTGCCGCCAGGTGTCCACGCTGATGATCACGTCGGGGAAGCGCCTGCGCACCTCGGCCACGAAGCCGACCGTGCGGCGCGCCTCCTCCTCGGCCGTCACCTCCTCGCCCGGACCGGCCTTGACCCCGCCGATGTCGATGATGGCGGCACCCTCTGACACCGCCTGCTCGACGCGGGCCAGTGCGGGCTCGTCGCGGAACGTGGCGCCCTGGTCGTAGAAGGAGTCCGGGGTCCGGTTGACGATCGCCATGATCACCGGCTCGTGCGGCTCGAATGCGCGCCTGCCCAGCCTGAGCATCCCCTGTGATCCTCCTGATCGGATTTCCCTGTTCGGCCGCCTGCGACCTTAACTGTCAGCGTCGCATGGCACGATCGGACTCTGACGGTTTCGAGGCCCCGGCTTCGTGCCGGAGGTGAGTCACGAGCAGCTTGCAGAGTCGGTATCCGAGCGTGGGGGACCGGAGAGATGGTCTTGTTCTTGTTCTTGGTCGTCGCGCTTGTCGTGGTGGTCGCCGTGGTGACGCTGGCCGTCGTCGGCGGCGGCGAGAGCGCCGTGTTGCCGGAGGCGCCGCCCGAGCGGCTCGCGAACCCGCTGCCCCCGGACCGCCCAGTGGGCCGGGCCGACCTGGAATCGCTGCGCTTCCCGGTCACCGTCCGCGGCTACCGCATGGCGGACGTGGACGACGCGCTCGGCCGTCTCGGCGCCGAGCTGGCCGAGCGGGACGCGCGGATCGAGGAGCTCGAGACGGCGCTGGCCGGCGCCCGCGCCCGGTCCACCGGCGGGTTCGGGGCCACCGGGTTCGGGGCGACTGGCGCTCCGGGCCCGTCCGAGGCGTACGGCTCCGCGGCAGGGCCGTACGGCGCCCAGCACCCCGAGGACGCACCCGGCCGTCCGGCACCGGAGGAGGACCGGTGACCGGCACCGCGCTGGCAGGTCCCGACGGAGCGCTGCGCTGCCCCTGGGCCCTGTCCACCGAGGACTATGTGGCGTACCACGACGAGGAGTGGGGCCGCCCCGTCCACGGGGACGACGCGCTGTACGAGCGGCTGTCCCTGGAGGCGTTCCAGTCGGGGCTGTCGTGGATCACGATCCTGCGCCGTCGCGAGGGCTTCCGCGCCGCCTTCGCGGACTTCAAGATCGCATCGGTGGCGGCCTTCACGGACGCCGACCGCGAGCGTCTGCTCGCCGACCCCGGCATCATCCGCAACCGCGCCAAGATCGACGCGACGCTCGCCAACGCGCGCGTGCTCGCCGACTGGTCCCCGGGCGAGCTGGACACCCTGATCTGGTCGTACGCACCGGACCCGGCGTCCCGTCCGATACCGCGCTCCCTCGCGGACGTCCCCGCCGTCACGGACGAGTCGACGGCGCTGTCCAAGGCCCTCAAGAAGCGCGGCCTGCGCTTCGTCGGCCCGACGACGGCATACGCCCTGATGCAGGCCTGCGGCCTGGTCGACGACCACCTAGCAGACTGCGTAGCGCGTCGCCTATGACGGCAGCGCCCCAAAGGGGCGCCCTGAAGGGGCGCGGGGAACTGCGCGACCAGCCACAACGGCGCCGCAGCGAACCGACGGCAGGAGATATGCGGCTCCCCCGCGTGGGCGCGACCCGTCACGACGGCGCCGCAGACGATCAACGGCCTACCAAGCGGAGCGCCTAGCGGCCGAGATACGTCGGCTTCCCCTTCTCCACAAACGCCCGCACCGCGATCGCATGGTCCTCGGAGGCGCCCGCCCTCGTCTGGAGTTCGTCCTCCTTCTCCAGCGCCTCGTCGAGCGAGTGGGACGCCCCGTACGCGAGCGACTCCTTGAGCGCCGCGTACGCGAGCGTCGGCCCCTGGGCCAGCGCCCTGGCCACCTGCTCGGCCTCGGCGGCCAGGTCGGCCGCCGGTACGAGGCGGCCGGCGATGCCCAGCTCGTATGCCTCCTGCGCCTTGATGGTGCGCGGGAAGAGCAGCAGGTCGGCGGCGCGGCCCGGGCCCACGACCCGCGGCAGCGTCCACGAGACGCCCGAGTCGGCGGTCAGGGCGACCCCGGCGAAGGAGGTGTTGAAGCTGGCCGTGTCCGCGACGACGCGGTAGTCGGCGGCGAGGGCGAAGCCGAAGCCGGCGCCGGCCGCGACGCCGTTGACGCCCGCCACCACGGGCTTCGGCATACCGGTGAGGGCCCGGACGATGGGGTTGTAGTGCTCCCGGACCGTGCTCATGGTGACGCTGCTGCCGGTCTCGCGGTCCGCGGCCAGCAGGCCGATGTGCTCCTTGAGGTCCTGGCCCACGCAGAACGCCCGGTCACCGGCGGCCGTCAGCAGCACGGCACGTACCGACTCGTCCCGGGCGGCCGACTCGGCCGCGTCCCGCAGGGCGACCTTGGTCTCGGTGTTCAGCGCGTTCATCGCCTCGGGGCGGTTCAGCGTGATCGTCGCGAGTCCGTCGCGCACCTCGTAGAGCACGGTGTCGGCCATGGCGGGTCCCCTCCTGTGTAGCGGCTCAGGTGTCGTCTCGGCGTCTCAGGACAGCATGTCGGAGATCATCTGGCATGCCCATGTGACCTGCATCAAAGAATTCCAAGTCCGGCCGAACGCGGGATTCGGAGCAGTATCGCAACCACATCGCCGAATTGAGTGGTTTTGCGAAAGTGCGTTGCCCAAGCGATGCCTACCGATGTTGGTCATCGGGTCATGAGATGCGGGATAATGGCCTGGAAGCAATGTGTTCGAGGCCGGTGACGCGTGCCCTTCGTGGGCCGACGGCTGACGATGAGCTGGTTTCAGGAAGGGGAACGAGCATGGCGGCCATGAAGCCGCGGACGGGTGATGGCCCGCTCGAGGTGACCAAGGAGGGGCGGGGCATCGTCATGCGCGTTCCGCTCGAAGGCGGCGGACGGCTTGTCGTCGAGCTGACCCCGGACGAGGCCGACGCGCTCGGCGACGCCCTTAAGAAGGTCGTCGGCTGACGCACAACGCCCACAACTTTTTGCAGCTGTCCCGGCATCGTACGTGGTGCCGGGGCAGAGCTGTGTCAGGGGGTCTTTCGGACAAAGAGGCGCCCGGACACCCCGGCTCGTGAACCAGACACCCGGCTTGGGAAGCCCTGGATCCGGAAGTCCCCGGCCAGGGAAGTCCCGGCTCCGGAAGCCTCGGAAGTCCTGGCCAGGACCCTGCCTCCGGGAGCCCCGGGCTCCGGGAGCCGCGGGGATCGGGAAGTCCCGGGCTCCGGGAGCCCCATTCCTATCGCTTGACCGCGCAGAGCAGCCCGTCGCCCACCGGCAGCAGCGAAGGCACCAGGTCCTGGCTCTCCCGTACCGTGCGCAGCAACTCACGCTGGCGCAGCACCTCGGCGGGCTGCGGGCCCGGGCCGATCGTCCGGCCGTCCGAGAAGACGCCCTCGAAACAGACGAGACCGCCGGGACGCAGAAGCCGCAACGATTCAGCGAGATAGTCGAGGCACTCCATGCGGTCGCCGTCGCAGAAGACGAGGTCGTAACCGCTGTCCGCGAGCCGGGGCAGTACGTCGAGCGCGCGGCCGGGGATGAACCGCGCCCGGTTGCCGGCGAAACCGGCCGCGCGGAACGCCTGGCGCGCGAACTGCTGGCGCTCCGGCTCGGGGTCCACCGTGGTCAGCACTCCGTCGGCGCGCATCCCGTGCAGCAGATGGATTCCGGACACCCCGGTCCCGGTACCGATCTCGGCCACGGCCTTGGCGCCCACGGTGGCGGCGAGCATCCGCAGCGCGGCGCCGGTGCTGGGCGACACCGTGCGCAGCCCTGCGTCGCGGGCCCGGTCGCGGGCCCAGAGCAGTGCTTCGTCCTCGGCGACATAGGCGTCGGCGAACGCCCAGCTCGTCTGCCGGTAGCCGGTAATGGCCCTCTCCTGTTCCCCGTAGTTGCCTGGCCGTGACTGTAGCCGCTGGCCCCGGGAACCCGGAGATGGGACCGGGCGTTTAGAGGGGAGGGAAGGGAACGGGGGCAGGCGGATGGATCAGGACGGCGAGCAAGTCCAGACGCAAGACCAGAAGCGCACACCAAATTCACGGAAAAGCGCTTATCCGGAGCTAACGGGCGAGGTGGCTATGGTAGGGGCTCCACTGGACACCACCAGAGCCGACAGGGGAGGTGCGGCTGCGCCTGTGGATCGGAGAGGTGCGCTGCGGCGCTTTCTCAGGTCGGCGGGTGAGCCGAAATCCGTGACTGACACCGCTGACCGATTCCGCACCCAGGCCTTCAAGGGCATGGGAGGTGCGTCCACCGCCGAATCCGTATCGACCGCGACCTTCGCCACCGACGCGGATTCCCAGGCGTGGACTCCGCCGACCTGGGAGGAGATCGTCAGCACCCACAGCGGGCGGGTCTACCGGCTGGCGTACCGCCTGACCGGCAACCAGCACGACGCCGAGGACCTCACCCAGGAGGTCTTCGTCCGCGTCTTCCGCTCCCTGTCGACGTACACGCCCGGCACCTTCGAGGGCTGGCTCCACCGCATCACGACGAACCTGTTCCTGGACATGGTCCGCCGCAAGCAGCGCATCCGGTTCGACGCGCTCGGCGAGGACGCGGCGGAGCGGCTGCCCAGCCGCGAGCCCACCCCGCAGCAGGCCTTCCACGACACCCACTTCGACGCCGACGTCCAGCAGGCCCTCGACACCCTTGCGCCCGAGTTCCGCGCCGCCGTCGTGCTGTGCGACATCGAAGGACTGTCGTACGAGGAGATCGCCGCGACTCTCGGTGTCAAGCTCGGCACCGTCCGCAGCCGGATCCACCGTGGCCGCTCGCAGCTGCGCAAGGCCCTCCAGCACCGGTCGCCCGAGGCCCGCGCGGAGCGCCGCACCCTCGTGACCGCGGTACCCGCGCTGGGAGGAGGGGGCGCGACCGCGTGAGTGGATCACGTCCTACACCCGCAGAGCAGCATCTGGGAGACCGGCTCGCCGCCCTGGTCGACGGCGAGCTCGGCCATGACTCGCGCGAGCGTGTCCTCGCGCACCTCGCCACCTGTCCGAAGTGCAAAGCCGAGGCCGATGCCCAGCGACGCCTGAAGAACGTCTTCGCGGAAGCCGCCCCTCCGCCGCCCTCTGAAACCTTCCTCGCACGCCTTCAGGGGCTGCCCGGAGGTGATGACAACGAAGGAGATCCCTTCGGCGGGGGAGGCCTCGGGGGGAACGGAGTCTTCGGAGTAAGGCAGGGCACGTCCTTCGGGTACGCCCCGATGGCCGCTCACGCCGGGGTGCTCCCCGGTGAGGAGCGCGGCTTCCGCATCCACGACGTCGGCCGTCACGACGGCCGCTCCGCGTCGCGCGGACGGCGGTTCGCCTTCGCCGCGGCCGGTGCGGTGTCGCTGGCCGCGATCGCGCTGGGCGGGGTGTCCACGGGTGTGCCGACGGGCACCGCCGATGCGCGCGGCGGTTCCGGCGCCGGCTCCACCGTGACGCCGTTCCGTACGCAGGGTGCGGGCGTCCTCGGCACCCCCGAATCCCTGCGCCGCCGCAGTGCCGGTCCCCTCTTGGCGCAAGGGCAGCGGCCGGGCGGTGCCCTCTCGGATCCGGTCGACGCCACGGGGGCGGGTGCCCCGCTGCTGCCCGCGCTGCCACCACCGGCCTTCCGCGGAGGCCTTGGCACGGGGCAGACACTGCACCCGCTCATGACGCCCATCGTGGCCGGTGCCGCCGCCATGTCCCCGCTCATACGTCCGATGCCGCCCGGCATGGCGACGACCGACGCACCCCCGGAGCTCATGGGCTCCGCGGGGCCGGCATGGGAGATCGCCGCGACGCCGGTGCCCGGATCCTCGTCGTCCTATACGCCGACGACGCCTCACCGCTGACGCCTGCCCTGCGCCGGACGCAGCCGTTGCTCGGCCGAAGGCCGGGCCTTGGTCTGGGCCAGGCCCGGCCTTGCTCTGCGTCAGGCCGAGCCTTGGTCTGCGCCGGGGCGCGTGAACCTGGTTGAATCGCCGGGTGGGCCGCGCCCGTCTGGTCGACGACGGGCGTGGAATTGGCGATTCGGGCCGCGGAGATCATGGCGGGGCTGCCCGCGGGGCGCTCCGCGGGGCCGGGTGTGGGGAGAGTATGGACGAGGGGAAGCCCGCGAAGCCGGAGTGGTGGAGCCGCCCCCGGCCGCACGTGCCGGACGCGGGGGCCGAGCCGCAGGCAGGGGCGGGGGACGTCCCACAGGGTTCCGACGGAGGGCACGTCTCGCAGGGTTCCGACGGAGGGCACGTCTCGCAGGGTCCCGGCGGCGGATACGTCTCGCAGGGGCCCGGCAGGGATCGCGAGCCGCAGGCGCTGGTCGGAGAATCGTCCCCGCAGGTGCTGGGCGGGGATTCGACCGCGGCGGTGGCCGGGGCCGACGCCGGGGGCGGGGACGTGGCCGAGGCGGTGCACGCCGATTCAGGTCGGGCGGTAACTGATCGGGAGTCTGTCCACGCCAAGGCCGGTGGGGAGCCGGGTTCTTCGCCGCCCGGTCGGCGCGCTGGGCTGACCACAGAGGCAGAGGCAGAGGCAGCAGCAGCAACGGCAGAGGCAGCAGCAGCGGCAACGGCAGGGGCAGCGGACGGTGGCGCGGCTCCGGACTCCGGCGGTGCGGACGGCGGTGTGAACTCGCCGGCGCCCGAGCCGGTCGACGCCGTGCCGGCCGTGGAGGACGGATCGGTGGCGGTGGAGTCCGGGTACGGCAATGCGCCACAGGCGGCGCCCCCGCAGCCGGTGCCTCCGCACGCGGTGTCCCCACAGGCGGCGCCCCCGCAGCCGGTGCCTCCGCACGCGGCACCCTCGCAGCCGGTGCCCCCGCAAGCGGCGCCTCCACAGGCGGCGCCTCCGCAGCCGGTGCCCCCGCAGCTAGCCGCCCCCCAGCACCCGCAGAACCACCACCCCCAGGGACCGGTCGCCGCGCAGCAAGGCGCCATAGCCCACCAGCAAGGGCTGCCCCAAGGCGACGTACCCCATCAGCAAGGGCTGTCCCAGGGCGCCATACCCCACCAGGAACCGTTGCCGGCGCACGGGGCGGTGCCCCCGCCGCAGCCCCACATGCCGCCGCCTCCGGGGGCCTCCATGCCGCCCCTTCCAGGGGCCTCCGGTGCGCACTGGCAGCGGTACGACCCCTGGCGGGCCGCGCCGCTTCAGCAGAACGGGTCCGTGCAGGTGTCCCCGGAGCGGCGGCGGAAGCGTGCCAGGCGGGTGCTGGTCGCCGGAGCCGCGCTCATCGCTCTCGTCTCGGGCAGTGTGGGCGGCGCCGTCGGCGCCTACTTGGAGCGCAACGGCGGAGTGAGCGAGGTCGAACTCCCGCAAGCCGGGGCGGAGTCCACGGACCGTACCCCGGGCAGCGTCGCCGGGATCGCGGCCAGCGCGCTGCCGAGTGTCGTGACACTGCACGTGAGCGGCGACGACGGGCAGGGCACCGGCACCGGCTTCGTCCTCGACGCCCGCGGTCACATCCTCACCAACAACCACGTCGTCGAGCCCGCGGGCACCGGGGGCGAGATATCGGTGACGTTCAGCGGCGGTCAGACCGCCCGGGCGGAGGTCGTGGGCGGCGACACCGGTTACGACCTCGCCGTGGTCAAGGTCTCCGGCGTGAGCGGCCTCAAGCCGCTGCCCCTCGGGAACTCCGACAACGTCCGCGTCGGCGATCCGGTCGTGGCCATCGGCGCCCCGTTCGACCTGGCCAACACCGTGACGTCTGGCATCATCAGCGCCAAGGAGCGGCCCATCACGGCGGGCGGCGAGAAGGGCGACGGCAGCGACATCTCGTACGTCGACGCGCTGCAGACCGACGCGCCCATCAACCCGGGCAATTCGGGCGGCCCTCTGGTCGACTCCCAGGCCCGCGTCATCGGCATCAACAGCGCCATCCGGTCCGCCGACAGCGGATCGGATCCGGAAGCCGGGCAGGCGGGCTCGATCGGGCTGGGCTTCGCCATCCCCATCAACCAGGGCAAGCGCGTCGCCGAGGAGCTCATCAACACGGGGAAGGCCACACACCCAGTGATCGGCGTCACGCTCGACATGGGCTACACGGGCGACGGTGCCCGTGTCGCCATGAAGGGCAACGACGGCGGCTCACCGGTCAACGAGGGCGGCCCCGGCGCCCGGGCGGGGATCACGGCGGGAGACGTCATCACCGAGGTCGACGGCCAGAGCGTCCACTCGGGCGAGGAGCTCATCGTCAAGATCCGGGCCCATCGCCCGGGCGACCGCCTGGAGCTGACCCTGAAGCGGGACGGAGACGAGAAGAAGGTCACACTGGTCCTCGGCTCGTCGGAGGGCGACTGAGAACCACCCGAAACCGAAGGACCGCACCCCTGAGACTGCCCGAACGTCGACGGCCCTCTGAGGGCCCTACGAAGGTCATCGAAGGCCCTTCGGGAGCCGTTCGACGGACACCGCCGACACCGGCCGTCCGGACGGTGCCCGTGCGCCGCCTGTGAATTCCCCGCGAATGGTCGTGCGCATGAATCCGGGACGCCGGGGACGGTACCGGATCGACAGGATCGGCGGGTACCGTGGAGCCGGTCCGGACGACGCACGACCTGCCGCGGGCCGAGGACATCGCAAGGAGCGCTAGGTGTTCAATGACATAGGACCACTCGAGCTGGTGACGCTCGTCGTCCTTGCCGTGCTCGTCTTCGGCCCGGACAAGCTCCCCAAAATGATTCAGGACATCTCGCGGACCATTCGTAAGATCCGTGAGTTCTCGGAGAGCGCCAAGCAGGACATCCGGCAGGAACTGGGCCCGGAGTTCAAGGACTTCGAGTTCGAGGACCTCAACCCCAAGACGTTCATCCGCAAGCAGCTGGAGAACGACGACCTGGGGCTGAAGGAGATCCGCAACGGATTCGACCTCAAGAAGGAGATGGCCGAGGTCGCGGACGCGGTGCACGGCCGGGACAGCGACGTGGCCACGGCCTCGTCGGGGTCCTCGGGCTCCTCGTCGGGGGCTGTCGGCGGCAGTGTCGACATGACCAAGAAGCGCCGGAGCCTCGAGGCTGACGAGCGCCCGCCGTTCGACGCCGACGCGACCTGAGCGGATCGCGGGGCGCGGCCGTCACACCGTTCGACCGATACGCCATTCGGTCTATCTCCAGTCCGACCGGTACGACCCACGTATTTCCCGCATACCGGACTCCCGGAACGGGTGTGGCTATCCTGCCTTGTTGTTGTACGGACCGGACGTGAGGTCGCCCGTGGGGGGCGGGCCGCCCCGGTCCGACGAGAGCGAGGAGGCGTCGGGCCAGATGGAGACGACAAGTCGGGTAGATGCGCAGCCGTCGGCCATGGAGGGCGAACAACAGGCCCCCATCGCCGGGGAGACCCTCGAAGGCTTCCTGATGGCGCCCTTTCCCTGGTACGGCCTCGACGAGGCGTTCACGGGTCCGCGCCGGCTCCTGAGCGTCGGCACCGCCGCCGACGGCTGTGTGGAACACGGTTCGATCGCGCACGGCGACGAGCCCACGGTGCGCGGCGATGCCCAGGAGGAGAAGGAGCGCTTCACGGTCGTGGTGACCGTCGCGGCGAACCCCGTGCGGCGCAGCCCGGACGGGACGGGGCTGCTCGAGGCGACCTCCGTGTCCTCGGCGGCCTGGCTCGCCGGGGTCGGTCTGCTGTCGGTCACCTGGCCCGCCCAGATGGACCACACGCTGCGCGACGACTGGCTGGAGCAGCAGACCGAGACCGCGTGGGCGCTTGCGGACGATCTTGCGGGGTCCGCGTGGTCGACGCTGTCCCTGCCGGTCGACGGGGTGCCGACACCCTTCCACTACCGCGAGTCCGAGTTCGGGTGGGTCCTGGCCGGGTCCACGCCGGAGGGGGTTCACGTGGGGGCGTACGGGCGGGGCATGAGCGCGTACGGGGTGGGCTTCTCGATGATCAAGGACATCACGACGTATGCGTGAGCCTGCGGCTCGCTGAACGGAAGGGGGGGCGCCGTCTTGTGACGGTGCCCCCCTTCAGCGTGGCGCTAGCGCTCCGCTGGCTGTGCCGATGTGCGGCTCCGCCACGGGGCCCCGATGTGCCGTCGATCGACTGCGGCGCCATCGTGGCTGGTCGCTCCCCCAAGCTCTCGGCTTCGCTCGAGCAGGGGGGACCCCATCGCGGCGGAGCCGCATATCGATACGGCCCCGCGCCCCTTCGGGGCGCTGCCGAACCGCAGCGCTTCGCCCGACCTGCTTAGAACTTGTTCCTCGGCGTGATGCCCAGGGACATGCCCGCCAGGCCCCGCTGGCGGCCGCCCAGCTTGCCGGCGATGCTGCGCAGAGCCGCTCCCGCCGGGGAGTCGGGGTCCGTCAGGACGACCGGCTTGCCCTCGTCGCCGCCCTCGCGCAGGCGTACGTCGATCGGGATCGAGCCGAGGACCGGGACGGTCGCGCCGGTGGTCTTCGTCAGGCCGTCGGCGACGACCTGGCCGCCGCCCGTGCCGAACACGTCGACCATCTCGTCGCAGTGCGGGCACGGCAGGCCCGACATGTTCTCGACGACGCCCACGATCTTCTGGTGGGTCTGGACGGCGATGGCGCCGGCCCGCTCGGCGACCTCTGCCGCCGCCTGCTGGGGGGTGGTGACGACGAGGATCTCGGCGTTCGGGACGAGCTGCGCGACCGAGATCGCGATGTCGCCCGTGCCCGGCGGCAGGTCGAGGAGCAGCACGTCCAGGTCGCCCCAGAAGACGTCCGCGAGGAACTGCTGCAGCGCGCGGTGCAGCATCGGGCCGCGCCATACGACGGGCGCGTTGCCCGGCGTGAACATGCCGATCGAGATGACCTTCACGCCGTTCGCGGACGGCGGCATGATCATGTTCTCGACCTGGGTCGGACGCCCGTCCACACCCAGCATCCGGGGCACGGAATGGCCGTAGATGTCGGCGTCCACGACGCCGACCTTCAGCCCGTCCGCCGCCATCGCGGCCGCCAGGTTCACCGTCACCGAGGACTTGCCGACGCCGCCCTTGCCGGACGCCACCGCGTACACGCGCGTGAGCGAACCCGGCTTGGCGAACGGCACCTCGCGCTCGGCCTGGCCGCCGCGCAGCGCGGCGGCGAGTTCGCGCCGCTGCTCGTCGCTCATCACGTCCAGCGACACGTCGACGCGTGTGACGCCCTCGACCGCCGAGACCGCGTCCGTCACGCGCTTCGTGATCGTTTCGCGCATCGGGCATCCGGAGACCGTGAGATAGACGGTGACCGCGACGGCACCGTCCTCACCGATCTCCACCGACTTGACCATCCCCAGCTCGGTGATGGGTCGTCCGATCTCGGGGTCGTTCACCGTCGCCAGTGCTGCGCGCACCGCGTCTTCCGTAGCCATACGCACGATGGTACGGCGCCGGGCGGTGACCCCGGAAAGCCCCCAAGCGGTTGCTTAGGTCACTCTCGCCTCGGGTCGCGTCTCAACGGTCGCCCGGATCACGCCCGCGGGCGCCGTCCGGACGAATGAGGACCTGCTGCTCCTCGAGGTCCCTCACCAGGTCCTGGATCTCGGACCGGATCCAGTCGCGCGTGGCCACCTCGCCCAGGCCCATGCGCAGGGCGGCGATCTCGCGTGTGAGGTACTCGGTGTCCGAGATGGAGCGCTCGTTCTGCTTGCGGTCCTGTTCGTACTGGACGCGGTCGCGGTCGGCCTGCCGGTTCTGCGCCAGCAGGATGAGCGGGGCGGCGTAGGAGGCCTGCAGCGAGAGCGCCAGGGTCAGGAAGATGAACGGGAACTCGTCGAAGCGGAGCCCGGGCGGGCCGGCGACGTTCCAGATGATCCACACGATGATCGTGGCGGTCATCCAGAGGATGAACCGCCAGGTGCCGAGGAACCGGGCGATGCGCTCCGACAGCCGCCCGAAGGCCTCCGGGTCGTACTCGGGCAGCATCCGGCGGCGCTGGGGCAGCGGCTGGTCCAGGCGGAACCTCGGCTGCCGGGGCGCCTCGGTGCGGCTCTCGCGATCGCGGTCAGGCGCCACCGCCGGCCTCCCCTGCCATGTGGAACTCTGACTCCCGCCAGTCCTCGGGCAGCATGTGGTCGAGGACGTCGTCCACCGTGACCGCGCCGAGCAGCGATCCGCTGTCGTCCACGACGGGCGCCGCCACCATGTCGTACGTCGCGAAGAACCCCGCCACCGCGGGCAGTGCCGTGTCCGGGGCGAGGGCCTGCGGGTCCTCGTCGAGCAGCGCGCCGACCAGCGTGAACGGCGGGTCGCGCAGCAGCCGCTGGAAGTGCACCGTCCCCAGGAACTTGCCCGTCGGGGTCTCGTCCGGGGGGCGGCACACATACACCTGGGCGGCGAGCGCGGGCGACAGGTCCGGGTTGCGGACGCGTGCGAGGGCGTCCGCGACGGTCGCGTCGGGCCGCAGCACGATCGGCTCGGTCGTCATCAGGCCGCCCGCCGTGCGTTCCTCGTACGCCATCAGCCGGCGCATGTCCGCGGCGTCGCCCGGCTGCATCAGGCTCAGCAGCCGCTCTTGGTCGTCCTCCGGCAGCTCCGACAGCAGATCCGCCGCGTCGTCCGGGTCCATCGCCTCCAGGACGTCGGCGGCCCGCTCCTCCTTCAGCTTGCCGAGGATCTCGATCTGGTCGTCCTCGGGCAGCTCCTCGAGCACGTCGGCGAGCCGGTCGTCGTCCAGGGCCGCGGCGACCTCGGCGCGGCGCTTGGCGGAGAGGTGGTGCAGCACGTTGGCCAGGTCGGCGGGGCGCAGCTGTTCGAAGGTGGCCAGCAGGCTCTCGGCGCCCTGCCCCGTCTCCTCGAGCGAGAAGCCCGTGACGGCCGACCACTCGACGGTGAGCGTCTCGCCCTTGTGCCGCCGGAAGGCGCCTCCGGCCCGCTTCGCGCTGTCCGACCAGGGAAGCCCTCCGCGCTTCCCGGGTTCTTTCCGTACGAACACGCGGTCGATCTCCCAGTCGCGCCGGGCCGGCAGCGAGTGGATCGACACGTCGAGGACGGTCACCTCCTCGCCCGTCTCCACCAGGCGCACCCGGCGGTCGAGCATCTCGCCGAGGACGAGCCGCTCCGTCGGCCGCTGCTCGAAGCGCCGCACGTTCATGACGCCGGTGCTGATCACCTGGCCCGACTCGATACCGGTCACTCGCGTCATGGGGAGGAAGATCCGGCGGCGGCTGGAGAGTTCGACGACGAGCCCCAGGAGCCGCGGCGGCCGGCGCCCGACCCTGAGCATGGCGACGAGATCGCGCACCCGCCCCACCTGATCGCCGTTCGGGTCGAAGACGGCGACACCGGCGAGATGCGAGACGAAGATCCTGGGGGCGCTCGCTGCCATGCCACGCGCCTCCTTTTCGCGCCAGTTTGTCCCGTTGTTACGGGCTTCAGGCTAGCCCGTCCAGGTCGTGTCCGCCCTGGCAGGCGGTCCGGACGGACTGGCTCCGCTACGGCACTGAGGCACAGGTACGCTGCCGTACGCCGTCGAGGACAACCGCATGAGAGGCAGTCCCACCTGTGTCTGCATTTCCCCTGGGCCGCACCCGCAGGGCCGCACTGATGAGCATGCTGTGCGCCGGGCTGGTCGCCGTGGGAGGCGTACTGACAGGCTGCAGCGAGGACCCCGACGCAGGCACGAACGGGGTCGGCAAGCTGCCCCCGAAACAGATCCAGAGCAAGACGCTGAAGGCCGCCGAGGCCGCGGACTCGGTCCGGCTGTCCGGCAAGGTCGTGGTGAGCGGCCGCACGTACGAGCTCGACATGCGCCTCAAGGACGACGGCGGAAGCGGCTCGGTCACCACGAAGGGCAGCACGTTCTGGCTGCTGCGGGTCGGTACGCACCTCTATCTGAAGGCCGACGCGGCGTTCTGGGCCCATGACGAGAACGCGGACGACGGTGAGTCGGCCGGGGCGGCAGCCGACAAACTCGACGGCAAGTACGTGAAGGTGCCGCAGGGCGACCCCGCGTACAAGCAGCTCAGCGGGTTCACGGACAAGGACGTCCTGCTCGACGGGCTGCTGACACTGCACGGCACGCTGGGCAAGGGGGACCGCGGCACCGCGGACGGGACCCGCACCATCGAGGTCACCGGGGACAAGGGGGCGGGCGGCACGCTTGCCGTGTCCCTGGAGGGCACGCCCTACCCCCTCCTCCTCGAGCGCGCCGGGAACGCCGGCACGCTTGAACTCTCCGAGTGGGGCAAGGACTTCAAGCTCGAGGAGCCCACGGAGAAGCAGATGGTCGACTACGGCAAGCAGCTGCCTACGTCGTAGGCAGCTGCTTGCCGTGCCGCCCCCCCACGGCGTGGTGCCGGACAAGTGCGGGCGCCCGCCGTCGTGGTGTTGTTGTGCCCACCCTCCCCCAGCTACCGCTGGGAGGTGCCCCCAGCCCTGCGGAACGATTGCCCACAACGGTAAGCGGCTCGTGCCGCCACAACGGTCAACCCGCAGGCGCCCTCCGGCCGAAGGGGACGTGGCGGGGTGTGCGCCCGCAGCGGCTGGCGCAAAGTGTGGGCTCGCCCAAACGACGTACGGCCTGGCGCCAGACCGAGGACGTACATCCCGGCGCGGCCCCGACCCACCCACCGGCCGAAGGCGCATACGGCGCCCACTCCGGAGGAGTTAGTGCCGGCGGCGTCCGCGGCGCAGCAGCAGTCGCGGCAGCGCCGCCGGAATCGGTCGGCGCGTCGTCGCACTGCTCGGCAGCGGCGCGGCGGCCAGCGAGCCGTCGGGCAGCTCCGCCGTCGCCCCCACCGGCTCCAGCCGCAGCACCCGGCACTCCCGCGCCCACCGCTCCGGCATCGCCTCACCATCCGCCGCGTTCAGCCGCTTGCCCTTCAGCTCGGCGACGGCGGCCTCCCACTCCGGCGAGCCCGCGGCAAGCTCCGTGATCGTCGCGGCCCACTCGACGAGGCGCCCGCCCTTGTCCTTGCTGCGCACGGTGACGGTCGCGGTGCCCCCGTCGGCGAGCCCCGGGAGCGGCTGCTCGCCGGGACCGTCACCGACCACATGGGCGGCGCCCTCGTGCCACACGTGCCACAGCGCCCGGGCCGGGCCGCTGCCCTGTACCCAGATGAGCCCGGACTTCTTGGTGGCCTCCTCGACGAGGGCCTGGTCGAGCAGCGGATCCGTCATGGGACCAGCGTAGTGAGGCCCGGACCGCCGAGGACAACCGCGTCGGCTGACAGCAGGCAGCCCCCCCGCAAGGGCCAGCCCTGCAAGGGCCCCTCAGAGCCACCCGTTCCGCTTCAGCGTGCGGTGGATGGTCAGACAGATGCCCACCGTCACCCCGAGCACCAGCGGGTACCCGAACTTCCAGTGCAGCTCCGGCATGTACTCGAAGTTCATCCCGTACACACCGCAGACCATCGTCGGCACGGCGATGATCGCCGCCCAGGACGTGATCTTGCGCATGTCCTCGTTCTGGGCGACGGACGCCTGCGCGAGGTTGGCCTGCAGGATCGAGTTGAGCAGCTCGTCGAAACCGACGACCTGCTCCTGCACCCGCGCGAGGTGGTCGGCCACGTCCCGGAAGTACTTCTGGATGTCGGGGTCGATCAGCCGCATCGGCCGCTCGCTCAGCAGCTGCATGGGACGCGCGAGCGGCGCGACCGCCCGCTTGAACTCCAGCACCTCGCGCTTGAGCTGGTAGATCCGCCCGGCGTCGACACCGCGCGACACTCCGCCCTTGCGGCCGGGCGTGAAGACCTCGGTCTCGACCTCGTCGATGTCGTCCTGCATGGCGTCGGCGACCGCGAGATAGCCGTCGACGACGTGGTCGGCGATGGCGTGCAGCACCGCCGACGGGCCCTTCGCCAGCAGCTCGGGCTCTTCCTGCAGCCGGTGCCGCAGCGCACGCAGCGAGCCCTGGCCGCCGTGCCGCACGGTGATGAAGAAGTCCCGTCCGGTGAAGCACATGACCTCGCCGGTCTCCACGATCTCGCTGGTGGCGGTGAGTTCGGCGTGCTCGACGTAGTGGACGGTCTTGAAGACGGTGAACAGCGTTTCGTCGTACCGCTCCAGCTTGGGGCGCTGGTGGGCGTGGACGGCGTCCTCGACGGCCAGCGGGTGCAGCCCGAACTCGGCCGCGATACCGGCGAATTCGGCCTCGGTCGGCTCGTGCAGCCCGATCCAGGCGAAGCCGCCGTCGCGGCGGACCTGGAGCATCGCCTCGTGCGGCGTCAGCGTCTCGTCGCAGGTGACGCGGTGGCCGTCGCGGTAGACGGCGCAGTCGACGACCGCGGAGGTCGTCGAGGGGTCGCGAGTCGTGTCGTACGCGCTGTAGCTGCCGCCGTCCTTGCGCAGTGCGGGACGGACGGCGGCACGCAGGTCACGGATCATCGACATGGGCAGGCTCCTTCGCAACAGAGCCGCCGGCGACGGGTGGAACTACCCGGAATGAGGACGTCCTGACTTCGATGTTTGGCTCGTCCACAAAGCGGGGAGCACCGCATCGTCGCGGTGGCAGCTTCGCCGCTGACTCAGATCAGCAGTACTGAGACCAGCGGTACTGATACAGATCAGACAGATCAGGCGGAAACGAAGTGCTCTTCCGTCGAGCGCCGGAAATGCGCGCGCAGGGTGGGACAGCTTGCGAAGCTGACAGCGTTCGAAGCTGACAGTTTTCGAAGCTGAGTGACTCAGCGGCCGGAAGAGCGGGTGGTACTGCACGGTCGACTTCGGTCCATTGCAGCCCCACCTCCTCCGGCCGGTCCCCCGTAGGGGATGTCCCACGCGGTCGGGGCGCGGGAGCGACTCCAGCTGTTCGCTGCGAGGCCCCGTCTGCGGTGCTGCCCGACCGGCGGCCCAGCTTATCAGCGAACTGAAGTGTCAAGTCGCCAGTTTGCCCGTCACTGACCAGTTCTATGCTCGCCGCATGGCTGATGTTCTCACTCTGGTCGAGGCTCGTTTGCGCATGGCGCTGGGCGAACCGGACGCGCGTGCTGCGGTGACGTTCCTCGGAACGGACCGCATCGAGGTCCTGCGGTTCACCGACGGGGACATCATGAGATACGTCACGCTCGGGATGTCGGCGGCCCCGATGGCCGACCCCACGTCGCCGCGGGCGGATCCGGTCAAGGGTCCCCGGGCGGAGCTTGTGCTCTCCGTGCGCGCGGGTCTCGCCGACACCGACAAGGTGCTGCGCCCGCTCGCCGTGCTGGCCGCGTCGCCTCAGGTCGAGGGCGTGGTCGTGGCCCCGGGCGCCTCGCTCGACGTGGGCGAACCGCTGTGGCCGGGCGCCCCTTTCACCTCCGTGCTGGTGGCGGAGTCCGGCGGCCTCATCGACGACCTGGAGCTGGACGCGCCCCTGGACCCCGTACGTTTTCTGCCGCTGCTGCCGATGACGCCGAACGAGGCCGCCTGGAAGCGGGTGCACGGCGCGGGGGCGCTGCAGGAGCGGTGGCTCGCGGGCGCGACGGACCTGCGCGACCCGCTGCGGCGATCCGTCGCGCTCGACTGACCGCCGCGGGCCGCCTCGGACCGTCTGAGGCCGCCTGAGGAGACGGAGAGCGCCTGAGTCCGGCTGGACTTGGCTGAAAGCGGACGGAGTCGGACCTTCGTCGATGCGGCCTACATCTACATCGGGCCGGTGGTTGCGCACTCCGGACGGGTGATCGTCCTTGACGCGACGACGACCGGGGAGGACCGTTGAGCCCTATGAGGGGCGAACCCAGTTGCCCGAAGTGTGGTGGCCGGGTCAGGGCTCCCGGACTCTTTGCCGACTCCTGGCAGTGTGATGTGCACGGGCCCGTGCACCCGCTGCAGCCCGTGATCCCGCCCAGCGTCGAGGCCCTCAGCGTCGTGGTGCACCGTGCGCAGGTGCCGGTGTGGATGCCGTGGCCGCTGCCGGTCGGCTGGCTCTTCACCGGGGTGGCCTCCGCGGGCGACGACCGCACCGGCGGGCGCGCCACCGCGGTGGCGTGCTCCGGGCCGGGACCGCTCGGCGGTATGGGTGAACTGATACTGGTCGCCGAGGAGCTCGGCGTCGGGCTCGGCGCGCGGTACGCGGGCATCGAGGGCCCGGACCCCGGCCCGTACCTGAACGTGGAGAAACCACCCCAGGCCAAGGTCCTGGCCGCCGGTCGGCCGACCCCGCTGTGGCTTGTGGCCGGTACCCCCGACGACCGCGCCGTCTTCGCCGGCGAGGCCCGCGGACTGTGGCTGTGGGCGGTCGTGTGGCCCGAGCAGTCGGGCCTGCTGATGTACGACGAGCTGGTGTTGACCGATCTGCGCGAGGCGGGGGCGGAAATGGACCTGCTCCCGTGCGGGGCGCTGACGCCGCGGATTCTGTCACCGTAAGCGGCCACAGGCGGTTGCCCGCCGCCGTAGCGCCGCTGGCGGTTGCCCGCCCAGCCGCCCCAGGAACGGCCCGCAGGCGGTTTCCCGCCCACCGGCCGCAGAAGCGGGCGGGGCGGGCGGGGCCGCCGTCGAGCGCCGAAGAAGGCCCTCGCGAAGGGCCCCGCAGGGCAGGCACCACCGTGCTCGGCGTGGAGACCGGGCGTTGACACTGCTGACACTTCGGGGCCGAGCGAGACGAGAACCGCCCGGAGCCGCGAACCCGCCCATGGAGCGGGCAAGGTCACCCCGGGGCCGCAGCCGGGCAGCTGGGGGCGCCGAAGCCCGGCGTCCGGGGCGAACCCGGGCTGTGTCAGGCGAGTAAGGAGCGGACGGGGCGGGGGATCCACCGCGGAGCGGCGACGAAGGTCCGCAGAGCAGCGAAGAAGGTCCCGCGGAGCCCGCGCGCACCCCCGGGAGGCCACCCGGGCGGCAGCCGGGCACCCGGGCAGCTGGGGGCGCCGAAGCCCGGCCCCCGTCGCGAACCCGGGCGGCGTCAGGCGAGAGACGAGAAGGAGCGGACGGGCGGGGAATCCTGCCGCGGAGCGGCGACGAAGATGCGCGGCGCGGCGGCGAACGTCCGCGGCGCGGCGAAGAAGGTCCCGCGGCGCGGCGAAGAAGGTCCCGCGGAGCCCGCGCGCACCCCCCCCCGCACCCCCGCAGAGCGGGGCCGCCGCCCGCAGCCGGGGTGCGGGCGAAGCACGGGCGGGGCCCCGTTATCCTTGAGCGTCCCCTTCGTATCGGTCCCGTCAGAGCATGGAGTACGCGTCGTGCGCATCGATCTGCACACCCACTCCACCGCCTCGGACGGCACGGACACCCCGGCCGAGCTCGTCCGCAACGCGGCGGCCGCCGGTCTGGACGTCGTCGCGCTGACCGATCACGACACCAGCCGCGGACACGCCGAGGCGATCGCCGCCGTGCCGGAGGGGCTGACGCTGGTCACCGGCGCCGAGCTCTCCTGCCGCTTCGACGGTGTCAGCCTGCACATGCTGGCGTACCTGTTCGACGCCGAGGAGCCGGAGCTGCTGCGCGAGCGCGAACTGGTGCGCGACGACCGGGTGCCGCGGGCCAAGGGCATGATCGCCAAGCTTCAGGACCTCGGAGTCCCGGTCACCTGGGAGCAGGTCGCGCGCATCGCGGGCGACGGCTCCGTGGGGCGCCCGCACATCGCGTCGGCGCTGGTCGAGCTCGGCGTCGTCTCCAGCGTCTCGGACGCGTTCACGCCGGAGTGGATCGCCGACGGCGGACGCGCGTACGTCGAGAAGCACGAACTCGACCCCTTCGACGCCATCCGGCTGATCAAGGCCGCGGGCGGGGTCGCCGTCTTCGCGCACCCGCTCGCCGTCAAGCGCGGCGAGGTCGTCCCCGAGACGGCGATCGCGAAGCTCGCCGCCGCCGGACTCGACGGCATCGAGGTCGACCACATGGACCACGACCAGGCGACCCGCGCCCGGCTGCGGGGGCTCGCCGCCGACCTGGGGCTGCTGACCACGGGGTCCAGCGACTACCACGGCAGCCGGAAGACCTGCGTGCTCGGCGAGTTCACCACCGACCCCGAGATCTTCGGGGAGATCACGCGACGGGCCACCGGGGCGTTCCCCGTGCCGGGCACCGGCGGGCGCCTGTAGCCCGCTGGAGCCCGCGGCCCGTACCGCGTTGTCAGCCGTGACCCGTCACCCGTCCGGCGCAAGCGTGCACCGCACGCCCCTCGTGGTCCGCGCCCTGTCCCGCGTGAGCGCGGACCGCACCTCCTCGTCCCCGCGCCACCGCGCCTGAAGCTCTCCCTCTCCCCGGATACGGCGGCGAGTCCATCGCCGCCTGCCCCCGCCCGTCGTACGACCGACCCTCACACCCTGCAAGGCCATCCGTGTTCGATCTCGCTGTCTTCGGCTCCCTCTTCCTGACCCTCTTCGTGATCATGGATCCCCCCGGGGTCACCCCGATCTTCCTCGCGCTGACCTCGGGCCGTCCCGCCAAGGCGCAGCGGAAGATGGCCTTCCAGGCCGTCTGCGTCGCCTTCGGAGTGATCGCGGTCTTCGGCCTGCTAGGCCACCAGATCCTGGACTACCTGCACGTCTCCGTGCCCGCGCTGATGATCGCGGGCGGCCTGCTGCTCCTGCTGATCGCGCTCGACCTGCTCACCGGCAAGACCGACGAGCCCAAGCAGACCAAGGACGTCAATGTCGCGCTCGTACCGCTCGGCATGCCGCTGCTGGCCGGTCCCGGCGCGATCGTCTCGGTGATCCTGGCGGTGCAGAAGGCCGACAGCGTCGGGACACAGCTTTCGGTGTGGGCGGCGATCGTGGCCATCCACCTGGTGTTGTGGGTGGTCATGCGCTACTCGCTGCTGATCATCCGCGTGATCAAGGACGGCGGTGTGGTGCTGGTGACGCGGCTCGCGGGCATGATGCTCTCCGCCATCGCCGTGCAGCAGGTCATCAACGGCGTGACGCAGGTGATCCAGGGCGCCTGAGACGGCGCCTGCACGCACAGAGCCCCCGTACGGATGGGTACGGGGGCTCTGGAGTGACGAGATGTCGCGACGCGTTAGAGGCGTCGCGAGCCGGCACGCGTTACGAGGCCGAGGTTTCGGCCGGTCGGATGTAGAGGCGCTGCCCGATGGCGGCGGCCTGCTGCACGATCCGGTTGACGGAGGCGGCGTCCACGACGGTGCTGTCGACGGCGGTGCCGTCGACGTCGTCAAGGCGCATGATCTCGAAGCGCAACAAGGCTTCTCCCTTCGTCTGGTGATCCTCCTGAAGGAGAACTGCTGTGATCCGGGACACGATTCTTGTCCCGGGCTGCGGCCGGGCCGTTGCCCGTCCGTTAAGAGTGGATTGCGTGGCTACAGTGCACCGCGCTCCGTATGGTCACAACACGTTGCATGGGGCCAACATTCCCTACGCTAAGGAAATTTTTCGAGAGCCTAATGACGAGCGGGGAGGACGGCTTGTGCTCTCTCCGTGACCACACGGACAATGAGGCACATATGAACGACGAACGCGCGGGGAACGACGGACCTGCGGCGCTGGGCGCGCGCATCGACCGCACCAACGAGCTGCTCGAGCGCATGCTCGCCGAGGTGGCGAAGACACCCTCGACCCACGCGATCTTCGTCGACGCCGGGTATCTCTACGCGGCCGCGGGCCGCCTCGCCGCAGGCACGGAGGACCGCAGGGCCTTCGACCTCGACGCCGAAGGGCTCATCGACGCACTGATCGACAAGGCCCGCTCGATCTTCGCGGACAGCCGGCTGCTGCGCGTCTACTGGTACGACGGCGCCCGCCGCCGCATCCACACCGCCGAGCAGCAGTCCATCGCGGAGCTGCCGGACGTCAAGGTGCGGCTCGGCAACCTCAACGCCAACAACCAGCAGAAGGGCGTCGACTCCCTGATCAGAAGCGACCTGGAGTCACTGGCACGCCATCGGGCGATCAGCGACGCGGCGCTCATAGGCGGCGACGAGGACCTGGTCCCCGCCGTCGAGGCGGCGCAGGGGTACGGGGCACGCGTCCACCTCTGGGGCGTCGAGGCGCCGGAGGGGCGCAACCAGGCCGAGCCGCTGCTGTGGGAGGTCGACAGCCAGCGCACGTTCGACCTCGAGTTCTTCAAGCCGTACATCACGCGGCGAACCGTTCCTTCGTACGAGACGCCGTCGGTGCCGCGGCCCACACGCGACGAGGTGCGGTTCGTGGGCGCCCAGATCGCGGCGAAGTGGCTGGCGGCGCGGGGTCGCGAGAGTCTGGCCGAGCTGCTGCCCGGGCATCCGTATCTGCCCGGCTCGGTCGATCAGGACCTGCTGGTGGAGGCGGAGGGGCTGCTGCAGTACTCGCTGCGCGGGCAGTCGGACCTGCGGCGGTCGCTGCGGGACGGTTTCTGGGATCACCTGCAGGCCCAGTACTGAGACGCGCGCCGGCGCGTGCTGGGCGGTCCGAGGCGGAGTACGCCTCAGCAGGCGTCCCAGAACGCTGCGATGGCCGCCGCCGTCTCCTGCGGGCGGTCCGTGTTGGGGGAGTGCTCGGCCCCGCGTACGACGGTGCGGTGCGCGGCGAGTCGTACGGCCATGTCGTCCAGGAGCGGCACCGGCCACGTGTCGTCGCGCTCGCCGGAGAGCACGTGTTTGGGCAGCGGTACGGCGCTGAGCTCGGTGACACGGTCGGGTTCGGTGCACAACTGGCGGCCGGTGGCCATGAGCTGGGCGGGGCTGTTGCGCAGCCAGCGGTGGCGCAGGTTCTCCGTGCCGCCGGGCCCGGGAGCGGGGTCCGGGTCGCCCGGACGGCCGTCCAGTTCCGTGTCCTCCGGTGTCTCGACGGCCTGCATGGCCTCCCAGACCTCGGTCATGTCCATCAGTGAGAGAGCCTCCTGAAGCAGCTTCACGCGCTGCTGCTGGGAGGGCGAGATCTGGGCGGGGCCCGAGGACATGAGGGTGAGCGAGACGAAGGGCGTGTGGTCCAGGAGTACGGCCGCGCGGGCGATCTGGCCGCCGAGCGAGTGGCCGAGGAGGTGCACGCGTGTGCCGAGCGCGGCGACTTGGGCGAGGACGTCGCGCGCCAACTCGACCTGTGCGTAAGGGGATTCGTCGTCCAGCGGGCCGTCCGACTCGTATTGTCCGCGGCCGTCGACGGCGACTGTGCGGTAGCCGGCGGCGGCGAGGTGTGGGTGGAGGGCGATGAAGTCCTCCTTGCTCCCGGTGTATCCGGGGAGCAGGAGAGCGGTTCCCTTGTGCGGCCGACCCGTTGCCGGCGGTGCGTCGATGACTGCGAAGTCGCCCCGCTCGGTGACGAGACGACAGGCCCGGGCGCCGGGCGGCGGGGCGAAGGACGGCGGCCTGCTCATGCGACGAGGCTAGCGGGTGGTTCAGTGGGAATCTTCAGCCCGTCCGGGCGGGAATCTTCAGCCCGTCCGGCGTTTGAGGACGAGCCCGAAGGGCGATCACGGGGGTCTGGAAC
>NZ_LOHS01000104.1 GCF_001642995.1 Streptomyces jeddahensis
CAGGGCGATGGGGGGGCCTCCCATGCCCTTAAGGCAATGGGGGAGGGTGGGCACAACCCACGACGCACGGCGCCTCGTAACGTACGGCGCTCGACGTCGCAGAGCCGCACACGAGGAAGGCCCCCGGCAAACGCCGGGGGCCTTGTGTCGTGCGGCAACGTCAGACCGTGGTGACGACCTGGTCGAACTCCAGCCGCGGAGACCGCGGGAACCACGCGTCGTCACCCGGCTTGCCGATGTTGACGATCATCAGCGGGGTGTGGTCGTCGTCCAGGAACTCCTTCTGGACACCCTGGAAGTCGAAGCCGGTCATCGGGCCGGCGGCCAGGCCGGCGGCGCGCACGCCGACGATGAAGTACGCGGCCTGCAGCGCGGCGTTCAGGCCCGCGGCCTGCTCGCGGACCGGGCGCTCCGAGAAGAAGGCGTCCTTGGCCTGCGGGAAGTGCGGGAAGAGCTGCGGCAGCTCCTCGTGGAACTCGTTGTCCGCGGAGAGGATCGCGACGAGCGGGGCGGTGGCGGTCTTCGGCTGGTTGCCCTCGGCCATGTGCTTCACGAGGCGCTCGCGGGCCTCGGGGGAGCGGACCAGGGTGATCCGCAGCGGGGACTGGTTGAAGGCGGTCGGACCGTACTTGACCAGGTCGTAGATCGCCTGCACGTGCTCCTCGGTCACCGGCTCGTCGGTGAAGGTGTTCGCGGTGCGGGCCTCACGGAAGAGCAGGTCCTGGGCGGCGGGGTCAAGAACGAGGGACATGAATGAACCTTCTCGAGATACGCGTTCGATCCGGCAGGTCACGACAGGAGCGATCCCCGGATCAAGCTGGCAGGAGCGACCGTACGCAGATTACGTTTAAGGTTCAACCAAAACCTGGCCTCTGGTGACCGGTTTCACAAACCTGCAATGTCTGGAACGGCCGCACCTCGGTGCAGTGACACGTCCACAGTGCCCGGCGCGTGCCGTCGGCTTCCACGGCCGATGTGCCTGGTCCGGACGGACCATGGGCCCTCTTCGTACCGGCGAAGGGCCCCGCTCGTCGAGCCCGCCGCGGCCCAGCAGAGCGCGCCCGTCGGTGATAGCTCCCGTCGGCTACGGCACCGACCCGAAGCCCGTGCGCTACGAGCCCACCGACCCGGGCCGCCCGCCCATGGACCCTCAGTCGTTGGCGTCGCCCGCCCCGGCGCCGTTCCCCGAACCGCCGCCGGCCTCCTCGTCCGCGGCGAGCGCGGCGTCCAGCCGGGCCCGCGCCCCCTCCAGCCAGCGCCGGCACACCTTGGCCAGCTCCTCGCCCCGCTCCCACAGGGCCAGGGACTCCTCGAGCGTCGTGCCGCCCGCCTCGAGGCGGCGTACGACCTCGATCAGCTCGTCCCGCGCCTGCTCGTATCCGAGCGTGCTCGCCGACTCGTTCGCACCGGCCGCCTCGTCCGTCCTGCTGGTCATGCGCCCACCCTATGCATCGCCTGCCCCCGTCCGTGCCGGCCCTGCCACTCGTACCGTGAACTCGCCCTCGGAGACCCGGGCGCGCAGCTCCTCGTCCGCCGACACGTCGTCCGGCGCCCGGACCACGTGGCCGTCGGCCTTCTGCAGGACCGCGTATCCCCGCCGCAGCGTCGCCGCGGGCGAGAGCGCCACCACGCGCGCGTGCGTGTGGGTGAGCTCGGAGTTCGCGCGGTCCAGGCAGTGCGCCAGCGTGCGGCGGCTGCGCGCGAGCAGCGCCTCGATGTGCTGCTCGCGCTCCTCGACCATGCGGTGCGGATCCTGCATGCAGGGCCTGCTCAGCGCGTGCATGAGCCCCCGCTCCTCGCGGTCGACGAAGGCCTCGGCACAGCGCCGGGCGCGGTTCCTCAGCGACTGGACCCGTTCGAGCTCCTCGCCGACGTCCGGCACGACCTTCTTGGCCGCGTCGGTCGGTGTGGAGGCGCGCAGGTCCGCCACGTAGTCGAGGAGGGGGGTGTCCGGCTCGTGCCCGATCGCCGAGACCACCGGCGTACGGCAGGATGCCACGGCCCGTACGAGCTGCTCGTCCGAGAACGGGAGCAGGTCCTCCACGCTGCCGCCGCCGCGCGCGACGATGATCACGTCGACCTCGTCGAGCGCGTCCAGGTCCTTCACCGCCTGGACGACCTGCGGGACCGCGTGCACGCCTTGCACGGCGACGTTGCGCACCTCGAAGCGGACGGCGGGCCAGCGGTGGCGGGCGTTCTCCAGTACGTCCCGCTCGGCCGCCGAGGCGCGGCCGCAGACCAGGCCGATGAGCTGCGGAAGGAACGGCAGGGGCTTCTTGCGCTCGGGCGCGAAGAGTCCCTCGCCCGCCAGGGCCTTCTTGAGCCGCTCCAGCCGGGCCAGCAGCTCGCCCATCCCCACGGGCCGTATCTCGGCGGCCCGCAGCGACAGCTGCCCGCGCGGTGCGTACCACTCCGGCTTGGCGTGGACCACGACGCGGGCGCCCTCCGACACGACGTCGGCCACCGCGTCGAACACCTGGCGGTAGCAGGTGACGCCGACCGAGATGTCGTACGACGGGTCGCGCAGCGTCATGAAGACGACGCCCGCACCCGGGCGCCGCGAGAGCTGGGTGATCTGGCCCTCGACCCATACGGCCCCGAGCCGGTCGATCCAGCCCCCGATGAGCCGCGACACCTCACCGACGGGCAGCGGCGCTTCGGCAGACGTGTTCACAGCCATGCGGCGAGCCTAGCCGCCGCCACCGACAATCCCCGGGGCCCGCCTCGGGGGAGAGTGGATCTCCGGGCGGACGAGCCCGCCTTTACGATGGTGGGCATGACTGCTTCGCCTTCCCGCAAGGTCCTGCTCGCCGCCCCCCGTGGCTACTGCGCGGGTGTGGACCGCGCCGTCATCGCCGTCGAGAAGGCCCTGGAGCAGTACGGGGCCCCGATCTACGTCCGCCACGAGATCGTCCACAACAAGTACGTCGTGCAGACCCTGGAGCGAAAGGGCGCGATCTTCGTCGAGCAGACGGCGGAGGTCCCCGAGGGGTCGATCGTGATGTTCTCGGCGCACGGTGTCGCGCCGGTCGTCCACGAGGAGGCCGCGGCCGGCAAGCTCGCCACGATCGACGCGACCTGCCCGCTGGTCACCAAGGTGCACAAGGAAGCTGTCCGCTTCGCCAACGAGGACTACGACATCCTCCTGATCGGCCACGAGGGCCACGAGGAGGTAATCGGCACGTCCGGTGAGGCCCCCGACCACATCACGCTGGTCGACGGCCCCGGGGACGTGGCGAAGGTCGAGGTGCGCGACCCGTCGAAGGTCGTCTGGCTCTCCCAGACCACGCTGTCCGTCGACGAGACGATGGAGACCGTCGACGCGCTCAAGGAGAAGTTCCCGCAGCTCATCTCCCCGCCCAGCGACGACATCTGCTACGCCACGCAGAACCGCCAGCTGGCCGTGAAGCAGATGGGTGCTGAGGCCGACCTCGTCATCGTCGTCGGTTCCCGCAACTCCTCCAACTCCAAGCGGCTGGTCGAGGTCGCCAAACTCGCGGGTGCGCGCGAGGCGTATCTCGTCGACTTCGCGGAGGAGATCGACGAGTCCTGGCTGGAGGGCGTGGCGACCGTCGGCGTCACCTCCGGCGCCTCCGTCCCCGAGGTGCTCGTCGAGGGCGTACTGGAGTGGCTGGCGGCCCGCGGCTTCGAGGACGTGGAGATCGTCAAGGCCGCCGAGGAGTCGATCACCTTCTCGCTGCCCAAGGAGCTGCGCCGCGATCTGCGCGCCGAGGCGGCGGCGCTGATCGCGGAGCGCACCGAGGGAAAGTGAGCACTGCTCGCGGAGCGCACGAAGGGCAATGAGCACTGATCGCGGAGCGCACCGGGGGAAGTAAGCACACCGGGAGAGCCTCGCGTCGCCGGGAAGTGAGTGTCAGCACGGCGCCGTAACGTGGTGCCTATGCAGATCTTCGGCGTGGACATCGGCGGCTCAGGCATCAAGGGCGCTCCCGTGGACCTGGACCGCGGCGATCTGGCGGACGACCGCTTCAAGGTGCTGACCCCCCACCCGGCGACACCGGACGGGGTCGCCGACTGCGTCAAGGAGGTCGTCGGCCACTTCGGGTGGAGCGGCCCGGTCGGCATCACGTTCCCCGGCGTGGTCACCGGCGGCGCCACCGTCCGCACGGCGGCGAACGTCGACAAGAGCTGGATCGACGTCGACGCGCGCGCCCTGCTGAGCGAGCGGCTCGGCGGCCTCCCGGTGACCGTGCTCAACGACGCGGACGCGGCAGGCGTCGCCGAGATGCACTTCGGCGCGGGCCGCGACCGCAAGGGCCCGGTCATTCTGCTCACCTTCGGCACCGGCATCGGCAGCGCCGTGTTCATCGACGGCAGGCTCGTGCCGAACACCGAGCTGGGCCACCTGGAGCTGCACGGCCACGACGCCGAGAAGCACGCCTCGACGAAGGTCAAGGACGACGAGGGCCTGAGCTGGGAGCAGTGGGCACGCCGCGTGCAGAAGTATCTGTCGCACGTCGAGATGCTGTTCTCGCCGGAGCTGTTCATCATCGGCGGGGGAGTCAGCCGCAAGGCGCAGAAGTTCCTGCCGCTGATCAAGGGCGTCAAGGCGGAGATCGTGCCCGCGGAGCTGCAGAACAACGCGGGCATCGTGGGGGCGGCGATGAGGGCGGCGGAGCGGGCGTAAGGCGCTGCTGCGGCGCAGCAGACAGGCGTAAGGCCGGGCGCCTCAGGCTGCATGGCGGCGCCGCGGCGCAGCTGGGCTGCACTGAGCTGCCCGGCGGCGCAGCTCGGCGCCTCAGGCCGTACGGCGGCGGGGGCGAGGCGGCCGCGGCGGTCGGCGCCGTAGCTGTGCGCGGCGGCGCGCCATCAGCCTGACCTTGCGTACGGTCGTGATGACCCCGGTGATCAGCGTGCCGCCGTACAGCCAGCCGGCGTGCATCGCCAGCGCCGTGACCAGCCCCATGATCCGCTCGCCGAAGCCGCCCGAGCCCTCGGTGATCGGCAGCAGCCCGACGACGAAGGCGATCGGCACCACGATCGGCGCGGTGACCAGGTCGGCCGGCCGCACCCAGAGCGCGGTCAGCGCGCTCACCGGCAGGAACAGCACGCCGTACACGATGAGCGAGCCGCCGAACACCACCTCGTCCACGCAGGCGAGCACGAACATGGAGCCGCAGCAGAACAGCCCGATGCCGATTCCGGTGAGGCGCGGGTTCGGCATCCGGCGCACGGCCTGCACGAGCCTGCGGGCGCTGCGTACGAAGGATCGTACGAAGGATGCCGCGGGGCGGTCCTCGGGAGGGGACGCCGTCCGCTCGGCCGTGGCAGGCCGGCCACGTCCGCTTTGCGGGGGAAGAGGCGCGGTGCGTCGCGGCCGGGGCTTGGGGGGACGCATCCTGTGTTGCTCCACTGGTCCAACCTAGGTCGGGTAATAGGCGGAATACGTCCAGAGACACGCGTTTTGGCCGACCTTGGCCATCCGTTCGCCGCACTCGGCCGCTCTCGGACCGCACTCGGCTCCTCTTGGACCGCACTCGGCCGCTCTGTGACCGGCGACGACGGACTCGTAGGCGCACGGCGACCGATTCCGCGTACAGAAGCCGGGGCTCCGGGACGGCGAGGGCCCCGGCCCCCGCACGCCGTAGACTGGTGGATCGGTCCGCCCGCTGCCCCGGGCTCGCCGTCCACCCAGCCCTCACGTCTCACGTACGGGAAGTCGCAACGTGTCGCTCACGATCGGAATCGTCGGCCTGCCGAATGTCGGCAAGTCGACCCTGTTCAACGCCCTGACCAAGAACGACGTGCTGGCGGCCAACTACCCGTTCGCCACGATCGAGCCCAACGTCGGCGTGGTCGGTGTCCCGGACGCCCGCCTCATCAAGCTGGCCGAGATCTTCTCCTCGCAGCGCACCCTGCCCGCCACGGTCGACTTCGTCGACATCGCCGGCATCGTGCGCGGCGCCAGCGAGGGCGAGGGCCTGGGCAACAAGTTCCTCGCGAACATCCGCGAGTCCGACGCGATCTGCCAGGTCATCCGCGCCTTCAAGGACGAGAACGTCGTCCACGTCGACGGCAAGGTCTCGCCGAAGGACGACATCGAGACGATCAACACCGAGCTGATCCTCGCCGACCTGCAGACCATCGAGAAGGTCCTGCCGCGCCTCCAGAAGGAGTCGCGGATCAAGAAGGACATCCAGCCGAAGGTCAAGGCGGTCGAGGAGGCGAAGGAGATCCTGGAGGGCGGCCGGACCCTGTTCGCGGCCGGCATCAGGCAGGGCGAGGCCAACGAGGACCTCCTCCACGACCTGCACCTGCTCACCGTCAAGCCCTTCCTCTACGTCTTCAACGTCGACGAGGACGAGCTGACCGACGAGGCCTTCAAGGCGGAACAGCGCGCCCTCGTCGCCCCCGCCGAGGCGATCTTCCTCAACGCCAAGCTCGAGGCCGACCTGGCCGAGCTCGAGGATGACGAGGCCCTCGAGCTGCTCCAGTCCGTTGGCCAGGACGAGCCGGGCCTCGCCACGCTCGCCCGCGTCGGCTTCGACACGCTGGGTCTGCAGACGTACCTGACGGCGGGCCCCAAGGAGTCCCGCGCCTGGACGATCAAGAAGGGCGCCACGGCCCCCGAGGCGGCCGGCGTGATCCACACCGACTTCCAGAAGGGCTTCATCAAGGCCGAGGTCATCTCCTTCGAGGACCTGGTCGAGTGCGGCTCGGTCCACGACGCCCGCGCGGCCGGCAAGGCCCGCATGGAGGGCAAGGACTATGTGATGCGGGACGGGGACGTGGTGGAGTTCCGCTTCAACGTTTAGTCGCCGCCATTGCGCCGTTACGGAGATCTGGTAAACATGCAGGTCAGAAGGGGCCCGGCTCTTGGGAGTCGGGCCCCTGGCTTTTCCCGTGCTGGGATGGTGCCGGGAAACCGACCCCGGGGAGTGGCGGGCATCGTGATCAAGCGCTTCGACAATGCACTGCCGTTCGTCCGTCACACCTTGATGGAGATCGGCCTGAGTTGCTCTTTGTTGCCACAGGGTTACATTCGAAGCGCTTCGACAATATGGTGTCCGCCGCGGCATCGCGTCCGGAGTGCCCGGGCGCGTTTCCTGAGCCGACGACGCGTCATCGACGGGGAGCTCACGTGCAGGCACCGCTGTTACGCATCCTGGGACCGATCGAGATCCGCGACGGCGCGCACTCCGGGCCACTCCGCGGCGCCAAGCCGTGCGCGCTCCTCACCGCGCTCCTGCTTCGGCCGGGGCGTGTGGTGTCCCTCGAGACCCTGATGGATGCCCTGTGGGCGGGAGAGCCGCCCCGCTCCGCCGTCGCGAACCTGCGCTCGTACGCCTGCCTCCTGCGCCGCCGCCTCCCGGCCTCCACTCCCCTGATCAGCCACCAGGGCGGATACGAGCTCCGGGCCGCCCCGGACGCAGCCGATCACCTCGCGTTCGAGCGCCTCGCCGACCGGGGCCGGGCCGCGGTCGCCCTCGACCCGCCCCGCGCCGTCGAACTCCTCACTGCCGCGCTGGCCCTGTGGAGTTCGGACCACGCGGCTCCCGGGGTTGAGCGGTACGGCATGCTCGACGGCCCGCTCCGCATTCTCGACGCCGAGCGCGTCCGTGCCACCGAGGACCTGGCCGGAGCCTGGCTGGGGGTCGGCCAGCCGCACTCCGCTCTCCGTACGGCAGGGCAGGTGCTGGCGGCCGAGCCGCTGCGCATCCGCAGCTGGCTGCTCGTGCTGAACGCCCATCACCACCTCGGGGAACCCGGCCGGGTGACGGACGCCTTCGAGTCGGCGCGCACCGTCTTCCGGCGCGAGCTGGGCACCGAGCCCGACCCCTGCCTGGGGCAGCTGCACCGGCAGCTGCTGGCGGGGTGAGGCCCCGCCCAGCCCCCTCGCGCCGGTCCCGCCCAGCCCCTCACGCAGGACCCGTCAAGCCGCCTCGCGCCGGTCCCGCCCAGCCCCTGCCGCGGATCGCGGTCCCGGTGAGCTTGCCGTCCCGCAGCCGTACCACGTCCGCGCAGCGTTCGGCCACGCCCATGTCGTGGGTGGCCACCATCAGGGTGCAGCCGTGCTCGGCGGCCAGCGCACTCACCAGGTCCATGAGCTGTTCGCCGGTCGCCGAGTCCAGGCTGCCGGTCGGTTCGTCGGCGAGCAGCAGCCGGGGCCGGCCGATGAGTGCCCGGGCCACCGCCACCCGCTGCTGCTGGCCGCCGGAGAGCTGCGACGGCAGCGCCGTCTCCCGCCCCGCCAGCCCGACCGCCGCGAGCAGCTCGCGGGCGCGTGTGTCACGGTCGAAGCCGGCCTTGCGGGGCAGCACCGGGGCGAGCACGTTGTCCAGGGCGCTCAGGCCGGGCAGCAGGTGGAACCGCTGGAAGACGAACCCGACGGTGCGCCGGTAGTGGGCCGCGGCCCGCCGCCCCAGCCCGGTGACGTCCTGGCCGTCCACGACCACGCGTCCCGCGTCGGGGCGTTCGATGGCACCGATGAGGTGGAGCAGCGTGGACTTGCCGGAGCCTGAGGCGCCGACGAGCGCGACGCTGCGTCCGGCCGGGACGTCCAGGCTGATGCCGTCGACGGCGGCGATCAGCCCGTCGCCGGTGCCGAAGCTCTTACGGACGTCCTCGACCCGGACCGACGCCCCGTCCCCCATGGTGTCTCCTTCCTTGTCCCCCACGTGTGAGCGCGTGCCCCCATGGTGTCGCGCTATCCGTCCTCGGCGAGCGGCCCCGCCGGGGACCGCCGCACCGCCAGCCCGGCCGCGACGGCGCTCGACGCGACCGCCGCCAGTGCGCCCGCCGCCGCGACCAGGGCCCCCGCCCCCGGCAGCCCCGCCGGGAGCGAGCCGGTGAACGCCACGGTCAGCGCAAGCCCCGTCCCGGCGCCCAGCAGTGCGCCCGACGCTCCGATGACCGTGCCCTGCACCACCACCAGCCGCATGACTTCGGTGTCCGCCCAGCCGCAGGCCCGGAGCATGGCGAACTCGCCGTCCCGTTCGCAGCCGTCGAGATAGAGGACGTCGGCGAGCGCGAACAGCCCGAGGGCGGCGGTGAGCACGGCGGCCGCCACGTCCACGCCGCGTACCTCCAGGGAGACCGCGTCGCCCAGCAGCGTGCCCTGGACCGTGCCGTGGAAGGTCCACATGATCGCCGTGAGCAGGGACACCGCGGCCACTCCCACCGCGAGCGCGAGCGCCCCCAGCGCCGACCGCGCCGGCGTCCGCAGCACCCCCGTCACCGCCAGCCCCAGCAGCGTGCGACCGCGCCCGGCGCGCCGGGCCCGCCGCGGCCCCGCCACCGCGCCCCGCAGCGCCCGCGCGGGATACGGCCGCCCGGCCCGTATCGCGGGTGCGGCTCCGGCGAGCAGGGCCGTGGCCACCACCAGCGGTACGGCGAGAAGCGCCCGTCCCGCGGAGACCTCGAGGCCGAAGACCCACCCCAGCGGGAACGACAGCCCGGCCCCGGCGGCCCCGGCGACGGCGCCGACCAGGGCGACCTCCCCCAGCACCAGTCCCGCCAGCCGTGCGCCCGTCCAGCCCGTACACGCGAGCACCGCCAGCTCCCGCTGCCGGGTGCGTACGGAGGCGGCCACGGCGTTCCCGAGGAACATCGCGCACACCCCCAGCACCAGCCCGAACAGCAGCACACTCTTGCGGTCGGCGGCCTCGACCAGCGCGACGGCGGTGCCCTTGGCGGTCCAGTTCTCCGTCAGCGCGAGCGCGGGCCGACCGAACGTCCCGCGCGCCAGCTCCACACGCTGCGGTGCGGGGGAGGAGCCTGCCGTGATGTCCACCTCGAGGCCGGTGCGGTTGGTGATCGTCTCGGCGACCTTGCGGATACGTTCCCGGGATGCCGCATCCATCCCCGACACGCCGGCGACCCGGACGCGTACCGCGGAGATCGGGTCCTCGGCGTGCGGGGAGTCCGGGCCGGTGACGGCCTCCACCGATTCCAGGGTGGTGAGCAGTTGCGGCGGCGTGGCGAGGTAGCCGCCGGGGTTGCTGTTGGGCGCCAGCGCCCGGTCGCCCAGCGCCGCGCGGCTCGCGTCGTCCGCGGCGCGCGCCGCCGGCGGCCGATAGGTCTCCAGCGGCACCTCGGACAGTTTCGAGAAGCTCGTCAGCCGGTCGAGGTCGTAGGTCCCGACGACCTTGAAGTCCGGGAAGTGCTGCGCGCCGGGCTCGGTTCCGGGAAGGCGGGTCACCGGCCGGAAGGCGGTGTCCTGCACGAACCACGCGGGCGGATCGCCGCCGATCGTCTCCTGCAGCCACAGCTCACTGGTGTCCTGGGCGACGGGTGGTGGCCGCAGCACACTGCCGTCCGCCGGATAGCGGGGCGATCCGGCCTGGAGGACGACGAAGGGGTTGACCTTCATCGTGCCGTCCGCGACGGAGCGCCGGAAGACGGCGTCCGCGTCGGCGCGGGTGGTCGCCCCGGCGCCGACGGGCAGGGCGGCCAGCAGACGCCGCAGGTCGTCCGCGCCGCGCCCGGAGAGCTTGGGGAGAGGACCCGTGGCACGGCTCACCGTGGTGGTCAACTGCTCGTCCAGATAGGGCCGGGTGGTGCTGACCAGGGGAATGTCGGCGAACCGGGATCCGGCCTCCTCCTTCACCACGGGCTTCTCGCCGTCCCGGAGATAGCGCCCGGCGACGACGGCCCGGTCCACCCCGACCAGCCGGGCCTCCTGCGCCGGATCGACGGCGGCAAGCAGCAGCGTCATGGGCCAGCTGACGTCGGCCACCGCGTGGCGGCCGCTCGTACGGTTATGTACGTCGGTCCCGCTGGTGAAGGTGCCGTCCGGATGGCGCTGCATCACGACGAGGCGGCTGCGCTGGGCGGGGTCGAGCTGGTCCGTCGCGGCCTCACCGTCGAGCCCGGCGACCTTCCGGATCGCGCACAGCGGCTCGAACTTCCCGCCCGGCAGCACTTCGAGCGGCGGCATCTCCCCGAGGTCGCACACCGTCTTGCCCCGGCTCAGGGCGAGCCCGATGTCGGACAGCGGGCGGCCCCGATACGTGTACACGCGCGACCAGTCCGGAGCGTCGCGAGTGCTGCCGGCGTCCGGCAGCACGACCGGATTGCTGGTGACATAGACGTACGTGGCGCCGGGATCCCGCGCCTCGCTGAGTCCGCGATCGGTGCGCCATGTGCTGCGCAGCCGCAGCAGCTGCCGGTCGGCGGTCGGATCGAGCTGCCCCGTCACATCGACGCGGGCATACGTGCGGGCCTGGACGTATCCGAGCATCGCGACGGGTGCGGCGATCTCCACCCCCCGGATCCCGGCGATCTGCCGCCACTGCGCGGAGGTGATCCCCCCGAACTGCCCGGACAGGAAGTTCGGCCGCACCTGCCCGGTGGAAGCCTCCCGCCCCGACCGCGCCCCCGTGGGACGCACAAGAATGTCGTACGCGGCCCGGAAGTTGGCGTCCGCAGAGGCCTTCACCTCAAGCCGTGACGTCTCCACGGAGCCGGTCAGCAGGGTGAACCCTGCCGTGGCCACCAGCACGCCGAGCAACAGGGTCAGGGTCCGCACGGCCTGCCGACGCAACTGCCCGGTGATCATCCCAAGCACGCCGTCTCCATCGACACATCGGCTCCACAGCCCCGCCATCACTCCGCGCCAGGCTAGGCAGCACACATACATGACCGATACATGACGTCGGCCGCCTCTGTCGTCACCGGAACGTGTGGGGCCGCCGCATCAGCGCTGACCGGGGGCTTGGCCGTGCCGGAGTGTCTCAGTGAGCGACCGCAAGCCTTACGAGAGCGACTTGTCCGACGAGCGCTGGGCCTTGGTCGAGCCCGTGATGACGGCCTGAAAGGCCCAGCACCGCTCCGTCAGCGGCCACTAGGGCATTTACGACATGTGGGATGCCGTCACAATGGCAGGTCGGAGCGACTGTCTCCGACGGTCCCGCATGAGTGGGGAGCCAGTACCGGCTCTCGCGCCCGGGCGAGGCAATGTCTCAGTAGGTAAACGTGCACGTCAGGGGTTGCTGCCTGTGCCGCCATGGAAAGCTAGCTAGAATCTAGGTAAGGATTAATCTACGTAATATCCAACCTACGTTTCTTGCGAATCCGGGGCGGGTTGCTGATGGAGTTCAAGGGCAGGGCAGCTGACCTGGATCTGCTGGCTCGGCAACTGAGCGTGGTGGTCAAGGGTGCTGGTGCTACCCGTGGGCGGGCTGTGATCATGACGGGGCGGCGCCGGGTGGGGAAGTCCCGCCTGGTTCAGGAGTTCTGTGACCGGTCCGGGCTTCCGTATGTCGTGTTTCAGGCGACACGGGGCCGCAATCCCGTGGCCGAGCGGGTGGACTTCACCGCGACGCTCGCGCAGTCCGCTCTGCCCGGGGCAGAGCTGGTGGCCGGGCTGCAGGCCGCCGACTGGAATCAGGCGCTGCGTTCCCTGGCCGTCGCCCTGCCGGATGATGCCCCGAGCATTGCGGTGATCGATGAGGTGCCGTGGCTGGTGGAGCAGGACGCAGAGTTCGAGGGGGCGCTGCAGACCGTCTGGGACCGTCACCTGTCCGCGAAGCCGGTCCTGCTCGTCCTGGTCGGCAGCGACATGTCGGTGATGGAGGCGTTGCAGTCCTACGGGCGTCCGTTCTTCGGGCGGGCGGCGAAGATGACCGTACAGCCGCTGCATCTGGCCGATGTGCAGGCGATGACCGGTCTGGATGCTGCGGATGCGGTGGATGCGCTGCTGATCACCGGGGGCTTTCCGGAGATCGTTCAGTCGTGGCGGCCGGGGATGAGCCGTACGGAGTTCCTGCGTGAGGCGGTGGCCAACCCGCTGTCGCCGCTGCTGGTGGCGGGCGAGTTGTCGCTGCTGGGAGAGTTCCCCGAGGCGTCGCACTCGCGGGCGGTGCTGGAGGCGGTGGGCAGCGGCGAGCGGACCTTCTCCACCATCGCCGCACAGGCCGGGGGGGCCGGAGCGCTGCCCTCGGGCACGCTGTCTCCGCTGCTGAACACCCTGCAGGCCAAGCGGGTCCTGGCCGCCGACCTGCCGCTGTCCACCAAGGCCGACACTAAGAACAAGCGCTATCGCATCGCGGATCCGTATCTGAGGTTCTGGTTGGCCTTCCTGCAGCGAGGGATCCCGCTCATCGAGCGTGGCCGCGGCGATCTGGCCCTGGAGCGGATCGAGCGGTCCTGGACGACCTGGCGGGGACGCGCGGTCGAGCCGGTCATCCGCGAGTCGCTGCTGCGGTTGCTCCCTGATGAGCGGTGGTCTCGGACCGAGGCGGTCGGCGGCTGGTGGAACCGGCAGAACAACCCCGAGATCGACCTGGTCGGCGCCGACCGGGAACCCGTGGCGGGCGCGGTGCACTTCGTCGGCTCCATCAAGTGGCTGGAGTCCCAGCCGTTCGGCCGACGTGAATACGACGCCCTGGCCAGGGACGTGCTCGCGGTGCCCGGCGCCGAACCGGACACCCCGCTCGTTGCCGTCTCCCGCTGCGGCATCGAGGACGGCCTGCCCCTCTCGGGGCACTGGGGCGCGGACGACCTGGTCCGAGCTTGGCAGTAGCCGGGGAAGCGGCCGGGCTGTACGGGGTGTACGCGGCTCAGGGCGCCAGTGACGGTGGGCCTCGCCCCCGGGCCACCGACGTCGTCCGCCGCATGGCCCCAACGCTGAGCGGGCTGCGAGGACCAGGGCCGGCCGCGCTGAGTTGGCGCTCGGGTGTGCCGGGCGCGGCGCCGTAGGTGGTGAGGGTCAGGCCGGGCTGGGCGGGCAGTTCCATGGCGTCGAAGTTGTGGGTGAGGACGCCGACGGCCGGTGGTGGAAGGATTTGCGGCCGGTGTGGTGCAGGCACGTTGCGCTTGGCCCAGGTGGTGCGGATCCTCGCTGCGGGTGACGAGCTCGCCGATGAGTCCGGTCAGTTCGCTGTTGTGCGGGGCGCGGCCGGCCTCGGTGCGCAGCAGCGAGACGGTCGTGTTCACGGACTCCTCCCAGTCGGGGAAGAAGTCGCGACCGCGGGGATCGAGGAACTGGAAGCGGGCGATGTTGACCGTCTTCGTGGTGCTGTCGGGGAAAAGGGACGCGTACAGGGCGCGGCCGAGGCGGTTGGCGGCCAGGATGTCCAGGCGGCCGTTGCGTAGGAAGGCGGGGGAAGGAGGCACTCCCATGCGAGGAGCAGTCATGCACGTTGCCGGTGATATCCGCGCCGCCGGTGATGTCCGCGCCGACGAGCGGGACAAGCCGACGGTCCAAGCGCCTCTCTGCGTGACGACACTCCGCGCGACGGTGCGCGCGGCTCTCAGGCCCCCCGTCGTGGAGCCCGACCGGAACTCGCCAGGGCGAGGGGCGGTGCGATCGTGAGTCGGATCCTGGTGACCGGGTCCGCGGACGGCCTTGGACGTGCCGCGGCGGATTCGCTGTTGTCCGCGGGACACGACGTGGTGGTGCACGCCCGGAACCGGGAGCGCGCGGCGGGCCTCGGCGCGCTGGTCGACCATGGGGCGCACCTCGTCGTGGGCGACTTCACGGAGCGTGACGCCGTACGGCGCATCGCCGCCGGGCTGAACGACGCCGAGCCGCTCGACGCGGTCATCCACAACGCCGGTGTGTGGAGCGGACCGGCGGTCATGCCGGTCAACATCGTCGCACCGTACCTGCTCACGGCCCTGCTCCGCGGCCCGCGCCGGCTGGTGTACCTGAGCAGCAGCTCGCATTTCGGTGGGCGCCCCTCGCTCGACGGGGTCGACTGGCGGGGCGAGGGCGCAGGCTCGTATGCCGACAGCAAGCTGTTCGTCACGACGCTCGCCGCAGCGGTGGCTCGTCTGCGCCCCGGGGTGCTGAGCAACGCCGTGGATCCGGGCTGGGTGCCGACGAAGATGGGCGGGCCGGGCGCACCGGACGATCTCGAGCTCGGCCATCAGACGCAGGAGTGGCTCGCATCCAGCGACGAACCCGAGGCCCTGACGACTGGCGGGTACTGGTACCACCGCCAGCGGCTGCAGCCGCACCGCGCAGTCCACGACGAGGGGTTCCAGGACCGCCTCCTGAAGGCGTTGGCCGAGGAGACGGGCACCGCGCTCTGAGCGGTCAGGAGAGGGGATTCGCGGCTGCTCACGTGTGGAGCGAGGCCACCTGTGGAGGGAGGCAGTGCGCCTTCAGGCGACGGCCAGCGCCCGCCGGGCGACTGCCCAGACCATCAGCGCGAGCAGGACGGCGGCGCCGGTCATCACGAGGGCCCACCCACCGGTCTGCCAGGGAGCGCTGGTCAGGGACGACGGTGCGGGCTGTCAGGGGCGTGGGCGCTCTACGGGGGGTTCGAGGCGCCCCGGTCCCCTGGGGCGGCGGTGAACTGACGCGGCTGCGCGTGGCAGCTCACGCGTGGACGGTCTTCGCACCCCAGCGGGAGCTGACCACCAGGTCGCGGGTGGGGTCTACCCACAGGAGATGGCTGCCGCGGTTGCCGCGGGCGCAGCGACCGGTCGAGGGCGCTGCGGGCGGGCGCGACGGCGCTGCCGTTTCCTCCACCCGGCAACTCCCGGGGCCGTGCGCTTCCGGCCGCAGGCATGGGCGGCCGCAGGCAGTTGTGATCGAATGCGTGTCCGGGGACGGTGTGTCCATGAGGAGGTGCGGTGGGGTCGTCGGAGCAGAAGGCGCTGAGAACCGTGGTGTGGTTGCTGCTCGGGGCCGTGGCGCTGGCCGTGGGAGTGGCGATGGCATTCGAGGTTCGCGATGCGCTGGAGCGCGAGCGCGCATTTCGTGCCGCGCCGACGTGCGCCTCCGTCCCTGTGGAACCGTCGGGGTGCCTGTGGGAGCAGGAATTCACCGTCCGGAAGGCCGACTTGAACCGCGGGAAGCGGAACGACCCGCCGGAGGCCGAGTTGTTGCTGCCGTCCGGCAAGCCGTGGGAGGTGTCGTTCCGCAACACCGATCCGGTGGTGTCGGAGATGAAGCCGGACGACAAGGTCGTCGGCCTCGTCTGGCACGGGCAGGTCGTCGAGGTGCGGGACGCAGACGGACGGCGGCAGCAGACGTCCCACGGGCCGGTGGGGTGGCCCGAGGATCGGCTCGGCGGCGCGCTCGCCTGCGTATCGTTCGGCTTGTCCGGCCTGGTCGGAGGGCTGTGGCAGCTGTTGAGGCGGGGCGACCGGCGTCACGCGGCCGCCGCGACCAGCGTGCGCTGGCATGGCGCGGGCATGGCCGTCCTGGCCATCCTGGTCCTCTGGGCGCAGGCCGCCAACGACTGGCCGATGTGGGCGCTCCCGGCGATCTGGGGCCCGCTCGCCCTGCTCATCCTCGCCTCCATGGTGGCCTTCGCCCTCGCCGGCCTCCGCGGCGAGCTCGACGACGACACCCCGTCCACCGTCCGGACCCGGCCGGCCGCCGGAGGATCTGACTCCGGCTGACGGCGCAGGCACAGGCACAGCGGAGGGCACCGAACCCTGGGCGGACTTCACGTGGTGGCTGCCGTCGAATGCCGCTGCCGCGCCGTGAGAACGGTGTACGGTCCCACGTCCCGGCGTGTGAACAAGGACTCGCTGAAGAGCTGACGGGGGAACGTGACGCGTTCGACGCTCGTCGTCGGCACCCGGGGAAAGTGGTGATGCGTCAGCGTGAGGCCGAAGCCCCCCGGCACACGGGTGAGGACGAAGACATCCGGCGGACGGAACGCGCCGGATGCCATGGCCCGGGTGAACGACTGTGCGTCACGGGCCCTCAGCCAGCGCTTCACTTCTTCGTTCCGCTCCTCATGCCGGCCCAGCGGGTTGGAGTACCCCGGAGTGCTGGTGAGGTAGGACCAGTAGGGACGGACGGACGTCAGACGGTGGACATCGGTCAGGACGACGAGTTCCTGCGGTTGCTTTCCCGTGGCCCCCGCGATGGCTTCGGCGAGCGGGGCGAGCCACTCGTCCGCCGAGCCGGGATCTGCGACACGCGGGGTCCTGGCGGGACGTGAGCCGTCGCTGGTCGGGTAGCTCTGGCGGTACGCCAGATCGACTTCCCTGTTCAGAGCGGCATGCGCGTGCTGGAGGGTGGACACGGCGAGGACGGCCGCCAGGCCGCCGCCGACGAGACGTGACGTCCGCCAGGCGACCTGTCCCCTTCGGCGTACGACGTCCAGCAGCTCTGCGACGCCGAGGATCCCCGCGCAGTAGAGCGCGGCCAGCAGGACTGGGTGAACGCGGAACGACAGCAGGGTGGTTCCCGCGGCGATGGCCAGCTGGGACAGCACCGACCACGCGTAGCAGCAGCCCACCAGCCCGAGCAGCCCGCCGGCGACCGCGTGCGTGCGGGCGCGCAGGAGCAACCAGGCGGTGCCCGCGAGACACAGGACACCAGGCGGATCCAGCGAGGCCATCGGCAGCAGATAGGTGATCTGCTGGTACGGGATGAACTTCAGCGCTGTGGTCGGCGGTGATCCGACGGGCAGGGCCGCGAGCCAGTAGGGGAGCAGCACGACACAGCCGGCCGGTGCGGCCACACCTGCGACGACGGCGGTACGCCGGAGGAGCGTCGCCCAGCGCCGGGGCTGCCGCGCGATGAGAACAGCGACGAGAACCAGCAGGCAGAAGGCCCAGAAGGCGGCGAGCATGGTGTAGCACAGGACGGCGAGCCCGAGAGAGGCCCCCAGGGCCGCGAGCGCCCGCAGGAGGGTCCGGTCGTCGCCCAGCACCCGGTATGCGATCACGGTCAAGGGCGGCAGCGCGGCCCCCCCCAGCCGATAACCCGGTGTCGGACACGTCCCCGTGGCAGCCTGCATGGAGGACACCTCGCAGAGGACACACAGTGCACCAGAGGACACACAGTGCACGCCGTGCAGGACGGGAACGAAGGGATCCGATCCATGAACAAGGTCTGGCTGATCACGGGCGCGACCAGCGGTTTCGGGCGGGCGATCACGGAGGCGGCGGTGGCCGCCGGCGATGTGGTGGTGGGCGCGGCGCGGCGGCCCGAGGCGCTGGACGACCTGGTCGCGGCCCACCCCGGCCAGGTGGAGGCGCTGCGCCTGGACGTCACGGACACGGCCGGGACCGAGACAGCCGTACGCGAGGTGCTCGCCCGGCACGGTCGTATCGACGTCCTGGTCAACAACGCGGGCCGCACCCACGTCGGTGCCTTCGAGGAGACCACGGACGGCGAACTGCGCGAGCTGTTCGAGCTGCACGTCTTCGGCCCGGCGGCACTGGTGCGCGCCGTGCTGCCGCACATGCGGGCGCGGCGGTCGGGGGCCATCGTGCAGATGAGCAGCATGGGCGGGCAGATGTCGTTCGCCGGGTTCTCGGCGTACAGCGGTACGAAGTTCGCGCTGGAAGGGATGTCCGAGGGGCTCGCGGACGAGGTGCGCGAGTTCGGCATCAAGGTGCTGATCGTCGAGCCCGGCGCGTTCCGTACCTCCCTCTTCCACGCCGGCACCGCCAGCCAGGAACTAGGCGACTACGCGGCCACGGTCGGCGCGACGCGGCGCATGGTCGCCGAGGGGAACGGCACCCAGCCCGGGGACCCCGCGAAGGCGGCGGCTCTCATCCTGGCCGCACTCGACGCGGACGAGACCCCGCTGCGGCTGCCGCTCGGCGACGACAGTGTCACCGCGGTCCTCGGCCACCTCGACCAGGTGCGCACCGACATCGCGGCCTGGGAGAAGCGCACGCGCGCCACGGCCTTCGACGACTGACACACCCCACGGCCTTCGACGCCTGACACACCCGGGGGCGACCGCAGCGGACCGCCCCCGACGTCACCGCACGGTCAGTTCCCGTACCTCTCCCGGCTCGTCGCCCGCGGCCCCCGTCAGCGTGATGCGGACGTACCGGGCGGCCACCCCCGGCTCGGGCGCCTGCCAGTGCGCCCCGTCCGTCGATGTTTCGGCGCTGTACGCGCGCGTGCCCGTCACCTGGATCTCGGACAGTGGTGCCGTGCGGGCGAGTTCGACGGTCAGGGAGGCGTCGGGGGTCTCGGGGCGCCAGTACGTCGCCGCGTTGCCGTCGACGGCCGCGGCCGCGTACAGGCCCGGTTCCTCGGAGGTCGCCGTCGCCGGGCGGCAGCGGGCCGTGTTCGCCGTCGGCTCCAGGTCCGGGCGCCGGGTCTTGAGACGGGCGGGGAAGCCCTCGCTCACCGTCACGCGGCCCTGCGGCGCCTCGACGGTGAACGGCTCGCCGGACCCCAGCCGTACCGTCGTCTCCTCCGGGCCGATCGCGATGTCGTACGTACGCCCCTGCCAGCGCAGTCCCGACAGCCGTACGCCGTCCTCGAGTTGGGGCGGCAGTGTCGGGTCAAGACGGACCGCGTCCTCGCGCAGCCGCAGGCCGGTCAGGCCGTGCGTGAAGACCTGCAGGAAGCCGCCCTTGCCGGTGAGGAAGTCCTGCGCCGGCGAGCCCGCGAGCGGGTCGCCCCCGCCCGCCTTCTCGCCGCGCGCCTCCGAGAACAGCGCGAACGGACCGCGCGCGAAGGGCCGGTAGGCGCGCTGCAGGAAGGTGTACGCGGCGCAGCCCGGCTCGCCGATGGCGGCGGCGTCGATCGCATGCACGGAGTCCGTCATCGCGGGGCCGTCCGGGTCGGTCCGCTCGGTGTAGTAGTCGAGCGTGGCGGCCGCGGCGCCGTCCGGCATGGGCCACTCCAGGGGGTACGTCAGGAGCACCGTGTCCGCCTGCTTGATCTGCGAACCGGCGTAGCCGTCGTACTGCAGGAAGACCTTGTGCTGTGCGTCGTACGGGATCCGCAGGCCGTCGGCGATCGTCGTCCAGACCGGTGGGGCGACGGCACCGACGAGGGCGGCCGCGCGCGTCGCGTTGCGCAGGGCGGTGGCGGCGACGGCGTTGGTGTAGACGCCGTCGTCGACGCCGTTGCTGTACTCGTCGGGGCCCGCCACGTTCTTGATCGAGTAGCTGCCGTCGCTGTTCGCCGTCACGCGGGACGCCCAGTACTCCGCGATGCCCCGCAGCAGCGGCCAGCCCCGCGAGCGCAGCCACGCGCGGTCGCCCGTGGCCAGGTAGTACTGCCAGGCGGCCAGCGCGATGTCGCCCTGGAGGTGGTTCTGGGTGAGGCAGTGCGGCGGGTCCCAGCTCTGGCACTCCGCGTACAGAGCGCCGCGACTCGCGCTCGTCCACGGGTAGAACAGGCCCTTCACGGAGGTGCGAGCGGCGTTGTCAGCGGCTGCGGTGCGCGTCCGGTACCGGTACTCCAGGACCGGCAGGGCGAGTTCGGGCCGCAGGGCGAGCAGCGCGGGGAACATCCACGTCTCGGCGTCCCAGAAGACCATGCCCGCGTAGTCGTCGCTGGTCAGACCGGTGGGCGCGATGCTGTCGCGGGCACCGCGGCGCGTGCCGGACAGCAGCCCGTACTGCGCGGAACGCACCCACAGCTGGATGTCCGGCCGCCCCGGCACCTCGATGGACGACGACCACAGGCGGCGCCATGCGGCGGTGTGGGCGGCGAACAGGGCGGGCCAGCCGCGCTCGGCGGCCAGCCGCGAGGCCCGCTGCGCGGCCGGGCGCGGGGAGCGGGAGGTGAGCGCGGTGTCGACGCCGACGTACTTCGAGACGGCGTACGTCCTGCCGTTGCGCACGGCGAACGTGGCGGACTGCTCGGTGCTCAACTCCCGTGCCGCACCGGCCCGGCGGAACGCGCCCGGAGCCCGCAGCGTCGAGGCCACCGCGCCGTCCACGCCCGTGCCGTCCGTGCGGAAGGCGACGTCCATGGTGCGCCCCCCGGCCGCGCCGCCGCCCGTCTGGGCGATGCGCCGGGCACCGCGCCCGTCGATCCGGTCGGTGACCGTCGCCTCGCCGTCCCAGTGGGGCGTCAGTCGCAGGCGTACGGCTGCGGTGTGCGGGGCGGTGCGGTCTGCCAGCACGTCGTACACGAGGTCGGTGCGGCGGCCGTCGGCGGTGGTCCAGGTGACCGCGGTGCGGACGAAACCGCAGCGCAGGAACAGCGTCTGGCGGTAGTGGGAGATCCGGCTGCCCTGGCCGTACGTCTCGCCGCCCGCGCTGACGTCCAGTCCGGTCCAGGTGGGCAGGGCCGCGATCGCCTCGCGGCCCTCGGTGTTCGCCGGACCCAGCCCGTAGAGCCCGGTGACGAACGCGCCGTCGTAGCGCGGTGTGTACAGCGGCCATCCGGTCTTCTCACCGGTCGCCGCGTACCCGGCGCCGGCGGGCGGCACGCGCGCGCCGAGATAACCGTTGCCCACGTACGCGTGGTACGCGTCTTCCGGGTCGATCCGGTCCGCCGTGGGCGCCCAGCCGGACGACGGCTCGCAGACGCCGACGGGCCGCGGCCCGTGCCCGGCGTGCGCTGCGGGCGGCGGCAGGATCAGGGCGGCCGCGACGAAGGGGGCGATGAGCGGGTACGTACGCGAGACGTTCACGCCCCGACGATGCGCCGTGGCCGCGCCCGCACCCGGTTCACGGCACGCCGGTGTCCCTCGGACGGGTGGCGGTCACGGGGTCGCGGCCGCGAGGCCCGACTTCAGGCCCGCCCCGCACAGCGGCACCACCGCCGTCCGCTCCCCGAGCGCCCCGTCCCGCACCGCGGCCCAGCACGCGGCGGCCGTCGCCTCCACATACAGGCCCCGCGATGCCAGATCGAGTTGTGCGTGCCGGATCTGGTCCTCCGTCACGGTCGCGAACGTGCCGCCCGAGTCCCTGACGGCGCGCAGGATCTGCCGCGCCCGCGGCGGACGTGGAATCGCGATGCCCTCGGCGACGGTGTCCCGGGCCGGGGTCTCCTCCACGAGGTCGTCGGCGCCCGCGCGCCACGCCGCGGCCAGCGGGGCGACGGCCTCGGCCTGCACGGCGTACAGCGCCGGACGGCGGTCGAGGAGCCCGGCCCCGTACAGCTCGGCGACCGCGAGGGCCGCGCCAAGCAGCAGCGTGCCGTTGCCGGCGGGCACCACGAGGACCTGGGGGAGCCGCCCGCCGAGGTCCTCCCACAGCTCGTGGACGTAGGTCTTGGTGCCGTGCAGGAAGTACGGGTTGAAGGCGTGGCTCGCGTAGAAGGCGTCCGGGTCGTCGGCCGCCTCGCGCGCCACCGACGCCGTCGCCTCGCGGCCGCCGCGGACGACCTCCACGCGCGCGCCGTGCGCACGGATCTGCTCCAGCTTCTTCGACGGCGTACCGAACGGGACGTACACCGTGCACGGCAGCGCGGCGCGGGCGCAGTACGCAGCGATCGCCGTGCCCGCGTTGCCGCTGCTGTCGGCGATGATCCGCGACGGGCGCAGCCGGAGCGCCAGTTCGGCGAGCATGACGGCGCCGCGGTCCTTGAACGACAGGGTCGGTGTCAGGTAGTCGAGCTTCGCCGAGATGCCGTCCTTCAGGGCCACGAGCGGCGTCCGGCCCTCGCCGAGGGAGACCGAGGGCGTGGCCAGCGGCAGCACCTCGGCGTACCGCCACAGCGAATTCGCGCGCCCGGTCAGCGATTTCAGCGGCGCGGGCGTGGGCGAGAAGTCCAGGTCGAGGGGCCCGCGGCAGAGCGGGCAGCACCAGGCGAGCGACCCCGAGGGCACGCGCGTGCCGTCGCTCGGGCAGAAGGAGTCCGGCAGTGGCGTCATGGGAACAGGCTAGTTTGCGCCGTTTCGTGACGTTGTGTCATGGCGGTCGAGCCCCTGGGCTTTCGGCCCCGCAACCACCCGGCCGCCGCCCGGCATGCGCACGCTGCGGGCCCGCTTCCACCCCGGCGGTTCGCTGCCCCTACGATGCGCCAAGCCGTACGCCCGTTCTGGACGTGCCCGCTGTTCTACCTGTTCGCACGTGTTCTCACTGTTCTGGCCGAGGAGCAAGCACCCCGTGGACATACCGCCGTCGCCCCGCACCGGCGGCCCCCAGCAGCCGCCACAGAGCCCTTACGCCCCTCCGGCCCAGAGCCCGTACGGCGCGTACGAGGGCGGCCGTCCCCCGGCCGGAGACCAGCCGCCGGCCCCGTACCAGCCCCCGCAGCCTCCGCCCCCGTACGACCTCCGGCAGCCTCTGCCCCCGTACCAGCCCTGGCCGCAGCCGCCGTACTACCCGCCGGTCCCGCCGCCCGCCGCCCAGCCGCCCGTCAACGGCCTCGCCATCGCCGCCCTCGTGCTCGGCATCCTCTGCTTCCTGCCCGCCGTCGGCCTGGTCCTCGGGTTCGTCGCGCTGGGGCAGATCAGGAAGAAGGGCGAGCGCGGCAAGGGCATGGCCGTCGCCGGGATCTCGCTGTCCTCGCTCGGCGTGGTGCTGCTGGCCCTCTCCCTCGTCACGGGCGCCGCGAGCGACTTCGTGGACGGATTCCGCGACGCCGCCAGGGAGGCGGGCGAGAACGGCGGCACCTTCTCGGTCGACAAGGGCCAGTGCTTCGACTCGCTCGGCGACTCGCTCGAGGGCGTGGCGTACGACGTGGACAAGGTGCCGTGCTCGGGCGGGCACGACGGCGAGGTGTTCGCGACCTTCCGCATGACCGGCGGAACGTACCCCGGCGACAGCCGGATCACCGAGGTCGCCGACGAGAAGTGCTACACGCTGCAGGAGTCCTATGTGATGGACACCTGGGCGATGCCCGACGACATCGACGTCTACTACTTCACGCCGACCCGCGACAGCTGGCAGCTCGGCGACCGCGAGATCACCTGCTTCTTCGGCAGCGCGGACGAGGGCGGCACCCTCAAGGGCTCGCTGCGCCGCGACGAGACGACCCTCGACGACGACCAGGTCGCCTATCTGAAGGCGGCCAACGTCCTCGACGACGCGTACGCCTCGGCTCCCGACGAGGAGTACGTCGAGGACGATCTGCCCGGCCACAAGCGATGGGCGGGCCGGGTGTCGTCGGCGCTCGCCGACGAGGCGCGCGGGCTGCGCTCGCACGTCTGGCCCGCGACGGCTCAGAAACAGGTCGCCGCGCTGCTGCGCGACATCGAGGCGGCCCGGAGGCACTGGGCCCTGGCCGCGCGCGCCTCCGACGCGGACGCCTTCTACGAGCACTACGAGGCGGGCGACAAGCTTCTCGGTCCCGAGAAGGCGATCGCGGTGCGCAAGGCTCTGGGGCTCGATACGACGCTGAGCGATGAGGGAGCGCGCGACAGCGGCACGGGAACCGGCACCGAGGTGTGAGCGCGTACGCGGCAAGGAAGTCTCGTCGTGATCGCCGCGCGCCGGAGGGTGCTCGGAAAGGTGCTGTGTAAACGCATATCCATCACATCGAGTGATCCTTTGGCCCTTGGTTGCGGCCAACAACCCACGGTTGCCAGGCTGTTGCTGTCTGTCAATCTGATGGGAGTGGCCCGTGACCTTCGGTGAGCAGCCGGCCTATCTGCGCGTAGCGGGTGATCTCCGGAAGAAGATCGTCAACGGTTCGCTGCCGCCGCACACCCGGTTGCCGTCCCAGGCCCGGATCCGCGAGGAGTACGGCGTCTCGGACACCGTCGCGCTGGAGGCCCGCAAGGTGCTGATGGCCGAAGGGCTCGTCGAGGGCCGCTCCGGGTCCGGCACGTATGTGCGCGAGCGGCCCGTGCCCCGCCGTATCGCCCGCTCCGGGTTCCGGCCGCCGAGCGGCGCCAGCCCCTTCCGCCAGGAGCAGGCCGACATCGCGGCGCGCGGCACCTGGGAGTCCCGCAGCGAGCAGACGGAGGCGAGCGCCGCGATCGCCGAGCGCCTCGCCCTCAAGGCCGGCGACCGCGTGATGTGCACGACGTACGTCTTCCGGGACGCGGGCGAGGCGATGATGCTCTCCACATCCTGGGAGCCTCTCGCCGTCACGGGCCGCACACCGGTCATGCTCCCCGAAGAAGGCCCCCTCGGCGGCATGGGCGTCGTCGAGCGCATGGCGGCGATCGACGTGGTCGTGGACAACGTGACGGAGGAGGTCGGCGCGCGCCCGGGTCTTGCGGAGGAGCTCCAGGCGCTCGGCGGGGTCCCCGGCCATGTCGTCATCGTCATCCAGCGGACGTACTACGCATCGGGACGCCCGGTCGAGACGGCCGATCTCGTCGTGCCCGCCGACCGGTACCGGGTCGCGTATCACCTGCCCGTGAAGTGAGCGAAGACGTAGAGGAGGCAGCGGACGCAGCGGACTCAGAGGACGCAGAGGGCTCAGGGGAGTCCGATTCGAGGGGGCGCATCCAGGCGGATGCGCCCCCTTTCGGCGTTTTGGTGTCTGCTTCGACGCCCGTCAGTCGTGGCTTGTTGCGTACCTCTTTGTGAAAACCCGTATCCGCTGCGTGAAGGTCGGGCGTAGGCTCAGGCATATGCGGATTGCGGTTTCCTTAGAGATCGGGGCGGTGCAGGGGTCGGTGGCGGGCAGAGGAGGGGCGCGATGAACGACAGCATGGCGACACTCCCGTGGCTCGTCATACGCCAGGACGACAACGGCAACCGCTATCGCGTGGGCAGGTACGCGACGAGGGCGGAGGCCCAGAGGATCGCGGACAGCCTCGACGGCCGCGGACACAAGCAGCTCTACTGGGTCGAGCGCGTCGGCCAGAGCGGCACGGCGGACCGCGACCAGAACGACCTGCGCTGACACGCCGTTCGCCGTTTCCACCGGCTCCCGTAGGCTCCGGCGCATGAGCGAACGGATCGTGGTGGTCGGCGCAGCCCTGTACCACCGGGGCCGGCTGCTGGCCGCGCGCCGAAGTGCGCCCCCCGAACTCGCCGGGCGCTGGGAACTGCCCGGCGGCAAGGTCGAGCCGGGTGAACTGCCCGAGCAGGCGCTGGTGCGCGAGCTGCGCGAGGAGCTGGGCGTCGAGACGGAGGCGGTGGCGCGCGTGCCCGGCGAATGGCCGCTGAAGCCCGGGTACGCACTGCAGGTGTGGACCGCACGTCTGCTCTCCGGGCACCCGAAGCCCCTCCAGGACCATGACGAACTGCGCTGGCTCGGCCCCGACGAGATCTGGGACGTGCCCTGGCTGGACGCGGACGTCCCCGCCGTGAAGGAGGCGACACGCCGGCAGCCGGCCGCTCGGCCGCCGCGAGCCTGAGCCGCGGGGTGTCTGATCCACGGCGTGCCTGAACCACCGCGAGTCTGAGTCATGGCGCGCCCGTTCCGCGCGTTTCGGCGGATGTTCCCATATGTGGTACTGCGTCCGGTGTATCGGGTATGGGGTGGTTGAACGCCTATGAACGACCCCACGACACCGGACGAAAACCCTTCCCGGTCGCCTCAGCTCGTCTTGGAAGTGGTCGGCGTGAACGACGGCTCCGACGGCGACTGCGCCGAGTGGACCTTCCCTGCGCAGCCCGGCGCCGTACGCACCGCCCGGGCCCTCGTCCGTAAAAGGCTGGCCGACTGGGGGCTCGACGCCCTCGGGGACATCACCGCCCTGCTGGTGAGCGAGCTGGTGACCAACTCCCTGCGGTACGCCTCCGGCCCCATAGGCGTACGGCTCGTGCGGCTCGCGTCGATCGGCGCCCTGCTCGTCGAGGTCTCCGACCCGCTTCCCGACCCGCCCCACACCCGCGCTGCCGCGCCCGACGACGAGGGCGGCCGCGGGCTGCAACTGGTGGCGCGCACGGCACGCCGCTGGGGCACCCGGCGCGGCGAACGCGGCAAGACGGTGTGGTTCGAACTGCCCCTGCCCGATGAGGACCTGTGCCGGTGAGAACGGGTTGGGGCCTGTGCCGGTGAGAACGGTCAGGGCCTGCCGTGGAGAAGGGGCCCGCGCCGGTGAGAAGACGGTGAGAGGTCAGTAGAGCTGGTCAGCGCGTTTCGGACCGGTCGGGTGGTTCGAACAGGTTCAAACCCGTCCGGACGTTACGGACCAAAAAACGTCGAGACCGTGCTGTGATCGTGAACGGCGTGTCCTGCGGCTGCGTAGTGCTGGATACTGCGGGCAGCCGCCTCCGGTGACCGGTGCCGGACGCGGTGAGCTGGAGGGGACGGTTCGCGTGAGCGAGATACCAGCGAAGGCCACGGCGTCCGAGGACCCGTCGGGCGACGCGACATGGCAGAGCAGTCCGCCCGGTTCGATCTACGACTACATCAAGGTCGCCTCGTTCTCGATCGGCCCTGACGGCCTGATCGACCAGTGGAGCCGACGCGCCGAGCAGCTGTTCGGACTGACGGCCAGGGAGGCCGTGGGCAAGGACCCCATCGAGGCCTTCGTACCCGATGACCTGCGGGAAAGCGGTCGCCGCAAGATGGCCGAGATACTCGACGGCCGGGAGTGGACGGGCATCGTCCCGTTCCGGATGCCGGCGCAGCGGGACGGCGACAGCGCCCTGGGCGAGGGCGGCCGTGCGGGCGGCAGGTCCGGTTCGGGCGGCGTCGCCGGTGCCGGAGGTAGGACCCGCAGCGGCCGCGCCGGCCGTACGGACGGGATCGCCGAGGTCTATGTGATGCCGACCGAGACGGAGTCCGGCGAGCAGGCCGCCGTCTGCATCGTCGTCGACGTCCGGACGCTCCGCCGCATCGAGACCGATCTTGCCGCGTCGCAGGCGATATTCGGCCAATCTCCTTTCGGCTTCCTGCTGCTCGACACGGATCTTCGGGTTCGGCGGGTCAACAAGCGCTTCGCCACGGTCTTCGGTGGCGACGTCGACCACCATCGCGGGCGAGGCGTCCACGACTATCTGCCGCGCCCCGAGGCCGACCGCGTGGCCGCAACGCTGCGCCGCGTCCTGGAGACCGGCGAGGCCGTCACCGACATGCTGATCACCGGCACCGTCCCCGGCTCCACGGCGAGCCGCCACTGGTCCGTCAACCTCTACCGCGTGCACAGCGGAACGGGCAGACCGATCGGGATCGCCTGGCTCGGCACCGACGTCACCGCCCGCCGTGCCGCCGCCCGCGAGGCCGCCCACGCCCGCCGCAACCTCGCCCTGCTGAACGAGGCCGGCGCCCGCATCGGCAACTCCCTCGACCTCGAGACCACCGCCCGCGAACTCCTCGACGTCACCGTCCCCGGCTTCTGCGACCTCGCCTCCGTCGACCTCTACCAGGGCCTCCTCGAAGGCGACGAGGCGCCGGCGGGCGGCTGGGGTACGTCCCGGCCCGAGACCGCCGGAGGCAGCGCCGCGCTGCGCCGCGTCGCCTTCGCGAGCGCCGTCGCCGACACGCCGTACATGGCCGCACCCGCGCCCGTCGCCGCAGGGGCGGTCCACCACTACCCCTTCAACTCGGCCCCCGCCGAAGCCCTGCGGACGGCCCGGCCCCAGCTGGTGCCCGCTGAGGACGGCAGCCTCATACAGTCCACGCTCGCGGTGCCGATGGTCGCCCACGACACCGTCGTCGGCCTCGCCCAGTTCTCCCGTACGAAGGGCAGCGAACCCTTCGGCGAACGGGACCGGGCCCTCGCCGTGGAGCTCGCCGCGCGCGCCGCCGTCTGCATCGACAACGCCCGCCTCTACCGCCGCGAACACCAGCGCGCCCTGATCCTGCAGCGCTCCCTCCTCCCGCCGGGCGCCCCCGAGGCGTCCGGCCTCGAGATCGCCTGCCGGTATCTGCCCGGCAGCGGTGCCACAGGCCGGCCGAGCGAGGTCGGCGGCGACTGGTTCGACGTCATCGAACTGCCCGGCCACCGCACGGCCCTCGTCGTCGGCGACGTCATGGGCCGCGGCCTGCGCGCCGCCGTCGCCATGGGCGAACTCCGCACGGCCGTACGCACCCTGGCGCTGCTCGACCTCGAACCCGCCGAAGTGCTGTCCCAGCTCGACGAGATCGCCCGCGGTCTCGGCACCCCCGGCGGCGTCCGGCAGGCCACGCGCGTGGCACGCCACGCACGGGAGGCGGACCTCTCCGAGGTCTACCTCGCCACCTGCGTGTACGCGGTCTACGACTCCGTCACCCGCCGCTGCACCTTCGCCAACGCCGGCCACCTCCCGCCCGCCCTCGTCGAGCCCGGCGAACCGGCCCTCATGCTCGACGTACCGCCGGGCATGCCGCTCGGCGTCGGCGGCGAACCCTTCGAGGAGGTCGAGGTCGAACTCCCCGAAGGCGCGCTGCTCGCCCTCTACACCGACGGGCTCGTCGAGTCCCGCGACCATCCGCTGGACGAGGGCCTGCAGGCCTTCCTCGGCGCGCTCGCCGATCCCGGTCCGGAGCTCGAGGACGTCTGCGACCACGTCCTCGGCACCCTCGACACCCACCACGGCGAGGACGACGTCGCGCTGCTCATGGCCCGCGTCCAGGGCCTGCCCTCGGACGCCGTCGGCGACTGGACGCTGCCGCGCGAACCGCGCAGCGTCGGCCGGGCCCGCGAGTACGCCCGCGCCCAGCTGCTGTCCTGGGACCTCGAGCCTCTCGTTGACACCACCGAACTGCTGGTCAGCGAGCTCGTCACCAACGCCCTGCGCTACGGGGAGGGCGAGATCAGGCTCCGGCTGCTGCTCGACCGCACACTCGTGTGCGAGGTGTGGGACGCCGGACTCGTCCAGCCGCGCCGCCGCAGAGCGCGCGCCACGGACGAGGGCGGCCGCGGCCTGCAGCTCGTCGGACTGCTGAGCGCGTCGTGGGGCTCCCGGCGCACGCACCGCGGCAAGACCGTGTGGTTCGAACTACCGCTGCCGGACGGGGACTCGGGGCCCGCGGATCCTACGGAGGCGTTGCTCAGCCTGTTCTGAGGCCGGGCGGTGCCCGGCCTGGTCCGAGGCTGGGTCCGCTCATCCTGCTCTGGCCTGAGCACGGTCACGCGTGCGCTTTGAGCGCGGCCAGCCGGGCCTCGATCTCCGCCGCGTCACCCATGCTGTCGAGCTGCTCGAACTGTGCGTCCAGCGAGGAGTCGGCGAGTTCCTGCTTGCCGAGCGCCTTCGCCTCCTCGCGGCGTACCTTCTCCTCGAAGCGGCTCAACTCGGTCGTCGGATCGAGCACGTTGATGTTCTTGGCGGCGTCCAGCATCTGGTTCTGCGCCTGGGCCGTCTTGGCGCGGGCCACCAACTGGTCGCGCCTGGACTGGAGTTCCGTCAGCTTGGTCTTCATCTGGTCGAGGCCGGACTTCAGTTTGTCGACGACCTCCCGTTGCGTGGCGATCGTCGGTTCGGCGTCCTTCGCCTCGCGCTCCGACTGGAGCTGCCGCTGCAGCGCCACCTTGGCGAGGCCGTCGAACTTGTCGGCATCGGCGCCGGAACCGGCGGACCGCAGCTCGTCCGCCTTCTTACTGGCGGCCAGTGCCTTTCTGCCCCACTCGGCAGCCGCCTCCACGTCCTCCTGATGGTCCTGCTCCAGCAGCCGCAGATTGCCGATGGTGGTCGCGACCGCCTGCTCGGCCTCGTTGATGTTGCTGCTGTAGTCACGGATCAGCTGGTCGAGCATCTTCTGCGGGTCTTCCGCCTGGTCCAGCAGGGCATTGATGTTCGCCTTCGCCAGCTGCGCGACGCGGCCGAGGATCGTCTGCTTGGTCATGGGACCGCCTCTCGTTCTCGCTTTCCCCCGAGTTGCGTTGCTTGGATCGCCTCGCTCAGAACCTGCCGCCCCCGCCCCTCCGCCCGCGGGTCCCTCCGCCGCCGAAGCTGCCGGGGCCGCCCCCGCCGAAACCTCCACCGAAGCCCCCGCCGAAGCCGCCACCGCGTCCCCCGCCGAAGCCGCCCCCGCCACTCGTCCCACGGCCCGTACCGCCGAGGATGCCCCCGAGCAGGATGCCGCCGAGCACCGCACCGCCCATGCCGCCGCCCCCGCGCCCGCCGCCCATCGGACCGCCGTACGGATTGCCGTACATGCGCACGTCCCGCTCGGCCAGCTGCTGCGCCTCGCGGGCCATCGCGTCCGCCCGCTGGGCCTCGGCGAGCGCGGCCGCGGGATCGGCGGAAGCTCCGGCTGCCGGTCCCGCGCCGCCCGTGCCGTCGGCAGCCGCGGAGGCCTGCGCCCACGCGAGGTGCCGCTGTGCCTCGGCGAGGCGCGTCCTGGCCTCGCTGCCCACCGCGGCCCGGTGCGTCGTGATGAAGTCCGACGCGGCGCCCACGGCACTGCGCGCGGTGAGCAGGGCCTGGTCGAGCAGGGCGCGGGCCTTCTGGTTGCTCACCTCGCGGGCGCGCGCTCCCGCGAGGGCGTCGTCGAGGGCCGCGTCGGCCTCCTCCACGCGGCGCAGCGCGTCGATGGGGTCGTACCGGCCCGCGGCGACCTGCGTCCGCACCTCGCCGACGACCGACTCGGCGCGGGCGATACGGCCGTGCAGGTCGGCGGTGGAGATGCCCCCGGGGGTGCCCTCGAGCATGCCCCGCGCCTCCGCCAGGTCGGTCTCGGTCTCGATCAGCGCGCCGGGCAGCTTGCCCACCGCCTCCGCGAGCTCCTTCGCCAGCCGGTCGACGGCGTCCACGAACGTGCCCGCCTGGTCGACGGCGCCCTCGGCGGCCCGCAGATGCACCGCGGCCGTGCCGCCCGAGCCCGCCCCGACGGCATCGCGGGCCTGGTCGATGTGCGTCGACGCGAAGGCGAGCCGGTCCTTGGCCTGCTCGACGTGTCCCCTGACGGGCAGGACCGCGGTGGGCGCATACCGCGTACTGAGCGCGGTGAGCGTGGCCTGCGCGGTGTCGGTGCGGCCGGTGATGTCCCGCAGCCTCGCCTCGGCGTGCTCCAGCGCCTGCGGCGCGTTCTGCTCCAGGGCCCGCAGGCGGTCGAAGCCCTCGGCCTCCGCGTCGAGCCGGCGATCGGCCTCCGTGCAGCGCGCGATGATCTCGTCCAGCATGTGGCGCTTCGTCGCGTCGTCCTCCGGGATCGCGTCGTCGAGCCGCTGCCGCAGCCGGAAGGCCGCTGTCAGCTCCGCCTTCGCGTACGCGAGCGCCTCGCCGAAGGGCGCGGCCGCCTCTTCGCCGAACTGGGCGGTCGCGAAGCCGAGCTCCTCGGTGCTGGTGCGGACCGCGTCGTCCGTCTCGACGAGCAGCTGCCTCGCCCGCTGATCGAGCTCGGGCAGGGGCACGACCTGCTCGCCGCGCCCGCCCCAGCCGCCGGGGGTGGTGCGCCCGCCCCAGCCGCCCCCCGGGGTGGTACGGGTCTGGACGCGCTTCTTGCGCCGGGTGTACGAGTACGCGGCGAGGGCGGCCGCGGCTCCGAGCGCCGCGACCGGCAGCAAGAGGTCACCGATGAAGGCTTCGCCGTCGGCGCCGCCGGGATCGGCCTCGCCCGGGGTGATCGCCGGAGTGGGCACGGGCCGGCCCGAGAGGACCGCGCCGATGCCGTCCGCCGCCCCGATGGCGGCACCCGCCCAGTCGTTCTGGCGCAGCGCCGGCTCGATGGCGGTCCCCGCGACGTCCCGCAGCTCGGCGTCGGTCAGCCGCATGTCCTGGTCCACGGAGTACGCGTACTGCCGGTCGTGCGTGGCGACGGCCAGCAGTACGTCGTTCAGGCCGAGGCCGTTGCGCTGGGCGGTCGCGTCGGCCCAGCTCTGCGCGGTGCGGCCGGAGAAGTCACGCACGTAGGCGACGAAGAGCTGGACGCCGTGCTCGCTGTCGAGACTCTCCAGTGCGGCCTCGACGTCGCCCTTGCGGTCGCCGAGCGCGTCGACTCTGTCGGTGATCTGGCCGGTCCGCGACAGCGTGATCGGGTCGTCGGCACGGGCACCGGAGGCGGGCGCGATGAGCCAGCACAGTGCCGCCAGCGCGCAGAGCAGGGCATACGCGAGGCGCAGGGAGTGCGGGGGGCGTATGCCGCTGTGCGACCGGTCCCGGCTCCGGGGAAGCGTCACGTTTGTGAGGGTATGACCGCTTCTGGCCTATCGCGACCGGGCCCGCCCCGGGCTGGGGCGGGACCTGCGGAGACGGGCATCCCGGCGCCATGATGCGGGCGCCGGGCCGGAGCGGCCGAGACTGTCCTCGTTCTTCATGGCCTCACGGTGATCGCCGTCCGATCTTCGACCCCAGCCACACCAGTGGGTCGTACTTCCGGTCCACCGCCCGCTCCTTCAAGGGGATCAGGGCGTTGTCCGTGATCTTGATGCCCTCGGGGCAGACCTCCGTGCAGCACTTGGTGATGTTGCAGTAGCCGAGGCCGTGCTCGTCCTGGGCGGTGCGTTTGCGGTCGATGCCGGTCTGCTCGGCCGCGTCCAGCGGGTGCATGTCCAGTTCGGCGACGCGCATCAGAGAGCGGGGCCCTGCGAACGCCGCCTTGTTCTCCTCGTGGTCGCGCACCACATGGCAGGTGTCCTGGCACAGGAAGCACTCGATGCACTTGCGGAACTCCTGCGAGCGGTCGACGTCCTCCTGCTGCATCCGGTACTCGCCGGGGCCCAGCCCGGCGGGCGGCACGAACGAGGGGATCTCCCGCGCCTTCTCGTAGTTGAACCCGACGTCCGTCACGAGGTCCCGTACCACCGGGAACGCCCGCAGCGGCGTCACCGTGACGGTCTCCTCCCGGGAGAACACGGACATGCGGGTCATGCACATCAGCCGGGGCCGGCCGTTGATCTCGGCGCTGCACGAACCGCACTTGCCGGCCTTGCAGTTCCAGCGGACCGCGAGGTCGGGGGCCTGGGTCGCCTGGAGGCGGTGGATGATGTCGAGCACCACCTCGCCGTCGTTCACCTCGACCTTGAAGTCCTCCAGCCCCCCGCCCTCGGCGTCCCCCCGCCACACCTTGAATCGCGCCTCGTACGAACTCATTCGTACAGCTCCTCTTCGGCGAGGTACTTGACCAGCTCCTCCTTGTCGAACAAGGCGAGCAGGTCGGGTCGGATCGGCTCGGTCGTCTCCCGCTGCAGGGAGATCTGGCCGCGGACCGGATCGGTGGCCGCGAGACCGCCCGTCGGGTCCGCGAGACGGCAGAGCAGATTGATGTGCCGCCACTCGCGGTCCATCGTCGGGTAGTCCTCGCGGGTATGGCCGCCGCGGCTCTCCGTACGCTCCAGCGCGGCCCTCGCGATGCACTCGCTGACCAGCAGCATGTTGCGCAGGTCGAGCGCCAGGTGCCAGCCGGGGTTGAACTGGCGGTGCCCCTCGACCCCGGCCCGCCGCGCCCGGACCCGCAGCTCCGCGAGCTTCCTCAGCGCCTGCTCCATCTCCGCCTCGCGGCGGATGATGCCGACCAGGTCGTTCATCGTCTGCTGGAGCTCCTGGTGGAGGGTGTACGGGTTCTCGGGCGGCTCCCCGGGCGTCGGGCCCTCCGCCGAGAACGGGCGCAGCGCCTCGGCCGCCGCCGCGTCCACTTGTTCGGCGTCCACGATGGGGCGCCCGGTGAGCCCGGCCGCGTACTGCGCCGCGTGCAGCCCCGCCCGCCGTCCGAAGACCAGCAGGTCGGAGAGGGAGTTGCCGCCGAGCCGGTTGGAGCCGTGCATGCCGCCCGCGACCTCACCAGCCGCGTACAGGCCGGGCACTCCGCGGGCCGCCGCCGTGTCGGAGTCGACCGCGATGCCGCCCATCACGTAGTGGCAGGTCGGGCCGACCTCCATCGCCTCGGCCGTGATGTCGACGTCCGCGAGCTCCTTGAACTGGTGGTACATCGACGGCAGGCGGCGCTTGATCACCTCGGCGGGCATACGCGTCGACACATCGAGGAAGACCCCGCCGTGCGGTGAACCGCGTCCCTCCTTCACCTCGGCGTTGATGGCCCGCGCCACCTCGTCGCGCGGCAGCAGCTCGGGCGGGCGCCGGTTGTTGTCCGGGTCGTCGTACCAGCGGTCGGCCTCGTCCTCCGACTCGGCGTACTTGTCCTTGAAGACGTCGGGGATGTAGTCGAACATGAACCGCTTGCCCTCGGAGTTGCGCAGCACACCGCCGTCGCCACGCACCGACTCGGTGACGAGGATGCCCTTCACCGACGGCGGCCAGACCATGCCGGTCGGGTGGAACTGCACGAACTCCATGTTCAGCAGCGGCGCCCCCGCGAGCAGCGCCAGCGCGTGCCCGTCACCCGTGTACTCCCACGAGTTCGACGTGACCTTGAAGGACTTGCCGATGCCGCCGGTGGCCACGACCACCGAGGGCGCCTCCAGGACGAAGAAGCGCCCGGACTCGCGGTCGTAGCAGAAGACGCCCGAGACGCGGCCGTCACCCGCGGCGGAGCCGCTGTCCGGCACAGTCTTCAGGACGCGCGTCACCGTGCACTCCTGGAAGACCTTCAGCCGCGCCTCATAGTCGCCGAAATCGCGCTTGTCCTCCTGCTGCAGCGACACGATCTTCTGCTGGAGCGTGCGGATCAGCTCCAGGCCCGTGCGGTCGCCGACGTGCGCGAGCCGCGGGTACTCGTGCCCGCCGAAGTTGCGCTGCGAGATCCGCCCGTCCTTCGTACGGTCGAACAGCGCGCCCCACGTCTCCAGCTCCCAGACCCGGTCCGGGGCCTCCTGGGAGTGCAGCTCGGCCATCCGCCACTGGTTGAGGAACTTGCCGCCGCGCATCGTGTCGCGGAAGTGGACCTGCCAGTTGTCGCGCTCGTTGACGTTGCCCATGGCCGCCGCGATGCCGCCTTCGGCCATCACCGTGTGCGCCTTGCCGAACAGCGACTTGCAGATCACTGCCGTACGAGCGCCCTGTTCACGCGCCTCGATCGCGGCCCGCAGCCCCGCGCCGCCGGCGCCCACCACCACGACGTCCCACTGCTGCCGTTCCACTTCGGACATCAAGCACCTTCCATTTCAGAACAGCCTCGGATCGTCGAAGGCGCCGCTGGCGACCAGATACACGTAGAAGTCGGCGAGCGCGACGCTCACCAGCGAGGTCCACGCGAGCAGCATGTGCCGGGCGTTGAGCCTGCCCACCCACTGCCACAGCCGGTAGCGCACGGGGTGCTTGGAGAAGTGCTTGAGCTTGCCGCCGACGATGTGCCGGCAGGAGTGGCAGGAGAAGGTGTACGCCCAGATCAGCACGATGTTGACCAGGAAGACGAGCGTGCCGAGGCCCATGTGGCCCCACTCGTAGTTCTCGTCGCGGAAGGCGAGGACCGTGTCGTACGTCAGGATCCCGGCGACCGGCAGCGCCGCGTAGAAGAAGTACCGGTGGATGTTCTGCAGGATCAGCGGGAAGCGGGTCTCACCCGTGTACTTCTTGTGCGGCTCGGCGACGGCGCAGGCAGGCGGGGACGCCCAGAAGCCCCGGTAGTACGCCTTGCGGTAGTAGTAGCAGGTCAGCCGGAAGCCCAGCGGGAAGATCAGGATGAGCAGGGCGGGGGACAGGCCCCACCAGCTCCCGAAGATCTCCCAGTTCGGGCCCGCGCGCATCGGCACGCAGTTCTCGGCCAGGCAGGGCGAGTAGAACGGCGAGACGTAGGGCGCCGCGTAGTAGTCGGCGTTCGCGAAGGCTCGCCACGTCGAGTAGACGACGAAGGCCAGCAGCCCGGCCGCGGTCGCGGCAGGCGCCAGCCACCAGCGGTCGGTCCGCAGATGCGGGGCGGCGATGGCGGCGCGGGTGCCTTCGCGTACGCCGCCGCTGTTCATTTGTGGTTCTGTCCCGGTTGCCAACGAAGTTCCACTCCTTTGTGGACTGTGGACGACTCGGTGGGCGGTGCGCGCCGACTCGAGACCGATCAGGGAGCGCGCCGGTCGCGGGCACCCAGCCCCTCGTCGTCCGAGTCCGTCCACAGCGCGCTGTCGTACGGCGTGTCCGGGATGCCCACGAGCTCGGGTTTCTTCTGCGCCCGGAGGGCGGGGGTGGCCTCGCGCAGGAGCGCGACGCTCTCTCGCAGATGATCGGCGTCCGTGCGCACCCGGCGGATCTCCAGGCTGCTCCCGGCGTGCTGCTCGAGACGGCCGACGGACCGGACGAGGTCGTCGATGCAGCGTTGTACGGCGGTCAGATCGTCCTGCAGGGACATGACTTGCCCTCACTTCCGCGGTTGCGGTGGCAACGCTCACGCGCCTGCGAGTGTCGCGCGTCACATCTGGCCTTGTGAAGGGATCCGGCCGGATTCCTGGCTCGCATGCCACGCATGCGCCCCGTATGCGCCCCCGATCGGCCCAGCGGACCCTCACTGGTCACACGGATATTCGCCCTTTGCACTAGTCGCGATCGGCCTCCTTCGGCTCCGCTGCCACTTCAGCCGCACGGGTGATGTTGAGCCTCACGCCGTCGTGTCGCCACCGACAAACCGGCACGATCCACTTAAGTAGGGCGATACGTGTGATCAGCTCCATATTCCGCACAGCATTCCGTACAACCTGAGCAGTCCCGGTCCGATCCGGCCCGGACGGCGGCGGGCGGCCGCGCAAGCCCCGGAGGTACCAGTGATGTCTCTCGACGGCGGCCGGCTGCGCCGCCCTGTCCTGCGATGTGTCGCGTTCGTTGCGGCCGGAGTGCTCGCCGTGCCCGCCCTGACCGGCTGCAGCGGCGACAGCGGGAAGGCGAGCCGCCCGATCGCCGGGCAGGACATCGCACCGGCAGGACGCGAGCTGATCAGCGACGGCGGCACCCTCAACTGGGCCGTCGACACCCTGCCCGAGACGCTCAACGCCTTCCAGGCCGACGCCGACGCGACCACGTCGCGCATCGCCGGCGCCGTCCTGCCGTCCCTGTTCCGGCTCGACGAGCTGGGCCGCCCGCAGCGCAACCCCGACTTCCTCGAGTCTGCCGAGATCGTCGCGCGCGAACCCAAGCAGGTCGTGCTCTACAAGATCAACCAGCAGGCGGTGTGGAGCGACGGCCGCGAGATCGGCGCCGCCGACTTCGCCGCCCAGTGGCGCGCCCTGTCCGGCAAGGACACCGCGTACTGGACCGCGCGCAACGCCGGATACGACCGGATCGAGAAGGTCGAGCGCGGCGCCAGCGACCTGGAGGTACGCGTCACCTTCGCGAAGCCGTACGCGGACTGGCGCTCCCTGTTCTCGCCGCTGTACCCGAAGGACGTCATGGGCACGCCGGACACCTTCAACGACGGTGCGAGGGCCAAGCTGAAGGTCAGTGCCGGGCCGTTCACCCTCACCAAGATCGACCGGGCGGCGGGCGACGTGACGCTGGAGCGCAACCCGCGCTGGTGGGGCAGGCAGGCCAAGCTCTCCACGATCGTGCTGCGCGCCGTGCCGCGCGATCAGCGGGCCGCCGCACTCGCCGAGGGCCGGCTCGACCTCGCCGACGTCGAGCCGGCCGACGCCCAGCGCATCGCACTCGCCGCCCGCGACAAGGGAGCCGAGGGCGGCGAGGCAGCAGAGGGAGGCCAGGGCGCCGAGGGGCCCGAGGCGGCAGCCCTGAGCGGACCCGCCGCCGCGACCAGTCCCGGCCAGGCGCTGCGCTCCTGGGCCATCGCGCACGGCTCGGACCAGCAGGCGGCCCAGGCCGAGAAGCTCGCACGCGAGAAGCGCAGCGAGGCGGTCGAGAAGTACGCCGATGAGCAGGCGGGCCTCCGCGACTACGTCCTCCGCAAGTCCCTGGAGCCCGCCTACACGCAGCTCGCCCTCAACGGCGCCCAGGGTCCGCTCGCCGACGAACGCGTACGCCGCGCCGTGGCCCGCGCCCTCGACCGCGAGGAACTCGCCCGGCTCGTCCTCACACCGCTCGGGCTGCCCGCCGAGCCGGTCGGCAGCCATCTCGCACTGGCCGGTCAGGCCGCGTACGCCGACAACAGCGCGGCCATCGGGGGCCAGGACACGAAGGCGGCGCAGGCGCTGCTCGCGGAGGCAGGCTGGGTGCCGGGCGGCACGGACAAGGGGACCGGAAACGCGGCGGGCAGCGAGGGCCGGACTGCCGGGAAGCCCGCCGGCGGGGCGCCGGGCGGCTCCTCCGGCTCCTCCGACGGCTCCGGGAGGTCCGACGAGGCCGGTGGGCCGGAGGACGCGGCCGAGGACGACGACGGCGTGTACATCGTCGGCGAGGAGGACGACAAGCCGGGTGACAGCGGCAGGGACGACAAGCCCGGCGACAGCGGCAGGTCGGTGTTCGCGCCCGCCGCGGCCGTCGCTCTCCAGCGGGCGGCGCTCGTCCGCCAGGCGGACGCCCTGCTCATTCCCCGTGAGGCCGACCGGGAGAAGCAGCAGGCTCCGCGCGGCCAGGAGGGCAGGCAGCAGGCCAGGGGAGGCGGCGTCCCGGGGGCGTACGCGCCGAAGGGCACGGCAGCCCCCAAGCCGAGCGGGTCTTCGGCGTCCCCGGCCGATGCCGTGGCCGACGGTGCCGCCGCAGGTCAGCTCGCCAAGGACGGCAAGCCGCTGACGCTCCGCTTCGTACTGCCCTCGGGCCCCGGATCGGAACAGCTGCGCGCGGTGGGCGACCGGATCTCGCGGATGCTGGAGCGCATCGGTATCCGCACGGAGACGTCCAAGGTCTCCGACGACAGCTACTTCAAGGACCACGTCGCGTCCGGCCAGTACGACCTCGCGCTGTACTCGTGGCCCGCGACCGCCTTCCCGGCGACGGACGACCGGCCGATCTTCGCCAAGCCGGTGCCCGCCGCGGACGGCTCGCTGAGCATCGAGCAGAACTACACGCGCGTCGGCACCGACCAGATCGACCAGCTCTTCGACCAGGCGATCGCCGAGCTGGACGAAAAGGAGGCGACGTCACTGATGAAGCAGGCCGACGCCCGCATCTGGGCCGCCGCCGGCTCCATCCCCCTCTACCAGCGCCCCCAGCTGGTGGCCGCCCGCCCCAACCTCGCCAACGCAGGCGCCTTCGGCTTCGAGACCCCGGTCTACGAGGACATGGGTTACCTGAAGGAGGGGGTCCACCCGGGCGCCCCGAAGGCCAGCCCGACCCGCTGACCGATGCCGACCGTTGTGCGCAGGCCAGGGGCGCCCAATCGGCCCGAGGAAGCCCAACCCCGGAGGGCCCCGTACCATGGGGTGAGGCCGTGGCGTGTCCAGCCCGGCAGGGCCCGCGGGACGCAGACGTCCGCGAGGCCGTCCTCACCACTCCGGGAGTACGCCGCACCATGGCTGTGACCTCAACGCGTCACGACATCCGCAACGTCGCCATCGTCGCCCACGTCGACCACGGCAAGACCACCCTCGTCGACGGCATGCTGAAGCAGGCCGGCGCCTTCGCCGCCCACCAGCTCGAGCAGGTCGACGACCGGGTCATGGACTCGAACGACCTGGAGCGTGAGAAGGGCATCACGATCCTCGCCAAGAACACCGCGGTGAAATACCACCCGAAGGACGGCGGGGACCCCATCACGATCAACATCATCGACACCCCCGGCCACGCCGACTTCGGCGGCGAGGTCGAGCGCGGCCTGTCGATGGTCGACGGCGTGGTCCTCCTCGTCGACGCGTCCGAGGGCCCGCTCCCGCAGACCCGCTTCGTGCTGCGCAAGGCCCTCGCCGCCCGCCTCCCGGTGATCCTCTGCATCAACAAGACGGACCGCCCGGACTCCCGTATCGACGAGGTCGTCAACGAGACGTACGACCTGTTCCTGGACCTGGACGCCGACGAGGACCAGATCGAGTTCCCGATCGTCTACGCCTGCGCCCGCGACGGCATCGCGTCGCTCACCAAGCCGGAGGACGGCACCGTCCCGGCCGACAGCGACAGCCTGGAGCCGTTCTTCTCCACGATCCTGGACACCATCCCGGCCCCGTCGTACGACGAGGACGCGCCGCTCCAGGCCCACGTCACCAACCTTGACGCCGACAACTTCCTCGGCCGTATCGCGCTGCTCCGCGTCGAGCAGGGCGAGCTGAAGAAGGGCCAGACGGTCGCCTGGATCAAGCGCGACGGCTCGATCCAGAACGTCCGCATCGCCGAGCTGCTGATGACCGAGGCGCTCACCCGCAAGCCCGCCGAGAAGGCCGGCCCGGGCGACATCTGCGCGGTCGCCGGCATCTCCGACATCATGATCGGCGAGACGCTGGCCGACCCGGAGAACCCGGTCGCGCTGCCGCTGATCACGGTCGACGAGCCCGCGATCTCCATGACCATCGGCACGAACACCTCGCCGCTGGTCGGCCGCGGCGGCACCGGCAAGGGCGCCGACGCGAAGGCGGCCGTCAAGGACCGCAAGGTCACCGCCCGCCAGGTCAAGGACCGCCTCGACCGCGAGCTCATCGGCAACGTCTCGCTGCGCGTCCTCGACACCGAGCGCCCGGACGCCTGGGAGGTGCAGGGCCGCGGTGAGCTGGCGCTCGCCATCCTCGTCGAGACCATGCGCCGCGAGGGCTACGAACTGACCGTCGGCAAGCCGCAGGTCGTCACCAAGGAGGTCGACGGCAAGGTCTACGAGCCGGTCGAGCGCATGACGATCGACGTGCCCGAGGAGCACATGGGCGCGGTCACGCAGCTCATGGGTATCCGCAAGGGCCGCATGGACAACATGTCCAACCACGGCTCCGGCTGGGTCCGCATGGAGTTCGTCGTCCCGTCCCGGGGTCTGATCGGCTTCCGTACGGAGTTCCTGACGAACACCCGCGGTACGGGTATCGCGCACTCCATCCACGAGGGCCACGAGCCGTGGTTCGGCACCCTGCAGACGCGTAACAACGGCTCGCTGGTCGCCGACCGCGCCGGTGCCGTGACCGCGTTCGCGATGACGAACCTCCAGGAGCGCGGCGTGCTCTTCGTCGAGCCGGGCACCGAGGTGTACGAGGGCATGATCGTCGGCGAGAACTCGCGGAGCGACGACATGGACGTGAACATCACCAAGGAGAAGAAGCTCACCAACATGCGGTCGTCGACCGCCGATGTCGCGGAGTCCATCGTGCCGCCGCGCAAGCTGTCGCTGGAGCAGTCGCTGGAGTTCTGCCGCGACGACGAGTGCGTCGAGGTGACCCCGGAGGCCGTCCGTATCCGCAAGGTGGTGCTGGACCAGCGGGATCGGGCTCGGGCGGCTTCGCGGGCCAAGCACGCGTGACGCTGGGCGCTGTGCCTGTGCTGTAGACAAGCTCGCTGGCAGCCCATGGGCTGCCAGCGAGCTTGTTGTTCGCCGCGTGCGGGC
>NZ_LOHS01000105.1 GCF_001642995.1 Streptomyces jeddahensis
CGGGTGCCGCGGAACGGCACAAAAGGGGCGGGCGGGCGGGAAACCGCCGCGGAGCAGCGAAGAACCAGGCCGCGGAGCGGCAAAGCACCACCCCGCGGAGCGGGGAAAGCAGGCCCGCGGAGCGGGCAGAACCCCACCCGCGGAGCGGAGAAGGCCGCCCCGCGGAGCGGAAAACCCAAGGTCACCCCGGGCTCACCCGGGAGTGACCAACCGCGCCTCGTACGCGAACACCGCCGCCTGCGTACGATCCCGCAACCCCAGCTTCACCAGCACCCGGCTCACATGCGTCTTGATCGTCGACTCGGCGACCACGAGCCGCTCGGCGATCTCCGCGTTCGACAGGCCCTGCGCGATCAGCACCAGCACCTCCGTCTCACGCTCGGTGAGCTCCCCGTACGCACCCCGGCTCACCGCCGGAATCGTCGGTGCGTCCGCGAGCTTCGAGAACTCGGTGATCAGCCGCTTCGTGACGCTCGGCGCGAGCAGCGCCTCGCCGGCCGCCACGACCCGTACGCCGTCGGCGAGCTGCCGGGCCGAGGCGTCCTTGAGCAGAAAGCCGGATGCCCCGGCGCGCAGCGCCTGGTAGACGTACTCGTCGAGGTCGAAGGTCGTCAGCACCAGCACCTTGGCGCTGCCGTCCGCCGCCACGATCTCGCGGGTCGCCTCGATGCCGTTCATCTCCGGCATACGGATGTCCATCAGCACGACGTCGGGCGCGAGTTCACGGACTCGCTGGACCGCCTCACGGCCGTTGACGGCCTCGCCGGCGACCTCGATGTCCGGCATCGCGTTCAGCAGGACCGAGAATCCTTCGCGCACCATCATCTGGTCGTCGGCGATCAGCACCCGGATGGTCACCGGTCGCCCCTTTCCGACGCGGGCTCCTCCACCACCGGAACCGGAAGGAACACCGTCACCTCATAGCCCCCGTCGGCCGCCGGCTCCGCCGTCATCTCACCGCCCAGCATCGCGACGCGCTCCCGCATGCCGGTGATGCCGTGACCCGCCCCGTGCGTGGACTTCACCATGACAGGCGCGGACGCGGGCCCGTTGACGATACGCAGGCCGAGGCCGCCGATGACGTAACCGATCTCGACGCGGGCGGCGGAGCCGGGCGCATGCCGCAGCGCGTTGCTGAGCGCCTCCTGCACGATGCGGTACGCGGACAGCTCGACGCCCTGCGGGAGTTCACGGACCGCTCCGGTGACCGCCTTCTCCACGGGCAGCCCCGCATCGCGGACGTTGGCGAGCAGCCCGTCAAGGTCGGCGAGCGTCGGCTGCGGCGCGTCGGGCGCCTCGTAGTCCTCGGCCCGTACGACACCGAGGACGCGCCGCAGTTCGGTGAGCGCGGCCACCGCGTTCTCGCGGATCGTCGCGAAGGCCTGCTCCAGCTCGGGCGGCGGGTTCTCGACCCGGTAGGGCGCGGCCTCGGCCTGGATGGCGACCACCGACATGTGGTGCGCGACGACGTCGTGCAACTCGCGGGCGATGGTGGTGCGCTCTTCGAGGAGGGTGCGCTTGGAGCGTTCGTGTGCGGTGACGGTCTGCTGCGCGGTGACCTCCTCCGCCGCCTCCCGGCGCACGTGCCGGACGGTGACGACCAGCAGGGCCAGCGCGGAGACGAAGAGGAACGGCACGGTGTCGGAGCCGTAGTAGTGCGGCACCAAGGCCTCAGCCGTCAGCCCGAAGAACGCGGTCAGCACCCACATCCAGCCGGCGGTACGCGGCCGCGTCCGGGCCGCGACGACCGTCAGCACCACGAAGTGCGCGAACAACGTGCTCGGTGACCACGGCCATTCACCCCTGCCGACGAGGATGCTGACGAACGGCGTCGACACGAGGGACCCCCAGAACGCGGCGACCGGCCGCACCAGGGTCATCAGAATCGCGGCCGCGGGTATGAGGGCGGCCAGCAGGCCCACGAAACCGCTGGTGTAGTACCGGGTGTATTCGATCCCGACGAGCAACGACAGCAGCGCGCTCGCCACCACGAACGCGTGCGGCGTCCAGGGCGCGTACCTGCGCAGCCGCTGCGGCAGCCGGCGGGCGAGCGGTCCTTCGGTGCTCATGGGCGGCAGCAGGCGGTACGCGAACGCGTCGTGGAACAGGTCCGTGCGCAGTCCACCGAGCACTCCCATGGCGAGGTGGTACTCGGGACTGCGGGACTTCGGCTTGCCCGCCGCGAGGGGCTGGGTACGGGTCTCGGTCACGTACAGCAAGGTAGGGCGCGCCCACCCCGGAGTCGTCAGCAGAAAGAAGGGTCCTGCCGGATCCGTCCCAAGTACTACGCGGGGTCCCAGGAACCCTGCGAGTAGCCCGACGGTCTGACCAGCCCCGTCTCGTACGCGAACACCGCCGCCTGGGTCCGGTCCCGCAGGCGCAGCTTCACCAGGATGCGGCCCACGTGGGTCTTCACCGTCTGCTCGGCCACCACCAGCCGCTGGGCGATCTCCGCGTTCGACAGGCCCTGCGCGATCAGCCCCAGCACCTCCGTCTCGCGCTCGGTCAGCTCGCCGACGCGGGCCTTGAGCGGAGCGCGGGGCGCCGAGTCCAGCCGGGAGAACTCGGCGATGAGCCGTCGTGTGACGCCCGGCGCGAGCAGCGCGTCCCCGGCGGCCACCACCCGCACCGCCTCCGCGAGCTGGGCGGCCGACGCGTCCTTGAGCAGGAACCCGGACGCGCCGGCGCGCAGCGCCTCGTACACGTACTCGTCGAGGTCGAACGTCGTCAGCACCAGCACCCTGACGTCCGGCGTGCCTGCGGTGATGCGGCGCGTGGCCTCGATGCCGTCGAGCTCGGGCATGCGGATGTCCATCAGCACCACGTCCGGGCGTGCCTCGGCGACCTGGGCGACCGCGTCGAGCCCGTCCACCGCCTGGCCGACGACCTCGATGCCCGGCTCGGCGTTCAGGAGCACCGTGAACCCCTGACGGACCATCACCTGATCGTCGGCTATCAGTACGCGGATGGCGGGACTGCCGGTCGTCATGCGGTGTCCTTCATACGGTGTCCTTCATACGCCGTCCTTCGGCGTCTCGTCGAGGGGTGGCGGGGCGGAGGCGGGGAGGAAGGCCGTCACCTCGTAGCCTCCGTCGGGCGTGGGGCCCGCGGTGAGTCCCCCGCCGAGCATGGCAGCCCGCTCCCGCATGCCGAGCAGCCCGTGCCCGGCGCCGGGCGAGGGCGAGGGCGAGGGGGAAGCGGGCCTGTCCGGCGCGGTGTTGGCGACCCGGAGGCGCAGGCCGGACGCCGTGTGCGCGAGCTCGACGCGGACTGCCGAACCGGGCGCGTGCCGCAGCGCGTTGCTCAGCGCCTCCTGCACGATCCGGTACGCGGACAGCTCCACGCCCGGCGCGAGCGCCCGCGGCGGGCCGGTGACCTCGGTGGTCACCGCCAGGCCCGCAGCCCGGGTGTTCTCCACCAGCGCGTCCAACCGGTTGAGCGTGGGCTGCGGCGCGTGCGGGGCGGTGTCGTCGGTTCCTGAGCCGCCCGGATCGCCGGGATGCTCGCTGCGCAGCACGCCGAGGACGCGTCGCAGCTCGGTGAGCGCCTCCAGTGCGTTCTGCCGGATCCCCTCCAGGTTCTCTTTCAGCTCCTCGGGCGGGTCCTTCACCAGGTGCGGGGCGACCTGCGCCTGGATCGATATCACCGACATGTGGTGGGCCACCACGTCGTGCAGCTCGCGGGCGATACGGCTGCGCTCCTCCAGCAGCGTGCGGCGCGCCCGCTCCTCGGCGGTCAGCGTGGTCTGCTCCAGCAGCTGCGTGCGCGCCACGCGGCGGCCGCGCAGCGCGGTGCCCAGCACGACGACCACGCAGAACAGGGTGACCGCCAGCACGCCGGTCGACTCGTAGGCGGCGGCGCCCAGCAGTCCCTGCAGGACGTACGTCACGAGAGCGGTCAGGGCCAGCACCTCGGCGGTGATCCGGGTGCGCACCCGCAGCGCGAGCAGCAGCAGCACGACGGCGTGCCCGACGACGCCGGGCGGGTTCCAGGGCCAGCTGGGGTCACCGGTGACGGCGCCCGACATCAGACGGCCACGCGCTCCCACGGCCCCGACCACCATGGCCGCCGTGGACAGCCACCACGCCGGAACCGGCCGCCACAGCGCGAGCACCACCGAGGCACCCTGCACGATGCCGACCAGCAGGGCGTACTCGGTGCCGAGGCGCCAGTACTCGTCGAGCTGCTGCACGTCGGCGACCGTGACGCCGAACGCGGTCAGGCACACCAGGCCGTGCGGCAGCCAGCGCAGCCACACCGAGGGCGGCAGCGGGTCCGCGCCGAAGGTCCACAGGTCGTCGCGCGCCGCGCGCAGGACCCGCCCCACCCACTCCCGCACCATCCTCACGGCAGCCACCCTAGGCACGGCGCACCGCCCCCTCCCGCGCCGGGGCGCGCCCGCCGTGGACACGGACGACGACCCGCGAGCCGCCGCGGCGGTACGCGCCCCGCTCCAAGAAGCCGCGCCCGCCCCGCTCGAAGGATTGAAAGGCCCCCCAGCACACCGCGAGCGCCAGCGCGAACACCGGTAGCCACGCCAGCCGGGCCGCCACCCACCCGAGTCCGTCGGGCACCGTGTGCAGCCCCGGGAGTGGGCCCCCGCTCCAGCGCGTCGCGGCCAGTCCGGTGGCGGTGACCGCCATCAGCGCGGTCTGGTGCCACAGGAACACCGTCATCGCCGACAGATTGACCAGTGCCACGGACGCCCACGCGGTGGGCCGGGCCATCGCCCGGCGCAGCGGCTCGCGCAGCAGCAGGGCGAGGCCGCATTGGGCCAGTCCGAACGTGACGGCGGCCAGCGTCGGCGGGTTCAGGTTGGACACCGCCGCCCCGGGCACGCCGACCATCGACGCCGGATAGCCCGCCCACGCCACCAGCCCGGCCGCCGCACCCGCCCCGCCCACGAGCAGCACCCACCCGGCGCGCCGGCCGAGCTCACCGCGCGTCCAGGCGGCGCCCAGCGTGAAGGGCACGAGCCAGCCTGCCGCCACGTTGACCCAGCCCAGCCAGGCCGGTCCGCCGAGCCCGAAGCGTACGAGGTCCACGTGCAGGACCACGGCGAACGGCCACAGCGGGTTGAGCCGGGCCACCAGCGGAGTGAGCGCGGTCAGCGCCGCGAACACCAGCAGGAACCACAGCGGGGACAGCGCCAGCTTCAACAACGCCCGGATCGTTCCGAGATCCGTGCCGGAGGCGATCATGCACGCCGCGGCGACCGTCCACAGCCCCAGTACGGCGGCCACCGGCCGGAACAGCCGGGCCAGCCGGGCGGCCAGCCACTGCCCGTACGTCGTCCCGCGTGCCCGGGCGGAAGCGTAGCCCCGGGTGGCCACGTGCCCGCCGACAAGGAAGAACACGGCGAGCGTCTGGAACGCCCAGGAGACCGGCGCCAGCCACGGCATGTGACTGAGCGGGCTCGACGCGCGCAGCCTGCCCCCTTCGGCGACGAGCGCGGTGACGAGCCAGTGGCCCAGCACCACGCCGAGGATCGCGAAGGCGCGGAGCGCGTCGACGGCGCGGTCGCGCTCGGGCGGTGTGGCGGCGTCGGCCCGCCGAGCGAGTCCGCGCGCGCTCTCGACGATGTCAGGCATGGGTCACCTCCGGAGGGTCGCCCAGGACGATCCGGGCGATGCTGTCGAGGGCCTTGGAACCGGGCTTGAGGTAGTCGCTGTGTCCGCCGTCGCCCGCCGCGAAGACGCGGGCGCCGAAGCCGGGCGAGACCGGGTCGGTCCCGAAGCCGACGGTCGTGCCGAACAGCCCGGCGCGGGCGTGCGGGACGTCCGCGATCCAGTCGCCGCGGCCGCGGCCCGCCCACACCCGGGCGGTGGTGTGCAGGTCCGCCGCGGATGCGGCGCCCGTGCCGGGGCTGCCGAACAGCACGAGGTCAGACACCGCGAGGCCGGGGGCGGCGCTGCCGCAGACGACCGTGCCGTAGGAGTGGCAGAGCAGGGACACCCGGGCGTGTGCGTTCAGCCCGCGCAGTTGCCGTACGAAGTCCCGTAGCGCGGGGGCCGCGTCCTGCGCGCGCCCGGACGTCAGGACCTCGGGACTGACCGTGCCCGGCGTCTCGTATCCGAGCCACGCGACGACGGCCGCGCGCCGGCCGAGCCGCTCGTGCAGCGCCACGGCACCGGCCCGGAACCGCTTGTAGGTGTCGAGTGAGGTGTCGGAGCCCGGGACGAGGACGGCGATCCGCCCGGCCCGCGCCACGTCGCCGAACACCTCGACCGCCCGCCCCGCGCCGCGCCCGTCGAAGGCGAGCAACCGCCGGGCAGGGGCGGCCAGTTCGCGCAGGGCTGCCGCACGGTCCCGGTCGCCGTACCGCTCGGCCATCCGCGCCGCTTCGGCGGCATTGGCCCGGTTCGCCGCGTACGCGTCGTCCAGCGTGGCCGCCGTGACCTGCGCCAGGCGGGCCGGTGCCGGGGCCGGGGTCTCCGGCCGCGCGGCTGCGGACAGGGGCACCACGACCGCGCCCACGACGAGCACGGCGAGCAGGGTGCTGCGGAGCCGCCCCGACCGGAATCCCATGCCGCCCTCCCCCTCCAGCGCCCTGGTCCGCCCAACGGGCGCCCTGGGAAGGGACGTTATGAAGAGGGTCGCGTAGCTCGCGTCACACCGGAGAGCTCACTCGGGAGGTAGCTCTCAGGTATGACGGGTATGAGAGGGGCCGTCCGGGCGGCGATCGCCGGCAGGTCTCACCACGCCAGCTGTGCGATCTCCTCCGCCACCACCGCGCACGCGTCCGCCGCCGGATCGATGAGCGGGAAGTGCCCCACGTCCTCAAGCAGCGTCAGCCCCACCACTTCGCCCGCCCTCGCCGCCGCGTCCGCGTACGACTCGGCGACCTGCTGGGGCACGTCGACGTCGCCCCGGCCCTGGACGAGCGTGGTGGCGATCCCGGTGGGCAGCAGCGCGACGGGATCGGCGTACGGCAGCCGCTCGGCGAACGTCTCCCCGCCGCCGAGGAGTTGCTCCACCGCGCCCGAGCACACGTCCAGCTTGCGGGCGACCGTGAAGTCGGCGATCGGTGCGAGCGCGACGGCCCCGCGCAGCGGCGGGGGACCCGCGGTTCGCCACGGCGCGTCCTCGGGGAGCAGGTGGCGCGCGGACGCCCACAGCGCGAGATGCCCGCCCGCGGAGTGCCCCGTGACGACGGTGCGGCGTGGGTCCGCCTGGGGCAGCGCCTCGCGTACGAGCGCGGGCAGTGCGTCGAGCGCGGCGGCGACGTCGTCGAAGGTCTCCGGCCAGCGCCCGGCGACGGGCCCTTCGCCGCCCTGCGCCGGGATCAGGCTGCCCCGCCGGTACTCGACGTTGGCCACGGCGAAGCCCCGGCGGGCCAGGAAGTCCGCGAACGGCGTGACGTGCCCCCGGTCGTACGGGGCGCGCCAGGCGCCGCCGTGCAGGACGACGACGAGAGGCGCCGACGGGGCACCGTCCCGGGGAGCGTAGAGGTCGATCACCTGGTCGGGATGGTCGCCGTAGGTGAGGGTGGCATCCGGCGGGACGGCGGGATGCGAGAAGGCCGACTCCTCTTCCGCGGCACTGCGCGCGGCGTCCTCCGACATGATCCAACCTCTCAGCGCTCCGGCGGTTGGCCGGGACATTATCAGCGCGACGGCGCATCGCCGCGCCACCCCCGTCGCGGACAGACGCCCTGCTGGAGCGCCTGCCCGCAACGGGCGCGTTCAGCCCAGCACGTCCCCCAGCACCCGGGCCGCCCTCTCCACATCCGCGAAGCCCACGTACAGCGGTGTGAAGCCGAACCGCAGGATGTCCGGCGCCCGGTAGTCGCCGACGACCCCGCGCTCGACGAGGCGCCGCATCACGTCACCCGCACGCGCACAACGCAGAGCGACCTGGCTGCCGCGTTCCGCGTGTGCCGAGGGCGTGACCGACTCGACGAGCCCCTGCGGGACGTACGCCTCCACGCACTCCAGGAAGAAGTCCGTCAGCGCCAGCGACTTGGCCCTGACCGCCTCGATCGAGACGCCGTCCCAGACCTCGAGGGCAGCCTCCAGGGCGAGCATGGACAGGATGTCGGGCGTGCCGACCCGTCCCCGCACCACCCCGGTCGCGGCCTCGTACTCGGGCCGCATCCCGAAGGGCTCGGCGTGCGAGTTCCAGCCGGGCAGCGGCGAGTCGAAGCGCGGCTGGAGTTCCCGGCGCACATACAGATACGCAGGTGAGCCCGGCCCGCCGTTGAGGTACTTGTACGTGCAGCCGACCGCCAGGTCGACACCGCACGCGTCGAGCTCCACGGGCAGCGCGCCCGCGCTGTGGCACAGGTCCCACACGGCCAGGGCGCCCGCGGCGTGCACGGCGCCGGTGAGCCCGGGCAGGTCGTGCAGCCTGCCCGTCCGGTAGTCGACGTGGTTGAGCAGCACGGCGGCCGTACGCGGACCGAGCACGCCCGGCACGTCGGCCGGGAGGACCGGGACGATCCGGCACCCCGTCATCCGCGCCGCGGACTCGGCGATATAGCCGTCCGTCGGGAACGTCGAGGCGTCCACGACGATCTCGTCCCGCGCAGTGCCACTGGACGCACCGCCGTCGCCCGCAGTGCCACCGGACGAACCGCCGTCGCCCGACATGCGCACCGCGGCCACCAGCGCCTTGAACACATTGACGCTGGTGGAGTCGCCGACCACGATCTGCCCCGGCGCGGCCCCGACCAGCGGCGCGATACGGTCGCCGATCCGCTCCGGCGCCGTCCACCAGCCGCTTTCGTCCCAGGACCGGATGCGCAGCTCGCCCCACTGGCGGCGTACGACGTCCTCAACGCGCCCGGGGACGGCGCGCGGCAGCGCACCCAGCGAGTTGCCGTCCAGATAGACAACGTCGTCGAGCACGAACCGGTCGCGCAGCCCCGCCAGTTCGTCCGCGGCGTCCAGCTTCGCGGCCTGCGCCGCCTTCTCCTCGTACAGCTCGGGGGTCTCAGACATGGCTGCGCGCCGTCCAGAGCTCGGGGAACACGTTCTTCGATGCGCGCTTCTCCAGCCAGGCCACGCCCGCCGAGCCGCCCGTGCCCGCCTTGGCGCCCATGGCCCGCCGCGTGGCGACGAGATGGTCGTTGCGCCAGCGCCACACCAGCTCGGCGACGTCCGTCAGCGCCTCACCGAGCCGTACGAGCTCGGAGTCCTGGTCGCCGCCGTAGATCTCCGCCCACACGGCCTCGACCCCGGCCGACGGCTCGTACCGCAGCGCCAGGTCCCGCTGAAGGACCTCCGCCGGAATCGCGTACCCGCGGCGCGCCAGCAGCCGCAGCACCTCGTCGTAGAGGCTCGGCTGCTGCAGCGCCTTCTCCAGCTCGGCGTGCACGCGCGGCGCGCCCCGGTGCGGGACCAGCATGGACGCGGACTTCTCGCCGAGCAGGAACTCCATCCGCCGGTACATCGCGGACTGGAAGCCGGAGCCCTCACCGAGCGCCGACCGGTACGCGTTGAACTGTGCGGGGGTCAGCCCGGCCAGCGGCGTCCAGGACGCGTTGAGCGCCTCCAGCTCGCGTACGGACCTCTTGAGCGCCGCCAGCGCCACCGGCAGATCGTCCTCGCGCAGCGCACGCGACGCCGTCTCCCACTCATGGACGACGACGGTGAACCACAGCTCCATGACCTGGGTCGTGACCAGGAAGACCATCTCTCCCGGATCGTCCGAGAGGGGGTGCTGGAGGTGGGTGAGGACGTCCGCCTGGACGTAGTCCTCGTAGGGGGTCGTGCCGGCGAAGTCGAGGTTGGGGGTCTCGGGCTCGTGCGCCCCGTCCCCGTGGATCACCTCGTGGGACATTGCTGTCTCCTGTGAACTCCGGGTAGCGGTCCGCCCCTGCCGTGACGGCACGGGGGCCCCGGTCCCCACGGGCATTCTTCCGCAATCGTCGCCGGAGACGGCAAGACCCGCCTGGGTCACACCGGCCAGACGGGTCTCGGCAGTACCGCGTGGCTCAGCTCAGCGTCTGGGCCGCCGTCGGCGAGGAATCCTTCAGGAACTGGGTGCAGCGCTCGTACTCCTCCTGCTCGCCGATCGCCTGAGCGGCGCGGGCGAGGGCGTGCAGGGCACGCAGGAAGCCGCGGTTCGGCTCGTGCTCCCACGGCACCGGGCCGTGGCCCTTCCAGCCGCTGCGGCGCAGCGCGTCCAGACCACGGTGGTAGCCGGTGCGTGCATACGCGTACGACTCGACGACACGGCCGCCCTGGAACGCGTCGTCGGCCAGCTGGGCCCAGGCCAGCGACGATGTCGGGTGCTTCGCGGCGACGTCGGCCGGCGCCGTACCGCTCGCGAGGAGCTCACGGGGCTCAGGGTCGTCGGGCAGATGGGTCGGGGGCGGTCCCCCGAGCAGATTCTCGTGAATGGCCATGGCCCCAGTCTGCCTTGCCTCGCACACGGGCCCGGCACCCCTGGGGGTGCCGGGCCCGGAAACGCACAGGCAGCCGAAGACTCAGGCCGCCGCCCCTGCCGTTACTTCAGCTTGGTGCCGGCGGAGCGCAGGTCGGTGCAGGCCTCGGTGACACGCTTGGCCATGCCCGCCTCGGAGAGCTTGCCCCAGGTCCGCGGGTCGTAGGTCTTCTTGGAGCCGACCTCGCCGTCGACCTTCAGGACGCCGTCGTAGTTCTTGAACATGTGGTCCGCGACCGGACGCGTGAAGGCGTACTGGGTGTCGGTGTCGATGTTCATCTTGACGACGCCGTTCTCCAGGGCGGTGGCGATCTCCTCCTTGGTGGAGCCGGAACCGCCGTGGAAGACGAAGTCGAACGGGTCGGCCTTGCCGAACTTCGCCGCGACACCGGCCTGCAGGTCCTTGAGCAGCTCGGGGCGGAGCACGACGTTGCCCGGCTTGTAGACGCCGTGGACGTTGCCGAAGGAGGCGGCCAGCAGGTAGCGGCCCTTCTCGCCCAGGCCGAGCGCCTCGGCGGTGCGGATCGCGTCCTCGACGGTGGTGTACAGCTCGTCGTTGATCTCGTGGCTGACGCCGTCCTCCTCGCCACCGGTCGGGGTGATCTCCACCTCGAGGATGATCTTGGCGGCGGCGGCCTTGGCGAGGAGCTCCTGGCCGATGGCCAGGTTGTCGGCGAGGGTCTCGGCGGAGCCGTCCCACATGTGCGACTGGAAGAGCGGGTTCCGACCGGCCTTGACGCGCTCGGCGGAGATGTCGAGCAGCGGGCGTACGTAGCCGTCCAGCTTGTCCTTCGGGCAGTGGTCGGTGTGCAGCGCGACGGTGATGTCGTACTTCTCGGCGACGATGTGCGCGAACTCGGCGAGAGCGACGGCGCCGGTCACCATGTCCTTCTTGTACTGGCCGCCCAGGAACTCCGCGCCACCGGTGGAGATCTGGATGATGCCGTCGCTCTCCGCCTCCGCGAAGCCGCGCAGCGCCGCGTGCAGGGTCTGCGAGGACGTCACGTTGATGGCCGGGTAGGCGAACTTGCCTGCCTTCGCCCGGTCGAGCATCTCGTTGTAGACCTCGGGGGTTGCGATGGGCATCTGTCCGCTCCTTGTGATGTGCGGGTCGGGTGTCTTCGGAGCCCTGACCTAGGGGGCGACGTCATCGTCGTGCCACATCTTTCCAGACGTGGCGAAATCCTCCAGCCACGGACAGGACCTTCTACGCGCAAAGGACGGAAGGTTTCACGTGAAACCCCCCACCCTCCACCAAAACAGCAGGTCAGCGACCTGATGACCACCGCGGGCGACCACGTCACGAATTGACGTCGACTGCATGCAGCCCGTAGCGACGCGCCGGATCCGCCTCAGTCGAGCCCCAGCTCGTCCTTGGAGAAGGCGAAGAGATACGGCACGCCGGCGCCCGCGGTGATCTTCTCGGCGGCCCCGGTCGCACGGTCGACGATCGTCGCGACGGCGACGACCTCGGCACCGGCCGCCCGGACCGCCTCGACGGCGGTGAGGGGCGAACCGCCGGTCGTCGACGTGTCCTCGACGACGAGAACGCGGCGGCCCTTGATCTCCGGACCCTCGACCTGCCGCTGCATGCCGTGGGTCTTGGCGGCCTTGCGCACGACGAACGCGTCGAGGGTCTTTCCGCGGGCGGCGGCCGCGTGCAGCATCGACGCGGCGACCGGGTCGGCACCCATGGTGAGGCCGCCGACCGCGTCGTAGTCCAGCTCGGCGGTCAGGTCGAGCATGACCTGACCGACCAGGGGTGCGGCGACGCCGTCAAGGGTGACCCGGCGCAGGTCCACGTAGTAGTCGCCCTCCAGACCCGAGGAGAGGGTCACCTTGCCGTGCACCACGGCCTTGTCCTTGATCTGCTGCAGCAGCGCGCCGCGTACGTCACTCATGCCTGTCAGCTTAAAGGCGCCGCCAGCTCCAGGTCGTCGTGGTCTCGAGCGGCTCCAGGGGCGTGACGAAGCGGGGGGTCGAGTTGAGTCCGTCGGGCGGCCCGGTCTGCGGCTCCACGCAGACGGCCTCCTTCTGCTCGTCGTACACGACGACCCACTGCTCGCGGCTCTTGACGTTCAGCTCCAGCTGCCCGGGCCAGGTCAGCGTGACGTCCACACCCTCGGGCATCCCGAAGCAGTCGTCCCAGGGCCCCGGCCGCGGCGCGATCCGCCTCCCGGTCGGCAGATGATCGCTGCCGCGCTCCTCCTGCCACGCGGCCGCGAAGTCCAGGCGCACGTCGTCGCCGCCCAGGCTGCGGTTGAACCAGGGGTGCCACCCGGCCTGCGCCGGGAAGGTGGACTCATACGTCTCGACGGACATGGTCAGCGTCAGCGCGTCCTCCGCCAGCTCGACGACCTGGCTGACACGACCCGGGTACGGCCAGGGGTCCGTCAGGTCGTACGTGAACACGGCGGACGACTCGTCCACGCGGCCCGTGCGCCACTTGCCGTCGCGGGCCGTGCCGTGGATGGCGTGCGGGGCGGCGTTGAGCGGCATCTGGTGGACGACGGCGCCGTCCCGGAAGCGGCCGTCCCTGATGCGGCCGCACCACGGGACCATGGGGAAGCAGCCGTAGCGGTCGCCCTGGCGCAGCAGTTCGGTGTCGCCGAGTCGCAGACTTCCGAGTCGGCAGCCGTTGGCGGGCTGCACGGTCACCTCCGCGTCGCCCGCGGTCAGCGTGATCTCTCCACTACTCACGTTGCCGACCCTACGTTGTACCCCCACGGGGGGTGCGGGTACTGGGCCAGGGCGCCCTCCGTCGTGGGTTGTGCCCACCCTCCCCCAGCTACCGCTGGGAGGTGCCCCCAGCCCTGCGGAACGATTGCCCACAACGGGAGCGGCGGCGCTGCCCACCCCGCCCACCGGCAGAGAGCGAACCAGAGTCAGGCCCGGCGTCGCCGCAGGGCCCGGCCCACGACGATCGCCGAGGCGACGACGAGGGCGGCGGCCGGTGCCACCCACCGCAGCGTGACCGTCGTGGAGATCGACTCCGGCGCCGGCACAGGCGCGTACCGCCCGCGCGGCGGCGCATGGTCCACCTCCTCGGCGCTGCGCCCGATCATCGTCCGACGCGCGTGCGCGGCCTCGGCCGGAGGCTCCGCCCCCGACACCTCCTCGTCCTCCGCGAAGGGATCCAGCGACGACGACGGCACCTCGGTCTCGAAGACAGAGCCCCCGGGCTCCACACCCTCGGAGCCCAAGGAATCCTCGGAATCCGAGGAGCCCGAGGAATCCTCGGATTCCTCCGAACCGGCGGCGCTGGCACCGACCCCCGCCCCCAGCCCTTCCCCGAACCGCGTCAGCAACCGCCGCGCCGCCGACTCCACCGCCTCGGACCCGAGTTCGGCGGCGCGGCCGTCCGCGGTCGCCGTCGCGTTGAAGGTGAGCGTCGTGCCTCCGTCCGCGGCGGTGAGGCGGAGTGTCAGGGCGAGTTTGACGCCGCCGGTGCCACGGGCCTCCGTGGCCTCACCCTCGACGGCGTACGACCCGTCGGCCTGCCCGCTGAGCCGCAGCGCACCGCGGTACGTGATCGTATGGCCGCCGATGCGGACCTTGAGGCGGCCGGACACGGGCGGCTCTCCCGCGTCCTGTTGGAGCCCGGGGACCGCCCGGGCGACCCGCACAGGGTCATCCAGCACCTCCCGCAGAGGCTCCACCGCAACCGGAACGAACACCTCATGCTCCATGCCGCCGAGCCTACTCACGACGCCCGCCCCTGTACCTGCGTCCGCACAGAAGTCCCGCACATTGCGCACTCACAGAACCGACGCTCCAAGCCCTCACCGAGCCCCACCGACCGGACCCTCAGCTCCCCGCCCCGTACCGCGGATGCACCAACGTCGAAGGCGGCAACCCCGTCATCCGCGTCCGGCCGAGCTCCCGCGCACCCGCGACCAATGCGGCCTGGGTGAGCGAGCGCGTCGGCGGCCCCGCGGGGTCGAGCACCACGCCCGGCCGCGTACGTCCGGCCAGCACGAACGCCCAGTCGCGCGGCGCACCCGAGCCGCTCGACACACGGTCGAGCAAGGACGCGGAACGGGTGAGCCGCCCCTCCACGCGGTACGGCGCGGTCCGCAGCCCAGCGGAGCGGACGGTCGCCTCGACCGTCCAGAAGACGCGGGGACGGGAGCCCGCGGAGCCCGCGTGCACCACGAGCCGCCCGTCCTCGGCCAGCACCCGGGAGACCAGCCCGTAGAACTCCTGCGAGTAGAGCTTCGCGCTCCTCGTGAGAGCCGGATCAGGCAGATCCGAGATCACCACGTCGTACGTACGGTCCATGCTGCGCAGCTGGTGGAAGGCACCACCGTCGGTGACGTGCACCCGGGGATCGCGGTACACGTGCCCGTTCAGCGCACTGAGCGCCGGATCATTGCGCGCCAACCGCACGACGTCCGCATCGAGTTCGATCACGTCGACCCGCTGGACCCCGCTGTACCGCAGCACTTCGCGGGCCGCGAGGCCGTCGCCTCCGCCGAGGATGAGCACGCGCGCGTGCGGACCGTTCATCGCGGGGTGGACCAGCGCCTCGTGATAGCGACGCTCGTCGTGGCTGCTCACCTGCAGCCGCCCATCGAAGTAAAGATCCAGAGAACCGTTCCTGCCACCGGTGAGAACGATCTCTTGTTCTTCGGTCCGGACGACGGCCCGGACGTGCGGGCCGTAGATGGCCTCCCGCGCCGCCTGCTCGAAGTCGTCGACGAGGGCGACGCCCGTGCCGAGCAGAGCGAGCACGGCCGCGTTGACGGCGATCAGCGCGCGCCGGCTGCGCGCCGACAGGTCACGCCGGAACAGGCCCAGCACCAGCGCGGCGCCGGTGAGCGCATTGACCGCGCCGGTGAGCAGCGCACCCGTCAGCTGCCCGTACATCGGCAGGAGAAGGAACGGGAAGGCGAGCCCTCCGATCAGCGCGCCCACATAGTCGGCGGCGAAGAGGTCGGCGACCGCGCCCCCTGCGTCCTGCCGCCGGATCCGCTGGATGAGCACCATCAGCAGCGGCACTTCTGCCCCGATGAGCACGCCGATGACCAGCGAGAACACCACCAGCAGATACCGGGATCCGCCGGCCCATGCTCCCCCCAGGGATCCGGTCCAGGCGAAGACCGCGTACAGCGCCATCGCACTGCACCCGCCGACCAGCGCGAGTGCCGCCTCGACCGCGCCGAATCCGGCCGCCGCCCGGCTCCGCAGCCGCTTGGCGGCGAGCGATCCGATGCCCATGGCGAAGACCATCACGGACAGGACGACCGAGGTCTGGGTGACCGAGTCGCCTGTCAAGTACGTCGCGATGGCAACCAGTTCGAGTTCGTATACGAGACCGCAGGCCGCGCAGACGAAGGCGCCGAGGAGAACGAAGAACCGGCCTGTCCCGGAGCGCACGGGCAGGGGCGCCGGTCTCACCCTGCTCCGGGACGGCGGGGCGCCCGTCGGTGCGGCGCGCGCTGACGTATCGACCACCCTGCGAACGCTACGTCACCGCACATCCGCGTCCAGTCACCCACACGCGTGGAAACGGGTGCGGCGAACGCATACTCGGCACCCTCTCAACGCACCCGTCACAGAAGGGCGTTCACCACACGGGGACACAACAGGCTGACAGCGACATAGCGGACACACGACGCGGCGAACGCAGCACGCGGTGAACACAGCGCGCGCCAAACGCAGCACGCGCCGAACACAGCACGGCGATCACAGCATGGCCACCAGAGGGGGCGGTGTCACAACACGGCCGGCACCCTGATGCCCACGCGCGTGCGGGTCGCCACCAGCTGCCCGTCCTGCGGGTACGCATGCCAGGTACGCCAGTGCACCTGCCCCTCGTGGCGCTGGGCCAGCATCGCGGTGAACGCGTAGGGGCTGCCGGGAAAGACGCCCGCCAGACCGTTCGGGTGGTCGGCGACCAGCGCCAGGAGTTCCTGTGCCCGCCCGGCGAAGGAGCCAGGAGAGAGAGTCTCGACCCGGGCCGCGAACTCGTACTCCCAGTCGCCGACGCGCTTGGCGACTCCGAGCGGCAGCGGTGTGCTGCTGCCCGGGATGCAGGCGACGGTCTCCGAGCAGGTGCCGTGCTCCTCCTCCAGGAGCACCTGGTGGGATGCGCCGAGGAGCCTCAACTGCAGCGTGGCCCCTGGAAGGTCGACATCGAGGGTGGCGAGCGCGGGGAGCGGCTCCCTTCCGAGGGCCCAGGCAAGGTCGGCCGCGCGCGTGTCGGTGTAGGCGGTCTGGAGGGTGGTGAGCATGGGGGCTCCGCATAACACGCAAAAAAGGGAAGGCCGGCGCGCCCCGGGAGGCACCAGGAGATCGACCGGTCGAACACCGGACGATCGGTGAGCCGGCTCGCGCCCAAGAGAAGATCCCGAGAGGCGCGTTGACGGTCACGGAAAGCTATGTTGACGGTTAAGAGCGGCTATGTTGACGGTTAAAAGGAAATCATGAACAACACCGGTGTCACAGCGCTTTTACCCAACTTGCCAACCTTTCCATCCCCCCGAGGGCCCCACTGCTCACCTGTTCAACTGCACAGCACCCGCGGGGGACTTGCCCTGCGGGTGCCGTTCTGCCTAGCAGGCCGGACCGCTCCAGGCGGCGAACCCGCGTCTCGCGGACGGGTGTGTGACGTACGCCTGTAGCGCGCTCCGACTGTGGTGGGACCCGCCACGCTCAACCACCGTGCGTAGCGCGCTCAGGAGCCGCCCCCGCAGCCACCGCCACCGCACGACGACCCGCCCCCGCAGGACGAGCCGCTGCTGCACGACGACCCGCCGGAGTGCCCTCCCCCGCTGGCCCACCAGCCGCCGTCCGACGAACGCCGCGCACGCGAACCCCGTCCGGCCTTCCGGCCGGCCCTCCTGGTGTCGTCCTTCGACGCCGCCACGATCATCAGGAAGATCGCGACGGCGACCACTGCCGCCAGGATGATGCCTACTGCCATGGCCTCATCCCTCCTCTCGTTCCCCCGAAGCAGGCCCCCCGTGGGCACTCGCTCCTGCGTGGCAGGGGGATGCCCGCGGCCCCGCGAGGCCAAAGCAGAGTTGAGGAAGTTCTGAGGGTTGTTCAGGGAAAACGGCCCCTGACCTGCTCAGAAAGGCAGTTCAGGGGCCGTCCGTGCTTCGCTGGGCCGTCTGTGGGCCGTGATCTTCCTGCGAGAGACGCTGAAACACCGTGTCGATGGCGCGCCGGGCACGCTCGCGGCTGTCGGGCATCAGGTGGGCGTACACCCGCAGCGTCAGCGCCGGGTCAGCATGCCCCATGTACTCGCTGACGGCCTTGATGTTCTCACCCGCGTCCAGCAAGGCGGAAGCGTAGAAGTGCCTCAGAGCGTGCATGCCGTGCTCGCGCGCCGACTCGTACTTGCCGTCCGCATCCGCTGCCAGGATCAGGCCTGCGGCCGCGAGAGCGGGCTTCCACTCCTTGCCGTTGAAGTTGCTCCGCCACACCATGCCTCCTTGCTCAGCCGTGAAGATCAGCCGGGCGGACACCTTCGGGCCCTCCGGCACGTCCCACGGCAACGTGATCTCTACGGGCTTGAAGGCGTCCATGTGAGCCCGGAGGGCTTCCGCTACCGAGTCGGGCAACGGCACGTCCCGCTTCTTGCCGCCCTTGGGGAGAGCGAACACGGGGTGCCCTTCGACGTGCTTGATCTGCTGGACCACATGGAGCGTGCGCCCGTCAACGTCGATGGCATCCTCAGCCAGCCCGAACACCTCGCCCTGACGCAGGCCACACCCGGCCCCGACATCGACCATCGCTCGGTACCGCTCCAGCAAGGCCGCTCGAACGGCGAACACCTGAGCGGGCACCCACGGGATCACGGGGTGCGGGTCAGGCTTGGGCCGCCGGACGGTCCGGGCACCGCACGGGTTGCGCGACAACAACGTGTCGTCGACAGCGGCAGACAGTACCGACTGAACGTCCGCGAAGATGTTCCGGGCGTAGGAAGGGCCGACGCCGGGTTTCGCTTCCAGGGCGGCAACGAACTCCCTGATGTGCTCCGGCCGGAAGGTCCCGATCGGCCGGGAGCCGAGCACCGGGTAGGCGTGCAGCCGCAGGCGCCGGCCGAGTTCCTTGCGGGTCATCGCGCTGGGTGTCTTGGTGTCCAACCATTTCTCGGCGTACTGCCGGAACGTGATCTGCATGGACTTGGGGTCGGTGTATTGACCGCGCGTCATGTCCGTCTCTACGGCGCTGAGCCACTTCTCAGCGAGACGCTTCTTGCCGTCGGGGAAGGCCTTGGACTTCTCGGTGCCGTCGGGGCCGACGTACCGGGCCCGATAGCGCATGCCCTTGCCATGCCGATCGCTCTTGACGCGGACGGTCTTGCCGTCGGCGTCAGTTTCGGTCTTGTACCAGCGGTCTTGGATGTGGCCTGCCATGCGGTGGCGGGTCCTTTCGCGGGATGCAGTAAGGGAGAGCCGCTGGTGGCGGCTCTCCCTTACTGGGGTGTGGCCGGTGTGGGGTTAGGCGGCGGCGTGGTCGGCACCTTTGAGGTTGGTGACGCAGGCGCGCACGTCGGCCGGGTCGTAGCGGACGTGCTTCCCGATGCGGAAGCCGGGCGGGCCGGTGCGCTTCCTACGCCACTGGTAGACGGTCTCTATGGGCACCTCGAACATCCCGGCGATGTCGTCGGGAGTGAGGTACCGGTCCGGAAGGCCACCCCGGAGAGTGGCGCGGGGGTCGGGGTCTGTCGGCTGTGCCATAAGGGCTCCAAACGGGGAGGGCATGGCAGCGTGTGTCCGAGGTGCGGATTTCTGCGTCATTGCGTCATCAGCGTCATTTGGGCTTCGGTCATCTGGCCTTTAGCGGGATTGCAGCGTCCCCGCCCTCTGCGCATGGACGGCACACACACCCCTATGTGGCTTTCGACTCGGAACCGCCGGCCTGCCCCGTGCGGTGGTGGTTCAAGTGTCGCCAAACGGCGAGGACTTCGGGAGCGTGTACTTGGGGGTGCACTCGTGCACTCCTACGTTGCAAAGCCTCTGCACCCTGGCCCTGACCTGCGTAGAGTGACGGTGGGTCAAGCTGGTACTACGGCCGCTCTCTGGGGGTTCGATGGCAGACCGGAACGCCAGACTGGCCGCGCTGATGCAGGAAGCTGACTTCTCGCACAAGTCGCTTGCTCGCGGTAGTCGCCGCTGCCGCTCGGTCGGGTGAGGACATCACCTGTGACCACACGTACGTGACCAGGTGGCTCAAGGGCTCCATCCCGCGCGGCAACGTGCCGCAGTTCATCGCCGACGCGATCGGACGCAAGCTGGGGCGTCAGCTCGTGATCGATGACATCGGGATGGGCGACGCGGCAGTGTCCGCCGTACAGCCGGACTTGGGGCTTGACTTCGCGGACAAGCCCGAGAGCACGGCCAAGACGGTGACCGACCTGTGGCGTGCCGACCTGGCCGACGCTGAGACGCTGGTCCGGGCACTGCCCGATTCCGCAGCTTGGAACGCCGCGTCGCTGCGCTGGATCGTGGCCCCTCCGGACGGCGCACTGACGCGGACGGGCAACCGGGCGGTCGGCGCCGTGGACGTGGACATGGTGCGCTCGACAACCGACGCGTTCAGCATGCTTGACGGGAAGTTCGGCGGTGGCCACGCCCGGCGGGCACTGATCCAGTACTGCACACGGATGTCCGGCCGATGCTCGACGGCAAGTACTCCGACGACGTGGGCAGGCAACTGCACTCGGCCGTGGCGGAAGCGCTCCTACTCGCCGGCTGGATGTCGTACGACAGCGGCCTTCACGGCATCGCTCAGCGGTACCTCATCCAGGCACTACGCATGACGCAAGCGGCCGGTGACAGGCTCCTCGGCGGAAGCATCCTGTCGGCCATGAGCCATCAGGCCACGTTCCTGGGGCGGTACCAGGACGCTGCCACGCTCGCCCGTGCCGCGTACACCGGTCCGGGTCCTGCCCTGGGGCCGACCATGGCCGCACAGTTCCGCGCGATGGAAGCGCGGGCACTGGCCCGACTGGGGGATGAGCGAGGCTGTGACCTCGCCCTTGTGGAGGCGGAACGCAAGCTCAGCCAGCGGACGGCCGACAGCGACCCGCCGTACATCGCGTACTTCGACGAAGTGGAGCTTGCAGCCGAGATAGGCCACTGCTTCCGTGACCTGGGGCGCTCCGTGGAAGCCACGGAACGGGGCGCCGGCTCCGTCTTCGGCGACGGCCTGAACAACCGAAGCGACTTCTTCGCAACGATGGTTCATGCTGAGGCATACATCAACCAAGGGGAGATCGGCCGCGGATTCGATATCGCGCTGAGCGCGCTGCGACTCGGCTAGGGGTTGAAGTCAGCGCGCTGTGTTCAGTACGTGCGGGAGTTCCAGGGGCGCGTCACGGACGGGATGAGGCGGGCCACGGAGTTCCGCGAATTCGCGGAACAGGCCCGTGGCTTCCGCCTCTGGCAACAAGCGTGACGTTTCTAGAATGGCGCCCAGTCTCGGCGAGAGCCACCGGAACGTAGGCTTTCCACCCGCTTCTCAACTTCCTCGGCCGCGCGTGGATTGGTGCCGGCGTTCTGCGAGAGCCACGTGACCATCAGCAGTTCTCGGATGCTCCGGAGAACGGTGTATCCGGACCATTCCCGCACGTCGAACCCGTACCCGGCGACGAAATCGGCGTACTCGGCTTCTGTGTGCCAACCGAAGCTGTCGTAGTACATGGCGGTCTGCATGAGGTCCCACTCTCGGGGGCCCGTGACGAACCCGTCCAGGTCGATGATGTTCGGACGGCCAGCTGCGTCACGCAGGACGTTGCCGACGTTGAAGTCACCGTGCAGATGACCCGCCGGAAGCGCGAACCGGAGACGGCCGTACTCGGCCGCCAAGTCGTCGGCCATGGATCGGAGAAACGCACGGGTGGTGTCCGGAATGGCGGCGCGCTTCAAACGCTGCGCGACCCTGTCGAAGGGCTGAAGGAGCGGGAGCGAAAAAGGCGGCGGCTCCAGTTCGTGAAGCCGCCGCAGCAGTACACCCATCTCTCCCGTACTCGCGTACGTGTCTCCGTCGGCGAGACCTTCCCAGAACGTCACCGGGTGGCCCTGAACGACGACCGGCTGTTCGGCCACCGTGACGAGTCGCGCGGCCGGATATCCCTCGGCCGGGAGCCATTCCGCTACGGCCACTTCCCTCCGCACGGAGGTGAGCCGATCGGGACCCCGGCCGACCCGGGAGACGATACGGCCGCCGTCGATGCGGAACACCGCGTGGTCCCCGAATCGCAGCATCTCGATTCCGTCCGGTTCCACGTCCGCGACCTCGCATGCCCTGCGCAGGATGGCGCCCGCCGCGCCCGCGTCGAACTCGGTTCGTTCGGTCGTCGTCATGCCGTCTGAGTCCCCCGTCCAGCCGGCAGCGCGCGGACTTCCCGCCCTCGCGCCGCACCCTTGCCGATCAGCCCTTGCCCCTCCATCTGCGCGATCGCGGAACGTACGGCAGTCCGCGAGGCCCCGAACCGTTCGCACAGCTCCTTCTCGGTGGGGAAGCGGTCGCCGACCCTGAGCCCGTCGGCCCGCAACAGGTCGGTCACCTTCTCGACCAACGGCCGGCGGTCACCGGTCCCCGCCACGAACCACCCGGCACCCTGTACGGACTCGATCACGCCCTCAGCCTTGAGCGTGGCAAGCGCCCGTTCGATGGTGCTGCGGCTGACGCTGTACTCGCTCACGAGTGCCGACTGAGACGGCAGTGCCTCGGTGATCTTTCCCTTCCTGATCTTCTCGCGGAGAGATTCCGAGACCTCCAGGTACGTACCTCGCGGACTGCCCTGCGGCACGTGGCCTCCCCTTCGTCGATCTCGCTGGCGTCCCGGTGGGCGCCTCACAGATCCAAGTTTTCCACGTCCCGTGCAACCGACCGATGGACTTGTCCTCCTTCCGTTCAGAGCCGGTCTTTGTCCAGTGCGCTGACCTACGCCATCGTTCACCGCCGTACGCGCACCCTGGCTGACCTGCCGCGTGAGCCCCCACGGACGCCCCCGCGTGCAATGGGGATGCGCGCCATCAGCGGCAGCTTCGGACGTCCCCCAGGAAAGATGGGCTAGACCACAGCGTGGCGATGGGCGGTCGAGCTCCGCCGCGAAGAGCCCGGCCGCGGACGATCAGTCGCGCGTCGGGACCGCCATGCTCGCGGAACAGGATGCCTGCACAAAGGGCTGGATCATCTCGTCGGGAGTAGAGCACTGGCGGAGCGGAACGCCAGTGCTCTACTCCCCGACGGCCTCATACGGCGCATGCGCTCCGTCGAGCGGCCAGCACGAAACCTACGCCCAGGCCGAGCATGACGACCCCGAGGGCCGCGACTGTAGAGAGCGGAACTGCCGCGCCCGTGTCAGCCAGTGCCGGGGTCACCGTGATGGTCACCGTGGCGGTGTCCTGGCCACCTTGGCCGTCGCTGATGGTGTAGGTGAAGGTGTCGGTGCCGACGAAGCCGGGATCCGGGGTGTAGGTGATCG
>NZ_LOHS01000106.1 GCF_001642995.1 Streptomyces jeddahensis
GGTATGCCGGGGGCGGGAGGGGCGGCGGGCGCCCCGGTGGGCGGCTCGGACGGCGGGGCCGCGGGCTCGACCCGGTGCAGGGTCGTCCCGGGGAGCGCCACCTCGCTCGCCGGGCACGCGAACGCCCGCGCCACCGCGTCCCGTTCGACGGGGACCGCGGTGGCTACCAGGACCCGTACGGAGGCCGTGCTCAGGCGTCCTTCTTGAGCTTGAACGACCACAGGCCGGTGGCCTTCGAGCTGTCGCCCTCGAGGATGCTCACGGTCGTGGTGGAGCCGCTGGCCCCGTACTGCTGGTTGAAGAACACGCTGCCCGGGATCGTGCGGTACGTCTTGGTGCTGGCGTCCGTCAGGGCCTGGCCGTTCATGAGGATCGTCCAGCCCTTCTCCGCGATGTCCGGGTCCACGCCGAAGCGTACGGTTTCATCGGGGTCGACCTTGATGGTCTTGATGTCCTTGTCCTTCAGGCACTCCTGCAGCTGCGAGGCCTTCAGCGCCTCACCGTCCGCATAGCAGGAGGCCTCCGAGTGCACCGAGTCGCCGCCGACCGTGACGGTGGCGATCGGCGTCGGCTTGTCGCAGGCGGACAGGACGAGAAGTCCGGCGGACACGGCGCCGATGGCAGCGACGGCGCGACGGCGGTTCGCCGGGCGGTGTTCACGTGCGGCACTGCCGCGGGGCAGGGAGGTCATGGCCGAAGGCTATCCGGGCTCTGTGAGGCCATGCCATGTGGGGTGCGGCGTGCCGCGGGGTCGCGCCATACGGGGGTGTGCCGGGGTGGTGTGCGGGGGTGGACGGCTCCCGCCGCGGGACGCGTGCGGGATGGCCCGATCAGGTCACCCGGACCCGTGCGGGGCGGTCCCGGTCAGGCCACCCGGGCCCGTGCGGTGCTGCCGTGCCGGGCCGCCGCCAGCAGGCCGCGTACCGTCGACAGCCAGCCGACGGCGACGATGCCGGCGCCCACGGACAGTCCCAGGACCCCGTTGAGCGGAAGGGCGATGCCGATCGCGCCGCCCACCACCCACGACATCTGCAGCAGCGTCTCGGAGCGCGCGAACGCCGACGTACGCACCAGCTCGGGCACGTCCCGCTGGATCAGCGCATCCAGCGACAGCTTGGCCAGCGCCTGCGCGAACCCGGCGAAGGCGCCCAGGCACGCGACGATGAACGCCCCGAGCGCCCCGAAGAACACGGCCGCCGTGATCGCCACGGCCAGCACGATCGCGACGACCGTCACGATGATCACCTCCGGCGCCCGGGCCTTCAGCCAGGCCCCGACGGCCGTGCCCAGCGCATTGCCCGCGCCCGCCGCCACGCCCACTATGCCCAGCGACACCGCGGCGCTCTGACCGGCCATCGGATGCTCGCGCAGCAGGAACGCGAGGAAGAAGATGAGGAAGCCGGACAGGCAGCGCAGCGTCGCGTTGGCGGCGAGCGCGTGCGTCACGGCCGGGCCGACGGTACGCAGTCCCGGGCGCCGTCCCGTCGTCTTCTTCAGGTGCGGGCCGTGCAGATGCTCCTCGTCCGCGGCCAGCAGCGCCTTGTCCTCGCCCCTCGCCGAGTCCACCTTGGGCGGCAGCGAGAACGACAGGAACATCCCCGCGACGAAGATCACGAACGCGCCGTACAGCGGCCAGCGCGGGCCGATGAACTGCAGACCCGCCCCGATCGGCGCCGCCACGCCGGTGGCGAGCAGCCCGCCGAGCGTGACGCGTGAGTTCGCCTTGACGAGGGAGAAGCCGGGCGGCAGCAGACGGGGCACGACGGCGCTGCGGACCACGCCGTACGCCTTGGAGGCGACGAGGACGCCGAGGGCCGCCGGGTACAGCTCCAGGCTTCCCGTCACCACCGCGCCCGAGAGCATCAGCGCCAGCAGCGCCCGCGCCAGCATCGCGCCGGCCATCGCGGCGCGGCGGCCGTGCGGGAGGCGGTCGAGGAGGGGGCCGATGACGGGGGCGAGGAGCGTGAACGGCGCCATGGTGATGGCGAGGTAGAGGGCGACGCGGCCGCGGGCCTCGTCGGTCGGTACGGAGAAGAAGACCGTCGAGGCGAGGGCGACGGTGATCATCACGTCGCCCGCGCCGTTCACGCCGTGCAGCTCGATGAGTTTGCCGAGCCCGGACTCGCCCGCGCCGTGCGCGTGCGTCGCCCTTCTGATGCCGCGTGCCGCCCCTGTGAACGGCAGATGCAGGGCACGCCCGACCGTGCGGGCGCCCCTGCTGACCGGACCCGCCTCCCTGCTGGAGCTGCTCGAGGCGGACGATTTCGCGGCTGCCACTCCGTCATAGTGCCCCGTTGCCGGGGCGGGTAGTGCGGTTACCGCGCGTACGGGCGCCGTTCGCTGCGCTGTGCGGTGCCCGGGTCGCCATCTGCCGGCGGGTGGGTCGGGGCGTGTGCGTCTGCGGGGTGTCGTCGGCTGGTGCGCCACCTGCCGGTGGGTGGGTCGGGGCCGCGCCGGGATGTACGTCCTCGGGTCTGGCGCCGAACCCTAGTCTTTCGGGGAGCCCGGACTTTGCGCCAGCCGCTGCGGGCGCACATCCCGCCACGTCCCCTTCGGCCGCAGGGCGCCTGCGGGTCTCACCGTTGTGGGCAGGCGTTCCGCAGGGCGGAACTGGTGGGCAGAACCCCACGACGTACGGTGCGCCGAAGTCATGGGCGGCCCCCGGCACGGGAATGGGTGGGGCCGGACGTCGGTGTGGGCCCACGGGCCCGGAGAGGGTAGCGTGCGTAGCGCGCAACCCAACGGCAGTCCGCGGCCGCGCACCCCTCCGTCATCCCGCAGAATGGGTGACGTAGGTGCGCCCGGGACGAACCGGGCGCGGACGTCGACGCGGCCCCAAGGTCCGCTCCGTCCGCGTACCCGGTGCATCCGCTGCCGTACGGCGCACTCGTGAGACGGCGTAGGAGAGAAGCGATACCTGTGAGCGCAGCGACAACGCGAAGCCGTACCCCTGACCGTCTGTGCGCCGAGGCGGTCGAGCTCGCCCGTGCCGCGGCGGAGGAGGTCGCCGCGCCCGGTGTGGTGGGCGAGCATGTCGGGCTCGTCGTCGAAGGGGACCGGGTCGTCACGCACCTCTTCGAGTGCAAGGAGCCCGGGTACCGCGGCTGGCGCTGGGCCGTCACGGTGGCGCGGGCCTCACGCGCCAAGGTCGTGACGCTGGACGAGACGGTGCTCCTGCCCGGCCCCGACGCGTTGCTGGCCCCGGAGTGGGTGCCGTGGAGCGAGCGGCTGAGGCCCGGGGACCTCGGTCCTGGCGATCTGCTGCCGACCGACGCGGAGGATCTGCGGCTCGAGCCGGGATTCAGCGGCGAGGACATGCCGCCGCCGAACTCCGCCGTGTCGGAGGAGATGGCCGAGCTCGTCGAGGCCGAGGACGCCGAGGTCACGGGCGAGGCGCCGGCGAACCTGCCGGTCGCGCCGTCGCGCGGCTCGATCGCGGCGGTCGCCGAGGAGCTCGGTATGCGGCGGGCGCGGGTGCTCTCGCGGTACGGGCTGCACACGGCGGCCGACCGCTGGGAGGAGTCGTACGGGCCGAAGACGCAGATGGCGCAGGCCGCGCCCGCATCGTGTGTGACCTGTGGGTTTCTGGTGCCGCTCGCCGGGTCGCTGCGGCAGGCGTTCGGGGTGTGCTCGAACGAGTTCTCGCCGGCCGATGGCCGGGTGGTGTCCCTTGCGTACGGGTGTGGGGCGCACTCCGAGGCGGCGGTCATGCCGAAGCCGCCGCGGCCGGCTCCGCCCGTGCTTGATGAGACGCGGGTGGATGAATTGCCGTTGCGGCCTGCGGCCGACTCCGGGTCCGTCGAGACGGAGGGGCCGGCTGAGGAGTTCGGCCACTCCTAGCCTCCGGCGGCCGCGGCGCCCCTGCGGGGGCTGGACCACGATGAACGGCACCGTACGTCGTGGGTTGTGCCCACCCTCCCCCAGCTACCGCTGGGAGGTGCCCCCAGCCCTGCGGAACGATTGCCCACAACGGTGACGGTCGCCCCCACCGGCCTGTAGCCGCCCGCGTGCCGAAGGGGACGTGGCGGGATGTGCGCCCGCAGCGGCTGGCGCAAACGTACGGCTCCCCGAACGATGACGGTTCGGCGCCAGACCGAGGACGTACATCCCGGCGCGGCGCCCCA
>NZ_LOHS01000107.1 GCF_001642995.1 Streptomyces jeddahensis
GTGCCCACCCGTGCCGCCCAAGCGGCACGACTGCCCACAAGGGCGGCGCGCAGCCCGCACCCCCACCGCGGCAGCGGAAGCGCCGGCGGCAGCCACAACGCCGAAGGGCGGCCACCCCGGCAAGGGGTGGCCGCCCTTCGACTCAAGCGACCCGCTTACTGGTTGTACGGACCGTAGTCGTAGTCCTCCAGCGGCACAGCCTGCCCAGAGCCCGTGCCGAACGGCGAGTAGTCGATGTCGTCGTAGCCCACGGCCGAGTACATCGCGGCCTTGGCCTCCTCGGTCGGCTCGACCCGGATGTTGCGGTAGCGGGACAGGCCCGTACCGGCCGGGATGAGCTTACCGATGATGACGTTCTCCTTGAGGCCGATCAGGGAGTCGGACTTGGCGTTGATCGCCGCGTCCGTGAGGACCCTGGTCGTCTCCTGGAAGGACGCCGCCGACAGCCACGACTCGGTCGCCAGCGAGGCCTTGGTGATACCCATCAGCTGCGGACGGCCGGAGGCCGGGTGGCCGCCTTCCTGGACCACACGACGGTTCTCGGTCTCGAAGCGCGAGCGCTCCACGAGCTCGCCGGGCAGCAGCTCGGCGTCGCCGGACTCGATGATCGTCACACGGCGCAGCATCTGCCGGATGATGATCTCGATGTGCTTGTCGTGGATCGACACACCCTGCGAGTTGTAGACCTTCTGGACCTCGCCGACCAGGTGGACCTGGACGGCACGCTGGCCCAGGATGCGCAGCACGTCGTGCGGGTTGGTGGCACCCACGGTGAGCTTCTGGCCCACCTCGACGTGCTCGCCCTCGCTGACCAGGAGTCGGGCACGCTTCGAGATCGGGTAGGCCGTCTCGTCGCTGCCGTCGTCCGGCGTGATGACGATCTTCTTGGTCTTCTCCGTCTCCTCGATGCGGACGCGACCGGCCGCCTCGGAGATCGGCGCGACACCCTTCGGCGTACGGGCCTCGAAGAGCTCGACGACACGCGGCAGACCCTGCGTGATGTCGTCACCGGCCACACCACCGGTGTGGAAGGTACGCATCGTCAGCTGGGTACCGGGCTCACCGATGGACTGGGCGGCGATGATGCCGACCGCCTCACCGATGTCGACCAGCTTGCCGGTGGCCAGCGAGCGGCCGTAGCACATGGCGCAGGTGCCGACGGCGGACTCGCAGGTCAGGACCGAGCGGGTCTTGACCTCCTCGACGCCGTGGCGGACCAGCTCCTCGATGAGCACGTCGCCCAGGTCGGTGCCGGCCGGGGCCAGCACCCTGCCCTCGACGACGATGTCCTCGGCGAGGCAGCGCGCGTACACGCTGGTCTCCACATTGTCCGCCTTGCGCAGGACGCCGTCGGCGCCACGCTCGGCGATGTGGAGCTTCAGGCCACGGTCGGTGCCGCAGTCCTCCTCGCGAATGATGACGTCCTGGGAGACGTCGACCAGACGACGCGTGAGGTAACCCGAGTCGGCGGTACGCAGAGCGGTGTCCGCGAGACCCTTACGGGCACCGTGCGTGGAGATGAAGTACTCCAGCACGGACAGACCCTCACGGAAGGACGCCTTGATCGGACGCGGGATGGTCTCGTTCTTCGCGTTCGACACCAGACCACGCATACCGGCAATCTGACGCATCTGCATCATGTTGCCTCGTGCACCCGAGTTCACCATCATGAAGATCGGGTTGGTCTTCGGGAAGTTGTCGTTCATCGCCTCGGCGACCTCGTTGGTCGCCTTGGTCCAGATCGCGATGAGCTCCTGCGTGCGCTCGTCCTTGGTGATCAGACCGCGCTCGTACTGCTTCTGGACCTTCTCGTCCTGCGCCTCGTAGCCGCGGACGATCTCCTTCTTCGCCTCGGGAACGACGACGTCGGAGATGGCGACGGTGACGCCGGAACGGGTGGCCCAGTAGAAGCCGGCCGCCTTCAGGTTGTCGAGCGTCGCCGCCACGATGACCTTCGGGTAGCGCTCGGCGAGGTCGTTGACGATCTCGGAGAGCTGCTTCTTGCCGACCTCGTAGTCGACGAACGGGTAGTCCTCGGGCAGCAGCTCGTTGAAGAGCGCGCGGCCCAGGGTCGTCCGCAGACGGAACGAGTCACCCTGCTGCCACTCCGGCTCGCCCTCCTCGCGGGCCGGCGGGGTCCAGCCGCGCGGCGGGATGGTGCCCACCGGGAAGCGGATGTCCACGCGCGACTGCAGCGAGAGCTCGCCGGCGTCGAACGCCATGATCGCCTCGGCCACGGAGGAGAAGGAGCGCTCCTCGCCCTTCACGTCCCGCATCTCGCCGTCCGTGGTCAGGAAGAACAGACCGAGGACCATGTCCTGGGTCGGCATCGTGACCGGGCGGCCGTCGGCCGGCTTGAGGATGTTGTTCGAGGACAGCATCAGGATGCGGGCCTCGGCCTGCGCCTCCGCGGACAGCGGCAGGTGCACGGCCATCTGGTCACCGTCGAAGTCCGCGTTGAACGCGGTGCAGACGAGCGGGTGGATCTGGATGGCCTTGCCCTCGACCAGCTGCGGCTCGAAGGCCTGGATGCCGAGGCGGTGCAGGGTCGGTGCACGGTTCAGCAGAACCGGGTGCTCCGCGATGACCTCTTCAAGGACGTCGTACACGACCGTGCGGCCACGCTCGACCATGCGCTTCGCCGACTTGATGTTCTGCGCGTGGTTCAGGTCGACCAGGCGCTTCATCACGAACGGCTTGAAGAGCTCCAGCGCCATGGCCTTGGGAAGACCGCACTGGTGCAGCTTCAGCTGCGGGCCGACGACGATGACGGAACGCGCCGAGTAGTCGACTCGCTTACCGAGCAGGTTCTGACGGAAGCGGCCCTGCTTGCCCTTGAGCATGTCGGACAGCGACTTCAGCGGACGGTTGCCGGGGCCCGTAACCGGGCGACCACGACGGCCGTTGTCGAAGAGCGCGTCGACGGCCTCCTGAAGCATGCGCTTCTCGTTGTTCACGATGATCTCGGGCGCACCGAGGTCGAGAAGGCGCTTCAGTCGGTTGTTGCGGTTGATCACACGGCGGTACAGGTCGTTCAGGTCGGAGGTCGCGAAGCGGCCACCGTCCAGCTGCACCATCGGACGCAGGTCCGGCGGGATCACCGGGACGCAGTCGAGCACCATGCCCTTGGGGCTGTTGCTGGTCTGCAGGAAGGCGGAGACGACCTTGAGGCGCTTGAGCGCACGGGTCTTCTTCTGGCCCTTGCCGGTACGGATGATCTCGCGGAGCTTCTCGGCCTCCTCCTCGAGGTCGAAGGACTCCAGGCGCTTCTGCAGCGCCTGCGCACCCATCGAACCGTCGAAGTACGTGCCGAAGCGGTCGCGCAGCTCGCGGTAGAGCAGCTCGTCGCCCTCGAGGTCCTGGACCTTGAGGTTCTTGAAGCGGTTCCACACCTCGTCGAGACGGTCGATCTCGCGCTGGGCGCGGTCGCGCAGCTGCTTCATCTCGCGCTCGGCACCCTCGCGCACCTTGCGGCGCACGTCGGCCTTGGCGCCCTCGGCCTCGAGCTCGGCCAGGTCGGCCTCGAGCTTCTTGGCGCGGGCCTCGAGGTCGGCGTCGCGGCGGTTCTCGATCTGCTGGCGCTCGACGGAGACGTGGGCCTCCAGCGAGGGCAGGTCGCGCGTACGGCGCTCCTCGTCCACGTACGTGATCATGTACGCGGCGAAGTAGATGACCTTCTCGAGGTCCTTCGGGGCGAGGTCGAGCAGGTAGCCCAGACGCGACGGAACGCCCTTGAAGTACCAGATGTGGGTGACGGGAGCGGCAAGCTCGATGTGGCCCATCCGCTCACGGCGCACCTTGGCGCGAGTGACCTCGACGCCGCAGCGCTCGCAGATGATGCCCTTGAACCGGACGCGCTTGTACTTGCCGCAGTAGCACTCCCAGTCCCGCGTCGGACCGAAGATCTTCTCGCAGAAGAGTCCGTCCTTTTCGGGCTTGAGGGTGCGGTAGTTGATGGTCTCCGGCTTCTTGACCTCACCGTGCGACCACTGACGGATGTCGTCAGCAGTGGCGAGGCCGATCCGCAGCTCGTCGAAGAAGTTGACGTCGAGCACTTGTCGTCAATCCCTCTTTCGGGGTCGTGTCTTCAGGGGTCTGACTGGGGTCCGGGGTTGGCCGGGACCTTGTGGGTGAAGGTCCCGGCCAGACCCGTCAGACCTCTTCGACGCTGCTCGGCTCGCGCCGGGACAGGTCGATACCGAGCTCCTCCGCTGCGCGGAAGACGTCCTCGTCGGTGTCGCGCATCTCGATGGACATGCCGTCCGAGGACAGCACCTCCACGTTGAGGCACAGGGACTGCATCTCCTTGATGAGCACCTTGAAGGACTCGGGGATGCCGGGCTCAGGGATGTTCTCGCCCTTGACGATGGCCTCGTAGACCTTCACGCGGCCGGTGACGTCGTCGGACTTGATGGTCAGCAGCTCCTGCAGGGCGTAGGCGGCACCGTAGGCCTCGAGGGCCCACACCTCCATCTCGCCGAAGCGCTGGCCACCGAACTGGGCCTTACCACCCAGCGGCTGCTGGGTGATCATCGAGTACGGACCGGTCGAACGGGCGTGCAGCTTGTCGTCGACCAGGTGGTGGAGCTTGAGGATGTACATGTACCCGACCGAGATCGGGTCCGGGAACGGCTCGCCGGAGCGGCCGTCGAACAGCCTCGCCTTGCCGGACGGGAGGACCATGCGGTCGCCGTCGCGGTTCGGGATGGTGTGTTCCAGCAGACCGGCCAGCTCGTCCTCGCGGGCACCGTCGAAGACCGGGGTCGCGACGTTGGTCCGCGGGTCGACCTGGTCGGCGCCGATGGACTGCAGGCGCTGCGCCCACTCGTCCGCGAGGCCGGAGACGTCCCAGCCCTGGCTGGCGAGCCAGCCGAGGTGGATCTCCAGGACCTGTCCCGGGTTCATTCGGGACGGCACACCCAGCGGGTTGAGGATGATGTCGACCGGGGTGCCGTCCTCCAGGAACGGCATGTCCTCGATCGGCAGGATCTTCGAGATGACGCCCTTGTTGCCGTGGCGGCCGGCGAGCTTGTCACCGTCGGTGATCTTGCGCTTCTGCGCGACGTACACGCGCACCAGCTGGTTCACACCGGGCGGAAGCTCGTCGCCCTCCTCGCGGTCGAAGACGCGGACGCCGATGACCTTGCCGGTCTCGCCGTGCGGCACCTTCAGCGAGGTGTCACGGACCTCACGGGCCTTCTCACCGAAGATCGCGCGCAGCAGGCGCTCCTCGGGGGTCAGCTCGGTCTCACCCTTCGGGGTCACCTTGCCGACGAGGATGTCGCCCGCGATGACCTCGGCACCGATGCGGATGATGCCGCGCTCGTCGAGGTCGGCGAGGACCTCCTCGGAGACGTTCGGGATGTCCCGGGTGATCTCCTCGGGGCCGAGCTTGGTGTCACGGGCGTCGACCTCGTGCTCCTCGATGTGGATCGAGGAGAGGACGTCGTCCTGCACGAGGCGCTGCGACAGGATGATCGCGTCCTCGTAGTTGTGACCCTCCCACGGCATGAACGCCACGAGCAGGTTCTTGCCGAGCGCCATCTCGCCGTTCTCGGTCGCCGGACCGTCGGCCAGCACCTGGCCGGTGACGACCCGGTCGCCCTCGTCCACGACGACCTTCTGGTTGACGGAGGTGCCCTGGTTGGAGCGCGAGAACTTGGCGAGGCGGTACGTGATGTACGTGCCGTCGTCGTTGGCGGTGGTGATGTAGTCCGCGGAGACCTCCTGGACCACACCGTCCTTCTCGGCCTTCAGCACGTCGCCGGCGTCGACCGCGCAGCGGTACTCCATGCCGGTGCCGACGAGCGGTGCCTCGGACTTAATCAGCGGCACGGCCTGACGCATCATGTTCGCGCCCATGAGGGCACGGTTGGCGTCGTCGTGCTCGAGGAACGGGATCATGGCGGTCGCGACCGACACCATCTGGCGCGGGGAGACGTCCATGTAGTCCACGTCGTCGGGCGCGACGTAGTCGACCTCGCCGCCACGGCGGCGGACCAGCACACGGGCCTCGGCGAACCGGAGCTCGTCGGTCAGCGGCGCGTTGGCCTGCGCGATGACGAACCGGTCCTCCTCGTCGGCGGTCAGGTAGTCCACCTCGTCGGTGACCTGGCCGTCGGTGACCTTGCGGTACGGCGTCTCGACGAAGCCGAACGCGTTGACGCGGCCGTACGAGGCGAGCGAACCGATCAGACCGATGTTCGGGCCTTCAGGGGTCTCGATCGGGCACATGCGTCCGTAGTGGGACGGGTGCACGTCACGGACCTCGAAGCCGGCCCGCTCACGGGACAGACCACCCGGGCCAAGAGCCGACAGACGGCGCTTGTGGGTGAGACCCGACAGCGGGTTGTTCTGGTCCATGAACTGGGACAGCTGGCTGGTGCCGAAGAACTCCTTGATGGAGGCGACGACCGGCCGGATGTTGATCAGCGTCTGCGGCGTGATCGCCTCGACGTCCTGGGTCGTCATGCGCTCGCGGACGACGCGCTCCATACGGGCCAGACCGGTGCGGACCTGGTTCTGGATGAGCTCGCCGACGTTGCGCAGACGACGGTTGCCGAAGTGGTCGATGTCGTCGGTCTCGACGACGATCTGGTTGCCGTTGTCGCCGACCGTCTCGGTCTCGCCGGCGTGCAGCCTCACCAGGTACTTGATCGTCGAGATGATGTCCTCGACGGTCAGGATCCCGGCGTCCAGCGGAGCGTCGGCGCCCAGCTTCTTGTTGACCTTGTAGCGGCCGACCTTCGCGAGGTCGTAGCGCTTGGGGTTGAAGTAGAGGTTCTCGAGCAGCGTCTGCGCGGCCTCACGGGTCGGGGGCTCGCCCGGGCGCAGCTTGCGGTAGATGTCGAGCAGCGCGTCGTCCTGGCCCTGGGTGTGGTCCTTCTCCAGGGTGGCGCGCATGGACTCGTACTCGCCGAACTCCTCGAGGATCTGCTCGGTCGTCCAGCCGAGGGCCTTGAGGAGGACGGTCACGGACTGCTTGCGCTTGCGGTCGATGCGGACACCGACCATGTCGCGCTTGTCGATCTCCATCTCCAGCCAGGCACCCCGGGACGGGATGATCTTGGCCGAGAAGATGTCCTTGTCGGACGTCTTGTCGATGGTCGAGTCGAAGTAGACACCGGGCGAACGGACCAGCTGGGACACCACGACACGCTCGGTGCCGTTGATGACGAAGGTGCCCTTGTTGGTCATGAGCGGGAAGTCACCCATGAAGACCGTCTGAGACTTGATCTCACCGGTCTCGTTGTTGGTGAATTCCGCAGTGACGAACAGCGGAGCCGCGTAGGTGAAGTCGCGCTCCTTGCACTCGTCGATGGAGTTCTTCGGAGGCTCGAAGCGGTGGTCGCGGAAGGTCAGCGACATCGACCCGGAGAAGTCCTCGATCGGGGAGATCTCCTCGAAGATCTCCTCCAGACCGGACTTGGTGGGGACGTCCTGTCCGCTTTCCAGAGCCGCCTCGACACGAGCCTTCCACGCGTCATTGCCGAGCAGCCAGTCAAAGCTCTCGGTCTGCAGAGCAAGAAGGTTCGGAACCTCGAGGGGCTCCTTGATCTTTGCAAAGGAGATGCGCAGCGGGGCGGTGCTGGCGCCGTTGTTCGTATTCGCGGTCGAGGCAGTGCGCGAGGCGGCCAAGAGGGGGTCCTTCCGAGGGCTCGGACTCACTACGCGCGTACCGGTCCCAGGCTGGGTACAGGGACAGAGAAACCCGGGCGGGGTCGCTTCGGTCCGCTGTGCTCATACATGGGCATGCCCCTGGTGACGGGCAGGAGGCAGCTAACAGGCAGCGCAAAGGGTCAGTGTAGCCACTCGGCCCACTGATGTCCAGTGCGGGTTTTTGGAGACCCTCATTGTTCTCAACACCTGCGGCAAGCCACGCCCTCAGTGCACATCGATACTGCCCTCTTCGTCGTCGATCCATGCCTCGGATACGGATCGTTGTGACGACGCGTCCTGAGAATTGCGCGCTGCGTGCAGTTCGTCAAGGCCTTCCAAGCACTGACCGGGTGCTGCGATTGTCACGTTGGAGCCCGTCACCCGGCGCCCGGAGGCGCAACGAAGATCACCATACTCGCCAGGACGGACAGTGCAAGGCAGCCCTCGCGGGAGGCCGGGAACAGCGAAGGGCGACCACCCGGATGGGTGATCGCCCTTCAGTGCGTATGCGTCAACAGCGCTTTGACAGCGCCCGCACGCGCGAGCCGAGCCGGTACCCGCTCAGCGGAGCCCGGCTACGACTCGTCGGGTCACTTGACCTCGACGGAGGCGCCGGCGGCCTTGAGGGACTCGGCAGCCTTGTCCGCGGCCTCCTTGTTGACCTTCTCGAGGACCGGCTTCGGGGTGCCGTCGACGAGGTCCTTGGCCTCCTTCAGGCCCAGGGAGGTCAGCTCGCGCACGACCTTGATGACCTGGATCTTCTTGTCGCCGGCGCCGGTGAGGATGACGTCGAACTCGTCCTTCTCCTCGGCGGCCTCGGCGGCCGGGGCGCCCGGGACACCGGCGGCGGCAACGGCGACCGGAGCGGCGGCGGTGACGTCGAACTTCTCCTCGAACGCCTTCACGAACTCGGAGAGCTCGATGAGGGTCATCTCCTCGAACTGCGCGAGCAGGTCTTCCTGGCTGAGCTTCGCCATGATGGGCGATCCTTCCACTAATTCGGCTGGTGCCGGATGTACATGTCGGCGGGCGTACGTTGGGCCCGCTTCGACCGTCGCTTCAGGCGGCCTGCCTCAGGCGGCGGTCAATGTGCGAGCCGAATTACTCGGCACCGCCCTGCTCGGCCTGCTTGGCGCGAAGCGCGTCCACGGTGCGGACGAGCTTCGACGGGAGCGCCTGGAAGACCGCGGCAGCCTGACCCTGCTTGGCCTTCATGGCGCCCGCCAGCTTGGCGAGCAGAACCTCGCGGGACTCGAGGTCCGCAAGCTTCTTGATCTCGTCGGCGGACAGCGCCTTGCCGTCAAGGACACCGCCCTTGATGACGAGATTCGGGTTTTCCTTGGCGAAGTCACGAAGACCCTTCGCCGACTCCACCGGGTCACCGGTGACGAAGGCAACCGCCGTCGGACCGTTGAACAGGTCGTCCAGCGTGTTGATCCCGGCCTCGTTGGCCGCAATCTTGGTCAGCGTGTTCTTCACCACGGCGTAGGACGCGTTCTCACCGAGAGAACGGCGCAGCGTCTTGAGCTGCGCCACGGTGAGACCGCGGTACTCGGTCAGCACGGCGGCGCTCGAGTTGCGGAACTTGTCCGTCAGCTCGGCAACCGCGGCAGCCTTGTCGGGCCTCGCCATAGAGCCTCGGCCTCCTTCCGGGTGATTCGGACCGCGCGGACCCGAAGGAGGACTGGGGAAAACGAAACGCCCCGGCGCAGGCGCACGGGGCGTGAGCTCGACCGAACATCCACGAGGGATACGTCCGGGAGCACTTCCACAGTCACCTGCGCGGGTCGTCCGCTGTTCAGCGGATCCTTCGGCCACCGCACTCTCTTGCGAGGGCACGGCAACGACCAGCGGTCTTTGGCTTCCGTGGAAGACTACGTGAACGTATCGGCGTCAAGCAAATCCGACCGGGACGGCGGTCCGCCCGCCCGGCTCAGACGCCCTTGCCGGAGGCCGCGGCCCCCAGCTCGCCCAGCATCTCCACCAGGTCGAACGTCTCGCTCGCGGCAGGCGGGGCGACGGAGGCCTTGGCGCCGAAGTCGGTGTAGTCGGCCCTGACCTCGACCGCGCCCTCAGGGCTGTCCATCCGGACGTCCATACGGGCCGGCAGCTCGTCCTCGTTGACCCAGACCTCGATGTCGTACCCCTCGATCTCGGACTTCTCGAGGTTGCTCAGCAGCTCCTTGCGCTCCTTCGCGTCGAGGGTGTCGAACGCCTTGTTGGACTTGATGGCCTCCTCGACCGTCAGGGTGCCCTTGTAGTGCTCGGTCTCCATGCCGTTGACCTTCGCGGAGCCGACGTGCTTGAGGTTGGGCGACTCCAGGAGGAGGGCGAGCTGCTGGGCCGGGTTCTGGTTCATGTTGTCCAGGCCGGCCGTCATCTGACGGGCGGTCTTCTCGTCCGGGGCCTGCTTGGCGATGGCGGCGAAGTCCATCTTCATCCAGCGCTTGCCGTCCATCTGGGCGGCCTGCTTCGCGCCCATGTCCATGTAGAGGACGTTGTCCTGCCACAGCATGCGCATCTTCTCCGGGGCGTCCGGGTTGCCGGCGGTGAGGGCAGAACCCTCCATCGTGACGTCCATCACGGTCGGGTCCCAGCCCTGGACGCCGCTGATCGTCATCTCGCCGCCCTCGGCGCCCGGAACCTTCATGACCATGTCGACATGGGCGGAGCGGACGTCGGCCGTCTTCTTGTACGCGGCGGACAGCGCGGTCGCCGGGGAGTTGACGGTCGTGCCCTCGCCCGCGGCCTTGGCGTCCTTGGGCTTGTCCTGGTCGGTGGAGGCCGAGCAGGCCGCCGTGGCCGTGAGGACGGCGGCGGTGGCGAGGGCGGCGAGCGGCATGCGGATGGTCGTCTTCACTGGGGTCCCCCCGGGATGCGGTGTGGATGTGGAACGACGGGACGCACACGGACCTCCCCGGTCTGGTGCGCGGACACCAGTGATCTTATGAGAGAGCTGTGACAGCCGGGACGAGTTCTTTCTGGCAGTCCTGTCCGGCTGGATCTGCCGCATCCCGGCAAGCAGAACGGCGGCGGCCCCACACACCGAGGTGTGCGGGGCCGCCGCCGTGCGTGGGGCGAGCTGTAGGGCTCAGACCGCGGCCGGGTCCTCCTCGACGAGGAGGTTGCGGGTGCGGTTCGGGTCGACCGGAATGCCGGGGCCCATCGTGGTGCTGATGGCGGCCTTCTTGATGTAGCGACCCTTGGCGGCGGACGGCTTCAGACGGAGGATCTCCTCCAGCGCGGCGCCGTAGTTCTCCACCAGCTTGGCCTCCTCGAAGGAGGTCTTGCCGATGATGAAGTGCAGGTTCGAGTGCTTGTCGACGCGGAACTCGATCTTGCCGCCCTTGATGTCGGTGACAGCCTTGGCGACGTCCGGGGTCACGGTGCCGGTCTTCGGGTTCGGCATCAGGCCACGGGGACCGAGCACGCGGCCGAGGCGGCCGACCTTGCCCATGAGGTCCGGAGTGGCGACGACGGCGTCGAAGTCCAGTCGGCCCTTCGAGACCTCGTCGATCAGCTCGTCGGCGCCGACGATGTCGGCGCCCGCGGCACGCGCGGCCTCGGCACGGTCACCGGTCGCGAAGACCAGGACCCGGGCGGTCTTACCGGTGCCGTGCGGAAGGTTCACGGTGCCACGGACCATCTGGTCGGCCTTGCGCGGGTCGACGCCCAGACGGAAGGCCACCTCGACGGTGCCGTCGAACTTGGTGGTGGAGGTCTCCTTGGCGAGACGGACGGCCTCGAGCGGGGCGTAGAGCTTCTCCCGGTCGATCTTGGCGTCCGCAGCGCGGAGAGTCTTGCTGCGCTTGCTCACTGCTGCTCCTGTGTGTTCTGAGGAGTCGTGGTGCGGGCCGAGCAGGCCCTTCCACGGTTACTACGGTTGGGTTCAGCCCTCGACCGTGATGCCCATGGAACGGGCGGTGCCGGCGATGATCTTCTCGGCGGCGTCCAGGTCGTTGGCGTTGAGGTCGGGCATCTTGGTGGTGGCGATCTCGCGGACCTGGTCACGCGTCAGCTTCGCGACCTTGGTCTTGTGCGGCTCGCCGGAGCCCTTCTCCACGCCCGCGGCCTTGAGGATCATCCTCGACGCCGGCGGAGTCTTGGTGATGAAGGTGAAGGAACGGTCCTCGTAGACCGTGATCTCCACCGGGATGACCCAACCGCGCTGCGACTCGGTCGCGGCGTTGTAGGCCTTGCAGAACTCCATGATGTTGACGCCGTGCTGGCCCAGCGCGGGGCCGACCGGCGGGGCCGGGTTGGCTGCGCCGGCCTGGATCTGGAGCTTGATGAGCCCCGTGACCTTCTTCTTCTTGGGAGGCATTCCGGGTCCTGTCCTCTTCTGATCTTCCTTGTGCCCGATTGGCCCCGGGCACCAGGCATACCGCACAACGATAACGGGTATGGCTGCGCGGCCTGAAACCGAGCAGGTCAGACGAGCTTTGGCAGCTCGCCTGACCTGGTCGGAGGCAGTTGTTCCAGAAGCTGCTAGTTCTTCTGGATCTGGTCGAAGGAGAGCTCGACCGGGGTCTCGCGGCCAAAGATCTCGACGAGGCCCTTGACCTTCTTCGAGTCGGCGTTGATCTCGTTGATGGTCGCCTGCAGCGTCGCGAACGGGCCGTCGGTGACGGTGACCGAGTCGCCGACCTCGAAGTCCAGCACCTGGACCTCGACCTTGCGCTGCGGAGCGGGCTTGCCCTCGGCCTCGGCGGCCTCGCGCGCGGCCTTCTCCTCGGCCTCCGGGGCGAGCATCTTGACGATCTCGTCCAGGGTCAGCGGGTACGGGTCGTAGGCGTTGCCCACGAAGCCGGTGACGCCGGGGGTGTTGCGGACGACGCCCCAGGACTCGTTCGTCAGGTCCATGCGGACCAGGACGTAGCCCGGGAGCTTGTTCTGCTTGATGGTCTTACGGTCGCCGTTCTTGATCTGAACGACCTCTTCCTGCGGCACCTCGGCCTGGAAGATGTAGTCCTCGACGTTGAGCGAGACGGCTCGCTGCTCGAGGTTGGTCTTCACACGGTTCTCGTAGCCCGCGTAGGTGTGGATCACGTACCACTCACCGGGGAGGGTGCGCAGCTCCTCGCGGAGCGCGGCGACCGGGTCGACCGGCTCGGTCTCCTCCTCGACCTCGGCCTCGGCGCCCGCAGCGGCGGCCTCGTCCTCGGAACCGGCCTCGTCTTCGTCCACGACGTGGACGGCGGCCTCTTCGGCGGGCTCTCCGGCGGCGGCGTCGGCAGCCTCGGCCTGGTCCGGGTCCACGGCGTCCGCCGCCTCGACGATGTCGAGCTCGTCCTCAGCGGACTCGACCGGCTCGATCGCCTCGTTCAGGTTCGGGTCAGACACTGTGGCTGCTTCTTCCTGGATACATGGGGGTGGAACACGCGAAATGGGCGCCGGGTAGGGCGCCCTCCGCTCTCGGCTCAGCCGAAGACGTACTTGACGGCCTGGTTGAACCCATAGTCAATCACGGTCACCAGGGCGATCATGATGACGACGAAGACAATCACCACTGTGGTGTATGTCGTCAGCTGGCTGCGAGTCGGCCAGACGACCTTGCGGAGTTCCGCGACGATCTGGCGGTAGAAGAGCGCGAGCCGCTTCAGCGGGCCCTTCTTGCCGCGCTTGCCGCCCTTGCGGGTCTTCTTCCTGGACTCCGGCGCCTCGTCCTGGGCATCAGGCATGTCGATGGAGCCCACGGCGTCCGTCACTCGTCCTCACCTGATTCCGGGTCGTGGCCGTGCCGCGCCCGGTTGAGCCGCACGGCGGTGCATTGCAGTACGTACATGCGCACACATCCTGGCGAAGGTGTGTGTAGCAGGGCCGGAGGGACTTGAACCCCCAACCGCTGGTTTTGGAGACCAGTGCTCTACCAATTGAGCTACGACCCTTTGGTTCCCCCAACGTACCGCATCCATCCACATGCACGGAGTGCGTGGGACGCGTACGGCCGGTGAAGGCCAACGGGAAGTGAGTGTACGTGTTCTGGAGCCGGTCGTCGAACAGAAAGCGGCAGGTCCCGCTCAGTCGCTTGCGGCACGTCCTGCTCCGTCCCTTGGTGCCCGGTGTGTGAAACCCGTGTGCCGCGGCGGTTTCCGGTCTGGAACGATGGGGTGTATGAGCGCTGCAACTCCTTCCACCGACCGCCGGGTCTCCGCCCGCATCGGCGCGATCTCCGAGTCCGCGACCCTCGCCGTCGACGCCAAGGCCAAGGCCCTCAAGGCCGCCGGCCGTCCGGTGATCGGTTTCGGCGCGGGCGAGCCCGACTTCCCGACCCCCGGCTACATCGTCGAGGCGGCCGTCGAGGCCTGCAAGAACCCCAAGTACCACCGCTACACGCCGGCCGGCGGCCTGCCCGAGCTGAAGGCCGCGATCGCCGCGAAGACGCTGCGCGACTCCGGCTGGGAGCCCGACGTCTCGCAGATCCTGGTCACCAACGGCGGCAAGCAGGCCATCTACGAGGCCTTCGCCGCTGTCCTCGACCCGGGGGACGAGGTCATCGTCCCGGCGCCGTACTGGACGACCTACCCGGAGTCGATCCGGCTGGCCGGCGGTGTGCCGGTCGAGGTCGTCGCCGACGAGACGACCGGTTACCGGGTGTCCGTGGAGCAGCTGGAGGCCGCGCGCACGGAGCGTACGAAGGTCGTGCTGTTCGTGTCGCCGTCGAACCCGACCGGTGCCGTCTACAGCGAGGCCGAGACCGAGGCGATCGGCCGCTGGGCCCTCGAGCACGGCCTGTGGGTGCTGACCGACGAGATCTACGAGCACCTGGTCTACGGCGACGCGGTCTCCGTGTCGCTGCCGGCGCTGCTGCCCGAACTGCGCGACAAGTGCATCGTGGTCAACGGTGTGGCGAAGACCTACGCGATGACCGGGTGGCGTGTGGGCTGGATCATCGGCCCGAAGGACGTCGTGAAGGCCGCCACGAACCTGCAGTCGCACGCCACGTCGAACGTCGCGAACGTCTCGCAGGCCGCGGCCCTCGCCGCCGTCTCCGGCGATCTGACGGCCGTGGCGGAGATGCGTGAGGCCTTCGACCGGCGCCGCAAGACGATCGTGCGGATGCTCAACGAGATCGACGGCGTCGTCTGCCCGGAGCCGGAGGGCGCCTTCTACGCGTACCCGTCGGTGAAGGCCCTGATCGGCAAGGAGATCCGCGGGAAGCGCCCGCAGGACACTGTCGAGCTGGCCGCGCTGATCCTGGAGGAGGCCGAGGTCGCGGTGGTGCCGGGCGAGGCGTTCGGTACGCCGGGTTACCTGCGGCTGTCCTACGCGCTGGGCGACGAGGACCTCGTCGAGGGCGTCTCCCGCATCCAGAAGCTGCTCGCCGAGGCGCGGGACTGAGGTTCCTTCCGGTTTTCGCGCTCCACGCGTGCGTGCGGGCCGTCTCCCTCCGGGGAGACGGCCCGTTTCTTCGTTCGAGCAAGGCCACGAACGGGGAAAGCGGCTACCGGCGCGACACCTGTGTGCGGCAAGATCTGCGGATGGAGCGCGTAGTACGTGATGTGAGTCAGCTGCCGAAGGCACATCTGCACCTGCACTTCACCGGGTCGATGCGGCCCACCACCCTGCTGGAACTGGCCGACAAGTACGGCGTCCACCTGCCGTCGGCGCTGACCAGCGGCGAACCGCCCAAACTGCGGGCCACCGACGAACGCGGCTGGTTCCGCTTCCAGCGGCTGTACGACGCCGCGCGGGCCTGCCTGCGAGAGCCAGAGGACATCCAGCGGCTGGTGCGCGAGGCCGCCGAGGAGGACCTCAAGGACGGCTCGGGGTGGCTGGAGATCCAGGTCGATCCGACGTCCTACGCGCCCCGGCTGGGCGGTCTCATCCCGGCCTTGGAGATCATCCTGGACGCCGTGGACACCGCCTCGCGCGATACGGGGCTCGGTATGCGCGTCCTGGTCGCCGCGAACCGTATGAAGCACCCGCTGGACGCCAGGACGCTGGCCCGGCTCGCGGTGCGGTACGCCGACCGCGGCATCGTGGGCTTCGGGCTCTCCAACGACGAGCGGCGGGGCATGGCCCGGGACTTCGACCGCGCCTTCGCCATCGCGCGCGAGGGCGGACTGCTGTCCGCACCGCACGGCGGGGAGCTGACGGGCCCGGCCTCCGTGCGGGACTGCCTGGACGACCTGGGGGCGTCCCGTATCGGACACGGGGTGCGGGCCGCCGAGGACCCGCGCCTGCTGAAGCGGCTCGCGGACCGCGGCGTGACCTGCGAGGTGTGCCCCGCGTCGAACGTCGCCCTCGGTGTGTACGAGAAGCCGGAGGACGTGCCGCTGCGGACGCTGTTCGAGGCCGGGGTGCCGATGGCGCTGGGCGCCGACGACCCGCTGCTCTTCGGGTCGCGACTGGCCGCGCAGTACGAGATCGCGCGTGTCCATCACGGGTTCACCGACGCCGAGCTGGCCGAGCTGGCCCGGCAGTCGGTACGCGGCTCCGCCGCCCCCGTCGGCGTACAGGAGAAGCTGCTGGCGGGGATCGACGCGTGGCTGGCCGGCTGAGGGCGTCGCGGTGGTGAGGCGGGGCGCCGTCCTCTCCAGGCTCGGGGCACGCACGCGTGCGGACCCGGATCTCCTCAGAGGCTGACGCCCACCGTCACCGGCTCGTTGACGAGCGTGATGCCGAAGGCGTCCCGTACCCCGGCGACGACCTCGCGGGCGAGGGCGAGCAGGTCCTCGGTCGTGGCGGAGCCCCGGTTCGTGAGCGCCAGCGTGTGTTTGGTGGAGATCCGGGCCGGACCGTCGCCGTAGCCCTTGTGGAACCCCGCCTTGTCGATGAGCCAGGCGGCGGAGGTCTTGGTGAGGCCGTCACCCGCGGGATAGGCGGGCGCGGTGACGTCAGGGCCGAGACGCTCGGCCACGCGCGCGTGGAAGGCCGCGAGCTCCTCCGCGGTGAGGATCGGGTTGGTGAAGAACGACCCGGCCGACCAGGTGTCGTGGTCCTCCGGGTCGAGCACCATGCCCTTGCCGGTGCGGAGCTTGAGCACGGTCTCACGCGCGTCGGCGAGCGGTACGCGGTCTCCGGGCTCGACACCCAGGGCGCGGGCCGTCTCGGCGTACCTGAGCGGGGCGGAAAGCCCCTCCGCGTCCTCCAGCCGGAACCGGACACGCAGCACCACGAACCGTTCCGGATCGGCCTTGAAACGGCTGTGGCGGTACGAGAAGTCACACTCGGCGTTCGGAATGGTGACCGTCTCGCGCGCCCTGCGGTCGTAGGCGATCACTTCGGTGATCGTCGACGAGACCTCCTGACCGTACGCACCGACGTTCTGGATGGGTGTGGCGCCTGCGGAACCGGGGATCCCGGCCAGGCACTCGATGCCCGCAAGACCCGCCTCGACCGTACGGGCCACCGCGTCGGTCCACACCTCGCCGGCGGCCAGTTCCAGCTCCGTACCGTCGAGTGCGAAGCCGCGCGTGGCGATGCGCAGGGCCGTACCGGCGAAACCCTCGTCGCTGATGACTAGGTTGGATCCGCCGCCGATCAGCAGCAGCGGGGTGCCGGTGTCGTCGGCCTCGCGCACGGCGGCGACCACGTCGTCGTCGGTGGTCGCCGTGATCAGGCGGCTCGCGGGCCCACCGAGACGGAAGGTGGTCAGCGGGGCCAGAGGGGCGTCGTGGAGTTCCTGCACGCGCACCAGAGTACGAGAACGGCCCCGCTGCTCAGGGCGGGGCCGTTCGACGGCTGCTCTAGGCAAGCTGTACGACCGCCCGGGACATGCCGAGCACCTTCTGGCCCCCGGACGTGGCCGTCAGGTCGACACGCACGCGGTTGTCGTCGAGCTTGGCCGCGACCTTGCCGCTGACCTCGATCACCGCGCCCTTGTCGTCGTTCGGGACGACGACGGGCTTGGTGAACCGCACGCCGTACTCGACGACGGCGCCCGGGTCCCCCACCCAGTCGGTGACCACGCGGATCGCCTCGGCCATGGTGAACATGCCGTGTGCGATGACGTCCGGCAGCCCGACCTCTTTGGCGAACTTCTCGTTCCAGTGGATCGGGTTGAAGTCGCCGGAGGCGCCCGCGTACTGCACGAGCGTCGCGCGGGTCACGTTGAAGGTCTGGGCCGGAAGCTCCGTGCCGACCTCGACGTCGTCGTATGCGATCTTCGCCGCCGTGCTCACCGTCATGCCTCCTCCGCCCCGCGTGCCACGAGCTTGGTCCAGGCCGTCACGACGTGCTCGCCGGCCTCGTCGTGGACGTCGCCGCGGATGTCCAGGATGTCGTTGCCCGCCAGGGACTTGATGGCCTCGATGGTCGACGTGACCGTGAGCCGGTCGCCCGCGCGGACCGGACGCGTGTACGCGAACTTCTGGTCGCCGTGCACGACGCGGCTGTAGTCCAGCCCGAGCTGCGGGTCCGCGATGACCTGGCCCGCCGCCTTGAACGTGATGGCGAACACAAAGGTCGGCGGCGCGATCACATCGGCGTGACCGAGCGCCTTGGCGGCGTCCGGGTCGGTGTACGCCGGGTTGGCGTCCCCCACCGCCTCCGCGAACTCGCGGATTTTCTCCCGGCCGACCTCATAGGGGTCGGTGGGCGGGTAGGACCGCCCGACGAAGGACTGGTCGAGCGCCATGGCTCGGCACCTCCTGGTTTCCACGGCTGTCACTGGCTCGCACGGCTGCCACCGTCCGGCTGCCCGTCAGGGTTCCACGGATGACCCGATAAGGACGCGAGGCCGCCCCCGGAACGACGCGAGGCCGTCCCCGAAGTAGGGGACGGCCTCGCGTACGAGCCTTGTTTATCGCGTCTCGCGGTGCGCGGTGTGCGCGTTGCAACGCGGGCAGTGCTTCTTCATCTCAAGACGGTCCGGGTTGTTGCGCCGGTTCTTCTTGGTGATGTAGTTCCGCTCCTTGCACTCCACGCAGGCCAGCGTGATCTTCGGGCGGACGTCGGTGGCAGCCACGTGAGTGCTCCTTGACGAACGGATGGGTCATTTAACGCAGAAAGAGTAGCCGATCGAAGGACCGACCCCGCAATCGGCTACTGAGAGTAGCGGTGACCGGACTTGAACCGGTGACACAGCGATTATGAGCCGCTTGCTCTACCGACTGAGCTACACCGCTGCGATGTGGCGGGCTTCCCGCCTAGACGAAAAGCCTTACACATCAGAGCCCCAATACGGAATCGAACCGTAGACCTTCTCCTTACCATGGAGACGCTCTGCCGACTGAGCTATTGGGGCGAGCGATGAAGACATTACACGCTCGCCCGCCGATCGCCCAAATCCGTTTTCCCGGCCCTGCCGTACGGCGGTGACGTGCCGCGCACGGATGCCGCCAGCTGCGCACCAGCGGACTCTCACTGTGCCCAGGGGTCTCTGCGGCCTCTGTGGTCACGCGCCCTCTGTGGTCACGCGCCCTCTGTGGTCTAGCGACGGCCTCCTCCGGCGTTGCACTCCCCTTGCCGTCACGCTGCAACGTGCCCCGGACAGTGCGCACCACGCCGGTACGACTATTGCGCTCCTCCTCGAAGCCGACGAGCCGTCACCCTAGGCTCGACTCACGCTGCGTGATCATGCGTGCGTCGCCGCGTTCGACATGACTCCCGCAGCCGTCCCGAGCCCCAGGAGCGCGATGCCCGACAGCCAGCCGCAGCAGCCCGACTCCCCCGGCACCCCTGACTCCGGGGGCCCGTCGGAACCGTCGGGCTCCCCGGGCTCTCCGGGCTCTCCGGGCTCTCGGGGAGCCGCGGGCTCGTCCGGTTCGTCGGGCAGCGGCGCCGGTGACCGGGCGGTCGGCGACGGCACGGCACTGCTGCTCTGCGGCGCACGTCTGACCGACGGCCGGACGGTGGATGTGCGGCTCGGCGGTGTCCGCATCGAGGCGGTCGGCACGGCGGGCAGCCTGACCGCGCCCGCCGCCCGCGTCGACCTGACGGGATATCTCCTGCTGCCCGCGCCCGCGGAGCCGCACGCCCACAGCGACACGGCACTCTCGGCCGAGACGCCGGGGCCGGTGTCGTACGACGTCCAGGACGTGCAGCGGCGGACCACCGAGGCCGCGTTGCTGCAGCTCGGGCATGGCGCGACGGCTCTGCGCTCGCATGTGCGGATCGGTGATGTGCAGGGGCTCGGGCCGATGGAGGCCGTGCTCCAGGCGCGGAGGTCGCTGCGGGGCCTGGCCGATCTGACGGCGGTGGCGGTGCCTCGGCTCCTGACGGGCGTCGCAGGCGCGGACGGGCTCGCGATGCTGCGGGACGCGGTCAAGATGGGCGCCTCCGTGATCGGCGGCTGTCCCGACCTCGACCCCGATCCTGCGGGGTACGTGGAGGCCGTACTGGAGGTCGCGGCGGAGCACGGCTGCCCTGTCGATCTGCATACGGACGCGGGTGATCCAGCGCGTGTGTCCCGGCTCGCCGCGATGGCGGGCGGGCTGCGGCCCGCGGTGACGATCGGGCCGTGCAGCGGGCTCGGGCGGATGCCGGCCGAGGCGGCGTCGCGCAGCGCGGAACAGCTCGCCGCGGCCGGAGTGAGCGTGGTGTGCCTTCCGCAGGGCGGCTGCGGGGGCGGTGGCGTGCTGGGGGGCGGTGGGGCTCCGGTACGGCTGCTGCGGGCGGCCGGGGTGCGCGTCGCGGCCGGCAGCGGCGCTCTTCGGGACGTGTCCAATCCGGTGGGGCGCGGGGATCCGCTGGAGGCCGCGTATCTGCTGGCCTCGCAGGCGGGGCTGCGCCCCGAGGAGGCTTACGACATGGTGAGCGCCCGGGCCCGGGCTGTGCTGGGACTGCCTGAGGTGCGTGTGGAAGCGGGCTTTCCGGCCGAGTTGCTGGCCGTCCGGGGAGACCAGCTCGCTGGCGCGCTCTCGCTCGCGTACAGCCGCATCGTGGTGCACCGGGGGCGCGTGGTCGCACGGACCAGCGCGGTACGCGAATACTGCGACTCAGCGGCGGCGGTGGCGCTGGACCTGCCGCGCCAGGGGCGGTCGAAGGGCTGCGATCCGCCGTGAGAGCCGCGGCCCCCGGCGTCGGCGGGCCGGGGCAGCGGATCGCGAGGGCAGCCGTGCGGACCGGTGGCTCAACTCGCCGGGCCGGGTGGGCGAGTCGGCGACCGCAGGCGCGCGAAACAGCCGCGCGGCGAACTCGTGCGGCCCGGCGTACGGTCGGAAGCATGCGCATTGTCATTGCTGGAGGGCACGGTCAGATCGCGCTGCGGCTGGAGCGGTTGCTCGCTGCGCGCGGGGACGAGGTCGCGGGGCTCATCCGCAGCGCCGATCAGGCCCCCGACCTGGAGGCCGCGGGGGCGGAACCGATTCTGTGCGACCTCGAGTCCGCTTCTGTGGAGGAGGTCGCGGAGCATCTGCGGGCCGCGGACGCAGCCGTCTTCGCGGCGGGCGCAGGGCCGGGCAGCGGCGCCGCGCGCAAGGAAACGGTGGACCGCGCGGCGGCCGTTCTCTTCGCGGACGCGGCGGAACGGGCCGGCGTACGGCGGTATCTGGTGGTCTCGTCGATGGGCGCGGATCCGGCCCACCAGGGCGACGAGGTCTTCGACGCGTATCTGCGGGCCAAGGGCGCGGCCGACGACGACATCCGCGGGCGGAAGGACCTGGACTGGACGATCCTCCGGCCCGGCATGCTGACGAACGACGCGGGAACCGGGCTCGTACGCCTCGAAGCCCACACCGGCCGCGGGCCGGTCCCACGGGACGACGTCGCGGCGGTGCTGGCGGAGCTGGTTGACACGCCGGCGACGGCTGGCCTGACGCTGGAGCTGATCAGCGGTTCGACGCCGGTGTCGGTGGCGGTCAAGTCCGTGGCGGGGAACTGAGGGGCCGACGGGTTTCGCCTTGGGCGTAAGGCGTTCGCTGTGGACGCAATGCGGGAGCCCGGGGACAGGCCGGTGCTTGGCTAAGCATCCGGCCGGCCCTCTCGACGCCGCGCGTCCGTCCCGCCTCTTTCCGAGCGAGGAGCCCCGCCCATGAGCACCGACGAGCCCCTGAACCAGCAACCGGACGTACCGGCGCAGCAGGCCTCCCTGCTGCGCCGGATGTACGAGGTGTTCAGCACCGATGAGCGCGAGGCCGTCCTGGCCGTCGCGCTCGCCCCGGACGTGGACTGGCCGAACGTCCTCGACGGCGTCCGCCTCCATGGCCACGAGGAGGTACGCGCGTACTGGGCACGCCAGTTCGCCGCCGGAACTCCACTCGTACGGCTGGAGGGGCTGCGGCTCGACGAGGAGGAGCCGGGCGCGGCGGCGCCCCCGGGCGGATCCCCGAGGGTCGTGGCGACGGTCCGGACCGGCATGCGCGACGAGACGGGCGACCACTGGGCCGACGCCCTGGTCGAACATGTCTATTCGTTCACGGTGGGCGGGCTGGTGAGCAGGATGGACGTACGTCAGCCCTGAGTGCATGAAGCCTTGAGCGCATGAAGAAACCCCCTCCGATCTGCGTGTTCGCAGTCGGAGAGGGTTTCCCTCAGCGTGGCGGCGCCAGGATTCGAACCTGGGTAGGCATAGCCGACAGATTTACAGTCTGCTCCCTTTGGCCGCTCGGGCACACCGCCGGGGATTGCTGCTGTTGAGCCGCTTTCGCGGTGCTCCGTGGCAACGACGTAAACGATACCTGATGCGCGGGGGTGCTTCGCCACCCTATTGATCAGCGCCTGTCCGCGGCGTGGTGGCTAGGCTTTGCTGATGCGGCCGAGCGGGATCGGCGGCCGCCCCTACGCACCCCGATACAAGGAGCCACAGGACATGGCCGACTCCAGTTTCGACATCGTCTCGAAGGTCGAGCGGCAGGAGGTCGACAACGCCCTCAACCAGGCCGCCAAGGAGATCTCGCAGCGCTACGACTTCAAGGGCGTGGGTGCCTCGATCTCGTGGTCCGGTGAAAAGATCCTGATGGAGGCGAACTCCGAGGACCGGGTGAAGGCTGTCCTCGACGTCTTCCAGTCCAAGTTGATCAAGCGCGGGATCTCCCTGAAGGCACTGGATGCGGGCGAGCCGCAGCTGTCCGGCAAGGAGTACAAGATCTTCGCGTCGATCCAGGAGGGCATCTCCCAGGAGAACGCGAAGAAGGTGGCGAAGATCATTCGTGACGAGGGCCCGAAGGGCGTGAAGGCGCAGGTGCAGGGCGACGAGCTGCGCGTCAGCTCGAAGAGCCGCGACGACCTGCAGGCCGTGATCGCGCTGCTGAAGGGCAAGGACTTCGATTTCGCGCTGCAGTTCGTGAACTACCGGTAGTCGTTCGGCCCCCCGGTTTGTCTGATCTGTGCGGCGGAGGGCGGCACCCGGAGCGGGTGCCGCCCTCCACTGCTCTCCGGCCGCGGTCTCGCGTCAGCGCCGGGAGTGCCCGAACAGGAGGCGGTAGGCGATCAGCAGGACGAGGGAGCCGCCGATCGCGGAGGCCCAGGTCGCTCCGTCGTAGAAGTCGTTGACGATCGGGCGGTGGAGGTAGCGGGCGGAGATCCAGCCGCCGACGAAGGCGCCGGCGATGCCGATGAGTGTCGTACCGATGAAGCCGCCCGGATCCCGCCCGGGCAGCAGAAGTTTGGCGATGGCACCGGCCAGCAACCCCAGAACGATCCAGCTGATGATGCTCATGCCCTGAACCTGCCTTTCCTGCACGGTGTTCGTGCGCTGTTACCTGGGATGACGTCGTCGGGGCAGCGCCCGGTTGCGGTGATCAGTAGGGTGCGGCACATGACACACGAGCGCGACATATGACACGGGGACGGGGCACATGACACAGGAGCTGCGGAGGACGCTGGGCGTCTTCGACGCCGTGGTCATCGGGCTGGGGTCGATGGTCGGGGCGGGAATCTTCGCGGCGCTCGGACCGGCGGCGGGCGCCGCCGGGTCGGGGCTGATGCTCGGGCTCGGGCTCGCCGCCGTGGTCGCGTACTGCAATGCGATGTCGTCGGCGCGGCTGGCGGCGCTGTATCCGGCGTCCGGTGGGACGTATGTGTACGGCCGTGAGCGGCTCGGCGAGTTCTGGGGGTATCTGGCCGGCTGGGCGTTCGTCGTCGGCAAGACGGCGTCCTGCGCGGCCATGGCGCTGACCGTCGGGGCGTACGTGTGGCCCGGGCAGGCGCATGCGGTCGCCGTCGCCGCCGTGGTGGCGCTGACCGCCGTGAACTACGGCGGCGTGCAGAAGTCCGCATGGCTGACCCGGGCGATCGTCGCCGTGGTGCTGGCGGTCCTCGCGGCGGTCGCCGTGGCCTGTCTGGGCGCGGGGCAGGCGGACTTCGGGCGGCTGGACGTCGGGGCCGACGCCACGGCTGCCGGGGTGCTTCAGGCGGCTGGGCTGCTGTTCTTCGCCTTCGCCGGGTACGCGCGTATCGCCACGCTGGGAGAGGAGGTGCGTGATCCGGCGCGCACCATTCCGCGCGCGATCCCCCTCGCGCTCGGTATCGCGCTCTGCGTATACGCCGCCGTGGCCGTGGCGGCTCTCTCGGTGCTGGGGTCGGGCGGCCTGGCCGGTGCGTCCGCTCCGCTGGCCGACGCGGTGCGGGCCGCGGGCGCACCGGGTCTGGCGCCCGTGGTGCAGGTAGGCGCGGCGGTGGCGGCGCTCGGGTCGCTGCTCGCCCTGATCCTGGGGGTGTCGCGGACGACCCTCGCCATGGCGCGGGACCGGCATCTGCCGGGCGCTCTGGCCGCCGTGCATCCCCGGTTCCAGGTGCCGCACCGTGCGGAGCTCGCCGTGGGGGCCGTGGTCGCGGTGCTTGCTGCGACGGTCGACGTGCGCGGGGCCATCGGCTTCTCCTCCTTCGGAGTGCTCGTCTACTACGCCATTGCCAACGTCTCGGCCTGCACGCTGAGTTCCCGGCGCACACTCCCCGTAGTCGGCCTCGTGGGGTGCCTTCTGCTGGCCTTCTCGCTGCCATTCACCTCGGTGGCCGCGGGTGTGGGCGTTCTGGCGGTGGGGATGGTCGCCTACGCGGTACAGCGCCGGTCGGTGCAGTGAGTCACTGATACCGGCGGGGGTAGGGCGCGGTGACCGTGCCCGCCCAGGCCCGGATCACCGTGCCCGCTCCGTCAGGCCAGGGTCACCTGGACCCCCATCTCGGCCAGATGGCCCAGCAGTTCTTCGAACGTCGGCGGGCGGCCGTGGGCCTGCGGGGTCACGCCGAGGCAGGTGCGTGCGACGTGGGCGTCATGCCACACGAGGGTGAAGGGTCGCCGGGCGCCGAAGCCGCCGTACAGGCAGTCGTCCAGGGCGTCGAGACTCCTGCCGAAGTACCCGCCCGGGCCGTTCACCGTCTCGCCGAGTGCACAGTAGAAGCCGGGCTCGTCGGTGATGTGACGGCCGTCGAGGTGGTGCGTTGCACCGGGCGCCGCATCGGGCCTGCGGCTGTCGTGGCTGGTCAGGGCCGTGCCGAGCCAGAAGTCGCGGCTCGCCGTGTCGCACTGCGCCCACAGGTTCGGCTCGGCGGGGACGCCGTCCCACCACAGGTCCCAGACCGCGCGGGCCGCGCGCGGGGGCCTCTGCGACCAGGGTTCGAGGGTGAGGTCGACCAGCCCTCGGCCGTGCGCCGACGGGATCCACGCGGTGAGCTCGCCCTCCACGGCGTACTGGAGCGTGCGTCCGAAGGCGTCGAGGCGGAGGACCTGGGCGTGGCCGAACTCCTCGTCACCGGCGTCCAGCGCTGCCCGCAGAGCACCTCGCGGCGCGCAGCCGAGCAGCCGCAGCGGGGGCTCCTGCGGCTCGGGATACGGCTCGCTGACGTGGGCCAGGTCCCGGCAGCGGCCGTACGGTTCGTGCCGCCCGCCGGACAGCCGGTAGCCCGGGGACAGCGGTGGCCGTGCCGGGTAGGCGCGCTGACCGTCGGTCTCGCGTGCCTCCACGGTGATGTCGCGTAACGACAGGTCCCGTGCGCAGGGGCGGTCGCCGAGGAGGCGTACGTCCTCCAGGCGCCACTCGTCCATGCCGTTGCCCGACTTGTCGAGGATCTCCAGCACCAGGAGGCCGAGCGGTGCGGAGCCCTCGGCCCGTGCCCGTGTGAGGGCGGCGCCGAGCTGTCCTTCGGGTGCGCAGCCGAGCAGTTCGTGACGCGCGCGCTCAGGTGGCGGCGGATCGGCGAAGAGATCCTCCGCGTCCGTGCACAGGGCCCAGAGCTGGTCGTGCGGGGGGTATTCGGCGTCGTACGCGGCCAGGGCGTACTTCGGCAGGTGCACCCCCGCCACCCGCTACCAGCTTGTCCGGGCGAACGGCTGGTCCGTGCGTACGATGTCGCGGCCCAGCGGCAGCAACGAGACCGGTATGAGCTTGAAGTTGGCTATGCCCAGCGGGATGCCGATGATCGTCAGGCAGAGGGCGATGCCGGTTGTGATGTGGCCGAGCGCGAGCCACCAGCCCGCGAGGACCAGCCAGAGGACGTTGCCGACGCAGGAGGGCGCGCCCGCGTCCCTCCGCTCGACCGTCGTATAGCCGAAGGGCCACAGGGCGTAGACGCCTATACGGAAGGCCGCGATGCCGAACGGGATGCCGATGATCGTGATGCAGAGGATGAGGCCCGCGAGTACGTACCCGAGGAACAGCCAGAAGCCGCTCAGCACCAGCCAGATGACGTTCAGGATGGTCTTCATCGGCGTCGACCTGCCATCTGCTCGAGACGGGCGATGCGCTCCGCCATCGGCGGGTGTGTGGAGAACAGCTTCGACATTCCCTGGCCCGGACGGAACGGGTTGGCGATCATCATGTGGCTCGCCGTCTCGAGACGGGGCTCGGGCGGCAGCGGCAACTGCTTGGTCCCGGCCTCGAGTTTGCGCAGCGCGCTGGCGAGGGCGAGCGGGTCGCCGGTGAGCTGGGCGCCGGAGGCGTCCGCCTCGTACTCGCGGGAACGGCTGATGGCCAGCTGGATGATGCTCGCGGCGAGCGGCCCCAGGAGCATGATCAGCAGCATGCCGAAGAGGCCGGGGCCCTCGTCGTTGTCCGAGCGGCCGACCGGGATCAGCCAGGCGAAGTTGACCAGGAACATGATCACTGAGGCGAGGGCGCCCGCGACGGAGGAGATGAGGATGTCGCGGTTGTAGACGTGGCTGAGCTCGTGGCCGATCACGCCCCGGAGTTCACGCTCGTCGAGGATTCTGAGGATGCCCTCGGTGCAGCAGACGGCGGCGTTGCGCGGGTTGCGCCCGGTGGCGAACGCGTTCGGCGCGTCCGTCGGCGAGATGTACAGCCGGGGCATGGGCTGGCGCGCCTGCGTGGAGAGCTCGCGGACCATGCGGTACAGCCCTGGTGCCTCGAACTCGCTGACCGGGCGCGCACGCATGGCGCGCAGCGCGAGCTTGTCGCTGTTCCAGTAGGCGTAGGCGTTCGTGCCCAGGGCGATGAAGAGTGCGGCGATGAGGCCCGTACGCCCGAAGAAACTGCCGATGACGAGGATGAGGGCGGACAGTCCCCCGAGGAGTACGGCGGTCTTGAGCCCGTTGTGCCGGCGGTGCACGGTACGCCCTCCTGGTGGTGCGGCAGGGGAACCCTCTGCTGGTTGACGCTCTGGTGCTTCCCCTGTCCAGTGGATGCTCACTGTCCAGTGGACGCTCCCGATCTGGTCAACGCCAGGCGGGAGGTACTAGTTCCCTTGTGCGCGCACCGGCGTGCGTGGGCCGTACGGGTGACGGGCCACGCACGCGTGCAGGTGAAGCGGTCCGCGCGCCGGGGGGCGGATTCCACGCGCGCGTGCCGGTCGGAGTCGCGTCTGCGCGACTCAGATCACGGCCGTCTGGTCGAAACGTCTGATCGAAAACGTCTGATCGGAAACGTCTGATCGAAACTCAGAACAGCCCGGTGCCCGCGAAGCGCATGACCAGCTGGGGCGCTCCGGAGAGGGCGATGCCGAGGACGGCCGTCACGGCGATCGCGGCGGTCAGCGGGGCCGGTACGGGGTGCCTTTCCGGCTCACCCTCGGGGGCGCGGAACAGCACCGCGGTCCACTGCAGGTAGTAATAGAGCGCGATCACGACGTTGACGGCCATGACCACCGCGAGCCAGCCCAGTCCGGCGTCAACCGCGGCCGAGAAGACGGTCACCTTGGCGAAGAGACCGATGATGCCCGGCGGCAGTCCCGCGAGGCAGAGCAGGAAGAACGCGAGCACCAGGGCCGTCACCGGCTGGGAGGCGTACAGGCCGCGGTAGTCGCTGATGCGGTTGAGCGGCTTGGCACGGGCGACGAGGGCGGCCACGGCGAACGCGCCGAGATTCACGGCGGCGTACATCAGGGCGTACGCGACGGTCGAGCCGATGGCCCGCTCGGCGTCCTTGGAGTAGCCGGCGGCGGCGATCGGCACCAGCAGGTAGCCGGCCTGTCCGACGGACGACCAGGCGAGCAGCCGGACCGCGCTGTACGCGCGCGTGGCCTGCTGCCGCAGCGCTGCGGCGTTGCCGACGGTCATGGTGAGCGCGGCGAGGATGGCGAGCGCGGGGCCCCACACGTCCGCGTACGAGGGGAAGGCGACGACGGTGACGAGGATCAGCCCGGAGAAGCCGACCGCCTTGCCGACGACGGACAGGTACGCCGCGACCGGCAGGGGCGCCCCGATGTAGGTGTCGGGCACCCAGAAGTGGAAGGGCACCGCGGCCGTCTTGAAGGCGAAGCCGACGAGGGTGAGGACGACGCCGGCCTGGGCGAGGGTCCCCAGCTGAGGGTCGATGTCCCGCAGTTCCGCGGCCGTCTCGGTCAGGTACAGGGTGCCTGTCGCCGCGTAGAGGAAACTGACGCCCATGAGCGTCACGGCGGTGGCGGTGACGGACGACAGGAAGAACTTCAGCGCTGCCTCGGCGGACCGCCTGTCGCCCCTCTTGAGGCCGACCAGGGCGAAGGCGGGCAGCGACGCGACCTCGAGGGCGACGACGAGGGTGGCGAGGTCACGGGACGCGGGGAGCAGGGCGGCACCGGCGGCGGAGGACAGCAGCAGGAACCAGAACTCCCCTTCGGGGAGTTCCCTTCCGGCGTCTTTCGCTTCCTTGAGGGCGCTTGCCGACAGGAGTGCCGCCAGCAGGGCTCCGCCGAGGACGAGGAACTGGATGACGAGGGTGAAGGGATCGGCGGTGTAGCTGCAGACGTCCGCGTCGTCCCGCAGGCAGAAGGTGGAGCGGTCGCCGTCCAGCAGCGGCAGAAGCGACAGCGTGGCCGCGGCCAGTCCGGCGATGGACACCCAGCCGAGGAGGGCCTTCCTGTCGTCGCGTACGAACAGGTCGGCGACCAGCACGACGAGTCCGACGACCGCGGCGATGGTGGGCGGCGCGATGGCGAGCCAGTCGACGGACTGGACCACGGACTGGGCCAGGGAGCTCATCGGGTGCCTCCTGCGAGGAGCTGCTGCACGGCCGGGTCGGTCAGGCCGAGGAGGACCGCGGGCCAGAGTCCGGCGAGGACGGTGAGGGCGACGAGGGGCGTCCAGGCGGCGAACTCGTAGCCCTGGACGTCGGCGAGCGCGCGGCCTTCCTGCTGGACGGCTCCCACGGCTCCCATGCAGACGCGGCGTACGACGACGAGCATGTACGCGGCGGTGAGCAGGGTGCCGATGCCGGCGAACACCATGAACGTCAGGAACGCCGGGCGGCTGAGGCCTTGGGCGGGCTGGAACGCGCCGAACAGGGCGAGCATCTCGCCCCAGAACCCGGCGAGGCCGGGAAGTCCGAGCGAGGCGACGGCGCCGAAGGCGAGCAGGCCGCCGAAGCGGGGGGCGCGGCCGTAGAGCGCGGCGCCGGTCTCCTGCGCAAGGGCGTCGAGGTCCGTGGTGCCGGTGCGGTCCTTGAGGGCGCCGACCAGGAAGAACAGCAGGCCGGTGATGAGGCCGTGGGCGATGTTGGCGAACAGCGCGCCGTTGACGCCGGTCGGGGTCATCGTGGCGATGCCGAGCAGGACGAAGCCCATGTGGCCGACGGACGAGTACGCGATGAGGCGCTTGAGGTCGCCCTTCGCGCCCTGCTTGGCGAGGGCGAGGCAGGCCAGGGATCCGTAGATGATGCCGACGACCGCGAAGGCGGCGAGGTAGGGCGCGAAGGTGTGCATCCCGTCGGGCGTGATCGGCAGCAGGATGCGCACGAACCCGTACGTGCCCATCTTGAGCAGGACACCGGCGAGCAGGACCGAGCCGACCGTGGGCGCGGCGGTGTGAGCGTCCGGCAGCCAGCTGTGCAGCGGCCACATCGGGGTCTTGACGGCGAGCCCGATGCCGATCGCGAGAACGGCGATGACCTGCACGGATGTGGTGAGCGACCGGCCGTTGTCAGTGGCGAGTGCCAGCATGTCGAACGTGCCGGAGTTGAGCCCGACGAGGAGGAGGCCCAGCAGCATCACGACGGAGCCGAGCAGCGTGAAGAGGATGAACTTCCAGGCGGCTGGGCCCCGTCCCTCACCGCCCCAGCGGGCGATGAGGAAGTACATCGGGATGAGCACCATCTCGAAGGCGAGGAAGAACAGCAGCAGGTCGAGGACGGCGAAGGTGGCGAGGGTGCCGGACTCGAGGACGAGGAGCAGGGCGACGAATGCCTTGGGGGACGGGCCCGTAGGCATCTTGAAGTAGCTGTACAGCGCGCAGAGGAAGGTCAGCAGCGCTGTCATGACGAGGAGGGGGAGCGAGATGCCGTCGATGCCGAGGTGGATCCGCACGTCGAGGGCGGGGATCCAGCTGATGTCGGTCGTGGCCTGCATCTTCGACGGCTGGTCGTGGTCGAAGCCGAGCGTCAGGACGATGGTGGCGGCGAGGACCGCGCCGGTCACGGTCACGCCGTGGCGCAGGACGGCCTGCTCGGGCGACTTCCCCTTCAGCCCGGGCGGGGCGGGGAGAAGGGCGGCCGCGGCGCCGATGAGCGGGCCGACGACGACGAACGCGAGAAGGAACTGCATCACGGATGCGCTGATATCGATCACGTCTGCTCACGCTCCCCTGGTGGCGACGAGGACGGCGACAACCGCCAGGACGGCGGAGCCGGCGAGCAGCACGCTCAGGTAGGTCTGCACATTGCCGGTCTGGGCACGGCGCACGGCCGTGCCGAGCCAGCGGGGGGCGGTGCCCGCACCGCGTACGTAGGTGTCGACGACCTCGCGGTCGAGGAACCGGACAAGTTCGGCGCCTGCGCGCACGGGGCGTACGAACAGGGCGCTGTAGACGGCGTCGAGGTGGAAGCCGGCCGCCGCGTGGCGGTGCAGCGGGCCGAGCAGCAGACGGCCCGGGTCGGCCGGGTCGGGGGCATAGGCCACGTCTCCGTACGCGGGGGCGTGGGTGGCAATGGCCTCGGCCTCGACCACTCCGGCATCCGCCTCGGGGTGGGCCGCGACCGCGCCCAGGGGGACGCGGGCGGCGAGCGTGGTGGTGTGCCGCCAAGCGCCGTAGGTGACCAGTCCGCCGACGAGGGCCAGACCTGTGCCGAGAACGGAGGTGGTGAGGGTCGGGGTGAGCGGGTGACCGTCGAACCAGTCGGGCAGCAGGCCCGCGGTGAGCCCGAAGGCGAGGGACGGCACGGCGAGCACCCACAGGACGGCGTTCATGACGACGGGCTGCGGGCCGTGGTCCGGGGCCTCGGCGCCGTGGCCGCGGAAGGCGAGCAGCCACAGCCGGGTGGCGTAGGCGGCGGTGAGGATCGCGGTGACCAGTCCCGAGACGAGCACGATCCAGCCCGCTGATCCGGGGACGGCCCCGGCTTCACCGGCGGCGGCGTGCTCGGCGGCGCCCAGCACGGCCTCCTTGGAGAAGAAGCCTGCGAAGGGCGGGATCGCGGCGAGCGCGAGGAGCGCCACGGTCATCGTCCAGTAGGCGTCGGGGACGCGGCTGCGCAGGTCCCGCATCCGGGACATGGCGGCCAGCGAGTTGGTGCCCGCGGCATGGATGATCACGCCCGCGGCGAGGAACAGCAGCGCCTTGAAGGCGCCGTGCGAGAGGAGGTGGAACACGGCGGCACCGCGGTCGCCGACGGCCAGGGCGCCGGTCATATAGCCGAGCTGGCCGATGGTCGAGTAGGCGAGGACGCGCTTGATGTCGTCCTGGGCGAGCGCGGCCAGCGCCGAACCGGTCATCGTGACGGCGGCCATGACGGCCAGGACGACCAGGGCGGCCGCCGACGCGGCGAAAACGGGCAGGAGCCGGGCGATGAAGTAGACACCGGCGGCGACCATCGTCGCGGCGTGGATCAGCGCAGAGACGGGGGTGGGGCCGGCCATCGCGTCGGGAAGCCAGGTGTGCAGCGGGAACTGCGCGGACTTGCCCGCGACGCCGGCCAGCAGCAGCAGCGCGATCAGCGTCGGATGGTCGAGCGCGCCGCTCGCGACGGCCCCGAGGACGGTCGTGATGCGAAACGACCCGGCGTCGGCGGCGAGGGCGAACAGACCGAAGAGGAAGGGGACGTCGCCGAGCTTGGTGACCAGGAAGGCCTTCAGAGAGGCGGCCCGTGCCTCGGGCGTCTCCCAGTAGTGGCCGACGAGGAAGTACGAGCAGATGCCCATGATCTCCCAGCCGACCAGCAGCACGATCAGGTCGCCGGAGTAGACGACGAGCAGCATCGCGGAGGTGAAGAGGGAGATGAGCGCCGCGTACGAGGGGTAGCGCGGGTCGTCGCGCAGATAGCCCGTGGAGTAGATCTGCACGCACGACGCGACCAGGCCGACCAGTACGGCGACGAGGACGGCGAAGCCGTCGAGGTGGAGGGCGAGTTCGACGGGGACCGAGCCGGTGGGGGTCAGCTCGGTGGCCGCGTTGATCGCGCGCCCGCCGCCCTGGCGGACGGCGACCAGCACCGCGAGGACCGTCGCCGTCAGGGTGGGCAGGACGGCGAGGGGGCGTACGTAACCGGGGGCGGTGCGGCCGAGCAGGAGGCCGGCGGCGGCACCCAGGAACGGAAGGAGAGGGACGAGTACGGCAAGGGTCGTGGTGGTCACGCGGCGGCCTCTGTCTTGTCTGCCATGGCGGGGGCGGCCGTTTCGGTGTCGTCGTCCTCGGGGCCCGGGCGTGCCTCGGCGGTGTCGCGGAGCTTGTCGATGTCCGAGGTGCCGCGGGCGCGGTAGACGGCCAGCACGATCGCGAGGCCGATGCCGATCTCGGCGGCGGCGATGGCGATGGTGAAGAGGGTGAGCGCCTGGCCGGAGTGCAGGGTGTCGCGGGCGGCCTGGCTGAGCCAGACGTCGAAGGCGACGAGGTTGAGGTTGACGGCGTTGAGCATCAGCTCGACGGACATCAGCACAAGGATCGCGTTGCGGCGGGCCAGGACGCCGTACAGGCCGGTGCAGAAGAGGAGGACGGAGAGCACGGCGGGATAGGCGAGGTGCATCAGCGGGCCCCTTCCTTGCCGGACGCCGCCTCGTCCTTGCCGGACGCCGCCTTGATCTCGTCGGACTCCGCCTTGTCCTTGCCGGACGGCGCCTTGTCCTGTGATCGCGGCGGTCGTTCGCCCTCGGCTGCCGCCTTGCGGGACAGGACGATGGCGCCGACGAGGGCGGCGAGGAGCAGGACCGAGAGCGCCTCGAACGGGAGCACCCAGCTCTGGAAGAGGCTGGCTCCGGTCACGGCAGTCGAGCCGTCGGAGCCGGCGGCCGCGGCTGTGGCGGCGTCCAGGTCGATCCATGTCGTACGGAACGCGTCGACCACGACCCAGATCAGGGTGGCGGCCGAGGCGACGGCCACGGTCAGCGCCGCCCAGCGGTTGCCGGAGTCGGCGTCCGGGGAGCGGCCGATGGGGGCCTTGGTGAGCATCAGCCCGAAGAGGAGGAGGACCACGACGGAACCGACGTAGATGAGGACCTGCACCCAGGCGATGAACTCGGCCGTCAGCAGGAGGTACTCGACGGCGAGACCGCCGAGCGCCACCACCAGCCACAGGGCGGCATGCACCAGCTGCTTGGTGGTGACGGTGACGATCGCGGCGCCGAGCGTGACGACGCCGACCAGCAGGAAGGCGATCTCGACACCCGTCGGGGACAGGAAACCGGGGCTGCTCGCTGCGAGGGTCACGCGGGTCCCTCCTGTCCGGGGGTGTCGGCGGCGCCCGCCGCGGGGCGACCACCGGCCGTGGAGGAACCACCAGCCGCGGAGGGGCCACCCGCCGCGGGGGGCCCACCGGCAGCCTCGGGGGCGCTGGGCTGCTCCTGTTCCTGGGCGGCGGCCAGCTTCTCGGCGGTCTTGCGGGCGGCGGCGAGCTCCTTGGGCTCCTCCGCTCCCGGATCGAGGGCGGGCGGGGCCGGGACCGTCCACATCCACTCGCGGAGCTTGTCGCGCTCGTGGGTGAGGTCGCGGATGTCGGTCTCGGCGTACTCGAACTCGGGGGACCAGAACAGCGCGTCGAAAGGACACACCTCGATGCAGATACCGCAGTACATGCAGAGCGAGAAGTCGATGGCGAACCGGTCGAGGACGTTGCGGCTGCGTTCGCGCCCGCCTGGCGTGGCGGCCGGGATCGTCTCCTTGTGGGAGTCGATGTAGATGCACCAGTCCGGGCACTCGCGTGCGCACAGCATGCAGACGGTGCAGTTCTCCTCGAACAGACCGATGACACCGCGGGTGCGCGGCGGAAGCTCGGGCTGGACGTCCGGGTACTGCGCGGTGACGGACTTCCTCGTCATCGTGCGGAGGGTGACGGCCAGGCCCTTGGCGAGGCCGGAACCGGGAATGCGGGACCGCGTGGGCGGGAGCGACTCGGCCACGGTTACTGGATCACCACCTTGACGACGCCGGTGAGGGCGATCTGGGCGAGGGCGAGCGGGACGAGGAGGGTCCAGGAGAGCTTCTGGAGCTGGTCCTCGCGCAGCCGCGGATAGGTCACGCGCAGCCAGATCACGATGAAGGCGAGCACGGCCGTCTTGAGGAGGGTCCACACCCAGCCGAGCCCGTCGGCGCCCCACGGGCCGTGCCAGCCGCCCAGGAACAGGACGGTGGTGAGGCCGCACAGGACGACGATGCCGGCGTACTCGGCGAGCAGGAACAGAGCGAAACGGAGGCCCGTGTACTCGGTGTAGGCACCGAAGATGATCTCCGAGTCGGCGACCGGCATGTCGAAGGGCGGCCGCTGGAGCTCGGCCAGGCCCGCGACGAAGAAGACGATGGCGCCCACGATCTGCCAGGGCAGCCACCACCACTCGAAGGCGTTGACGATGCCCGGGAGGGAGACGGTCCCCGCCGCCATCGCCACCGAGGCGGCGGTGAGCAGCATCGGCAGCTCGTACGCGAGGAGCTGCGCGGCGGTGCGGAGGCCGCCGAGGAGGGAGAACTTGTTGGCAGAGGCCCACCCGGCCATCAGGGAGCCGAGCACGCCGACGCCCATGACGGCGAGTACGAAGAAGATGCCCGCGTCGACGAGCACCCCGACAGCACCCTCGCTCGGCCCGATCGGGATGGCGACCAGGACCAGGAGGTACGGGAGCAGGGCGACGGCGGGGGCGAGCTGGAAGATACGGCGGTCGGCGCCGGCCGGTACGACGTCTTCCTTCTGCGCGAACTTCACGCCGTCGGCGACGAGCTGGGCCCAGCCGTGGAAGCCGCCCGCGTACATGGGGCCGAGGCGGCCCTGCATGTGCGCCATCACCTTGTGCTCGGTCTGGCCGATGATCAGCGGCAGCGTGAGGAAGACGACGAAGACGACGAGGAGTCGCAGAGCGACGTCGAGAGCGTCGTTCACTGCGGGCCTCCTGGGCGGTCGTCGGTGTGGGTGGGGGCCGGGGACTCGGGGTCGGCCGGGGACTGGGGTTTGGTGGGGTCGTCGGGTGACCCGGTGTTCTGGGTCCGCTCGGCGGGCTCAGCGGGCTCGGCAGACTCTGCGGGCTGGGCAGGCTCGGCGGGCTCGGGGGGCTCGGCGGGCTCGGTGCCCTCCGGCTCCCGGGAATCGGCTGCCGGAGATTCGGCTGCCCGGGGCTCGGAGCCTGGCGCCGTGGCGGCCGGTTTCTTCTGCGCGGACGCGTCGTCCGGCTCGTCGAAGGCGGGCCGTGCGTGGTGCCAGGGAGCGTCGGCGCTACGGCCCGGGGCGCTGCGGCCGGCCGCAGCCGTGGCCTCCCGCTCGGCGGCCGCAGCCGTGTCCGGCCGCTTCGCGGACGCGTCGGCGCCCTGCCGCTCCTCGCGCTGGGACGCCGAGCCTTCCGACGCGCTCCGTACGCGTCGCGGCCCGCGAGCCGCGGGTGCCTGAGCTGCGGGCGCCTCCGCACCTTCAGCCTGCGCACCAGCAGCGGGTGCCCCTCCAGCCTGCGTACCACCAGCGGGCGCACCCTCAGCCTGCGCAGCCTGGACACCTTCAGCCTGCGCACCTTCAACCGGCGCAGCCCCAGCCGTCGTACCCCGCTGACTGGCCGACCCCTCGCTCACGCTGCGCGACCGGCGCGGGGTCGCCGCCCCCGCCTGCCCCGTCGCGGCCTCCGCCCCGGCGGCCGCGGCTGCCGCCGCCCCCGTCTGGCTGGCCGACCCCTCGCTCGCCGTACGCGTACGGCGGACCGGGCGGTCTCCCGCGGCGGCGGCGCGGGCGGCCCCTCGTGCCGGGCGGGCCGGGGCAGCGGGGAGCTGGCCCTTCAACGGCCCCCACTCGTTGGGGTCGGGTACGCCCGGGGGCAGCATCTGACGGCGCTTAGGCCCGCCGTGCTCGGACTCCCCCGGCTCCTTCGCGCCCGGCCAGGCCTTGGCGACCCGGGCCGCGAGCACGAAGTCCTTGCGCAACGGGTGCCCCTCGAAGCCATCCGGCAGGAGGAGCGGCGTCAGACCCGGGTGGCCCTCGAAGGCCACGCCGAACATCTCGTGGGTCTCGCGCTCGTGCCAGGCCGCGCCCGCGTAGACGCCGACCGCGGACGGCAGTACGGGCGCGTCGTGCGGAACGGTCGTACGGACCAGGAGGCGGCGTACCGGCGCGAGCGCCACCACGTGCGCCGAGACGCGGAAGCCCGTCCCGGGCTCGTCCACGGCGCTCAGCCAGTCGAAGTAGGTGCAGCCGAGCACGGAGCGCGCGGTCTCCAGGGCCGCCGTCCAGGAGGACGGGGGCACGTCGACCGTCAGCAGGTCGTACGCCTCCTCGGCCGTCGCGTCCGCACCGAAGAGTTCCTCGACGGGGGCGGTGAGCCAACCGGTCACTGGGACGCCTCCCCCGGAACGGGCGGCTTCACCAAGCCGCTCTGCAGCGCCGCGGCCGAAGGCCGCGCCGCACCGGCACCCGAGCCCGCACCAGCGCCCGCACCAGCCCCGTACCGCTCCCCCAGCGACTCCCGCGCGATCTTCTCCTGCAGCTTGAGGATGCCCTGGAGCAGCGCCTCAGGGCGGGGCGGGCAGCCGGGCACGTACACGTCGACCGGGATGATCTGGTCGACGCCCTTCGTCACGGAGTACGAGTCCCAGTACGGGCCGCCGCAGTTGCTGCAGGCGCCGAACGAGATGACGTACTTGGGCTCGGGCATCTGCTCGTAGAGCCGCTTCACGGCCGGGGCCATCTTGTCCGTCACCGTCCCGGACACGACCATCAGGTCGGCCTGGCGCGGGCCGGGCGCGAACGGGATCACGCCGAGCCGGATGAAGTCGTGCCGGGCCATGGACGCGGCGATGAACTCGATGGCGCAGCAGGCGAGCCCGAAGTTGAAAACCCACAAGCTGTAACGGCGGCCCCAGTTGAGGATCACCTTCATCGGCTCGGGGGCGAGCCGGGCCAGCGCCCCGAGCCGCTTCGGCTCGGGAAGCAGCACGGGTTCAGGCGTGGTCACGGGTCCGGGCGTGGTCACATCCGTGTCGCCCTGGGTCACGACATCGGTGTCGCCCTGGGCCACGCCCACGTTCTGCGTCACATCCGTGTCGCGCGGGGTCACGCCCATGTCAGGACGCCCTTCTTGTATGCGTACAGCAGGCCTACGGCGAGGAAGCCGAGGAAGATGAACATCTCCACCAGCGTCGTCGCCCCGTAACCGGGCGCGGCGAACACCGTGGCCCACGGGAACAGGAAGATCGAGTCCACGGCGAAGATCACGTAGAGGAAGGCGTAGACGTAGTAGCGGACCTGGGTGTGCGCCCAGCCCTCGCCTACCGGGTCGACGCCGCACTCGTACGTCAGCAGCTTCTCGGGCGTGGGGACGACGGGCCGCAGCAGCCGTCCCGCGCCGAAGGCGACGGCGACGAAGAGGACGCCGATGACGGCGAGCAGCCCGACGACGGAGTACGCCTGGAAGTAGTCGGCGGCCACGTAGTCGGCCGCGAAGTGGTCGGCTGCCACGTAGTCGGCCGCGAGGCCGCCGGACGCGACGTATCCCCCTGAGAGGTCGCCCACGGCGACGTGGACACCCGCGACGTCGCCCGCAGCGACGTGGCCTGCCGCGAGAACGGTCGGTTCCGGCACGTCCGCCCCTCGTTCCCTCATTGCGCCCGGTGCCGGGCGGCTTCGTTTCGCCCGGTGACGGGCGTTTCGTTGCGCCCCGTGATGGGCCGTGTTCGACGATCTGTACGCACGGGAGTCTAGGGCCTGCTAAAGAAACGGTAAGCGGCCCGTCATGCGTGCAGTCGGCGGGTCCCCCGCGGCGGCCCGCACGAGGTGGGGTTATCCCCAGTTAACCGCGGCGGCGGACCTCATGGCGCAACGGCGCGCGACCGGGCACGCTGGCGGCCATGACCGCACGGACCAGCACCAGCTCCAGCGCCGGGACCGCCGCCACCCACCGACCCGGCAGCCCCGCCGCGGCAAGCGCCGCAGGCCCGCCGGACGCCGCCGCCGCAACCGCCGCAGGCACCCCGGACGACGCCGCCGCACGCGGCGACGACCGGCTGCCGCCCGCCCGCTTCGCCTTCGACCGGCAGACCTGGAAGGAGATCGCGCATCTCCTCGCGAACCTGCCGGTGGCGCTGCTGGGCTTCACCTACGTGATGACGGTGCTCTTCACCGGGGCCTGGCTGACGGTGACGGTGATCGGGTTTCCGCTGCTCGCGGCCGGTCTGATGGGCGCGCGACAGCTGGGCAAGCTGGAGCGGGCGCGTGCCAGGGCGCTGCTCGGGGTGCGCGTCGACGAGCCGAGTCCACTGCCGCTGCGCGGGCGCGGCGGCTTCTTCCCACAGCTGTGGCTGGCCCTGAAGGACCCGGTGGGCTGGCGCACCGTGCTCTACGAGTTCATACGGCTGCCGTGGGGCGTGCTCACGTTCACGGTGACGTTCACGTCGCTGTTCGTCCTGTGGCCGGTCCTGCCGTTCATCGCGCGCGGGCTCACCAACGCCGACCGGGCCATGGTGCGCGGGTTGCTGTCGCCGTCCGACGAGCTGGAGCGCCGCATCGCCGAACTGGAGTCGGACCGGGGTGTCGTGGTCGACACGGCCGCGGCGGACCTGCGCCGTATCGAGCGCGATCTGCACGACGGCGCGCAGGCCCGGCTGGTCAATCTCGCGATGGGGCTCGGGCTGGCCAAGGAGAAGCTCCTGGAGGACCCCGATGCGGCCGCCGCGATGGTCGAGGAGGCGCACGGCGAGGTGAAGCTGGCCCTGCAGGAGCTGCGCGACCTGGCACGCGGCATCCACCCGGCCGTCCTCACCGACCGCGGCCTCGACGCGGCCCTCTCCTCGGTGGCGTCGCGCTGCACCGTGCCGGTGCAGGTGACCGCCGATCTGGACGCGCGCCCGGCGGCCGCCATCGAGGGCATCGCGTACTTCACGGTCTCCGAGCTGTTGCAGAACGTCAGCAAACACAGCGGTGCGCGTTCCGCGTCCGTGGACGTGTGGCGCGCGGACCAGCGGCTGCTGATCCAGGTACGGGACGACGGGCGCGGCGGTGCGCGCCTGGAGGGCGGGACGGGGATGGCGGGGCTCGCGGAGCGGCTCGGCGCGGTCGACGGGCTGTTCGTGATCGACTCCCCCGCGGGCGGGCCGACGACGATCACGGCCGAACTGCCCTGGCGGGACCGGACGGACGACGGCTCGGCACCCAAGAAGCCTTGAGCTTGAGGTAGGGAAAACCCCCGCCTCAAGACGCCGACGGACTCCATGGTTCACGGCCCCCGTCGCCAGCACTGTTGACGTACGACGACAGCCGGGCACCGAGCAGAAACGGACGGGCGACAGCGATGGCCACGGAGTACGGACAGGGGTACGGGCGGCGCGACCGAACCGGGTTCGGCTGGGCGGGCGGCGAGGAACCGGCGCGGCGGCACGTCCTGCCGGCCGGGCTGCGCGCGCCGTTCGAGGGGCGCACCTGGCGCGAGTTCGGCTATCTGATGCTGAGCCTGCCGATCAGCATCGTGATGTTCACCTTCGCCGTCACGATGCTGTCGCTCGGCGCGGGTCTCCTGATCACCTTCCTCGGCATCCCCGTGCTCGCCGTGGCGCTCGCGGGCTGCCGCGGACTCGGCGCGCTGGAGCGGACCCGGGCCAGGGCGCTCCTGCGCCTGGACGTAGCGGACCCGGAACCGCTCCGGCGCCCGGAGCCGCTCCGACCCCACGAACGCAGCGGCGCGCTGTCCTGGGTGACCGCGCTCCTGAGGAGCGGCGCCTCCTGGCGGCATCTCGTGTACGCGATCGTGCACTTCCCGTGGGCGGTGTTCGCCTTCTCGGTGGCGCTGTCCTTCTGGACGTACGGCTGGGCGATGCTGACGTATCCGCTGTGGCAGTGGGTCTTCCCGATGTACGTGGGCGTCGGCGGTATCCAGCTCTACGGCGACGGCACGCACAGCGTCTACCTGGACAACCCGTTCGAGATCACGGTGACCGCGCTGGTCGGGCTGCTGATCACGCTGGCCACACCGTGGATCCTGCGGGCCCTGACCACCGTGGACCGGCTTCTGGTCTCGGGCCTGCTGGGCCCGTCGCGGCTGGCCACGCGGGTGGTGGAGCTGGAGTCGGACCGCGGGGTCGTCGTCGACACGGCCGCGGCCGACCTGCGCCGTATCGAGCGCGATCTGCACGACGGCGCCCAGGCCCGCCTGGTGAACCTCGCCATGGATCTGGGACTCGCCAAGGAGAAGCTGGCTCAGGACCCGGAGGCTGCGGCGCGCATGGTGGACGAGGCGCACGGCGAGGTGAAGACGGCGCTGCAGGAGCTGCGCGACCTGGCGCGCGGCATCCACCCGGCCGTCCTCACCGACCGCGGCCTGGACGCGGCCCTGTCCGCGGTGGCCTCCCGGTGCACGGTCCCGGTCCGGGTCGAGGTGGACCTGCCGTCCCGCCCGGCGCCCGCGATCGAGGGCATCGCCTACTTCACGGTCTCCGAGCTGCTGCAGAACATCAGCAAGCACGCGCGGGCGACCCGGGCCGTCGTCGACGTGTGGCGTGTCGACGACCGGCTGCTGCTGCAGGTCGCGGACGACGGCGTGGGCGGCGCGGCGGTCGCGAAGGGCTCCGGTCTCGCGGGCCTCGCCGAGCGGCTGGACGCCGTCGACGGCATCCTCGTCGTCGACTCCCCGCCGGGAGGCCCGACGCGCGTGACGGCCGAGCTGCCCTGGCGCGGCTGACGCCGCCCGGCCGACCTTCCGCCCCGCCCGGCCACCTCCGCCCGGCCACCTGACCTGGCGCGGCTGACCTCCGCCCGGCTGACCTTCCGCCCCCGCCCGGCCCTCGTCCGGCCCCCGCGCGGCCACCCGGCCGCACGGGAGTCACCCCCCGATTCCCGTGCCTCACCCCGGCACGTCCCGCATGCTGGGATGCTGGTCTCTGCCGTACGGCCCCGTGAGGCCGTACGGCAGAAGCATGCACGTGCCGAGAGAGCCGGGCGGGGACCGAGCCGGGCGGGCCGGGAGAGGCTATGGGGGACCGAGGAATCGTGGAGGACAGGGTGCGGGTGGTCATCGCCGAGGACTCAGTGCTGCTCAGGGAGGGCCTGACCCGGCTGCTGACCGACCGCGGGCACGAGGTCGTCGCAGGCGTGGGCGACGCCGAGGCACTGATCAAGACGATCACCGACCTCGCCGCGGAGGGCTCGCTGCCCGACGTGGTGGTCGCCGACGTACGGATGCCGCCCACGCACACGGACGAGGGCGTACGGGCCGCGGTGCAGCTGCGCAAGCAGCATCCGGGACTCGGCGTGCTCGTCCTGTCGCAGTACGTGGAGGAGCGTTACGCCACGGAGCTGCTCGCCGGTTCCAGCAGGGGCGTCGGATATCTGCTCAAGGACCGGGTGGCCGAGGTGCGCGAGTTCGTGGACGCCGTGGTGCGCGTGGCCGGGGGCGGTACGGCGCTCGACCCGGAGGTCGTGGCGCAGCTCCTTGGCCGCAGCCGCAAGCAGGACGTGCTCGCGGGGCTCACACCGCGTGAGCGGGAGGTCCTCGGTCTGATGGCCGAGGGCCGGACGAACTCGGCGATCGCCAGGCAGCTCGTGGTGAGCGACGGAGCGGTCGAGAAGCACGTCAGCAACATCTTCCTGAAGCTCGGACTGTCCCAGAGTGACGGGGATCACCGGCGTGTTCTGGCGGTCCTGACCTATCTGAACTCGTAGCGACCTGACACTCTGTCAGACATCAGTCACACCACGCGACGAGGCGCGGATCAGGCACGGACGACGCGAGGACGAGGCGCATCAGGCGCGAGCCCTAGAACCAAAGGACGAGCGGCCGGCGTCTTTCGCGGGAAGGGTCAAGGGCGGACAGATCATGCCACATCAGGACTGTCGATCATCTCAAAAGTGCGTCCACCATGCGAACGGTCCAGGGAAGGACACCCTTACCGACGTAGGGTGGGCTATGGGGAGGCCGGTCGGCCGGCCGCCTCGTACGAGCCGCCTCGAGGGAGGTCCAGTTCAGTGACCAGCCAGGTCAGTAGCCCAGCCGAGCAGGCCGACGGGACCGTTGTCGGTGGGCAGCGCACGCCGCTGTCCGAGGCCGGGGCGACGGGCGACAAGGAAGTACGCCGTCTCGACCGCGTGATCATCCGGTTCGCGGGCGACTCCGGCGACGGTATGCAGCTCACGGGCGACCGCTTCACCTCGGAGACGGCATCCTTCGGCAACGACCTGTCGACGCTGCCGAACTTCCCCGCCGAGATCCGCGCCCCCGCAGGCACCCTGCCGGGTGTGTCGTCGTTCCAGCTGCACTTCGCCGACCACGACATCCTCACGCCGGGCGACCGCCCCGACGTGCTGGTCGCGATGAACCCTGCCGCGCTGAAGGCGAACATCGGCGATGTGCCGCGCGGCGCGGAGATCATCGTCAACACGGACGAGTTCACCAAGCGCGCGATGCAGAAGGTCGGCTACGAGACGTCCCCGCTGGAGGACGGCTCGCTGGACGGCTACAGCGTGCACCCGGTGCCGCTGACCACCCTGACGGTGGAGGCGCTGAAGGAGTTCGATCTCTCGCGCAAGGACGCGGGGCGCAGCAAGAACATGTTCGCGCTCGGCCTGCTGAGCTGGATGTACCACCGCCCGACCGAGGGCACCGAGAAGTTCCTGCGGACCAAGTTCGCCAAGAAGCCGGAGATCGCCGAGGCGAACATCGCCGCGTTCCGTGCGGGCTGGAACTTCGGCGAGACGACCGAGGACTTCGCGGTCTCCTACGAGGTCGCCCCGGCGACGAAGGCGTTCCCGACGGGCACGTACCGGAACATCTCCGGGAACCTGGCGCTGTCCTACGGACTGATCGCCGCGTCTCGCCAGGCGGACCTGCCGCTGTACCTGGGCTCGTACCCGATCACCCCGGCGTCGGACATCCTGCACGAGCTGAGCAAGCACAAGAACTTCGGCGTGCGGACCTTCCAGGCCGAGGACGAGATCGCGGGCATCGGTGCCGCGCTCGGTGCCGCCTTCGGCGGTTCGCTCGCGGTGACCACGACGTCCGGCCCGGGTGTGGCGCTCAAGAGCGAAACGATCGGTCTGGCGGTCTCCCTCGAGCTGCCGCTGCTGATCGTCGACATCCAGCGCGGCGGCCCGTCCACCGGCCTGCCGACCAAGACCGAGCAGGCGGACCTGCTGCAGGCCATGTACGGCCGCAACGGCGAGGCGCCGGTCCCGGTGGTCGCCCCGCGCACCCCGGCCGACTGCTTCGACGCCGCCATCGAGGCGGCCCGGATCGCGCTGACCTACCGCACTCCGGTGTTCCTGCTCTCCGACGGCTACCTCGCCAACGGCTCCGAGCCGTGGCGCATCCCGGAGCTCGACGAGCTGCCCGACCTGCAGGTCCAGTTCGCGCAGGGCCCGAACCACACGCTGGACGACGGCACCGAGGTCTTCTGGCCGTACAAGCGCGACCCGCAGACCCTGGCCCGCCCGTGGGCGGTCCCGGGCACGCCGGGCCTGGAGCACCGCATCGGCGGCATCGAGAAGCAGGACGGCACGGGCAACATCTCGTACGACCCGGCGAACCACGACTTCATGGTCCGCACCCGCCAGGCCAAGGTCGACGGCATCGACGTGCCGGACATCGAGGTCGACGACCCGACCGGGGACGCGAAGCTGCTGGTCCTCGGCTGGGGCTCGACGTACGGGCCGATCACGGCCGCCGTGCGCCGGCTGCGCAAGGCGGGCGAGAGCATCGCCCAGGCCCATCTGCGCCACCTCAACCCGTTCCCGGGGAATCTCGGCGATGTCCTGAAGCGTTACGACAAGGTGGTGATCCCCGAGATGAACCTCGGTCAGCTCGCCACCCTGATCCGGGCGAAGTACCTGGTCGACGCCCACTCGCACAACCAGGTCAACGGAATGCCGTTCAAGGCGGAGCAGCTCGCCACGGCTCTCAAGGAGGCCATCGATGCCTGAGACCACCACCGGAGGGACCATCGAAGCGCTTTCGCTGGTGCCGAAGGCCGAGGCCAAGCAGTCCATGAAGGACTTCAAGTCCGATCAGGAAGTGCGCTGGTGCCCCGGTTGCGGTGACTACGCGATCCTCGCCGCCGTGCAGGGCTTCATGCCCGAGCTCGGCCTGGCGAAGGAGAACATCGTCTTCGTCTCCGGCATCGGCTGTTCCTCCCGCTTCCCGTACTACATGAACACGTACGGGATGCACTCGATCCACGGCCGCGCCCCGGCCATCGCGACCGGCCTCGCCTCATCGCGTCGCGACCTGTCGGTGTGGGTCGTCACGGGTGACGGTGACGCGCTGTCGATCGGCGGCAACCACCTGATCCACGCGCTGCGCCGCAACGTCAACCTCAAGATCCTGCTGTTCAACAACCGGATCTACGGCCTGACCAAGGGCCAGTACTCGCCCACCTCCGAGGTCGGCAAGATCACCAAGTCGACGCCGATGGGCTCGCTCGACGCGCCCTTCAACCCGGTGTCCCTGGCGATCGGCGCCGAGGCCTCGTTCGTGGCGCGCACGGTCGACTCCGACCGCCAGCACCTCACGAGCGTGCTGCGCGAGGCGTCCGCCCACCCGGGCACGGCGCTGGTGGAGATCTACCAGAACTGCAACATCTTCAACGACGGCGCCTTCGACGCCCTCAAGGACAAGCAGCAGGCCGAAGAGGCGGTGATCCGCCTGGAGCACGGGCAGCCGATCCGCTTCGGCCGCGACAACGCCAAGGGCGTCGTCCGGGACGCGGCCACCGGCGATCTGAAGGTCGTCACGGTCACGCCGGAGAACGAGTCGCAGATCCTGGTCCACGACGCGCACTCCGCGTCGCCGACGACGGCGTTCGCGCTGTCCCGGCTCGCCGACCCGGACACCCTGCACAACACCCCGATCGGCGTCTTCCGGTCCGTGGACCGGCCGGTCTACGACACGATGATGGCCGACCAGCTGGACACCGCCATCGAGCAGAACGGCAAGGGCGACCTGGCGGCGCTGCTCGCCGGGGGCGACACCTGGACGGTCGTCGGCTGATCGCCGCCGCTTCGCGACACGAGGCCCGGACCTGAAACGCTCAGGTCCGGGCCTCGTCGCGTGGTGGCCGGGAGGTGGCCATGGCGTGGCTCAGGAGTGGGCCTCGTCGTATGCCTGGCGGGCCTTCGTCACGTCGTCCATCCGCTCGTGGGTCCACATCGCCAATGCCCGTACCTGCTCGGCGGCCTCGCGGCCGAGCTCCGTGAGGGAGTAGTCGACGCGCGGGGGAATCACCGGCTTCGCGTCCCGGTGGACGAGACCGTCCCGCTCCAGGGTCTGCAGGGTCTGCGTGAGCATCTTCTCGCTGACGCGGCCGATGGCGCGCCGCAGCTCGCTGAAGCGGTACGAGCGCTCCAGGAGCTCGATCAGGACGAGCACGCCCCAGCGGCTGGTGACGTGCTCCAGGACGAGGCGGTACGGGCAGAGGGCTTCGCCGTCGACGTTGTACTTGCCGGCTGCCGTCCTGCTGACTGCTGAGACATCGGTACTTACGGCCATGCAAGTACCTTACTTCAAAGTGGGTACTTTCGAGGAGTTAGTGCCACCCGTAAGGTGAGTGCCAGACCGCGTAAAGAGTCGCGAACCGCACTTACGGGAGTTGTCAGTCATGAGCATCGTCGTCACCGGAGCCACCGGAAACCTCGGCCGTTTCGTCATCGAAGGCCTGCTGGAGAAGGTCCCGGCCGACCAGATCACCGCCGTCGTCCGCAGCGAGGAGAAGGCCGCCGGCTTCGCGGCCCGCGGTGTGAAGATCGCGGTCGCCGACTACAACGCCCCCGAGACCTTCGACGGCCTGTTCTCCGCCGGCGACAAGGTGCTGCTGATCTCCGGCAACGAGTTCGACAAGGGCCGTGTCGGCCAGCACAAGGTCGTCCTCGAGGCCGCCAAGGCGGCCGGTGTCGCGCTCTTCGCGTACACCAGCGCTCCCGGCACCCTGACGGCCGCCCTGGCCGACGACCACAAGGGCACCGAGGCGGCGATCCTCGAGTCGGGTGTGCCGTACGTCCTGCTGCGCAACGGCTGGTACAACGAGAACTACACCGAGCAGCTCGCGCCCGTCCTCGAGCACAACGCCGTGGTCGCAGCCGCCGGTGACGGCCGGGTCGCCTCCGCCGCGCGCGCCGACTACGCGGCCGCCGCCGTCGCCGTACTGACCGGTGAGGGCCACGAGAACACGACGTACGAGCTGAGCGGCGACACCGCGTGGAGCTTCGCCGAGTACGCCGCCGAGCTGAGCAAGCAGACCGGCAAGGAGATCGTCTACAACGCGGTTCCGGCTGAGGCCCTTGTCGGCATCCTGACCGGGGCGGGGCTGCCCGAGATGTTCGCCCAGATCCTGGCGGGCGTGGACGCGTCCATCGAGAAGGGCGAGCTGGCCGTCACCAGCGGCGACCTGTCCCGCCTGACCGGCCGCCCGACCACGCCGATCGCGGACTCGATCGCCGCCGCGCTCAAGGGCTGACCCTCGGCCTCCGGGCCCCACGACCCCGCCTCCTCGGGGACCAGCCCCGCCTGTCATGACCGTATAGCGATACGGGCATGACAGGCGGGGCTTTCGGCGTTACCTTCGTGGAGTTGCCGTGCCCGGAGGAGGTCCCGTGAAGTCGAAGAGCGAGCAGCGGATAGGTCTGCTGAACGGCTTCGCGGCATACGGGGCCTGGGGGCTCGTCCCCCTCTTCTGGCCCCTCCTCAAGCCCGCCGCGGCGAGCGAGATCCTCGCGCACCGCATGGTGTGGTCGCTCGGCGTCGTGGGCGTCGCGCTGCTGGTGATACGGCGTTGGGCCTGGGCCGGCGAGCTGATCCGGCAGCCCCGGAAGCTGGGGCTGATCACGGTCGCCGCGGCCGTCATCACCGTCAACTGGGGCGTCTACATCTGGGCCGTGAACGCCGGCCACGTGGTCGAGGCGTCCCTCGGCTACTTCATCAATCCGCTGGTCACCATCGCCATGGGCGTCCTGCTACTGAAGGAGCGCCTGCGGCCCGCCCAATGGGCCGCGGTCGGCATCGCGTTCGCGGCGGTCGTGGTGCTCACCATCGGCTACGGCCAGCTGCCGTGGATCTCGCTCCTCCTCGCCTTCTCGTTCGCGACCTACGGCCTGGTGAAGAAGAAGGTCAACCTCGGCGGCCTGGAGTCGCTCGCCGCCGAGACGGCGATCCAGTTCCTGCCCGCGCTGGGCTTTCTGCTGTGGCTCGGCTCGCAGGGGGAAGCCACGTTCGGGGCCGAGGGCGCGGGCCACGCGGCGCTGCTGGCCGCGACCGGCATCGTGACGGCCGCTCCCCTGGTGTGCTTCGGCGCGGCCGCGATCCGGGTGCCACTGTCCACGCTGGGCCTGCTGCAGTACCTGGCGCCGGTCTTCCAGTTCCTGCTGGGCATCCTCTACTTCCACGAGGCCATGCCGCCGGAGCGCTGGGCGGGGTTCTCGCTGGTGTGGCTGGCACTGGCCACGCTCACGTGGGACGCGCTCCGGACAGCGCGGCGGACGCGCACGCAGGCGGAGGCGCTGCGCCGTACGCCGTCCCAGCGCACCGCGGATTCCGCCGCGGCGCGGGAGCAGACCGCCTGACGGCTACGCGCCCTTGGCAGGCAGGTCGGCTACGAACGACCCTTGCCCCAGCACGGTGCGGAGCTTCCCTTCAGCACGGAGTGCCGCTACGGCCTTCTGAACCGTGGACGCTGCAACGTCGAACTCTGCGGCAAGCTCAACCACGGCAGGGAAGCGGTCACCCGCCGCATAGGTACCGGCCTCGATGCGGCGCCTCAGTTCATCGGCCACCTGCGGCCACACCGGCCTGCCACGGTCAAGATCCATGGATCGAACGTATGCGTCTTCGCGAAATCGGGCGACCGCGTATGCGCGTATGCGCGTATGCTGCTCAATGAAGGGACCCCGGCGGGTGCGGGAACACCCCCGGGGCATGGCCGACACGAACTAGGAGCGTGCCGACGAATGCGAACCCTACTCGAATGGATCCTGACCCTCTTCCTGCCTCCTCGCGGAAAGCGGCGGGCCTGCGCCGTGCCGACGGCGCCAGGCCGAACCGTCCCCTGTCCGCCGCGCTCCGCGCGGCATCGGCGCCTGGACGACGACGTGATCCACGCTGACGGACTGCCTCTCGTCCGCCCGTATCTGCTCCACGCCGAGCGGGAGCAGGAACGGTGGCAACAGCGGGAACGGCGACGGGCTCTGGCGCTCGCGACGCTCGGTCAGGACTACGTCCCGGCGGTGTCGGCATGATCAACCATCTGCGACGGCTCCCCTGGAACGCCGAGAACGGCGGGAACGCGTTCGTGACGCCTGGAGACGGCATCGTGAACGGCATCGCCGACGCCATGGAAGCAAGCATGCTGCTCACTGCACAGGAGGACGCGAAACGGGCGACGGCCCTGGCAGAAGATCCCTACGTCTCACTCGCCGAACTCCGCGTAGCCGTCAAGTACCTGGCTCATGCGGTAGCCGAGGCGGTGAAGGTCGCGGAACTGCGCGGCGAACGACTGCCAACCACCGATGTCGCAACGGCGTTGGGCGAGGCGCTGAGCGTCAGCCTGCGGCACGAGCCGTAAGTTCCCTGACACAGCGGAGTCGGAATGGCAGATCCGGGCCACTCGCGACCTCGGCAAAGCCAGGCCACAGCCGCCGGAGCTGGCCCATATCTGCCCATCGCCTGCCTGGGCGATCCGCCGGACTCGGCGTCTTCTTGCCAGGCACACTCCAACGCATCACATTCGAGCGAGCCCCGGGAGGCCGGCCTCCCGGGGCGGTGATCGGGGCCGGTCAGTCCTCGAAGGTGTCGTACAGCTTCACGGGGGTGTAGACGATGGTCCTGGGTTCGCCCTGGTCGTCGACCATGCCGACGTGGGCCATCTTCATGCCGACGCTGAGTGGCAGGTTGTGGCGGTTGGGAGAGTTCTGCGAGTAGGTGGGCTCTGTGAAGCCCTGGTTGTCGGTGTAGCTCCCAGTGACGATCATGGTGTGATCCATCGTGCCGTCGGGGTTGTCGTCGTCCCAGTCGGTGAAGATCAGGTCACCGGGTTCGAGCTCCCAGATGGCGAAGTCCGGCGAGCCCGGCCCGGTCGTCGGGTCCGACGGCGGCCACATGTTTTGCCAGTAGCCGCGCTTGGCGTGCTCGACGGTGAAGTCGTAGAGCCAGTTGGCGTTGACCCAGGTCCTGCTGGCCCCGATGCCCCAGCCGGTGAGGTTGTCGTCCCAGTTCTCCGGGTCCTTCGGGTTGACACCTTCGTTCTTGGTCCAGCCTCCGGCATACAGGGCCTGGGAGACGAAGTTCGCGCAGTTGGTGCTGCCGAGATCCTCGTAGTCGGGGTTGCGCGCTTCCCAGACGTGGTTACCGAACCGATCGCTCTTGAAGTTCGACCACTCCAGCGCGTACTCCGCCGCGGCCTGACGGTCGTAGCTGTGCGCGGCCAGCAGGCCGATGCCGTCGTCCGCTGCCTCCGACTCCGCGTCGTCCGTCGGGGCCGCCGTGGACTCGACCGGAGCGTAGGAGACCTCGGTGATGGTCCAGGTGCGGCCTTCACGCACGAGTTCGACGATGTAGGTGTCGCTCAGGCTCGACTCGCCGAGCGTGCTGTCGTTCCAGGCCAGGGCGGTGCCAGAGGTGAGAGTGACGGTGGCGGTGTCGCCGTCGAACGTCACGTCCTCGCCGTCGAAGAAGCCGGTGTCCACCCCGGTGGCGAGCAGGCCCTCCTCGGCCTCGGCCTCGGCCGCCCAGGTGGCCGGGCCCCTCGCGAACGCGGCTGGCTGCTCGCCGACTTCGGCCCCTTCCGTCTCGATCGCGGCCATCGCGGGGCCAGGCCCCTCCGGGGTCTTCCAGCCCTCGTCGCGGGCGACGAGGTACTCCTTCGCCAGGTCCACGACGAGTTGTCGGCGCTGGCCTAGAGTGAGGGAGATATCCAGGAACTTGCCGTCCTGCCCGATCTCGATGCCGATATCCAGGTCGCCGGGGAGGGTCGCAGCGCTGGCGGGTGCCACCGGCGTCAGCAGGACCAGGGCCGTGCCAAGGGTGATCAGGGGACCTCTTGTGCGCGTTCTCATCCGACGATGCCTCTCTGTCGTCCGACTGCTGCTGGTGGGCGCGACGGAGGCAGGCGTGCAGACAACTGCTGATAGCGACGGCACCGCGTCGCGAAATCCCCCGTCGAGGCCGGTGCTACGGCTTCTCACGTTGCGTAAAGAACAGCCCAATTCTCACAGCGAGTTACCCACACCACCAGGGCATCAGCGGGCTGACCCCGTGCAGATCCCCACACAGCGGCCGCGCAAGCGGAGCCACTCGCCACCACTCGTGGAACGAAGCCCTCTCCAGGGGGTGAGCACCCGCACTGGCAGTGGCGAATCAGGGTGCCCAGGTGACCACCCACCCTTGGGCTCCGGCGCGAACCCTCTCCCGTCGGGCTCATGCTGGGCGACCTCGACGTCGATGCCGAGGCGGGCGCCGTGCTCGACTACGGCGCTCTTGAACGGGCTCGCGTTGATGGTCGAGCAACGTGATCTCGTCAGTCGTCACGCCAAGCCGAATGGCGGAGAGTGCGCAGGCGTCAGATGTCTTCGGACGCGTCCTCACCCGCCCTACGGACCGGGCTCCCGCGCCCTGCCGCGGTGGGCCCGAACCTTGTGGCGGTTGCCGCAGTTCTCCATGGCGCACCAGCGGCGGCGGCCGGGGCGCGAGGTGTCCACGAAGAGCAGGAGGCAGTCGTGGGCGGCGCATTCGCGTATCCGGTGGGCGTACGGGCCCGTGAACAGGTCGACCGCGTCCCGGGCCACGGTCGACACGAGCCGGGTGCCGGTGGCGCCGGGTGCCCACGCGCGCGTGCCGTCCGGGGCGATGCGCGCGATGAGCGGGGGGCCGGCGGCAGCCGCGTTGACCACCTCCAGCACGGCGAGGTCAGAGGCCCGGCCGTGAGCACGGTCGGCAGTGAGCGACCACAGGGCGTCGCGCAGTGCGCGGGCCGCAGCCACCTCGGCCTCCGTGACGGTCAGGTCGAGCCCGTCGGGCAGCCGGCTCGCGGCCGCCCAGCGGATGAGGTCGGCCGGTCCGTGCAGCACCTCGTGGCGCGCATACGCTCCCGGGCCGCCCGTCGGCAGCAGCTCCAGGCAGAGCGCGCCGGGGTCGAAGCGGTAGGGGCGGCCCCCCGGCGTGTGCAACGTGAGGCCCGGTTCCGGCTGTGCCGTTGCCCGCTCATCCATGTAACCAGTATAAGTGGTTACATGACCCAGCAGACCGAGCAGACCCCGCACCGGCCGGCCCTCCACTGGAAGCTCGTCATCGACGCCGCCGACCCCCATGCCCAGGCCGTCTTCTGGGCCGAGGCCCTCGGGTACGAGGTCGAGGACAACAACGCCCAGATCGAACGGCTCCTCGGCTTGGGCGTCGCCCCCGAATCCCTCACGCTCGAGTTCCGCGGCCGGCGCGCCTGGCGGGATCTCATTGCGGTACGGCACCCGGACGACCCGTACGACGAGGAGTCCGGCATCGGGCTCGGGCGCCGGATCCTCTTCCAGCGGGTGCCGGAATCGAAGACCGTCAAGAACCGGCTCCACATCGACGTCCACTCCGCGGACGGGCAACTGGACGCCGAGGTCGAGCGGTTGGCGGGGCTGGGCGCGTCCGTGCAGCGCCGGGTCAAGGAACCGGCGGGCGAGTGGGTGGTCATGCAGGACCCGGAGGGCAACGAGTTCTGCGTCCAGTGAGCCGCCCGACGCGCTCTGCGTCGTCCGGCAGCCGCTACGCCGTGATGTCCTTCGCCGTGAACCTCGCCCAGGCCGCCGAGCCGAACACGGCCGCGTAGACGGCCTGGAGCCCGAGGTTGCGCGTCAGGTCGTCCCAGTAGACCGGGTCGCGCATCAGATCGGCGAAGGACAGCCAGTAGTGCGAGAAGAGGTACGGCTGGATCGCGTGCAGCTGGGGGATCTGGTCGAGGATCTGGACCGTGATCAGCAGGCCGACGGTCGTCGCCATCGCCGCGATGCCGCTGTTCGTCAGCGTCGAGACGAAGAGGCCGAGCGCCGCGACACCCGTCAGTGACGCGGCGACGACCAGCGCGATCAGCAGCGCGCGCAGCAGCCCCTCGCCCATGCCGATCCGCGTCCCGGAGATCGTGGTGAGATCGCCGAGCGGGAACAGCAGTGCGCCCACGGTCAGCGCGGACACCGCCACGACAAGGGTCGCGACGAGGCAGAACGCCATCGTGGTCGCGTACTTGGTGAGCAGCAGTCGCGTACGGCCCGCCGGGGCCACCAGCAGATAGCGCAGCGTGCCCGCGTTCGCCTCGCCCGCTATCGCGTCGCCCGCGATGACGCCGATCGCCATCGGCAGGAAGAACGGCAGCGTCGCGGCCAGCGCGGTGAACACCAGGAACAGGCCGTTGTTGGTGATCTGCGCGATGAACGCCGGGCCGCCACCGCCCGGGCCGGTTCCGCCGCCGTCGCTCGTCTCGATCTTCACGGCGATGCCGACGAGCACCGGCACGGCCGCGAGCACGCCGAGGAGCGCCAGGGTGCGCCAGCGGCGGAACGTGGTCGTCAGCTCGCTGCGGAACAGGCCGAGGGTCCACAGCCGTCGTACGGAGCGTGCGGCGGGGGCGGTCGGCCTGGTTTCCGTCACGCGTACGGACGTGTCCTCAGCCTGCGACATCGAAGCCCTCCCCCGTCAGCGCCACGAACGCGTCCTCCAGCGAGGCCCGTTGCAGGCCGAAGCCGCGCACCCGCACACCGGCCGTGACCAGCGCCGCGTTCACCTCCGCGAGATCGCGCGGCGGCTCCGGCGGCTCGCCCGTCGCCCGGTCGTCCGTGACGACGACGTCCGTCACGCCCTGCTCCTTCAGTACGCGAGCCGCGTCACCCGGGTCCGGGGTCGTCACGACGAGACGGCCGCGCGCGCCCGCCGCGAGCTCGGCGACCGGGCCCTGCGTGATCAGCCGGCCGCGGGCCATCACGGCCGCATGGGTGCACACCTGCTCGATCTCGTCCAGGAGGTGCGAGGAGAGGAAGACGGTCGTGCCGTCCGACGCCAACTCCCTCACCAGGGCACGTATTTCCCGCATGCCCTGCGGGTCGAGGCCGTTGGTCGGCTCGTCGAGGACGAGCAGCCGCCTGGGCTGCAGCAGCGCGGCCGCCAGCCCGAGGCGCTGCTTCATGCCGAGCGAGTACGCCTTCGCCTTCTTGCCGGCCGCGGCCGTGAGGCCCACCCGGTCCAGGGCGGCGGCGACGCGCGCCCGGCGGGTGCGCGGATCGGCGGTCGGGTCCGCCGCGTCGTACCGCAGCAGGTTGTCGCGGCCGGACAGGAAGCCGTAGAGCGCGGGGCCCTCGATGAGCGCGCCCACGTGCGGGAGCACGGCGCGTGTGGAGCGGGGCATGGGGCGGCCGAGGACCCGGGCCGAGCCGGACGTCGGCTCGATCAGGCCCATCAGCATGCGGATGGTGGTGGTCTTGCCCGAGCCGTTCGGCCCGAGGAAGCCGAAGACGCTGCCCTCCGGGACGGTCAGGTCGAGCCCGTCCACGGCGAGCTGCCCGCCGCGGTAGCGCTTGGTGAGCGCGCGGGTGGCGATCACCGCGCCCGTGTCCCTTTCCGCGGCGGACAGTTCGTCCATGGTTCTCCCCACCTGCTTGTGCCGTACCGTTCCTCGTCCTGCGGACTACTTCGCCGCGTCGGCCGCCTTCACCAGCGCGTCCTTCGTCACCGCGCCCGCGTAGACCTTGCCGTCGTCCGTGACGAGGGCGTTGACCAGGCGGGTCGAGAAGACCGTGCCGGAGCCGAACTTGCCGGAGACCTTGTCGCCCAGCGCGCCCAGCAGCTGCTGCGCCTCCGGCGCGACATCGCCCGAGCCGGCCGACGGCAGGCCCTGGCCGCCCGGCAGCTCGAACTCGGCGATGGAGCTCCAGCCCTCCCCGATGACCTTCATGCCGCTCAGCCCGGTCATCCCGTCCTCGAGGCCCTCGCCCGGCTTGGGCGCCTTGTCGTGGGACCCGTGGGACTCCTGGGACTTCGTCTCGTCGCCCTCGGTGACCTTGGTGCCCTTGGGCGGGCTGAAGTCGAACGTGGACGCGGCCGGCTTGCCGAAGTCGACCTTGGTGAAGCCCGCGTCGACGACGGCGGCGCCGCCACTGGCCGGAGTCAGCGTGAACTTCAGCGGCATACCGGTCTTCGCGTCCACCGCCACCGAGATCGCGCCGACCGTCGAGCCGGACTGCTTCGGCTTGATGACCAGCTTGTACGCATCGCGGCCCGCGACCTGCGCGGTGCCGTCGACCGTCACCGACGTCGTGTCGTCGACCGCCTTCAGCGCCTCATCGGCCAGCTCCTTGGGCGTGGCCGGGACGTCCTCCGGCGCGCCCTTGCCGCCCTTGTCGCCCTTCTCGGCGTGCTCCGCTGCGCCCGTCGCGTGGAACGCCTCGTTCGACGCGCTGTCGTACGCCCACACCTCGTCGCCGTTGCGGATCACGCTGTACTCGGACGCGTCGTCGAGGACCGACAGCTTCTGCTTGTCGGGGCCGTCGGCCGCCACGCGCAGCGTGTGCGTCCCGGACGCGAGCTCCATCAACTTGGCCTGGGGATCGGCGGACGAGCCGCTGCCGTCGCCGCTCGGGCCGGCCCCGGGCGCGAAGCCGCCGGCGATGTCGCCCAGCGCGGGGAGCCCGAGATCGGTGCTGATCTTCACCGTGCCGGAGAGCTGCTGCACATCCGACGCGGCGATCTTCTCGATGAGTTCCTGGGCGCTGATCTTCGGCAGATCGGGGTCACCGGAGTCGGCGAGCGCCGGGACGAGCCCGATGGTCGCCGCCGCCACCCCCACGACCGCGACCGGGACCACGTAGCGCGCGGCCCTGCGGCGGCCCGCGCGCAGGTCCTCGACCTCCGCGGCGGCCCCCTCCGCTGACGTCTTGCCGGATTCGTACGGTGCCATCTGTGCCCTACCTCCGTGGTTCGGCGGCGGCCTTCCCTGTCCCTGTACTCGTCCACTCCGCGCCGCCATTCTCACCCGAAGTGCTGTGAAGTGGTGTGGTCCATCTGACCAAATCGGCCACGAGGAAGCGTCAGACCCGGGACTCAACTCCGTGTACTCCTGCGGTATGACATACGACGGCGGCGCCTCCCCCGTCCCGTAGGGGGAGGCGCCGCCGTTGTGTCCCTGAGGGGCCGTCAGGGGCGATGAACCGGGGAAACGGCCTCAGCCCGCCCGGTGCACCACCGCGTCGCACAGCTCCACCAGCGCCGCCTTCGCATCGCACTCCGGCAGGGGGGCGAGCGCGGACCGCGCCTCCTCCGCGTACCTCACGGTGTCCCGGCGGGCCTGCTCCAGCGCTGGGTGGACGCGCAGCTTGGCCAACGCCTCTGCGTGGCGGGCGTCGTCGCTGAGGTCCGAGTCGAGGAGCTCGCACAGGGCGATGTCCTCGGGCAGGCCGAGCCGCTCCGCGCGCTCGCGCAGCCGCAGCACCGGCAGCGTCGGGATGCCCTCGCGCAGATCCGTGCCCGGCGTCTTGCCGGACTCGCGCGTGTCGGAGGCGATGTCCAGGACGTCGTCGGCCAGCTGGAAGGCGACGCCGAGCCGCTCGCCGTACTGGGTCAGCACGTCCACGACCGTCTCGTCGGCGCCCGACATCATGGCGCCGAAACGACCCGCCACGGCGATCAGCGAGCCCGTCTTGCCGCCGATCACGTCCAGGTAGTGCTCGACGGGGTCGCGGCCGTCGCGCGGTCCCGCGGTCTCCAGGATCTGCCCGGTGACCAGGCGCTCGAAGGCCTCGGCCTGGATGCGGACGGCCTCCGGACCGAGGTCCGCCAGGATGTGCGAGGCGCGGGCGAAGAGGAAGTCGCCGGTCAGGACCGCGACGGAGTTGCCCCAGCGGCTGTTGGCGCTCGCGACGCCGCGGCGCACGTCGGCCTCGTCCATGACGTCGTCGTGGTAGAGGGTCGCGAGGTGCGTGAGCTCGACGACCACGGCGGAGGGCACGACACCCGGCGCATACGGGTCGCCGAACTGCGCGGCGAGCATCACGAGCAGCGGGCGGAACCGCTTTCCGCCCGCGCGCACCAGATGCTGTGCGGCCTCCGTGATGAACGGGACCTCACTCTTGGTGGCCTCGAGGAGGCCCTCCTCGACAGCCGCCAATCCGGCCTGGACATCGGCTTCGAGAGCCTGGTCCCGCACGCTCAGCCCGAACGGCCCGACGACGGTCACGAGGGATCTCCTGTCTGCTGACGATCACAAGGTCGGTCACATGGGCGATGACACGGTTTGTCGCTTTGTTTGTCGATCTGTCGCTGCCATCACTCGAGTCAGCGTATCCGGTCGTCTTTCGATCACAGTGAGCGCCTGCCTGTCCAAGCCGGGCGCCGTGCGACCTCCCCCGGTATGTTCGTGATCATCCATATACGTCCCCAAATACCCCAAACGCCCGCTCTGCATCTTCGAAGCCCTCGCCCGGACGCCTCAGGTCCGTCACACAGGTCCGGCCCCTCACACGTCATACGCAGAAGTGGCCGCCGGAGTTCCGCCACCGAGGTCCGCCCATGAAGATCCGCACCTCCTTTCCGTACGAGACGACCCACCAGGACGTCCGGATTCCGCTGTCGGACGGAACGCGGCTGTACGCGCGCGTGTGGCGCCCGATGACCGACGAGCCCGTACCGGCGCTGCTCGAATACCTCCCGCACCGGCTGACCGACCGCACGGCGCCCCGCGACTGGCAGCGGCATCCCTGGTACGCGGGCCACGGATACGCGTCCGTGCGGGTGGACGTGCGCGGACACGGCAACTCGGAGGGCATGCCCGGCGACGCGTACTCGCCCGTCGAACTGTCCGACGGGGTCGAGGTGATCGAGTGGCTGGCCGCCCAGCCCTGGTGCAGCGGCCGGGTCGGCATGTTCGGCATCTCCTGGGGCGGCTGCAACGCCCTCCAGATCGCGGCCCTCGCACCTGAGCCGCTCGAGGCGGTCGTCACCGTCTGCTCCTCCGACGACCGCTACGACAACGACGTGCACTACTCGGGCGGCTCCGTCCTCGCCGTGGACATGCACGCGCGGGCCGCGGCGATGCTCGCCTCCGAGGCGCTACCGCCCGACCCGCTGTACGCCGGTGACGCATGGCGCGAGACGTGGCTGTGGCGCCTGGAGGCCGTCGAGCCCCTCGTCCACACCTGGCTGGGCCACCAGACGCGGGACGCCTACTGGCGGCACGGCAGCGTCTGCGAGGACTACGGCTCGATCAGGGCCGCCGTCCTCGCGGTCGGCGGCTGGCACGACCCGTACCGCGACACGGTCCTGCGGCTGGTGGAGCACCTGGGGCACCTTCCGGACGACCGGGTGCGGGGGCTGATCGGCCCCTGGCCGCACCAGTACCCGGACCGGGGGCTGCCTCCGGGCCCGGCGATCGGCTTCCTGCAGGAGACGCTGCGCTGGTGGGACCGGCATCTGAAGGGCATCGGCCCGGGCGCGTCTGCGGAGCCGAAGCTGCGCTCCTGGATCAGCGACTCCCATCCGCCGGCGACGGTGTACGAGGAGCTGCCGGGGCGCTGGGTGGGCGACCCGTCGTGGCCCTCGCCGAACGTCGGCTTCGTGTCGTACGGGCTGGCGGACGCGGGGACTCGATCACGAAGGGCCCCGAGCACCGGACCTGAAGGCACGCCGGGGTCTCCGGGGACCCGGGCCGAGGACGCGGCCCCCGTCCTCGTACGGTCGCCCCTGCACACCGGCCTGGACGCCGGCCGCTTCCGCCCCTCGGGCGACGACGCGGACCTGCCGCCGGACCAGCGCGAGGAGGACGGGAAGTCGGTGTGCTTCGACTTCGCGGTCGAGCAGGAGACGTGGATCCTGGGGCGGCCGCGGGTCCGGCTGCGGCTCACCTCGCCGACGCCCCGGGGACAGGTGGTCGCCCGCCTGTGCGATGTGGCGCCGGACGGCGCGTCGACGCTGGTCACCCGGGGTGTGCTCAATTTCTCGGCGCGGCGGGGCCGGGACAAGGCCGTCGAGTGGACCCCGGGCACGACCGAGGACGTCGACGTCGAACTGAACGGCATCGGCCACGCCTTTGAGGTCGGCCACCGCATCCGGCTCGCCGTCTCGTCCGCGTACTGGCCCTGGATCTGGCCGCAGCCCGGCTCCGAGGCGGGCTTCGTGCTGGACCCGGCGGGCAGCACGCTCGAACTCCCGGTCCGCGAGGTCACGGTCGACGCCATCACCTTCGCCGAACCGGAGCAGTCGGAGCCGCTGGGCGTCGTCATCCCCCTGACCCTGGACGGACAGCGCCCGGAACGCCTCGTCGTACGCGATGTCGCCCAGGGCGAGTGGCGCCTCGAGGTGAACCCACGCTACGGCGGCACTCGCGACTACCCGGACGGCCTCGAATTCACGGAGGACGCCGTGGACACGTACACGATCAACGAATCCGGCCCGCTCTCGGCCCGCACCCGCTCGGACTGGTCGCTCCGGCTGCACCGGCCGGAGCTGCCCTGGGACGTGAGGATCGAGACGCGTTCGGAGATCGCCTGCGACGCGACGTCCTTCAGCACGTCGGACGAGGTGGTGTGCCGTGAGGGGGACGAGGTGGTGTTCCACCGGACGTGGGAACGCCGCATCCCACGGAACGCGGGCTGATCCACGCATCCCACGGAACGCGGGCTGACCCTCGCTAACAGGAGCCGGGAGGGAGCACGCGGCACGTCAGGCCTCCGATGGCTGCGATCCCGGCCGGGCCGACCGGGGAACCGGGGGTCGGCCAGAGCTGGAACAGCCACTCTTCCTGATGGTCGACGGCGTCCCGGTGCCGGGGTGACCGTCGATGAGCGCGCACGCGCCAGACGCCTCGCCGACCGAGCCACACGGTGGCCACGTTGTCTCCCATGAGGTTCTGCAACTGGAGTTCCTGGCTCTCCAGCAGCGCGAAATCGCATTCCATGGCTTCGTACGCGGCCCACTCGGCGGCGATGACGGGCTCGGAGTCGTAGACCTCGAGGCTCACGGATGCGTGACGGATGTCCGAGACGGCGCTGCGTGCGACCAGACCGGAGGACGTGCAGACCAGCATCCTGCGGTAGTCCTCGTCCCGCCACAGCCGCAGACCGTCGTCCTGGTGGCAGGCAGGGGCGTCGTAGAGGAGGAAACAGCCGTGGTCGACACGGGTTCGGGCCCATACGGTCTGGTGGGGCGACGGTGAACTGGGCGTCGACGTCTGCGAGGACCGGACTCTGCTCATGCTCTCCTGCCGGGCTGCGTTGGACGAGGACACGACGGGTGTCGTGTCCTCTGTTCACGCAGCGGGAGGGCGCGTCCGCCGGTAGACACTCCTGTTTTTTTGTGACACGGCATCACATCACGGCATTACCACCGTTATGGGCGGCAAGACGGCGTCGTTCAACAGGGGCGGGAGGGGCGGGCCCAGGCCGTCTTGGTCTGCATCGGCATGCCTCCCCCGCCGTTGCCGAGGGCGGCGTTCTCGGCGCGATGGGGTTGCCGATCCGCGGATTCGGTGCCGCGGGGGCCGGCCGGTGCCATGGCCTTCCCGGGCAGCGGGGGCGGGGCGTTCGGCGGTACAGCCATCGGCGGTACGGCCATGGGTCCTCCGCCGGCTCGCCCGGGTGTCGGAGGGATGGTCAGCTGGGGGGCGAGACCGGCGACGGGGAGCTTGCCCCGATCGGCGGGGCTGCCGGGCCCTCCTGGCTTGCCTCCGTCGGAGGGCTTGCCCTTGTCCGTGGGCTTGCCTCCGTCGGCGGGCTTCCCCTTGTCCGCGGGCTTGCCTCCGTCGGCAGGCTTGCCCCCGCCCGCGGGCTTGCCCTTGTCTCCGGGCTTGCCCTTGCCTTTGGACTCGCCCTTGCCTTCGGACTTCCCCTTGCCTTTCGGCTCGCCCTTGCCTTCGGACTTCCCCTTGCCTTGCGACTCGCCCTTGCCTTCGGACCTGACGTGGCCTTTCGACTCGCCGTCGTCTTTCGACTCGTCCTTGTCCTGCGACTCGCCCTTGTCCCCGGACTCCCCGCTCCCCGAGGCGGCCGCCACCGAGGCCGACGGTACGGACGCCGGTGACAGCGACACAGAGGCGTGCGGGGACACGGGCGCGTACCCGGACGGAACCGGAAACGGCGAGGGGCCGGAGCTCACAGCGGCGGTGGTTTCCGCGGGCAGTACGCTCGGCCGTAGATGCTGCGGCGCCGGTTCCACCGTCGCCGGCACGGGTGCGATGACGACCATCACGGCCATCGCCGTCGCGGTCGCGGCCGTCGTGGCGGCGACAGCCGGGTATGCGGGGGCGAGCCGGGCCGCGTCCGCCGCCCATCTCCACCACACGACGACCAGCCCCAGCGCCGATGCCAGCACGGCCTTCAGCGTGCTCCTCGCACGGGCCAGCAACGACTCGGCAGTCCGGTAGCTGACCCCGAGCCGCCCGGCCACCTGTAAGACCGTGAGGCCCTCCGCTCGCAGCCGCAGAGCCCTGGCCTGACGCGTGGGCAGTCGTGACATCGCCTCCGCCGCCCACGCGGCCTCCGCCTGATCGCACACCCGCTCGTCGAAGGACGCCGCATCCAGGGAGGCGGGGAGGCGGGACCATCTGCGATGCTCACGGATGCGCTGCCGATGCGTGTCGGTGCACAGCCGCACCGTCACACGCACAAGCCACGGAGCAAGCCCTTCCGCGTCACCGCGGTAGGACTCGACTGCGCGGATCATCGCCTCCTGCACCACGTCTTCGGCGTCCTCCACGGTGGCCGTGCGTGGACGGGCGATCCGCAGCAGGGCTTCCCGCTGCTGCACCACCGCGTGCCAGCGCACTGCTTCGTCCGGCCCGCATCCGTCAATGCCGTCCTGGACACCCACCGTCATCGGTCCACCCCTGGGGAGTTCCACCAACAACCCTGCAGAAGGGTAACGTTTCTGCACCCGCCTCGGTGACGGCTTCGGCGCAAGCTGACGGATAACGGGGGTACTGGCGGGCGACGAACTTGTCTGCAGGTCACGCGAGCGACATTGCCCAGAAAATCATCCGAACAACCGCTCCAGCACCACCGCGATCCCGTCCTCCTCGTTCGACAGGGTCACCTCGTCGGCCACCGCCTTGAGGTCGTCGTGTGCGTTGGCCATGGCGACGCCGCGGGCGGCCCAGTGGAACATGGGGATGTCGTTGGGCATGTCGCCGAACGCGATCGTGCCGGACGGGGCCAGGCCCAGGCGTTCGGCCGCCAGTGCCAGACCGGTCGCCTTGTTTATGCCGCACGGCTGGAGCTCGACGGTGCCGGGGCCGGACATCGTCACCGCAGCCAGCGAGCCGACGGCCTGCCGGGCCGCCGCCGCCAACTCGTCGTCCGACAGCCATGGGTGGCGCAGCAGCACCTTGCTGATGGGCTCGGTCCACAGGTCGTCCCGCCGGTCCACGCGGACCGCCGGGAGCAGGGGGTGCGGCATCCGGTAGCCGGGCTCGATGAGCGTGAGGCCGTCCACCCCGTCCTGGTCCACGGCCGCGTAGACCTCGCCGACCTCCGCCTCGATCTTGCCGAGCGCCGTCTCCGCCAGTTCGCGGTCCAGGGTCACCGACCAGACCATGCGGTCCTCTCCCGCGTCGTACAGCTGTGCTCCCTGCCCGCATACGGCCAGCCCGCGGCAGCCGAGGTCGTCGAGCAGCGGCCGTACGCGCGGCGCCGGGCGTCCGGTCACCACCAGGTGCTGGGCGCCGGCGGCGACCGCATCCGCCAGCGCGTCCCGTGACCTGTCGGAGAGCGTGTCGTCGCCGCGGAGCAGCGTTCCGTCCAGGTCTGTGGCGATCAGCGCATATGCGGGGGGTACGACGAGGGGTACGAGGGGTGCGATGGGTGCGGCCATGAGCCTGAGAATACGGACCATCGGCTCATCGGCCCCACGGGATGCGTAGCTTCAGTTCAGTCACATCCGCACCACAGTGGGCCGTCGGCTTCGTCCGCCTCAGTCTTCCTTACTGGGCCTCGGCCTCCGCCTTCGCCTTCGCCGGGGCGTCCGGCCCCGGCCGCTCCGCCCTGCGCAGCAGCAGCGCCGCCACACAGCCGCCGACGAGGACCGCCGCCGCACCCGCGAGCTGGCTGGTCTCGATGCCGGAGGTGAAGGCGTCCATGACGGCACCGCGTTCGGCGTCGTCCGTCCCGGCGGCGGCCAGAGCGGCCGGGAGGGAGCCCGCGCCGGCGACGGCGGCTGGCAGAAGGGCCGTGAACCGGGCGTTCATGACGGCGCCCAGGACGGCGACGCCCAGGCTGGTGCCGAGTTCGGACATGGTGCCGTCAACCCCGGCGCCCGCCCCTGCCTTCTCCGGGGGGATGGCACCCATCACCGCCTCGACGATGGCCGGGTTGGCGAGCGCGCAGCCCGCGCCCATGAGGACGAGACCGAGCAGCAGCACGCCGTAGCCGTCGGTGGACGGCAGGGCGGCGACGGTGAAACCGGCGGCCAGCAGCGCCATACCGACGGCTATCGACAGCGGCAGGCCGAGGCGGCGCATCAGCCTCGCCGAGACTCCCACGGAGTTCAGAGCGACGACGGTCAGCGCGAAGGGCGCGATGCGCAGGCCCGCCTCCAGCGGCGCGTACCCGCGGACGAACTGCAGCTCCTGCGTCAGCAGATAGAGCGTGCCGCCGCTGCCGAAGGTGATGAGGACCACGCCCGCGACCGCCCCGACGAAGCGCCGGTCCCGGAAGAACTCCATGTCCAGCATGGGATACGGGACACGGCGTTCCCACAGCGCGAACGCGCCGAGTACGAGTACGCCCCCTGCGGCCGGAAGCAGCACCCGGCCGGAGCTCCAGCCGTGCTCGGGCCCCGAGATGATCGCGTAGACGACCGCGGCCATGCCGACGGTGGACAGCAGTGCGCCGAGCAGGTCGGGGCGGTGCCCGCTGAGGTTCCTGGATTCGGGCACCAGGGCCCGGACGGCGACGAGTGCGAGCACGACGACGGGGATGTTGATCAGGAAGATCGCGCCCCACCAGAAGTGGGCGAGCACCAGCCCGCCGACGGGAGGCCCGGCCGCGAAGCCGAGGGCGTTCACCGCGGCCCAGACACCGATCGCCTTGGGACGCTCTTCGGCGTCGAATATCTGTATGGCGACGGCGAGCGTGGTGGTCAGCAGCAGCGCGCCGCCGACGCCCATGCCCGCCCGCGCGGCGATCAACTGGCCGCTGGACTGGGCGAGTCCGGCCGCCAGCGACCCGACGCCGAACAGGGCGAGCCCGGCGAGCAGCAGCCTCTTGCGGCCGTACCGGTCGGCGGCGCTGCCCGCGGCGAGCAGCAGTCCGGCCTGGACGAGCGAGTACGCGTTGATGACCCACTGGATGTCGGCGGTCGTCGCGTCGAGATCCCTGCTGAGGGTGGGGATCGCGACGTTCAGGACCGTGTTGTCGAGCACCACCGTGAGCTGGGCGAGGCAGATCACGGCGAGGATCAGCCACCGCGCGGGAAGCCGGGCAGCTGCCGGGGCCGCGGTGGACCCGTCGGCGGCCGTGTCGGCGGCCGCGGTCACGACTGCGCGCCGAGCGGGCCGCGTCGGAGCAGGTCGTCTGCGCTTCGGGCTCGATGTATGCGGGCTCGATACATGACAGCGTCTTCTCTTCTGACTCGTCCGGCTCTTGTTCGTCCGGCTCCTGAGGGCTACTGGACGGCGCGCGAAGTTAGGTTAACCTAACCGAAGTAGAACGCGGTGGGCGGCGCCTGCTCGCCGGCCCCACACGGCTCGACGGACCACATCCACCCGGCTCTTCCGTACGACGGTCAGCCTCACCCAGAGGCCGAAAGGGATGGAGAAGTGGTGTGAGCATCCAGGTCTACCGGGACGCGTGGGGGATCCCCCATCTGCGCGCCGGCAGCGCGCTCGAACTCGCCTATGCCCAGGGGCGGAACGCCGCCCTGGACCGGGCGTGGCAGATCGAGGTCGAGCGGCACCGGTCGCAGGGGACGACGGCCGCCTTCCTGGGTGCCGACGCCGTCGGCTGGGACCGGTTCGCCCGGCAGGCGCGACTGGACGACACCGCCAGGCGCTGCTTCGACAGGCTGGACCGGCTCGATGCGGACACCGCCGCCTGGATCAGGAGTTACGTCGACGGGGTCAACGACGGCCTCGGCCAGGGCGCCCGGCGGGCGCCGGAGTTCGAGGCCACCGGGCTGGCGCCCGGCCGGTGGCAGCCGTGGACGCCGCTGGGTGTCTGGCTGTCCACGCACATCCTGTTCGCGGGCTTCCCCACCAAGCTGTTCCGCGAGGAGGTCGCCCGCAGGCTCGGCGCCGAGGCGATCGAGTTGTTCGCCACCGACGGGCCCGGCACGTCCGGGAGCAACGGCTGGCTCGTCGCCGGCGACCGCACCGCGACCGGGGCCGCCCTGATCGCGGGCGACCCGCACCGATTCATCGAGGATCCGGGTGTCTACCAGCAGATACGCCTGGCCTGCCCGGAGTTCGACGTGGTCGGGCTGGCCGTGCCGGGCGTCCCGGGCATCGGCCATTTCGGGCACACCGGGCAGGTGGCCTGGGCCATCACCAACGCCATGGCCGACTACCAGGACCTCTACCGGGAACAGCTCCGGCGCCGCGGGGACCATGGGCATGGGGTCGGGGCCGGGGTCGAGGTCGGGGCCGGGGTCGAGGTCGGGGCCGGGGTCGAGGCGCTCGGTCCCAACGGCTGGCGCCCCGCCTCGGTCCCCCTCGAGACGATCGAGGTCGCCGGGGGCGATCCGGTCGCGGTCGAGGTCATCGAGACCGAGCGCGGCCCGGTCGTGATCGGCGGCCCGGACGATTCTGTGGCCATCAGCCTCCGCTACCCCCCGCGCGTCCGCGAGGACCTCGGCTTCGGCGCGCTGCCCGCGCTGCTGAGGGCCAGGAGCGTCGCCGACGTGGACCGGGCCTTCGACCAGTGGGCCGAGCCCGTCAACGTCGTGCAGGCCGCGGACACCGAGGGCGGGCTGCTGCACCGCGTCGCCGGTGCGGTGCCGCGCCGCCACCGGGACAACATGCTGCGGGTCGTGCCGGCCTGGGAGCCCGGGCACGAGTGGCTCGGCTGGCACGAGCCACCGCGCGAGGACGTCGACGGTGTCGCCGTCATGGCGAACCAGCGGGGTCTCGCGGGGCCGCTCGGCGTGGAGTTCGCGCCACCGCACCGACAGCGGAGGATCCGGCAGCTCCTCGACGCGTCGGCGTCCTGGTCCGGCAAGGACATGGCGGCGATCCACACCGACACCCATCTGGCTTCCGCCCGGGCTCTCATCGACGTGCTCGAGGGGCTGGCGGGGACGGAGGGGCTGCCGGAAGGGCTTGAGAGGCTCAGCCCGGAGGCCGCGCGGCTGCGTGAGCGACTGCTGCGCTGGGACCGCCGGATGGATGCCGCGAGCACCGACGCGACGGCATACGCGGCCGTGCGGGCGGCGGTGGTGCGGCGGCTGGCGGCTCATCCGGCCCTGTCCGGCCTGAGCGAGCCCCCGCCGTATCCCGCGATCTTCCAGCCCTGGCTCGCCCTGGTACCGCGGGTCGCCTACGCACTGGAAGCCCTGCTGACGTCACGTCGGATCCCTGGCGTCGAGGGAACCGACCGGCTGAGGACCGACGTCGTCAGAGCGGCCCTGGAGGAGGTGGCCGCCGACGTGACCGCCGCCGGAGGGGAAACCGTGCCATGGAGCGAGATGCACCGCCTCGCACCCTGGCAGGCCCTGCCCGACGCGACGGGCGAGCAGTGGCCGGGCCTGTCCGGCGACCACGACTGTGTGCTGGCCACCTCCAGCGTTCCGGGCGTCACGGACCACAGCGCACGCGGCCCCGCCGCGCGCTACGTCTGGGACCTCGGGCGCCGCGAGGACAGCCTCTGGGTCGTCCCCTTCGGGGCCTCCGGCGTACCCGGTGACGCCCACCACCGCGACCAGCTGCCGCTGTGGCTCCAAGGCGAACTCGCCCCCGTGACCACCGACTGGAACCTTCTGACCGAGGAGAGTCATGACCGCTGAGTCCCCCGCTGACACCCCCGTCGAGTCCCCTGTCACCGCCACCCATGTCGAGTCCCCTGTCACCACCTCAGTCGAGTCCCCTTCCGCCTCCCCTGTCGAGTACCCGGTCCGTTCCCGAGACGCCGTGTACGAGCAGACGGTCGACGGCTTCGGCACGGTCCGCGTCGTACCGGTGGATCCGGCCGGCGACATCGACCTGATCCACGACTGGGTCTCCGAGGAGCGCGCCCGTTTCTGGGGCATGCGCGACGTCGGCCGGGAGCGCGTCCTGGAGATCTACGCGTACCTGGACTCCCTCACCACGCACCACGCGTACCTGATCCACCGGGACGACAAGCCGGTCGCGCTCTTCCAGACGTACGAACCGGAGTCCGACCCGGTCGGCGAGTGCTACGACGTCCAGCCCGGCGACTTCGGCATACATCTCATGGTGGGTCCTTCGGGCGGCGCCCAGGAGCCGGGATTCACCGGCACCCTCCTCTCCGTCTTTCTCGCCTTCGTGCTGTCGGTCCCGGGCCGGCAGCGGATCGTGGCCGAACCCGACGCCCGCAACGACAAGGCCATCACGCGCCTGGTCCGGCAGGGCTTCATACGCGGGCCCCAGATCGACCTGCCGGAGAAGCGGGCGCAGCTGGTGTTCCTGAGCCGGGAGACCTTCGAGGGCCGCCGCTGAGCCGGGCGGAGCACGGTCGGCTCCGGGGTGAGGAGGCGGCGGCGCGGACTCCGTCCCGCACAGGAAACGCACTGCCTATCGCCTGCAACTGCCCCGTAACGTGAGGCACACCCACACGGAAAGCGAGGCAGGAACAGATGCCCGAGCAGAACCCGCTCGCTCCTCTCGACCCGGCACAACCGACCGGCCCGACCGGCCCGACCGACCCGGTCGAGCCGGTCGAGACGGTCGGTCCGTCCAGTCCGCTCGACCTCGCCGAGGGCGATCCCTTCGGTCCGCACAACCTCCCGTACGGCGTGTTCACCCGGCCCGGGCACGGATATCCGGAGCGGCGGGGCGGCGTACGGCTCGGCGAGTTCGTGCTGGACGCCGGTGCGGCGGCCGCAGCGCTGGGCTCCCCGTACGTCTCGCTGCTCGCCCAGCCGACGCTCAATCCGCTGCTGGCGGCGGGCCGCACCGCCTGGAGCGACGTGCGTCGCGCGCTCACCGCCTGGGTGACGGTGCCCGCCCACCGGGAGGTGGTCGAGCCGCTCCTGCACCCGCTGTCCGAGGTCACGCTGCACCTCCCCTTCGAGGTGGCGGACTACGTCGACTTCTACTCCTCCGAGAACCACGCCCGTAACGTCGGCCGGATCTTCCGCCCCGACGCCGCGGACTCGCTCACCCCCAACTGGAAGCATCTGCCCATCGGTTACCACGGCCGGTCCGGCACCGTCGTGGTGTCCGGGACGGACGTGGTACGGCCCTGCGGCCAGCGGAAGGCGCCGGCCGATCCCGCACCGGTCTTCGGCCCCTCGGTGCGCCTGGACATCGAGGCCGAGGTCGCCTTCGTGGTCGGCGTGCCGTCGGGCATGGGCACATCGGTGGCGCTGTCGGACTTCCGTGAGCATGTCTTCGGGCTGAGCCTGCTCAACGACTGGTCGGCCCGGGATCTGCAGGCCTGGGAGTACGTCCCGCTCGGGCCCTTCCTCGGCAAGTCCTTCGCCACGTCGGTGTCGGCATGGATCACGCCCCTGGAGGCGCTGGACGCGGCGCGCGTGGCGCCTCCGGAACGCACGCATCCGCTCCTTCCCTATCTCGACGACTCGGCGGAGTCCGCGGCGGACGAACCCGGCGGCTACGATCTGCGCATCTCCGTCGCGATCAACGGACATGTGGTCTCCCGCCCTCCCTTCTCCACGATGTACTGGACGGCGGCGCAGCAGCTGGCCCATATGACGGTCAACGGCGCCTCGCTGCGCACGGGCGATCTCTACGCTTCCGGCACCGTCAGCGGCCCAGGCGAGAGCGAGCGCGGCTCGCTGCTCGAACTCACCTGGAACGGCCGGGATCCCCTCGATCTCCCCGACGGCAAGCGGACTTTCCTCGAGGACGGCGACGTGGTGACCCTGTCAGCCTGGGCACCCGGGCCCGGCGGGACGAAGGTGGGCCTGGGTGAGGTGACGGGGAGGATCAGGCCGGCGGCGTAGGGGCGAGCGCAACGCTGGATGCGGCTGTGTCCACCCTCTCCGCGTCTATATCCAGTCGTCCGGCTCCGGCTCCGGCTCCGCGTCGGGCTCGGGCCAGTCAGGGTCCGGTGCCGGCGCCTCGGAGCTCTCGAGCTCCGAGGCGCCCCCGGGAGCCGCGTCCAGGGAAGCCAGCACCTCCAGCACTCCCTCCCCATACGTCGCCAGCTTCTTCTCGCCGACGCCGCTGATGCCGCGGAGGTCGGCCACCGAGCGGGGGCGGGCCGCGGCGATCTCCCTGAGCGTGGCGTCGTGGAAGATGACGTAGGCCGGAACGCCCTGTTCACGGGCCTGTTCTGCGCGCCAGGAGCGCAGCGCCTCGAAGACGGGCACAAGCTCATCGGGCAGATCCGCAGCAGCGGTCCTGGTCTTGCGCTCACCCTTCACCGCGGACGCCGCCCGGGACGCGGCCGGCTTCTTCGGCTCCTTGCGCATCGGCACTTCGCGCTCGCGCCGCAGCACCGTCCCGCTCGTGTCGGTCAGCACCAGCGTCCCGTACTCGCCCTCGACGGCCAGCAGCCCCTGTGCCAGCAACTGCCGTACCACCCCGCGCCATTCGGCCTCCGACAGCTCCTGTCCGATACCGAAGACGGACAGCTGGTCATGATCGAACTGGATGACCTTGGCCGTCCGACGGCCCAGCAGGATGTCGACGATCTGCCCCGTGCCGAACTTCTGGCCGCGCTCCCGCTGCAGTCGCACCACCGTGGAGAGCACCTTCTGCGCCGCGACCGTGCCGTCCCAGGTCTCGGGCGGCGTGAGGCAGGTGTCGCAGTTTCCGCACGCCGGGGCCCCGGGCTCCTGACCGAAGTACGTCAGCAGCTGGCCGCGTCGGCAGCGGGCCGTCTCGCACAGCGCGAGCATCGCGTCGAGGTGGGAGGCCGCCCGCCGGCGGAAGGCCTCGTCGCCCTCGCCGCTCTGGATCAGCTTGCGCTGCTGGACGACGTCCTGCAGGCCGTATGCCATCCAGGCCGTCGACGGCAGGCCGTCGCGGCCCGCGCGCCCCGTCTCCTGGTAGTAGCCCTCGACCGACTTCGGGAGATCGAGGTGGGCGACGAACCGGACGTCCGGCTTGTCGATGCCCATGCCGAAGGCGATCGTCGCGACCACCACGAGGCCCTCTTCGCGCAGGAAGCGGGACTGGTGGGCGGCGCGCGTGCCGGCGTCCAGGCCCGCGTGGTACGGCACGGCCTCGATGCCGTTGCGGCACAGGAACTCCGCGGTCTTCTCCACGGAGTTGCGCGAGAGGCAGTAGACGATGCCGGCGTCGCCCGCGTGCTCCTCCCGAAGGAAGGCCAGCAGCTGCCGCTTCGGGTCGTCCTTCGGCACGATGCGGTACTGGATGTTGGGCCGGTCGAAGCTCGCCTCGAAGTGGCGGGCGTTCCGCATGTCCAGGCGCTGGGTGATCTCCTGGTGCGTGGCCCGCGTCGCCGTGGCCGTCAGCGCGATCCGCGGCACGTCAGGCCAGCGCTCGCCCACGACCGACAGCGCCAGATAGTCCGGCCGGAAGTCGTGTCCCCACTGCGCCACGCAGTGCGCCTCGTCGATCGCGAAGACGGAGATCTTGGCGCGGGACAGCAGCTCGAGGGTGGCGTCGAGGCGCAGCCGCTCCGGGGCCAGGTACAGCAGGTCCAGCTCCCCCGCGAGGAACTCCGCCTCGACCATGCGCCGCTCGTCGAAGTCCTGCGTGGAGTTGATGAACCCAGCGCGCACGCCGAGCGCCCGCAACGCGTCCACCTGGTCCTGCATCAGCGCGATCAGGGGCGAGACGACGACGCCTGTGCCCGGGCGGACCAGCGCAGGGATCTGGTAGCACAGGGACTTTCCGCCGCCCGTGGGCATGAGCACGACGGCGTCGCCGCCCGCCACCACGTGGTCGATGATCGCTTCCTGCTCGCCGCGGAAGGCTTCGTAGCCGAAGACGCGGCGGAGTGTGGCGACCGCGTCGCTCTCGGTCAGGCCGACGGCGTCGGCGCTCGCGCTCACCGCCGTCGTCGTCGCTGGCGCCAGCGCCGTGGAGCTGTCCTCTTGCTCTGCGCCCGGCTCCGCGCCCGTCTCCGCTTCGGCCATCACGCCTGTTCCGCCCATCGCAATCATTTGCCGTGCCCCCCCGTGTGTCGTCCCTCGACCACCACAGCCACCATAGGGGTCGGCGCCGACACCCGAAGAGTTATCCACAGGCCTGGGGGAGCCCGGTGGTGTGCCCTGCGGGGCTTTCCCCCAATCCCGCCCCTTCCCGAAACCGGGGGCTCCGCCCCCAGACCCCCGTGATCGCCCTTCGGGCTCGTCCTCAAACGCCGGACGGGCTGGAGATTCCCGCCCGGACAGGCTGGAGATTCCCGCGCGGACGGGCTGAAGATTCCGGCCCGGACGGGCTGAAAGCAAAACGCCGGACGGGCTGGAAAATCCAGCCCGTCCGGCGCCTGAGAGCACGCGCTCTCAGCGCACGAACACCCCCGCCTGCCCCGCCAGATCCAGGAAGTACTGCGGCGCCACGCCGAGCACCAGCGTGACCGCCACGCCCAGCCCGATCGCCGTCATCGTCAGCGGCGACGGGACGGCCACCGTCGGGCCCTCCGGCTTCGGCTCGCTGAAGAACATCAGCACGATCACGCGGATGTAGAAGAACGCCGCGACCGCCGACGAGATCACACCGATCACGACCAGCGGTGCCGCCCCGCCCTCCGCCGCCGCCTTGAACACGGCGAACTTCCCGGCGAAACCGGACGTCAGCGGAATGCCCGCGAAGGCCAGCAGGAACACCGCGAAGACCGCCGCGACCAGCGGCGAACGCCGGCCGAGACCCGCCCACTTGGACAGGTGCGTGGCCTCGCCGCCCGCGTCCCGCACCAGCGTGACGACCGCGAACGCGCCGATCGTCACGAAGGAGTACGCCGCCAGATAGAACAGCACGGACGAGACGCCGTCCGGGGTCATGGCGATGACACCCGCCAGGATGAACCCCGCGTGCGCGATCGACGAGTACGCCAGGAGCCGCTTCACGTCGGTCTGGGTGATCGCGACGATCGCGCCGCCCAGCATCGTGACGATGGCGACGCCCCACATCACCGGCCGCCAGTCCCAGCGCAGACCGGGCAGGACGACGTAGAGCACCCGCAGGAGCGCACCGAACGCGGCCACCTTCGTGGCGGCCGCCATGAAGCCCGTGACCGGCGTCGGCGCTCCCTGGTACACGTCCGGGGTCCACATGTGGAACGGCACGGCGCCCACCTTGAACAGCAGGCCCATCACCAGGAGCGCGGCGCCGATGAGCAGCAGCGCGTCGTTGCCCATGGTGTCGGCGAGCGCCGGAGTGACGTTCTGGATGCTGCCGTCCACGACCTGGGCGATCGTCGCGTACGACACGGAGCCCGCGTAGCCGTACAGCAGGGCGATGCCGAACAGCGTGAACGCGGAGGCGAAGGCGCCGAGCAGGAAGTACTTGACGGCCGCTTCCTGCGACACGAGGCGCTTGCGGCGGGCCAGGGCGCACAGGAGGTAGAGCGGCAGTGAGAAGACCTCCAGGGCGATGAACAGCGTCAGCAGGTCGTTCGCCGCGGGGAAGATCAGCATGCCGCCGATCGCGAACAGGACCAGCGGGAACACCTCGGTGGTGGTGAACCCCGCCTTCACCGCGGCCTTCTCGCTGTCGCTGCCCGGCACGGACGCCGCCTGCGCGGCGAAGGAGTCGACGCGGTTGCCGTGCGCCTCCGGGTCCAGCCGTCGCTCGGCGAAGGTGAACACCGAGACCAGGCCCGCCAGCAGAATGGTGCCCTGCAGGAACAGCGACGGTCCGTCGACGGCGATGGCGCCCATCGCCGAGATCCGCGCCTTCGTGGTGCCGTATCCGCCGGCCGCCAGCGCGACGACCGCGGCGAAGGCGGCGGCGAGCGCGACGACGGACAGGAAGGCCTGGACGTAGTAGCGCGACTTGCGGGGCACGAAGGCCTCGACGAGTACCCCGACGATCGCCGCGCCCAGGACGATCAGGGTGGGCGACATCTGCCCGTACTCGAACTTCGGCGCGTCGATCCTGGTGATCGGCTCCGCCGCGGTTGTCCACAGGCTGTGGACGGCTGATGCGCTCACTTGGCCGCCTCCACCTCGGGCTTGGGGTCCTGCTGCTGTACGTCGGACAGGGTGTGCCCGACCGCGGGGTTGACGATGTCGGTGACCGGCTTCGGATAGACGCCCAGGAAGATCAGCAGTGCGATCAGCGGGGCGACAACCACGAGTTCCCGCACCCTGAGGTCGGGCATCGCCGCGACCTCCGGTTTCACCGGGCCCGTCATCGTCCGCTGGTAGAGGACGAGGGTGTAGAGCGCGGCGAGCACGATGCCGAAGGTGGCGATGATGCCGATCACCGGGTAGCGCGCGAACGTGCCGACCAGGACCAGGAATTCACTGACGAAGGGGGCGAGTCCTGGCAGGGATAGGGTCGCCAGGCCGCCGATCAGGAAGGTGCCGGCGAGCACCGGCGCGACCTTCTGCACACCGCCGTAGTCCGCGATGAGCCGCGAGCCGCGCCGCGAGATCAGGAAGCCCGCCACCAGCATCAGCGCTGCGGTCGAGATGCCGTGGTTGACCATGTAGAGCGTCGCACCGGACTGGCCCTGGCTGGTCATCGCGAAGATGCCCATGATGATGAAGCCGAAGTGCGAGATCGACGCGTAGGCCACCAGGCGCTTGATGTCGCGCTGGCCGACGGCCAGCAGCGCCCCGTACACGATGCTGATCAGTGCCAGCACCAGGATCGCCGGGGTCGCCCACTTGCTGGCCTCCGGGAAGAGCTGGAGGCAGAAGCGGAGCATTGCGAAGGTGCCGACCTTGTCGACGACCGCCGTGATGAGGACGGCCACCGGGGCGGTGGCCTCGCCCATGGCGTTCGGCAGCCAGGTGTGGAGCGGCCACAGGGGCGCCTTCACCGCGAAGGCGAAGAAGAAGCCGAGGAACAGCAGCCGTTCGGTGTTGGTCGCCATGTCGAGCGTCCCGTTGGCCCGGGCCGCGGCGATCTCCTGGAGCGAGAAGTTCCCCGCCACCACGTACAGCCCGATCACCGCGGCCAGCATGATCAGGCCGCCGACCAGGTTGTACAGGAGGAACTTCACGGCGGCGTACGAGCGTTGCGTGGCCGCGGCCGCGTCTCCGTGCTCGTGCGCCCGGTCTCCGAAGCCGCCGATGAGGAAGTACATCGGGATGAGCATGGCTTCGAAGAAGATGTAGAAGAGGAAGACGTCGGTGGCCTCGAAGGAGAGGATCACCATCGCCTCGACGGCGAGGATCAGGGCGAAGAAGCCCTGCGTCGGCCGCCATCGCTTCGACTTGGTCTCCAGGGGATCGGCGTCGTGCCAGCCCGCCAGGATGATGAACGGGATCAGTACGGCCGTCAGCGCGATGAGCGCCACCGCGATGCCGTCGACCCCCAGCTCGTACCGCACCCCGAAGTCCTTGATCCAGGCGTGGGATTCGACGAGCTGATAGCGGTCACCGCCGGGCTCGAACCGGACGGCCACGATCGCGGCCAGCACGAGCGTGGCGAGCGAGACGAGCAGCGCCAGCCATTTGGCCGCGACGCGCCGGCCTGCCGGGACGGCTGCGGTGGCGATCGCACCGACCGCCGGGAGCGCGGCCGTCGCCGTCAGGAGGGGGAACCCTGCGTTCACTACTTGCGACATCGCTATCAGACCGCCCTCATCAGCAGGGTCGCGGCGACGAGGAGCGCCGCGCCGCCGAACATCGAGACCGCATACGAGCGTGCGTAGCCGTTCTGCAGCCTGCGCAGCCGCCCGGACAGCCCACCGACCGAGGCCGCCGTGCCGTTGACGACCCCGTCGACCAGGCTGTGGTCGAGGTACACCAGGGAGCGCGTCAGGTGCTCGCCGCCGCGGACCAGCACGACGTGGTTGAAGTCGTCCTGGAGGAGATCGCGCCGCGCGGCGCGGGTGAGGAGCGAGCCGCGCGGGGCGACGACCGGGACGGGACGGCGCCCGTACTGCAGATAGGCAAGGCCGACGCCGAGCAGGAGCACCACGATCGTGGCGGTCGTGATGACCGGCACGCCGACCACCGGGTGCGGGTGCTCGAACGAGGTCACCGGCTCCAGCCAGTGCACGAACCGCTCGCCGATGCCGAACACCGCGCCCGCGAAGACCGACCCGAAGGCCAGCACGATCATCGGGATCGTCATGGACTTCGGAGCCTCGTGCGGATGCGGCATCTCGCCGGGGTGCACCTCGATGCCGGGCTCGACGCTCGGAGCCGTGTCCGGGTCGGGCGCCGGCTGCCAGCGCTTCTCCCCGAAGAAGGTCAGGATCATCACGCGCGTCATGTAGTACGCGGTGATGCCCGCGCCCAGCAGCGCGACGCCGCCGAAGATCCAGGACCGCAGATCACTCTGCTGCGCGAAGGCCGCCTCGATGATCTTGTCCTTGGACCAGAAGCCGGAGAACGGCGGCAGACCGATGATCGCGAGGTAGCCGAGCCCGAAGGTCACGAAGGTGACCGGCATGTACTTCCGCAGGCCGCCGTACTTCCTCATGTCGACCTCGTCGTTCATGCCGTGCATGACCGAGCCGGCGCCGAGGAACAGCCCGGCCTTGAAGAAGCCGTGCGTCACCAGGTGCATGATCGCGAAGGCGTAGCCGACCGGGCCGAGGCCCGCGGCCAGGATCATGTAGCCGATCTGCGACATCGTCGAGCCGGCCAGCGCCTTCTTGATGTCGTCCTTCGCGCAACCGACGATCGCACCGAAGAGGAGCGTGACCGCGCCGACCACCACCACGGCCAGTTGCGCGTCGGGGGCGCCGTTGAAGATCGCGCCGGACCGCGTGATCAGGTACACGCCCGCCGTCACCATCGTGGCCGCGTGGATCAGGGCCGAGACCGGAGTCGGGCCCTCCATCGCGTCCCCGAGCCAGGACTGCAGCGGCACCTGCGCCGACTTGCCGCACGCGGCGAGCAGCAGCATCAGCGCGATCGCGGTGAGCATGCCCTCGCTCGTCTTGTCCGTGGACTCAAGGACCGGGCCGAACGCGAACGTGCCGAAGGTGGTGAACATCAGCATGATCGCGATGGACAGGCCCATGTCGCCGACGCGGTTGACCAGGAAGGCCTTCTTCGCGGCGGTGGCGGCGCTGGGCTTGTGCTGCCAGAAGCCGATCAGCAGGTACGAGGCGAGACCGACGCCCTCCCAGCCGACGTACAGCAGCAGGTAGTTGTCGGCGAGGACCAACAGCAGCATCGCCGCGAGGAACAGGTTCAGATAGCCGAAGAAGCGGCGGCGCCGCTCGTCGTGCTCCATGTACCCGATCGAGTACAGGTGGATGAGGGAGCCGACGCCGGTGATCAGCAGGACGAACGTCATCGACAGCTGGTCGAGCTGGAAGGCGACATCCGCCTGGAAGCCCTCCACCGGGATCCAGCTGAACAGGTGCTGGGTGAGCGTCCGCTCCTCGGGGCCCTTGCCCAGCATGTCGACGAAGAGCACGGCGCCGACGACGAAGGAGACGGCCGCGAGCACCGTGCCGATCCAGTGGCCCGTACGGTCCAGGCGGCGGCCGCCGCACAGCAGGACGGCCGCTCCGAGCAGTGGCGCCGCTACCAGCAGCGCAATCAGATTCTCCACGTTCAGCGACCCCTTACAGCTTCATCAGGCTGGCGTCGTCGACCGAGGCCGAGTGGCGGGAACGGAACAGCGACACGATGATCGCGAGCCCGACCACGACCTCCGCGGCGGCGACGACCATCGTGAAGAACGCGATGATCTGGCCGTCGAGATTGCCGTGCATCCGGGAGAAGGCGACGAGCGCGAGGTTGCAGGCGTTGAGCATGAGCTCGATGCACATGAAGACGACGATCGCGTTCCGTCTGATGAGCACGCCGGTGGCGCCGATGGCGAACAACAGGGCGGCGAGATAGAGGTAGTTGACCGGGTTCACTTCGATGCCTCCTCGGGCCGCGGCCGTTCAAGGCGGTCCTCCGCGCGCTGCTCGAGCGCCTTGAGATCGTTCAGCGCCTCGGTGGACACGTCGCGGATCTGGCCTCGCGAGCGCAGCGTCTTGTTGACGGTGAGCTCGGACGGGGTGCCGTCCGGGAGGAGGCCCGCGATGTCCACCGCGTTGTGCCGGGCGTAGACGCCCGGGGCGGGCAGCGGCGGCAGGTGCTTGCCCTCGCGCACGCGCTGCTCGGACAGCTCACGCTGGGTCCTGGCGCGCTCGGTGCGCTCGCGGTGCGTGAGTACCATCGCGCCGACCGCGGCGGTGATCAGCAGCGCGCCGGTGAGCTCGAAGGCGAAGACGTACTTGGTGAAGAGGAGCTCCGCGAGGCCCTGCACGTTGCCGGCGGAGTTCGCCTGTCCGAGGCCGTTGAACTCCTTCAGTGAGGCATTGCCGATGCCACCGACCAGCAGCACCGCGAAGCCGAGCCCGCACAGGGCGGCGAGCCAGCGCTGGCCCTTGATGGTCTCCCTCAGCGAGTCCGCCGCCGTGACGCCGACGAGCATGACCACGAAGAGGAACAGCATCATGATCGCGCCGGTGTAGACGACGATCTGCACGATGCCGAGGAAGTACGCACCGTTGGCGAGGTAGAAGACCGCCAGGATGATCATGGTCCCGGCCAGGCACAGCGCGCTGTGCACGGCCTTCTTCATGAACACGGTGCACAGGGCCCCGATCACGGCGACCGTGCCGAGCACCCAGAACTGCAGGGCCTCACCGGTCGAGGTGGTGTAGGCGGCGAGCTGTGTCATCGGCCGATCACCTTCTTCGAGGCGGGCTCGTTCGGGCCGAAGTCGGAGGATGCCTCCTGGGCCGCGCCCGAAGGGCCTGCCGATTGATGCAGTTCACCTTTGGAGACCGCGACCTGCTGGACCGTGCCCGGCGCCGCCTCCGTCACCAGGCCCCGGTAGTAGTCCTGCTCGTCCGTGCCCGGGTAGATCGCGTGCGGCGTGTCGACCATGCCCTCCGTGAGCCCGGCGAGCAGCTGCTCCTTGGTGTAGATGAGGTTCTCGCGGCTGGAGTCGGCCAGCTCGAACTCGTTGGTCATCGTCAGCGCGCGCGTGGGGCACGCCTCGATGCACAGGCCGCAGAAGATGCAGCGGGCGTAGTTGATCTGGTAGACGCGGCCGTACCGCTCGCCGGGCGAGTAGCGCTCCTCGTCCGTGTTGTCCGCGCCCTCCACGTAGATCGCGTCCGCGGGGCAGGCCCAGGCGCAGAGCTCGCAGCCGACGCACTTCTCCAGGCCGTCCGGATGGCGGTTGAGCTGGTGCCGTCCGTGGAAGCGGGGAGCGGTGGTCTTCTTCTGCTCCGGGTACTGCTCGGTGAGCCGCTTCTTGAACATGGCCTTGAAGGTCACGCCGAAGCCGGCCACCGGGTTCTGGAACCCCTGGTCGGTCTCGCCGGACTTCCCGGGCTCCTTGGGCTCCTCAGCCATCGGACGCCTCCTTTCCATCCGTAGGTCCGTCACTTGGAGTATCCGGGCCACCACTGACAATGAGCTCCCGCTCCCGCCGCGGGCGCCGCCTCGGCACCGGCGGAAGGGTCTGCCCCGGCAGCGGCGGCACGGGGAATCCGCCCGCCATCGGGTCGAAGGCCGCCGGCTTCTCGCGTACCTCCTCGGCCGGCTGCCTGGCGCGGAACATGTCGGCGACGAAGGACAGCAGCAGGACGGCAAGGACGCCCGCGCCGACGTAGAGCGCGATGTCGCTGACGGCGTAGTTCGCGTTGCGCAGCGCCCGGACGGTCGCCACGAGCATCAGCCACACCACGGAGACGGGGATGAGGACCTTCCAGCCGAGCTTCATCAGCTGGTCGTAGCGGACGCGGGGCAGGGTGCCGCGCAGCCAGATGAAGAAGAACAGCAGCAACTGGACCTTGACGACGAACCAGAGCATCGGCCACCAGCCGTGGTTCGCACCCTCCCAGAAGGTGGAGACCGGCCAGGGCGCCCGCCAGCCGCCGAGGAAGAGCGTCACCGACACCGCCGAGACCGTCACCATGTTCACGTACTCGGCGAGCATGAACATCGCGAACTTGATCGACGAGTACTCGGTGTTGAAGCCGCCCACCAGGTCGCCCTCGGACTCCGGCATGTCGAACGGCGCGCGGTTGGTCTCGCCGACCATCGTGACGATGTAGACCAGGAACGACACCGGCAGCAGCAGGATGTACCAGCGGTCCTGCTGCGACTCGACGATCGCCGAGGTAGACATCGACCCGGAGTACAGGAACACCGAGGCGAAGGCAGCACCCATCGCGATCTCGTACGAGATCATCTGGGCGCAGGAGCGCAGGCCGCCGAGCAGCGGATACGTCGATCCGGAGCTCCAGCCCGCCAGCACGATGCCGTAGATGCCGACGGAGGCGACCGCGAGGATGTAGAGCATCGCGATCGGCAGGTCGGTGAGCTGCATCGCGGTGCGGTGCCCGAAGATCGAGACCTCGTTGCCGGACGGTCCGAAGGGGATCACCGCGATCGCCATGAAGGCCGGGATCGCCGCGACGATCGGGGCGAGGATGTAGACCGCCTTGTCCGCCCGCTTGACGACCACGTCCTCCTTCAGCATCAGCTTGATGCCGTCCGCGAGGGACTGGAGCATGCCCCAGGGGCCGTGCCGGTTGGGGCCGATGCGCAGCTGCATCCAGGCGACGACCTTGCGCTCCCACACGATGGAGAAGAGCACCGTCACCATCAGGAAGGCGAAGCAGAAGACCGCCTTGATCGCGACCAGCCACCAGGGATCGGTGCCGAACATCGACAGGTCCTCCACCGCGAGCGGCGTCAGCGCCCCTGGCGCCAGGGCCTGTGGCGTCATGACGTCACCTCCGTGACAGAAGAGGCCTTCGGCTCCACCGCCGGGCCGATACGGACGAGTTCGCCGGGCCGCGCCCCCGTGTCCGAGGCGACGCCCGTCCCGGTCGAGTTCATCGGAAGCCACACCACGCGGTCGGGCATCTCCGTGATCTGCAGCGGGAGGTGCGTGGCGCCCGCGGGCCCCGTGACGGCGAGGAGGTCGCCGTCCTTGACGCCCGCCTCGGCCGCGGTCGCCGCGGAGAGCCGGGCCACGGCCGCGTGGCGGGTTCCGGCGAGCGCCTCGTCGCCGTCCTGGAGGCGGCCGAGGTCGAGCAGCAGCCGGTGCCCGGCCATGACAGCCTCTCCGGCGCCCGGCCTCGGCAGCGGAACGCCCGTCTCGAGGGGCGCTGTCGCCCGCGGCCCGTCCCAGACGCCGAGCCGGTCCAGCTCGATGCGAGCCGTCCTGAGGTCCGGCAGTCCGAGGTGGACGTCCATCGCGTCCGCCAGCATCTGCAGCACACGCGCGTCAGTGGGTGCCAGACGGCGCGTCATGTGGTCCGGCTTGAGCGCGGCCTCGAACGGCCGTGCCCTGCCTTCCCAGTTGAGGAAGGTGCCCGCCTTCTCGGCGACGGCGGCCACCGGCAGGACGACGTCGGCCAGCTCGGTCACCTCGCTCGGGCGCTGCTCCAGCGAGACGAGGAAGCCCACCTCGTGAAGGGCTTCACGCGCGCGTGCCGGGTTCGGGAGATCGGCGACCTCGACGCCCGCCACGAGCAGCGCACCGAGCTCGCCTGTGGCGGCCGCCTCGACGATCTGCCCGGTGTCACGGCCGTAGCGGTGCGGAAGCTCCGCGAGACCCCAGGCGGCGGCGACCTCTTCACGCGCGCGTGGGTCCGTCGCGGGGCGCCCGCCGGGCAGCAGCGACGGCAGGGCACCGGCTTCGATCGCGCCGCGCTCACCGGCCCGGCGCGGGATCCACACCAGCCGTGCGCCGGTCGCGGTCGCGGCCCGTACGGCGGCGGTCAGCCCGCCCGCCACGGCGGCGAGCCGCTCGCCGACTACGATGACGGACCCCTCGGCGCGCAGGGCCTCGCCGGCCCTCGCCCCGTCGCCCTCCAGGCCGACCCCGCCCGCGAGCGCGTCGAGCCACTCGGTCTCGGTGCCGGGCGCCGCGGGCAGCAGCGTGCCGCCGGCCTTCTCCAGACCGCGCGTGGCATGCGAGGCGAGCGCGAAGGTGCGCTGCCCGTGCTTCCGCCAGGCCTTGCGCAACCGCAGGAAGACGCCGGGCGCCTCCTCCTCCGCCTCGATGCCGGCGAGCAGGACGGCGGGAGCCTTCTCCAGCGCCGCGTACGTCACGCCCGTACCGTCGAGGTCCCGCCCGCGGCCCCCGACCTGCGAGGCGAGGAAGTCGGCCTCCTCGCTGCTGTGCACGCGCGCGCGGAAGTCGATGTCGTTCGTGTCGAGCGCCACGCGCGCGAACTTGCTGTAGGCGTAGGCGTCCTCGACGGTCAGCCGGCCGCCGGTCAGCACGCCGGTCCTGCCGCGGGCCCCGGTCAGCCCGCGGGCCGCCGCCTCCAGGGCCTCCGGCCAGCTGGCCGGCTCCAGGTCACCGCTCTCGGCGTTCCTGACGAGGGGGTATTCGATCCGGTCGGACAGCTGCGCGTACCGGAACGCGAACCGGCCCTTGTCGCAGATCCACTCCTCGTTGACCTCGGGGTCATGGGCGGCGAGCCGCCGCATGACCTTGCCGCGCCGGTGGTCGGTACGCGTCGCGCAACCGCCCGCGCAGTGCTCGCACACGGTCGGGCTGGACACGAGGTCGAAGGGCCGTGCGCGGAACCGGTACGCCGCCGAGGTCAGCGCGCCCACCGGGCAGATCTGGATGGTGTTCCCGGAGAAGTACGACTCGAAGGGGTCGCCCTCACCCGTACCGACCTGCTGCAGCGCGCCCCGCTCGATCAGCTCGATCATCGGGTCGCCGGCGATCTGGTTGGAGAACCGGGTGCAGCGCGCACACAGCACGCACCGCTCACGGTCGAGCAGCACCTGCGTGGAGATCGGCACCGGCTTGGCGAACGTCCGCTTCTTGCCCTCGAAGCGGGTGTCCGGGTCGCCGACCGACATCGCCTGGTTCTGCAGCGGGCACTCGCCGCCCTTGTCGCAGACCGGGCAGTCCAGCGGGTGGTTGATGAGCAGCAGCTCCATCACACCGCGCTGCGCCTTCTCGGCGACCGGCGAGGTGAGCTGCGTCTTCACCACCATCCCGTCCGTACACGTGATCGTGCAGGACGCCATGGGCTTGCGCTGGCCCTCGACCTCGACGATGCACTGACGGCAGGCACCGGCCGGGTCGAGCAGCGGGTGGTCGCAGAACCGCGGGATCTCGATGCCGAGCAGCTCGGCGGCCCGGATGACCAGGGTGCCCTTGGGCACGCTGATCTCGATGCCGTCGATCGTCAGCGTCACGAGGTCCTCGCGCGGCACCGGAGCCTCCCCGCTCCCGGAGGGAGCGCTCGTCGTCACAGTCATGCGTTCACCTCCGTACGGTGATCGGCCCAAGCGGTGGACTTGGCCGGGTCGAAGGGGCAGCCCCCGCCGGTGATGTGCTGCTCGTACTCCTCGCGGAAGTACTTGAGCGAGGAGAAGATCGGCGAGGCGGCGCCGTCGCCGAGGGCGCAGAAGGACTTGCCGTTGATGTTGTCGGCGATGTCCGCGAGCTTGTCGAGGTCGCTCATCGCGCCCTTGCCCGCCTCGATGTCGCGCAGCAACTGCACCAGCCAGTACGTCCCTTCACGGCAGGGCGTGCACTTGCCGCAGGACTCGTGGGCGTAGAACTCGGTCCAGCGGGTGACGGCCCGCACGACACAGGTCGTCTCGTCGAAGCACTGCAGCGCCTTGGTGCCGAGCATCGATCCGGCGGCGCCCACGCCCTCGTAGTCGAGCGGGACGTCGAGGTGCTCGTCGGTGAACATCGGGGTCGAGGAGCCGCCCGGGGTCCAGAACTTCAGCCGGTGTCCGGGCCTCATGCCGCCGCTCATGTCGAGCAGCTGACGCAGCGTGATGCCGAGCGGGGCCTCGTACTGGCCGGGGTTGGCGACATGGCCGCTGAGCGAGTAGAGCGTGAAGCCCGGGGACTTCTCGCTGCCCATCGACCTGAACCATTCCTTGCCCTTGTTCAGAATCGCGGGAACCGACGCAATCGACTCCACGTTGTTCACGACAGTGGGGCACGCATAGAGGCCGGCGACAGCAGGGAAGGGGGGACGGAGTCGCGGCTGGCCGCGGCGGCCTTCGAGCGAGTCGAGCAGCGCGGTCTCCTCACCGCAGATGTACGCGCCCGCGCCCGCGTGCACGGTGAGTTCCAGGTTGAGGCCGCTGCCCAGCACGTTCTTGCCGAGGTAGCCCGCCGCGTACGCCTCGTGGACGGCCGCGTGCAGCCTGCGCAGCACGGGCACGACCTCGCCGCGCAGATAGATGAAGGCGTGCTCCGACCTGATCGCGTAACAGGCGATCACGATCCCCTCGATGAGGGCATGCGGGTTCGCGAAGAGGAGCGGGATGTCCTTGCACGTCCCGGGCTCCGACTCGTCGGCGTTGACAACCAGATAGTGAGGCTTGCCGTCGCCCTGCGGGATGAACTGCCACTTCATGCCCGTGGGGAAGCCCGCGCCGCCGCGGCCGCGCAGGCCCGAGTCCTTGACGTAGGCGATGACGTCGTCGGGCGACATGGCGAGCGCCTTGCGCAGGCCCTCGTATCCCTCATGGCGCCGGTAGACGTCCAGCGTCCAGGACCTGTCCTCGTCCCAGTACGCCGACAGGACGGGGGCGAGCAGCTTCTCCGGGCTCGACTCCCCACCGGCCTCGGGCCGGGAGGTGCCCCCGAATTCGGTGGACACGGTCATCACTCCCCCTCCTCGGTGACGGGGCCCGCGGGGTGCGCGGGATCCGACGCCGATGTCTTCTGCGGCGCGTCGTGGGCGCTGAGGTGGTCGGCGGGCGACTCGTCCTGCGGCGCGGCGTCCCTGCGCTCCTCGCCGCGCGGGTGCACGATGCGCGGCTCGGGCTGTTCCCCCTTGGCGAGGCGCAGCCCGATCAGCGAGGCCGGGCCCGCGCTGCCGCTCGCCTCGACGGCACCCGGCCGGGCGTCGGGGAATCCGGCGAGGATGCGGGCGGTCTCCTTGTACGTGCACAGGGGCGCACCGCGGGTCGGCTGCACCTCGGCGCCCGCGCGCAGATCGTCGACCAGCCGCTTGGCGCTCTCGACCGTCTGGTTGTCGAAGAACTCCCAGTTGACCATCACCACGGGCGCGTAGTCGCAGGCGGCGTTGCACTCGATGTGCTCCAGGGTGACCTTGCCGTCGCCGGTGGTCTCGCCGTTGCCGACGCCCAGGTGCTCCTGGAGGGCGGAGAAGATGGCGTCGCCGCCCATGACCGCGCACAGGGTGTTGGTACAGACACCCACCTGGTAGTCACCGCTCGGCTTGCGCCGGTACATGGTGTAGAAGGTCGCGACGGCGGTGACCTCGGCCGTGGTCAGGCCGAGCATGTCCGCGCAGAACTGCATCCCGGTGCGCGTGACGTATCCCTCTTCGGACTGCACCAGGTGCAGCAGCGGGAGCAGCGCGGACCGGGAGTCGGGGTAGCGGCCGATGATCTCGCGCGCGTCCGCTTCGAGCCGGGCCCGGACGTCGTCCGGGTAGTCGGGCGCGGGCAGCTGCGGCATGCCCAGGCTGACGCCCTGTTCGGAAGGGGTGGTGGTCACCGGTCGACGCCTCCCATCACGGGGTCGATGGACGCGACGGCGACGATGACGTCGGCGACCATGCCGCCCTCGCACATCGCCGCCATGGCCTGCAGGTTGGTGAAGGACGGGTCGCGGAAGTGGACCCGGTAGGGGCGGGTGCCGCCGTCGGACACGACGTGCACCCCGAGCTCGCCCTTGGGGGACTCGACGGCCGCGTAGGCCTGGCCCGGCGGGACGCGGAACCCTTCCGTCACCAGCTTGAAGTGGTGGATCAGGGCCTCCATCGAGGTGCCCATGATCTTCTTGATGTGGTCGAGCGAGTTGCCGAGGCCATCCGGGCCGAGGGCGAGCTGCGCGGGCCAGGCGATCTTCTTGTCGGCGACCATGACGGGACCGGGCTCCAGGCGGTCCAGGCACTGCTCGACGATCCGCAGCGACTGGCGCATCTCCTCGAGCCGGATCAGGAAGCGGCCGTAGGCGTCGCAGGTGTCGGCGGTCGGGACGTCGAAGTCGTACGTCTCGTAGCCGCAGTACGGCTGCGCCTTGCGCAGGTCGTGCGGGAGGCCCGCCGAGCGCAGGATCGGTCCTGTGGCGCCGAGCGCCATGCAGCCGGCGAGGTCGAGGTAGCCGATGTCCTGCATGCGGCCCTTGAAGATGGGGTTCCCGGTGGCGAGCTTGTCGTACTCGGGAAGGTTCTTGTTCATCTTCTTCACGAACTCGCGGATCTGGTCGACCGCGCCGGGCGGCAGGTCCTGGGCGAGTCCGCCGGGCCGGATGTACGCGTGGTTCATCCGAAGGCCGGTGATCAGCTCGTAGATGTCGAGAATGAGTTCACGATCACGGAAGCCATAGATCATGATCGTGGTGGCGCCGAGCTCCATGCCGCCGGTGGCGATGCACACCAGGTGCGAGGACAACCGGTTCAGCTCCATCAGGAGCACCCGGATGATCGTCGCCCGGTCGGGGATGTCGTCCTCGATGCCGAGGAGCTTCTCGACCGCGAGGCAGTACGCCGTCTCGTTGAAGAATGGCGTCAGGTAGTCCATGCGCGTCACGAACGTGGTGCCCTGCGTCCACGTGCGGTACTCGAGGTTCTTCTCGATGCCGGTGTGCAGATAGCCGATGCCGCAGCGGGCCTCGGTGACCGTCTCGCCGTCGATCTCCAGGATCAGGCGGAGCACGCCGTGGGTGGACGGGTGCTGCGGACCCATGTTGACGATGAGGCGCTCGTCGTCGGCCTTGGCCGCGGTCTGGACGACCTCGTCCCAGTCGCCGCCGGTGACCGTATATACGGTGCCTTCGGTCGTCTCGCGGGCTGATGCTGACTGCGTGCTCATGAGTACGACCTCCGCTGGTCCGGAGCCGGGATCTGGGCGCCCTTGTACTCGACGGGGATGCCGCCGAGGGGGTAGTCCTTGCGCTGCGGGTAGCCCTGCCAGTCGTCCGGCATCATGATCCGCGTCAGCGCCGGGTGGCCGTCGAAGACCAGTCCGAAGAAGTCGTACGTCTCGCGCTCGTGCCAGTCGTTCGTCGGATAGACGGAGACGAGCGAGGGGACGTGTGGATCGGCGTCGGGGGCGCTGACCTCGAGGCGGATCAGCCGGTTGTGGGTGATCGAGCGCAGGTGGTAGACGGCGTGCAGCTCGCGGCCCTTGTCGCCGGGGTAGTGGACGCCGGAGACGCCGGTGCACAGCTCGAAGCGGAGCGCCGGGTCGTCGCGCAGGGTCTGGGCGACGCGGACCAGGTACTCGCGCTCGATGTGGAAGGTGATCTCGCCGCGGTCGACGACGGTCTTCTCGATGGCGTTCTCGGGGAGGAGCCCCTGCTCCTCCAGGGCGCCCTCGAGCTCGTCGGCGACCTCGTCGAACCAGCCGCCGTACGGACGCGTGGCCGGGCCGGGCAGCCGTACGGACCGGACGAGCCCTCCGTACCCGGAGGTGTCGCCGCCGTTGTTCGCGCCGAACATGCCGCGCTGGACGCGGATCTCCTCGCCCTGGTCGCCCCGCTGACCAGGGAGGTTCGAGGCGTTGAGATCCTGCTCCGGATTCACGCCGTGCTTCTCGGGGTTCACGCCGTTCTGCTCGCTCGTCATCGCAGCAGCCCCTTCATCTCGATGATGGGGAGCGCCTTGAGCGCCGCCTCCTCCGCCTCCCGCGCCGCCTCCTCGGCGTTCACGCCGAGCTTGGAGGTCTGGATCTTCTGGTGGAGCTTGAGGATCGCGTCCATCAGCATCTCGGGCCGCGGCGGGCAGCCGGGCAGGTAGATGTCGACGGGGACGACGTGGTCGACGCCCTGCACGATCGCGTAGTTGTTGAACATGCCGCCGGACGAAGCGCAGACGCCCATGGAGATGACCCACTTGGGGTTCGGCATCTGGTCGTAGACCTGCCGCAGCACGGGCGCCATCTTCTGGCTCACCCGGCCGGCCACGATCATCAGGTCGGCCTGGCGCGGCGAGCCGCGGAAGACCTCCATGCCGAAGCGGGCCAGGTCGTAGCGCCCCGCGCCGGTCGTCATCATCTCGATGGCGCAGCAGGCCAGGCCGAAGGTGGCCGGGAAGACGGACGACTTGCGCACCCAGCCCGCAGCCTGTTCGACGGTGGTCAGCAGAAAACCGCTCGGCAGTTTCTCTTCGAGTCCCATTAGTGGCCCCTCAGACCCCTTTGTCCCTTGCGCGTGTCAGTCCCAGTCCAGGCCGCCGCGCCGCCACACGTACGCGTAGGCGACGAAGACGGTGAGCACGAAGAGCAGCATCTCCACGAGCCCGAAAAGACCCAGGGCGTCGAAGGTGACGGCCCAGGGGTACAGAAAGACGATCTCGATGTCGAAAATGATGAAGAGCATCGCCGTCAGGTAGTACTTGATCGGGAATCGTCCGCCGCCCGCCGGTGTCGGCGTCGGCTCGATACCGCACTCGTAGGCCTCGAGCTTGGCCCGGTTGTAGCGCTTTGGACCGACAAGCGTGGCCATCACCACGGAGAAGATCGCAAAGCCTGCCCCGAGGGCTCCCAGTACGAGGATGGGCGCATACGCGTTCATCGCTCGTCGCTCCTCTCAGTCGGCACTGACTGTTTCGGCGGCGCCGAGCTGCTTCCCGCTCCAGTCACACATGTCCCGCAGACCCCATCGGCCCCAGAGGCTCCGGAAGCCCCGGACTGACTCACAAGTCCCGTACGGACCCGCGGAGATCGTGTACATGTGAAGCAGGTCACAAGCCCAGCTGCCACGCATCCTATGCCTGTGGGTCTGTGATCTGCGACACGGGGTGCGCCACGGACTTTGTGATCTCCACCACCCGTCGAAGGATCATGAAGTCGGATGAGCAGTGATCTTCACACCCGAAGCGCCTGAGTGATCACCAGAGGTGACATCTTGACCCGTTTTCCCAGGTGGAAGCGGCGGGCGCTTTATCAAGCGCAGGAAGTCCACAGCAAATTGGCTCTGGACGCGTCCGCCTGATAGTGAAGCGCGCCCCCGTGCGGGCGGGGCAAGGGTGGACGGCCGTCGAACGCGTGCATCCGTTCACGAGCCGGACGCGCCTACGACAGTGACCGTTCCGTGACCTGTACCACACGGCCGGGCGGCGTGAAGGAACCGGGCTTGGCCAACAGCCCCAACCAGTGGTAAGTGGCGGGCAATTCGGACGTAATAGCGAAAGACCGTGATCACAGGCCCGATCGACTGCGCCCGCAATGTCCGTTACGGCGTCAATAAAGAGCGACACGCCCGGGATTCGGTGTCCGAAATGAGCAACTGTGGCGGACCACACGTTTCTTGAAGGTAACGGGGAGTCCCTGATAGCGCTTTTACACATGTCCCACACCGCTCACATACCCAGCCACCGGAAGCCCCGCCGCGGCGCGTCGAAGCTCGCACTGCGCGCCGGAGTTGCCGGTGGCGTCCTCAGCACCCTGGCAGTGGCCGGTGCGTCCGGGCCGGCGACCGCCGCCGAGCCCGTGACCGAGACCATCGAGCTGCCCACGCTCTCCATCGACCTGTCCACGCAGGTCGCCCAGTCCGCGGACGCCACCCAGCAGGCGGCAGACCGCTACGAGCTGCTGGCGGAACAGGACGCGGCCGCCGCGAAGGCCGCGAAGCAGGCCAAGAAGGACCTCGCCGAGGCCAAGCGCAAGGCGGAGGCCAAGAAGAAGGCCGAGGCCGAGCGCAAGGCCGCCGAGGAGCGCGCATCGCGGTCCTCCGCACGCACCGTCCTGGCGGCCTCCTCCGACGTCGCCGCGCCCGCCAGCGGCAGCGTCGCGACCGTCATCAGCTTCCTCAAGGCCCAGGTGGGCGACGCATACGTCATGGGCGCCACCGGCCCCAACGCCTGGGACTGCTCCAGCCTCGTCCAGGCCGCCTTCAGGCAGGTCGGTGTGGACCTTCCCCGCGTCTCGCAGGACCAGTCGACGGTCGGCACCGAGGTCTCCCTCTCGAACCTCCAGGTCGGCGACATCCTCTACTGGGGCTCGAAGGGGTCCGCGTACCACACCGGTGTCTACATCGGCAACGGCCAGTACCTGGACGCCGCCAACCCCTCCAAGGGCGTTGTCATCCAGGATCTGTCGGGTTACCCGGCGACCGGCGCGGTCCGCGTGCTCTGAGTTCCGGGCAGCCTCGGCTGCCTCTCTGGGCCGCGGCTTCCCGGACCGGGAAGCCGCGGCCCAAAGGCATGTCCGGCCGCGGAACGGGTCGCTCTGAGCCCGTAGAACGCCGCCGGGGACGTGCCGGTCCCGGTCAGGACGCGAGCCGTTCGCACACCTCGTGCGTCAGTTCCTCGGCGGCGTCGAGTGCCGCCGTGAGGGTGTCCGGGGTGGTGCCGAGTTCGGAGAACAGTGCGTGGGCGCGCTCGGCGAAGGCCGGTGGGGCGACGGCGAGTTCTCCCGCGGCTCGCACGGCGCCCTTCTCGTTGAGCACCCAGCACCCGGCGTGAGCGTGGAGGGCCTGCACGAGAACCCCCACCGCGCGGAAGAGGCACCCGGCCGTGTAGAAGGCGTCGCCGCGAGCCGCACCCTTGCGGGCGCCGCCCACGATGAACGCCGCCTCCCACCGCGCGTTGGCGATGAGCGCTTCGCGCAGCGGCTGCGGGTAGCCGCGCGTCTGCTGCTGCAGGGCCCCCAGCTCACCACTGGGATCGGCGAGGACCCGCCCGAGGGCGACCTCGCCGACGTAGGCGTGGGAGTACACCCCCAGCGGGTGACCGGGCTGGGTGCCCACCTCGAAGTGCCCGGCCTGGCACTGCTGCCAGATACGGTGCACGCGGTCGAGATCGCGGTAGATCCAGTCGACGCGGTGGCCGTCGACCGTCAGCCAGGCCCCGCCGTCCACCCACGGTCCCCACCCGCCCGGCTCGGTCACCTCGACCGGCCCGCCGGTCAGCTCGGCCGCGAGCTCACGCAGTGCGGCGGTGTCCAGCGGCCGCCGGTAGTACAGGCCCAGGTCATAGTCCGAGTCAGGACTGTGCGCGCCCCTCGCCCGGCTCCCTCCCAGACACACCCCGACGACACCGCCGACGCCGGTCAGCCGTTCCGCGATCTCCACCAAGCGATCCACGGCCTGGATTCTGCAGAACGGGACGACGAGCCGCGACCGGATTACCCGGGCGCCGGTGGCTCAGGCCTTCGGCGCGACCTTGGAAAGCCCGTTGATGATCCGGTCCATCGCGTCGCCGCCCGTCGGGTCCGTCAGGTTGGCGAGCAGCTTCAGCGTGAACTTCATCAGCAGTGGGTGCGTCAGACCGCGCTGCGTCGCCAGCTTCATGACCTTCGGGTTGCCGATGAGCTTCACGAAGGCGCGGCCCAGCGTGTAGTAGCCGCCGTAGGTCTCCTTGAGGATCTTCGGGTAGTTGTGGAGGGCGAGTTCGCGCTGGGCGGGCGTCGCGCGGGCGTGGGCCTGGACGATGACGTCGGCGGCGATCTGGCCGGACTCCATGGCGTACGCGATGCCCTCGCCGTTGAAGGGGTTCACCAGGCCGCCCGCGTCGCCGACGAGAAGCAGGCCCTTGGTGTAGTGCGGCTGGCGGTTGAAGGCCATCGGAAGGGCCGCGCCGCGGATCGGGGTGGTCATGTTCTCCGGTACGTAGCCCCACTCCTCCGGCATCGACGCGCACCAGGCCTTGAGCACCTCGCGCCAGTCCAGCTCCTTGAAGGAGGCGGAGGTGTTGAGGACGCCGAGGCCGACGTTCGACGTGCCGTCGCCCATACCGAAGATCCAGCCGTAGCCCGGCAGCAGCCGGTCCTCGCCCGGGCCGCGCCGGTCCCACAGCTCCAGCCAGGACTCCAGGTAGTCGTCGTCGTGGCGGGGCGAGGTGAAGTACGTCCGCACCGCGACGCCCATCGGGCGGTCCTCGCGGCGGTGCAGCCCCATGGCCAGGGACAGTCGGGTCGAGTTGCCGTCTGCCGCCACGACCAGCGGCGCGTGGAACGTGACGTCCCGCTTCTCCCCCGAGTCGCCGAGCTTGGCGTGCACGCCCGTGATGTGGCCGGTGCGGTCGTCCACGATCGGCGCGCCGACATTGCACTGCTCGTACAGCCGCGCGCCCGCCTTCTGCGCCTGTCGCGCCAGCTGCTCGTCGAAGTCGTCGCGCTTGCGTACGAGCCCGTAGTCCGGGTACGAGGCCAGATCCGGCCAGTCCAGCTGCAGCCGCACGCCGCCGCCGATGATGCGCAGACCCTTGTTGCGCAGCCAGCCCGCCTCTTCGGAGATGTCGATGCCCATCGCCACGAGCTGCTTGGTGGCCCGGGGCGTCAGCCCGTCACCGCACACCTTTTCGCGCGGGAATGCCGTCTTCTCCAGGAGGAGGACGTCGAGTCCGGCCTTCGCCAGGTAGTACGCGGTGGTGGAACCGGCTGGCCCGGCCCCGACGACGATCACATCAGCGGTGTGTTCGGTGACGGGCTCGGTCACAGCGGGATCTCCCCAAGACTCGAAATCTGCGTGCTGGATGGCACCGGATACGGGCAGTCTATTCAGCAGCACAGATCACCCAGCCGAAGGGCCGCCCGTGAACCGAGCTCTCCCCGTCGTACAGCTGCGCGTCCCGACCGACGAGGACGCCTTCGCCTGGCACCGGGTCTTCGACCACCCGGACGTGATGGAGTTCCACGGCGGCCGGTCGGCCGAGCTGTCCGTGTACGAGGAGTTGACGGCCCGGCAGCGCAAGCACGACGCGGAGCACGGCTTCTGCTTCTGGACGATGCTCGACGAGGAGCGCTTCCCCGGCGAGGTGCTGGGCTTCACGGGAGCCCAGCCCTGGCCGCACGCGTGGGGGCCGAAGGGCGAGATCGAGATCGGCTGGCGGCTCGGCCGGGCGTACTGGGGTATGGGGTACGCGACGGCGGCCGCGCAGGCGACGCTGGAACGGTTGCGGGCGGCGGGCGTCCGCAGCGTCGTGGCCATGGTCGACGCGCGCAACGAACGCTCGATCGCGGTGACGCGGCGGCTCGGCATGGAGCTCGCCGAGACGTTCACGACACCCGCGTCGAAGCAGCAGGGGCACTGCTTCCGGCTGGAGCTCTAGGCGCTCCGCTGGGAGTGCCGCATATCGATACAGCCGTGCGCCCCTTCAGGGCGCGGGCATCCCTGACGGTTCCGGGATGCCCGGTTTGGGGTCTACCCTTCCGGTACCGCTGGGGGGTGACGTCCGTGCGCCTTACGCCCAAGACACCCGAAGTGCGCGTACCGCGGCTGGTCGGCCTGATGGCCGTGGACGCGCGCGCAAGAGCCGAGGCCGGCGGTGTGCTGCTGGCGGCTCCGGACCGGCCCGACTTCCATCTGACCGTCGTCGACTACGTGGTGCGGCAGTACCCGCTGCCGGGCGTCGAGGTGCCCCGCGGCGCCGTCGTCACCGTCTGGTTCGACCTCGGCGACGGTGAGGGCGGCGGCGGTGCGGGCGTACGGGAACCGCGCCGTCCAGGCCCGCCGGCCGGCGGCCTGTACCGGGAGCTCGACGAGCCGGGCGAGCCGTTCGAGGCGCTGCGGCCTGCGTGATTCCGGCCTGGGGTGATTCCGCCTGCCTTGCGCTTGACCGGCTTCGGGTGCCGCCGGCCGTCCTGCGCCTACTTGACGCCGCGGTGCAGCGCCACGATCCCGCCCGTCAGATTGCGCCACGCCACCTTCTGCCAGCCCGCCTTCTGCAGCCGCTGCGCGAGCGCGGGCTGGTCGGGCCAGGCGCGGATGGACTCGGCGAGATAGACGTACGCGTCGGGGTTGGACGACACGGCGCGGGCGACGGGCGGCAGGGCGCGCATCAGGTACTCGGTGTAGACGGTGCGGAACGGCGCCCAGGTCGGGTGCGAGAACTCGCAGATCACGACCCGGCCGCCCGGCTTCGTCACGCGGTACAGCTCGCGCAGCGCGGCGTCCGTGTCCTGGACGTTGCGCAGCCCGAAGGAGATCGTCACCGCGTCGAAGGTGTCGTCCCGGAACGGCAGCTTCGTCGCGTCGCCTGCCGTGAACGGCATCCAGGGATGGCGCCGCTTGCCGACCTGCAGCATGCCGAGCGAGAAGTCGCAGGGCACGACGTACGCGCCGGTCTGCGCGAACGGCAGCGAGGACGTCGCCGTACCGGCGGCCAGGTCCAGGATCTTCTGCGCGGGCCGGGCGTCGACGGCCTTCGCGACCTCCTTGCGCCACAGCCGGGCCTGACCCAGGGACAGCACGTCGTTGGTGAGGTCGTACCGTTCCGCCACGCCGTCGAACATCGAGGCGACTTCGTGCGGCTGCTTGTCCAGGGATGCGCGGGTCACGGTGCCCATTGTGGCAGTACGGGCCGGGCAGACCTCAGGCACCCGGCCCGTACGGCCTCCTCCGTCGGGCCGAACCGGTCGGGCCCCCTACCGGCGCCGGTACACGAGCCGCCCGTCGATGACGGTCGCCACGCACGTCGCGCTGCCCGACTCGGCAAGCTCCGCCTCGTTCCGCACATCGAAGACCGCGAACCGCGCCGGCCCACCCACGGCCAACCGGGGCATCCACACCACCGGACGGCCCGTGGCCCACGGGTCGAGCGCGGGCACCCCTGGCCCCGGCTCCGTCCGCCCGGCCATCACGAGACCGGCCCTTCGTACGGCATCGAGCACGGCACGGTTGCGCAGTTGCCCGCCCACCGCGACCGTGCCGTGGGCCAGCATGCGCTGCACCCCGCGCCGTGCGCTCGCGCCCCGGCGTGCCTCGTCCGCGCCGAACACGGCCTGGGCGGCCGCCCCGGTGAGCAGCTCGGACCCCAACTCCCCTGCCTCGCGGGGGTCCGGGTGGTAGGTCTGCTCGAGCAGTTCGGGACCGTACGGGTTGAGCAGTCCGGGCGTGAGGATGCCGGGCCATCGCCGCACCCGTGCCTGGGGACGGGCGGCGGTCAGTTCCTCGTACGGCCCGACGGCCACGACGGTGTTCCTCTCGACCGCGACGGCGAGGTCCGGCGATGCCTCGGCCACGTGAATCGTCAGCATCGCCGGAGAGGGCCCTAGTTCGAGGAGACGAGCTTCAGCTCGGGGTGGGCGGTGCCGCCCTCGATCGCCGTCGACGAGATGTGCGAGGCGACGCGGTCGTCCACGGGGTCGTTCGCCGGGTCGTCGTGCACGACGATGTGCTCGTACGTCGTGGTGCGCTGGGCAGGCACCCGCCCGGCCTTGCGGATCAGGTCGATGATCTCGAGCCGGTTGGAGCGGTGCTTGGCGCCGGCCGACGAGACGACGTTCTCCTCGAGCATGATCGAGCCGAGGTCGTCCGCGCCGTAGTGCAGCGAGAGCTGGCCGATCTCCTTGCCGGTGGTCAGCCACGAGCCCTGGATGTGGGCCACGTTGTCGAGGAAGAGCCGCGCGATCGCGATCATCCGCAGGTACTCGAAGATGGTGGCCTGCGTGCGGCCCTTCAGGTGGTTGTTCTCGGGCTGGTAGGTGTACGGGATGAAGGCGCGGAAGCCGCCCGTCCGGTCCTGTACGTCGCGAATCATCCGCAGGTGCTCGATGCGCTCTGCGTTGGTCTCGCCCGTACCCATGAGCATCGTCGTCGTGGACTCGACACCCAGCCCGTGCGCGATCTCCATGATCTCCAGCCACCGCTCGCCGGACTCCTTGAGCGGCGCGATCGCCTTGCGGGGCCGCTCGGGCAGCAGCTCGGCGCCCGCGCCCGCGAAGGAGTCGAGACCGGCAGCGTGGATACGGCGGATGGCCTCCTCGACCGACATCCCCGAGATCCGGGCCATGTGCTCGACCTCGGACGCGCCCAGCGAGTGGATGACCAGCTGCGGGAACTCCCGCTTGATGGCGGCGAAGTGCTTCTCGTAGTACTCGACGCCGTAGTCCGGGTGGTGCCCGCCCTGGAACATGATCTGCGTACCGCCGAGCTCGACGGTCTCGGCGCAGCGCCGCAGGATGTCGTCGAGGTCGCGCGTCCAGCCCTTGGCCGTGTCCTTCGGCGGGGCGTAGAAGGCACAGAACTTGCACGCCGTGACGCACACGTTGGTGTAGTTGATATTGCGCTCGATGATGTACGTCGCGATGTGCTCGGTGCCCGCGTACCGCCGGCGGCGGACGGCGTCGGCGGCCGCGCCCAGAGCGTGCAGCGGCGCGTCGCGGTAGAGGACGAGCGCCTCCTCAGGAGTGATCCGCCCGCCTGAGGCAGCACGGTCGAGGACGGCTGTGACATCAATGGAGGTGAGGTCGGCCTTCTCGGTCACCGGGCTCCCCTTCGCGGAGTTGAGGCCTCTGGGGCTCTGACGGACCGATCCAGCCTACGCCAGCGCCTTCCGGCGACTGACGTCAGGCCAGCTACGGCCGCATGTCCGCCGCGACGACCCGCCGACCGCACCTCCCCGGGGCACAACCGGCCCCCTGCATGCTGAACCTACGGCTGCAGCAGCTCCACCCGTACGTCCGCCGGGAAGCCCGTCGTCGGCCCGACCCGGCGGGCGAACTCCGAGACTCCCTTCAGCTGGGCATCGCCGAGGCGGAAGTCGAGCGTCGTGAAGTAGCGCTCCAGCACGCTCTCGTCGAAGACCTCCCAGCGGGCCGCCTGCTCGGCGACCTTGGTGACCTCCTCCAGCGACAGATCGCGGGAGGCCAGGAAGGCCTCGTGGACCTTGCTCACGATGACGGGCTCGCGCTCCAGGTAGTCGCGGCGGGCCGCCCATACGGCGAAGACGAACGGCAGGCCCGTCCACTCCTTCCACAGGGCGCCCAGATCGTGCACCTCCAGGCCCAGGCGCGGCGCGTCGTGCAGGTTGGCGCGCAGCGCCGCGTCCCCGATCAGGACCGCGGCCTCCGCCTCCTGCATCATCACGCCGAGGTCGGGCGGGCACGTGTAGTAGTCCGGCTGCACGCCGTAGCGCTCGGCCAGCAGGAGCTGGGCGAGGCGCACGGACGTACGCGAGGTCGAGCCGAGGGCGACGCGGGCGCCGTCGAGCTGCTCGAGCGGGACCTGCGAGACGATCACGCAGGACATGACGGGACCGTCGCAGCCGACCGCGATATCGGGGAAGGCGACGAGCCGGTCGGCGTTCCGGAGGAATTCGACGAGGGTGATGGGCCCGATGTCGAGATCGCCCTGCACCAGTCGCTCGCTGAGCTTTTCGGGGGTGTCCTTGGTGAGCTCGAAGTCGAGGAGCGTTCCGGTCCGCGCAAGCCCCCAGTACAGGGGGAGGCAGTTCAGGAACTGGATGTGGCCGACGCGCGGCCGGGAGCGACGAGGGCCGGGGCTGACGCCCGGCCCGGTGAGTGAGCCCTGCGAGTCCTGCGATTCCGCGTCTGAGTTGTCCACATCGCGAGACTAGACCCATGGGGTACGGTGCAGGACGCGGGGTCCCCCATCTCCCACTTTCCGGGAGCGACGTCAACCTTATTTGCATCACTCAAACATTTGGGTGACGTGATCTTGCCCACTATCGTTTTCGGTGACTTGCGTGCTACGCTCGCCGCAAGTTGCAGTTTGGTTTCCCTTGCAGTACAGAGCCTGCGGAGCATGTGACCGCGGGCTCTCGTCGTATTCAGACTTTTGCATTGTTTAACAAGGCAGGTTCTGGAGCAGGGCAACCCTTTGGCCCAAGGAGGGCTTATGGCTACCGGAACCGTTAAGTGGTTCAACGCCGAAAAGGGCTTTGGCTTCATCGCCCAGGAAGGCGGGGGCCCCGACGTCTTCGTCCACTACTCCGCGATCAACGCGTCCGGGTTCCGTTCCCTCGAGGAGAACCAGGCCGTGAGCTTCGACGTCACGCAGGGTCCCAAGGGCCCGCAGGCGGAGAACGTCACCCCGATGTAATCGGGGTCCCGAGGACACTCGGGATCTGACCTGATCCGGAACCGGATAGCAGTACCCAAGGAGCCCAGCGCCCACCCGGCGCAGGGCTCCTGCCTTTTCTCCGGCCACGGCCCGCGACTTCTCCGGCCACTGCGGACCCGCGACGGCCCATTTCCCGCCCGCCGGCTCCATTTCCCGCCCGTCGGCCTTCTCCTCCGTCGGCGGCCCTCTCCTCCGTCGGCGTCCTTTTCTCCATGGCCCGCCACTTTCCCGGCCACCCGGGCACGCATTGTTCACCGCAGATTCACGGAGCGTTTGCGATCACTCACGCGTCATCGCCCATACGTACGCCCGCCACCCACGCGTACGCGGCCAGCCGTGGGTTTTCGCACTCACGCGCCTACGGGCGGCCATACCCCGCAGCCGATTCCGGGTCGTGGCACGTGCGCCGCATGGATGACGGCCCTACGTGTGCTGTGCACGACGAGCATGCAACCGGCGCGGGGCCGGACCGACCGGTCCACCGTCAGCCCCGCGGCTTGGCGTACAGCTCCTCGATCTCGTCGCCGAAGTCCCGTGCGATCACTTCCCGGCGCAGCTTCAGTGACGGAGTCAGATGCCCCGCCTCCTCCGTGAAGTCCACCGGGAGGACGGTGAAGCGGCGGATGGACTCGGCGCGGGAGACCAGCTTGTTGGCCTCGTCGACCGCGCGCTGGAGCGTCTCGAGCAGTTCGGGATCGTTCACCAGCTCGGCGGCCGTCAGGTGCTCCTTCCGCTTCATACGGCACCAGTGGGCGATGCCGTCCGGTTCGAGGGTGATCAGGGCGGTGATGTACGGGCGGTTGTCGCCGACGACCATGCACTGGCCGACGAGCGGATGTGCGCGGAGCCAGTCCTCCAGTGGGGCCGGGGCGACGTTCTTGCCGCCGGTGGTGATGAGGATGTCCTTCTTACGGCCGGTGATGGTGAGGTAGCCGTCGGCGTCCAGGTTCCCGATGTCGCCGGTCGGGAACCAGCCGTCCGTGCTCGCGGGTGTCACCCCGCCCGCCTGCGGGTCCCAGTAGCCGCGGAACAGCTGACCGCCGCGGAGCATGACCTCGCCGTCCGCCGCGATGCGCACCTTCGTGCCGGGCAGAGGCCAGCCCACCGTGCCGAGGCGGGGTTTGAGCGGCGGGGTGACCGTCGCGGCGGCGGTGGTCTCCGTCAGGCCGTAGCCCTCGAAGACCTGGACGCCCGCGCCCGCGTAGAAGGCCGCGAGCCGGCGGCCGAGCGGGGAGCCGCCGCAGATCGCATACCGGACCTTGCCGCCGAGCGCCGCGCGGATCCGCCGGTACACGAGCGGGTCGTACAGCGCGCGTGCCGCCCGCAGAGCGCGGCTCGGGCCCGGACCGGTGCCGTGCTGCTGGGCCTCGACCGCCTCGCCGTACCGCCGTGCGATGTTCGCCGCGCGGTCGAAGGAGGCGGCGCGCCCCATCTTCTCGGCGGTGGCGCGGCCCGTGTTGAAGACCTTCTCCAGGACGTACGGGATGGCGAGCAGGAACGTCGGGCGGAAACCGGCGAGGTCCGCGAGCAGGTCCTCGGTCTGGATGCTGGGCGCGTGGCCGAGGCGTACGCGTGCCCGCAGGCAGCCGATGGCGACCATGCGGCCGAAGACATGGGACAGCGGGAGGAAGAGCAGCGTGGACGCCGGATCCTTGCTGATGGACTTGAAGACGGGGTGCAGCAGTTCGATGGCGTTGTCGACCTCGGCGAAGAAGTTGCCGTGGGTCAGGGCGCAGCCCTTGGGGCGGCCGGTGGTGCCGGAGGTGTAGATGAGGGTGGCGAGGGAGTCGGGGCCGAGCATGCCGCGCCGTACGGTGATCTCCTCGTCCGGCACATCGCGGCCGAGCTCCGCGAGGTGCTGAACGTGCCCCTTCTCGAAGGTCCACACGTGCCGCAGATCCGGCAGCCGGTCGCGCTCCGGGCCGAGCGCCGCGGCCTGCGCCGCGGTCTCGACGGCCAGTGCGACGGCTCCGGAATCCTGCAGGATCCAGCGCGTCTGGAAGGCGGACGAGGTCGGATACACCGGCACGGTGACCAGCCCCGCGGCCCACGCTGCGAAGTCCAGCAGCGTCCACTCGTACGTCGTACGGGCCATGATCGCGAGCCGGTCGCCGGGCATCAGGCCCTCCGCGATCAGCCCCTTGGCGACGGCGAGGACCTCCTCCGCGAAGGCCGCGGCGGTCACGTCCGTCCACCGGCCGTCCTGCCCCTTCCGGCTGAGGACGGCTTCGGCAGGGGCCTGCTGGGCGTTGTCGAAGGGGATGTCCGCCAGCGATCCGTGGGTGACGGGCGGCGCGAGCGCGGGTACGGACGCCTCACGGACGACGCCGTTCAGCTGCCTGATCTCGGGCGGGATGAGCGGGGGCGGGCTGGTGGTCTCACGGCGTGACACAGGGCGGCTCCTTGTCGTTGCCCGGAGGTACGGACGTTCGGGGACGGGTCAGGTGCGTTCGAGGATCGCGGTCACTCCTTGGCCGCCGGCCGCGCAGACGGAGATCAGCCCGCGTCCCGGCCCGTCGCGCTCGGCGAGCAGCTTGGCCAGGGTCGCCACGATGCGCGCCCCGGTCGCCGCGAAGGGATGCCCGGTCGCAAGGGACGAACCGGCCACGTTGAGGTTCGCCCGGTCCACCGGGGCGAGCCCGCGCTTCTCCCAGGCGGCCAGCGTCGCCAGCACCTGCGAGGCGAACGCCTCGTGGATCTCGACCAGGTCGAAGTCGTCGAGACCGAGACCGGCCCGCTCCAGCATCCGCGGCACGGCGTACGCGGGCGCCATCAGCAGCCCGTCCTCTCCCCCGCGGACGTCGCCACCGTCTCCGGCGAAGTCGACGGCCGCGGTCTCGTACGCGGTGAGGTACGCCAGCGGCTCGAACCCGTGCTCACGGGCCCACTCCTCGCTCGCGAGGAGCACGGTCGCGGCGCCGTCCGTCAGCGGGGTCGAATTCCCGGCGGTCATGGTCGGGTTCGGGTCCTTCGTCCCGAACACCGGCTTCAGAGCGGCGAGTTTCCCGACGGTGGTGCCGGGGCGGAGGTTCTGGTCGCGGGCGAGGCCCCGGAACGGTACGACGAGGTCGTCCAGCAAGCCCCTCTCGTACGCGGCGGCCAACCGCTGGTGACTCGCCACGGCGAGCTCGTCCTGCTCCTCGCGCGTGATGCCCCACGTGCGTGCCGTCACGGCCGCGTGCTCGCCCATCGACAGACCCGTGCGCGGCTCGGCGTTGCGCGGGATCTCGGGGACGAGGTGCCGGGGCCGGATGCGGGCGAGCGCCTTCAGCCGCGCCCCCGCCGACCTGGCCCGCCGGGCCTCCAGAAGGATCCGGCGCAGCTCGTCGTTGACGCCGAGCGGCGCGTCGCTCGCGGTGTCCGCGCCACCGGCGACCGCCGATTCGAGCTGCCCGAGCGCGATCTTGTTGGCGGCCGCGATGACGGCCTGAAGCCCGGTGCCGCAGGCCTGCTGGATGTCGTACGCGGGGGTGCGCGGGTCGAGCCGCGATGCGAGCACGGTCTCGCGGGCCAGGTTGAAGTCGCGGCTGTGTTTGAGGACGGCGCCGACGACGAACTCGCCTACGGCGCCCGGCTGGTCGAGCCCGAAGCGGTCGGCCAGCCCGTCGAGCGCGGCGGTGAGCATCTCCTGGTTGGAGGCCGTGGCGTAGGGGCCGTCGGAGCGTGCGAAGGGGATGCGGCTGCCGCCGATGACCGCGACGCGTCGCGGCGTCGGCGGGAGCTGCGCACCCGCGCTGCGGGGACGTGCGGGATGCGGGGGACCTGCGGGACTCATCTCGACCGGCACCTGACTCTTAAGTAACCTTACTCTGAAGTAAATTTACGATGCCGCTGGGAGTTTGGACAATGGCCGACCGCTACCTGCAGTTCTCCCGTACCGCTCCCGGCCGTTTTCTCGCCCGGCGCCTCGGCCTGCCCCAGCCCGCGGAGCTGCACCGCTGGTCGGCGGAACGCCCCGCGCTGGAGGGGCCGTTGCTGCATCTCACGGCGGGGGTCTCGCGGCTCGGGGGCTCGGCGGGGTCGGCGGGCTCGGTCGGGTCGGCGGGCTCGCTCGGCGAGGTGCTGGCCCGGACCGGTCTGGAGGTCCGGGCGGCTGCCGACCGTCCCGCCGCGGTCGTGCTGGACGCCACGGGTGTCGCCGACGTCGAGGCCCTCGCCGAGGTGCATGCGGCGCTGCACCCCGTGGTGCGCTCGGTCGCCGACAGCGGACGGGTCGTGGTGCTCGGGGCTCCACTGGACCCGGCCGACCACCACCAGGCCGCCGTCCAGCAGGGACTCGAGGGCTTCGTACGGTCCCTCGGCAAGGAGATGGGGCGGGGGCGGACGGTTTCGCTGGTACGGATCGCCTCGGACGCCGGGGCAGGGGGCGGGGCCGCGGCCGCGGCCGCCGAGTCAACGCTGCGATTCCTGCTCTCCCCCAAGTCCGCCTTCGTGAGCGGTCAGGTGATCGAGGTGGGCGGTGGTGAGGTGTCGGCGCCGGAGGACTCGGAGCGACCGGAGGACTGGGGGCGGCCGGAGGACTGGGAGCGGCCCCTCGCCGGGCGTACCGCCCTTGTGACCGGCGCCGCGCGCGGGATCGGAGAGGCGGTCGCCGAGACGCTGGCGCGGGACGGGGCGCGGGTCGTCTGCCTCGACGTCCCCGCCGCACAGAGCGACCTGGTGAAGGTCGCGGACCGGCTCGGCGGGAGCGCGCTGCCCCTCGACATCACCGCGGACGACGCGGGCGAGCGGATCGCGGCCGCGCTGCCCGACGGACTCGACGTCCTCGTCCACAACGCCGGGATCACCCGCGACCGCAAGCTGGCCAACATGCCTGCCGAGCAATGGAGTTCGGTCCTGGACGTCAACCTGGCGAGCGTGCTGCGTACGACGGACTCGCTGCTGAAAGCCGGGACGCTGCGGACGGGCGGACGGATCGTCGCGACCGCGTCCATCGCCGGGCTCGCAGGCAACGTCGGCCAGACCAACTACGCCGCGAGCAAGGCCGGCATCGTGGGCCTGGTGCGGGCGCTGGCGCCGCGGGCGGCCGCCGAGCACGGGGTGACGGTCAACGCCGTGGCGCCCGGGTTCATCGAGACGCGGATGACGGCCGCGGTTCCGCTGTTCATCCGGGAGGCGGGGCGGCGGATGAACTCCCTTGCGCAGGGCGGGCTTCCCGTCGATGTCGCCGAGACGACGGCGTGGTTCGCGAACCCCGGGTCCGGGGGTGTGAACGGGCAGGTGGTGCGGGTGTGCGGGCAGAGCCTGCTGGGGGCGTAGGGCCCCGGACGACGACTGCCGCGCAACAAATCAAGGAGACCAACGACGTGCAGACTCTGACTCTTGCGGCGCCGCCCTCGCTGCCTTCCGTTCTCGCCCGCGGTGCGCTGTTGTCCCCTCTCAAGCGGGGGGCACGGTCAAGTGGTGCGCCGGGTATGCGGCTCGTGCTGCCCGGCGTCCGGGTCGACGGGGCACGGCTCGCGGCGTACGAGCGGGTGTGTGGGTTCGCCGCCGGGAGGGATCAGGCCCTGCCGGTGACGTATCCGCACGTCCTCGGCTTTCCGCTCGCCATGCGGCTGATGGCGGCCCGTGACTTTCCGCTGCCGCTGCTCGGGCTCGTTCACACGTCGATCGAGATCGATCAGCGGCGCGCGCTCGGCCCGGCGGAGGAATACGAACTCGCCGTCTACCTCGACGACTTGGCCCCGCACCGGCGCGGCACCGAGGCGGTCATGGTGACCGAGGTGCGGGTGGGCGGTGAGGTCGTATGGGAGTCGCGGAGCAGGTATCTGGCCCGGCACAGGACCGGTGCCGCCGACGCTTCCGACGCTCCCCGCGACCGATCGGCGGAACCGGCGCGGAAGCCGCTGCCCGCCGTCGCCGAGTGGACGCTCGGCGGGGATGTCGGCCGCCGCTACGGCGCCGCTTCAGGGGACCGGAACCCCATCCATCTGTACCCGCTCACCGCCCGCCTGTTCGGCTTTCCCCGGGCCATCGCCCACGGCATGTGGACCGTCGCGCGGTGCCTCGCTCAGCACGGCGTTCCCCAGGCGGCCCGGATCCACGCGGAGTTCAAGGCTCCGGTGCTGCTGCCCGGCACCGTGACCTACGCCGCCGAGGGATCCGCCTTCGAGCTGCGCGGTGGCGGGCACGGGGCCGGCGAGGACCGGATCCATGTCACGGGCGAGGTGCTGGCCCTGGACGGCCCGAGCTGAGGTTCGAGCAAGGCCCGCGGGTCAGGCTGAAGCCGAAACACGGCTCAGGCGGAAGCCGAAACAGGGGCGGGAGCAGGAGCCTGGACCTGAGCGGATCCTCCCGGCGGGGACCACGCACGCCCCTCCATGAGGCCGCCCAGTCCCTCCCATGCGAAGTTCATCAGGGTCGCCGCGGCCTGCTTCGCGGAGACGCCCGGTGTGGCGTTCGCCCACGCGGCGAGCGACTCGGCGGCTCCGACCAGGGCCTCGGCCAGGCCCGCGACCTCGCGTTCGGGCAGCGACGGATCACGGTGGGTCTCACGGGCGGCCACCGCGATCAACTGCGTGACGAGAGCGACGATTTCCTCCCGCATCGCGGCCGCCTCGGCCGCGAACGGCTCGCCGTGCGTACGCGCCTGGCGGTGCAGTACCGCCCAGCCGTCCGGGTTCTGCGCGGTGTGCGTGAAGAAGGCGCGCAGCCCTCCCCAGAGCCGTCGGTCGGCGGGGTCGTCGGGCCGCACCCCGGCGCGTACCGCCTCGATCATGGCCCGGGCCTCGCGGCGGATGCAGGTGGTGAAGAGGTCTTCCTTGGAGTTCAGATACAGGTACACCAGCGGCTTGGAGACGCCCGCCAGGTCGGCGATCTCGTCCATGGAGGCGGCCTGGTACCCGCGCTGCCCGAAGATCTGCACGGCGGCGTCCAGCATCTGCTGCTCGCGCACGGCACGCGGCATCCGCTTGTTCTTCACAGCACCCATACGGCTTAGCGTACGGTCCGCTCCGGCGCCCGCGCCGGGGAGTCGGCGGCGTCGGGCACCGCGAGGAGTCGCGGGGGTTCATGGGTGGCGCAGTCACGGCAGTTCATGGGTGGCTCTCACGGCAGTTCATGGGTGGCTCTGGACCGGTTCCGGCTCGTGCTGCGTCGGGTGGTCGTGCCGTGGGAGCAGGAGCGGGGTCGCCAGGAGGAGGAGACCGGCGATCGCGATCGCGGTACGCGGGCCGGTGATGCCGGCCAGCAGGCCCCACAGCCCTGTCATGGCCGCGGTGGCGGCCTTGCCGGTGGCCGACCACGCGGACAGGGTGCGGGTCACTCGGTCCGCGCCCGTCTGTTCGAGCCGGTAGGTGGCGAACACCGGGTTGAACACGCCCGCGCTGGTGATCAGCCCGAGTTCGACGACCATGACGAGCACCAGTCCTGCGACGCCGGGGCGGACGAAGGCCAGCCCGAGGGGCCAGCAGGCACGCAGGGTCCCGGCGGTGAGCATGACCTTGTGCCGCCCGAAGCGCGCGACGAGCGGGCGGGCCAGTCGTGAGCCGATCAGACCGCCGAGGCAGGGCACGGCGAAGGCGAGGCCGTACTGCCAGGGGGCGAAGCCGAGGTCGCCGAGCATGAGGACGGCGAGCAGCGGCGCGGCGGCCATGATCAGGCTGTTGACCAAGATGGTGTTGAAGAACAGCGGGCGCAGCGCCGGGTCGCCCAGGATGTACCGCCACCCGTCGAGCAGGTCGCCGGCCCGGAACCGTGGCGGGGCACCGGTGCGTACGGGCCGCGGCTCCCGGCCGCCGATCGCACGGATCCCCAGTGCCGAGAGCAGGTAGCTGACCGCGTCGGCGACCACGGTCATCACCGGGCCGAACATTCCGACCGCGGCTCCGCCGAGCGGCGGTCCGAGCACGGTGGCGGTCCAGGTGGTGGCCTCGAACCGTCCGTTCGCGACAAGCAGGTCCTGCGGTCGTACGAGTGCCTTCAGGCAGGCGCCGCTCGCGGCGGTGAAGGTGATGTCGGCCGCGGCGACGATCACCGACACGACCAGGAGCTGGACGAAGCTGAGCCGGCCGAGCGCGAACGCGACGGGGACGCTCATCAACACCGCGAACCGGATCAGATCCATCGCGACCATCACCGGCCGCTTACGGCGGAACTCCACCCACGGGCCGAGCGGCACCGACACCGCCGCCCCCACCGCCAGGCCCGCGGCGGCCAGCAACGACACCTCCGTCGGCCCGGCATGCAGCACAAGGATCGCAATCAGGGGGAACGCGTCGAACGCGAGCCTCGTCCCAAGTGTGCTGACCGCATAGGCCGCCCACAGCCACCCGAACTGCCGCCCGAGCGACCGCCTAGCCGGCATACGGAGCACCCCCCTCGCGCCCCGCGCCCTCAAGGGGCGCGGGGAACTGCGCGCCCAGCCACGACGGCGCCGCAGCTAACCGACGGCACATCCAGCGGAGCGCCTAGCCCTGGGTCTGCCCCTGGGCGCGGG
>NZ_LOHS01000108.1 GCF_001642995.1 Streptomyces jeddahensis
GCCACGGCAGACGATCTTCGCCGTGGACACCCGCCGACGACCAGCATGAGTATCCGCTCGCCCCTCACACCAGACCCTTGACCTGCGAACTTCACGTTGCACGGACTGGAAGTTCGCAGAACTCCCAGGAGGGCATGACGGCATCATCTCCGCCCCAGGCGCAGTTGCCGCACTGCTCGAGCCCCTTGTTGCCTGAGCATGCCTGAGGCGGATTCGGCCGGCCGGCGGAGGTGGTCGGCGATGCCCGGTGCGTCACCCATGCTCGACTCCGGCGGGCCGAAACGCAGGTCAGGCTTGGGCACCAGATCACCAACCGAGGAAGATCGGACTTAACGTCCACTTAGGAGTGGCAGAGCTGAAAGGCGATCTCCTGTGGCCGCGACCCGAATCCCAGCCGTACCTGGGCTCCGACCTGCGCCCTGTGCAGGGGCTCGGCACTGACCCTGGCGCGGAGGCGGAACCCTTCCCGCATTTCGATGATGGCCATAGCGCGAGGCCTGCCTACGCTGCGACCAACGACGGTGACTTGACGGATGACGCCGATGCCGTCACTGCGCTCCGTGGCCAAGTCGGTGGAGCCGCAGACAGGACAATACAGGCAGCGGAACGCTGACGTGTGACACCAGCGGCAGCGCTGGAAGTACAGAAGGCCGTCGCGGAGTCCGCCCGTTGGGACTGAGCTCTGGTGGTCTGAATCGGCCTGTGGATCGGCAGTTGAAATGCCGTCCCTCTCAGCGGGGTCGTTGTGTGCGGTTTCAATCACTGATTGGGACATGGCGAATCTCCCTGTCCGCTGCCGGGGGCGGCGGAACGGTTCCGTGGCAGGCAACGAGGCCGGCTCCGGTGATGGATGCGGCAGATCAGGGCCATTTGGACCTTCAGCTGAGTCAAGACGACTGTGTCGCGAGATCACCTGCATGGCGTCAGCGGCCCCGGCCTCCGTCCCGGGACCGCCCCGGGACGGAGGGCTGAAATGTCGTCAGTCCTTGATCTCGCAGATGGCGGCGCCGAAGGTGACGGAGGTGCCCTTCCTGGCCTTCCTCGACGAGGAACGTCCGCTTCGGACCGACGCGATCGCCCACCTTGCCGTACATCGGCATGACCACCGTCGCCGCATAGACGTACGCCGTCGTACCCACAGCATGTCGTCCAACCCGCCCAGGTCTCCGACGATCGTCGGAAGGGCTGTGCTGAAGACCAAGCCCACCCTGGGCGGGCCCTGACTGTCGGCGATGTCTTCGAGCGATGTCCGCGTCGGCGCGCCGTCTCACCGGGACTGTGCCGGGTCAGTGCTCACTGCGGCCGCCGTCCAGCGCGCCCAGCCTGTCGAGCGTTCTTTCTGCAGCCTGCATCGCGCCCCGTGCCAGGGGGACGCCGGCGTAGGCCGCGCTGTGGAGGATCACCTCGGCGATCTCCGACGGACCCAGCCCGTTCCGGACGGCGACCTCGGTGTGCAGTTCGATCTCGTCCTGACGTCCCAGCGCCGTCAGGATCGCAAGGGTGATGCAGCTTCGAGTGCGCCGGTCGAGACCGTCTCGGCCCCAGACCTCGCTCCAGACCGATCGTGTTACGTAGTCGTAGAAGGCTGCGGCGAAGTCACTGCGCCGGGCAAGCGAGGCGTCGACGAACTCGTCGCCGAGGACCGAGCGACGCACTCGCATTCCTGTGTCGAGTTGGCCGTCGGATGCATCGGCGGTCACCGCGAGCTCCACGACGCGTGACCGGTGATCACGTCGAGGAGGTGTTCGACGTCCGCAGGGAGCTCGTCGCCCCGCCATACGACGTGGTGATCGGATCGGACCAGCGCCGCATCACGCTCGTACAGAGCGCGCAAGGCCTCGCGGTCCTCGTCGACCGGGGTGAAGACCTGGAGCGGGATCCCCCGCCTCTCGGCGTGCTTGAGCAGATCACTGGTGTCGCAGTCGCCGAGATCGAGGAGAGTGAATCCGAGACCCAGATGGTCGTAGAGCGAACTTCCGTCGGCCAACCACAGGTGCGGAGCCCGGTTGCCGGGCGCTGCGCTTGGCGTGTAGTCGGCGAAAGCAGGCGGCGGCTGCTCAGTGCCGTCCCGCACGATGACGGGTGAACTCGAGTACCGATAGCCCAGCTGGCCTCCCATCCGCTTGAACTGGACCAGCTTCCGCTCGAGGATGTCGGTCTTCACCGCCTCTCGGACGGCGTCCCCCGCCGGACCGTCCTCCTCGATGCCCGGCCGCACCAGCTCGATGGCGCCGAGCGCGTGATTCGCCTCGGATCCGAGTTGAATGAAGCGGACTGCTTCTCGCCTGTCGATGCTGTAGCTCGGGATCAGCATCGGGCCACCCCAGCCCTGCACGAGCGCCGCGAGTTTCCAGCCGAGATCGGCGGCATCGCCGATACCGCTGTTCATCCCGAAGCCGCCCTGCGGTGAGACCATGTGGGCAGCGTCGCCGGCGAGCATCACGCGGCCGTAGTCAAGGCGGGGCGCGAGCAGGGAGTTCTCGCCGAAGGCGCCGCCGCTGAGCGGCTCGACGTCGATTTCCTGGCCGACCGCTTTGAAGATGAGCTGCTTGACCTGCTCCCAGTCGTCACCGTCCACGCCCTCGGGCGCCGGCCCGGCGAAGTACTGCCATGTGTCGGGGCCTTGCGGGGTGATGAGGTCGCTACCGCGGTCCTCGTTGTAGATGTAGACCATCGACACGACGGGACCCGCGCTCCAGACTTCCTTGAGCTGCTTGGAGCGGAAGTGCCACGACAGGCTCTTCGCCAGGGTCCGGCCTTCGTGCCGAACGTTCAGCACCCGGCGCAGATTGCCGCGGCTGCCGTCGGACACCACGAGATAGTCGCCGCGCAGCTCGTAAGTCGTGCCGTCGGCGCGCGCGACTTCGACGCTCACACCGTCGTCGTCCTGGGTGAACGTCCGGACCTCGTTCTCAAAGCGGTAGTCGATCAGCGGAAGCTGCTCGACCCGTTCCCACATCGTCTTCTCGATGCCCTCGTTGGGCGCCCACTCGGCGACCTCGGAAGCGAACGGCAGTGGCTCGCTCCACTCGTAGGTGCGGGGCAGGTTGAGGAGGAGGTGCCCGTTGAGCCGGGTCACGAAGGAGACATCCCGCTGGATGTCGTCCGGCACTGGATCGTTCCTCCGCAGCGCATCCGCCATGCCCCAGCGTCGGAAGTGTTCCATCGAGCGCACGTTGGTCATGTTGGTCCGCAGCAGGAAGGGCTTCCCCTTCTCGCGCCGCTCGAGCACGATGCTCGGCACTCCGCGAAGTGCCAGGTCAATCGCCAGCGAGCTGCCAACGGGGCCGCCTCCCGCGATGATCACCGGAGCATCTGCCGGCCTGTCCGTGCCCATCGTCGACCTCTTTCCTCACACCCGAGCCCTTCGGCCCATGCCTCTTCCGGGGCGATGGAACCGACAAGGCGATGTCGGTCCTCAACCTATTCTTAGTCTGTCATGCTTTTACAGTCTAGATAAATGTCAGACCGTTTGCTACAACTGCCCCGAGATCTACTCGATGAAGAGGAGCAGTGGATGGACACGCAGTTCGTGGGGTCGGACGCAGTCGCCGACGCCCTGGAAGCCATGCGGAAGGCGCTGGGCGATGACGCCGTCCTCACTGCGCGCGCCGACCTGGACGAGTTCCGAGACCCGTTCTACGTCCTCGGCTCCGCCGAGAACGATGTCTCCGCGGCCGTCATGCCGACCTGTGTCGAGGAGGTCCAGGCGGTCGTCCGCATCGCCAGCGCGCACGGCGTGCCGCTGTGGACGGTGAGCACCGGCCGCAACTACGGCTATGGCGGGGCCGCTCCCCGCGTGCCGGGCTCGATCCTCGTCAACTTGTCGAAGATGAACCGCGTCCTCGAGATCAACGAGGAGCTCGGCTACGCCGTCGTCGAGCCCGGCGTCCGCTGGTTCGACTTGTGCGAGGCACTCGAAGCCTCGGGCGGCAAGTGGTGGTCGTCCATTCCCGATCTCGGCTGGGGCTCGGTCGTGGGCAACAGCCTCGAATACGGTCGCGGTCACACCCGGATCGGTTCGCATGCGGAGAACGTCGCGGGTATGGAGGTCGTCCTGCCCAACGGCGAGCTGATGCGAACGGGCATGGGTGCCATGACCGGCAACAAGGCCTGGCACGCCTACCCGTTCGGCTTCGGCCCGATGGTCGACGGGCTGTTCTTCCAGTCCAACCTGGGCATCGTCACGCGGATCGGCTGGCGCCTCATGCCACGACCGGAGAAGTACGCCTCGTGCTGGGTGCACTTCGACGGCGATGACATCATCGTTCCCGTTATCGATGCGATGCGCGATCTGATGCTCGACGAGACGATCAACAACTACCCGTTCCTGGGGCGCGGGGTGGCGGCGAACACCGAGGGCCAGCCTGACCTCGACCCGAAGAGCGAGAAGTGGGCGCTCCGCTTCGCCCTGTACGGGTACGACGAGATCGTCGAGGCCAAGTGGAAGATCGTCGAGCGGGTGCTCGGCTCGATTCCGGGCGTGACCCTCGGTCGCAAGATGTTCGACGGCACCGACCGGGTCGGGCCGCAGGAGGGCATCCACGACGACAAGGTGCAAGCCGGGATCCCGGGCATGGAACTACTGGACCTCTACAAGGTGCCGTTCGGTCCCGATACGGGACATCTGGACTTCTCGCCTGTCGGGCCGCTGATCGGCAGCGAGGTGCTGAAGATGGTTCGCCTCGTCCGAGGCATGTACGAGGAGTTCGGCGAGCCCTACGCAGCCGGCATGATGCTGCTGCCCCGGAGCATCCTGGTCGTCTCCGTGATGTTCTTCGACCCGAAAGACGCCGAGAAGACGAAGAAGATCTACGAGAACTACGACCCCATGCTTCAGCGGATCGCCGCAGAAGGTTACGGCCTGTACCGCGCGCACATCTTCAAGATGGACGCTGTCGCCGCGACGTTCGACTTCAATGACCACGCCTACCTGCGGTTCGTCGAAACGGTCAAGGATGCCGTCGACCCCAACGGAATTCTCCAGGCCGGCAAGCAGGGCATCTGGCCGAAGTCCTTGCGTGGGAAGGCCAAGTCCTGAGCGCAGGGTGAACGCGGGGCGGTGGACCGGTCGGATCCGACCGGTCCACCGCCCCGCGTTCACCCTGCGCTCAGGACTTGGCCTTCCCACGCAAGGACTTCGGCCAGATGCCCTGCTTGCCGGCCTGGAGAATTCCGTTGGGGTCGACGGCATCCTTGACCGTTTCGACGAACCGCAGGTAGGCGTGGTCATTGAAGTCGAACGTCGCGGCGACAGCGTCCATCTTGAAGATGTGCGCGCGGTACAGGCCGTAACCTTCTGCGGCGATCCGCTGAAGCATGGGGTCGTAGTTCTCGTAGATCTTCTTCGTCTTCTCGGCGTCTTTCGGGTCGAAGAACATCACGGAGACGACCAGGATGCTCCGGGGCAGCAGCATCATGCCGGCTGCGTAGGGCTCGCCGAACTCCTCGTACATGCCTCGGACGAGGCGAACCATCTTCAGCACCTCGCTGCCGATCAGCGGCCCGACAGGCGAGAAGTCCAGATGTCCCGTATCGGGACCGAACGGCACCTTGTAGAGGTCCAGTAGTTCCATGCCCGGGATCCCGGCTTGCACCTTGTCGTCGTGGATGCCCTCCTGCGGCCCGACCCGGTCGGTGCCGTCGAACATCTTGCGACCGAGGGTCACGCCCGGAATCGAGCCGAGCACCCGCTCGACGATCTTCCACTTGGCCTCGACGATCTCGTCGTACCCGTACAGGGCGAAGCGGAGCGCCCACTTCTCGCTCTTCGGGTCGAGGTCAGGCTGGCCCTCGGTGTTCGCCGCCACCCCGCGCCCCAGGAACGGGTAGTTGTTGATCGTCTCGTCGAGCATCAGATCGCGCATCGCATCGATAACGGGAACGATGATGTCATCGCCGTCGAAGTGCACCCAGCACGAGGCGTACTTCTCCGGTCGTGGCATGAGGCGCCAGCCGATCCGCGTGACGATGCCCAGGTTGGACTGGAAGAACAGCCCGTCGACCATCGGGCCGAAGCCGAACGGGTAGGCGTGCCAGGCCTTGTTGCCGGTCATGGCACCCATGCCCGTTCGCATCAGCTCGCCGTTGGGCAGGACGACCTCCATACCCGCGACGTTCTCCGCATGCGAACCGATCCGGGTGTGACCGCGACCGTATTCGAGGCTGTTGCCCACGACCGAGCCCCAGCCGAGATCGGGAATGGACGACCACCACTTGCCGCCCGAGGCTTCGAGTGCCTCGCACAAGTCGAACCAGCGGACGCCGGGCTCGACGACGGCGTAGCCGAGCTCCTCGTTGATCTCGAGGACGCGGTTCATCTTCGACAAGTTGACGAGGATCGAGCCCGGCACGCGGGGAGCGGCCCCGCCATAGCCGTAGTTGCGGCCGGTGCTCACCGTCCACAGCGGCACGCCGTGCGCGCTGGCGATGCGGACGACCGCCTGGACCTCCTCGACACAGGTCGGCATGACGGCCGCGGAGACATCGTTCTCGGCGGAGCCGAGGACGTAGAACGGGTCTCGGAACTCGTCCAGGTCGGCGCGCGCAGTGAGGACGGCGTCATCGCCCAGCGCCTTCCGCATGGCTTCCAGGGCGTCGGCGACTGCGTCCGACCCCACGAACTGCGTGTCCATCCACTGCTCCTCTTCATCGAGTAGATCTCGGGGCAGTTGTAGCAAACGGTCTGACATTTATCTAGACTGTAAAAGCATGACAGACTAAGAATAGGTTGAGGACCGACATCGCCTTGTCGGTTCCATCGCCCCGGAAGAGGCATGGGCCGAAGGGCTCGGGTGTGAGGAAAGAGGTCGACGATGGGCACGGACAGGCCGGCAGATGCTCCGGTGATCATCGCGGGAGGCGGCCCCGTTGGCAGCTCGCTGGCGATTGACCTGGCACTTCGCGGAGTGCCGAGCATCGTGCTCGAGCGGCGCGAGAAGGGGAAGCCCTTCCTGCTGCGGACCAACATGACCAACGTGCGCTCGATGGAACACTTCCGACGCTGGGGCATGGCGGATGCGCTGCGGAGGAACGATCCAGTGCCGGACGACATCCAGCGGGATGTCTCCTTCGTGACCCGGCTCAACGGGCACCTCCTCCTCAACCTGCCCCGCACCTACGAGTGGAGCGAGCCACTGCCGTTCGCTTCCGAGGTCGCCGAGTGGGCGCCCAACGAGGGCATCGAGAAGACGATGTGGGAACGGGTCGAGCAGCTTCCGCTGATCGACTACCGCTTTGAGAACGAGGTCCGGACGTTCACCCAGGACGACGACGGTGTGAGCGTCGAAGTCGCGCGCGCCGACGGCACGACTTACGAGCTGCGCGGCGACTATCTCGTGGTGTCCGACGGCAGCCGCGGCAATCTGCGCCGGGTGCTGAACGTTCGGCACGAAGGCCGGACCCTGGCGAAGAGCCTGTCGTGGCACTTCCGCTCCAAGCAGCTCAAGGAAGTCTGGAGCGCGGGTCCCGTCGTGTCGATGGTCTACATCTACAACGAGGACCGCGGTAGCGACCTCATCACCCCGCAAGGCCCCGACACATGGCAGTACTTCGCCGGGCCGGCGCCCGAGGGCGTGGACGGTGACGACTGGGAGCAGGTCAAGCAGCTCATCTTCAAAGCGGTCGGCCAGGAAATCGACGTCGAGCCGCTCAGCGGCGGCGCCTTCGGCGAGAACTCCCTGCTCGCGCCCCGCCTTGACTACGGCCGCGTGATGCTCGCCGGCGACGCTGCCCACATGGTCTCACCGCAGGGCGGCTTCGGGATGAACAGCGGTATCGGCGATGCCGCCGATCTCGGCTGGAAACTCGCGGCGCTCGTGCAGGGCTGGGGTGGCCCGATGCTGATCCCGAGCTACAGCATCGACAGGCGAGAAGCAGTCCGCTTCATTCAACTCGGATCCGAGGCGAATCACGCGCTCGGCGCCATCGAGCTGGTGCGGCCGGGCATCGAGGAGGACGGTCCGGCGGGGGACGCCGTCCGAGAGGCGGTGAAGACCGACATCCTCGAGCGGAAGCTGGTCCAGTTCAAGCGGATGGGAGGCCAGCTGGGCTATCGGTACTCGAGTTCACCCGTCATCGTGCGGGACGGCACTGAGCAGCCGCCGCCTGCTTTCGCCGACTACACGCCAAGCGCAGCGCCCGGCAACCGGGCTCCGCACCTGTGGTTGGCCGACGGAAGTTCGCTCTACGACCATCTGGGTCTCGGATTCACTCTCCTCGATCTCGGCGACTGCGACACCAGTGATCTGCTCAAGCACGCCGAGAGGCGGGGGATCCCGCTCCAGGTCTTCACCCCGGTCGACGAGGACCGCGAGGCCTTGCGCGCTCTGTACGAGCGTGATGCGGCGCTGGTCCGATCCGATCACCACGTCGTATGGCGGGGCGACGAGCTCCCTGCGGACGTCGAACACCTCCTCGACGTGATCACCGGTCACGCGTCGTGGAGCTCGCGGTGACCGCCGATGCATCCGACGGCCAACTCGACACAGGAATGCGAGTGCGTCGCTCGGTCCTCGGCGACGAGTTCGTCGACGCCTCGCTTGCCCGGCGCAGTGACTTCGCCGCAGCCTTCTACGACTACGTAACACGATCGGTCTGGAGCGAGGTCTGGGGCCGAGACGGTCTCGACCGGCGCACTCGAAGCTGCATCACCCTTGCGATCCTGACGGCGCTGGGACGTCAGGACGAGATCGAACTGCACACCGAGGTCGCCGTCCGGAACGGGCTGGGTCCGTCGGAGATCGCCGAGGTGATCCTCCACAGCGCGGCCTACGCCGGCGTCCCCCTGGCACGGGGCGCGATGCAGGCTGCAGAAAGAACGCTCGACAGGCTGGGCGCGCTGGACGGCGGCCGCAGTGAGCACTGACCCGGCACAGTCCCGGTGAGACGGCGCGCCGACGCGGACATCGCTCGAAGACATCGCCGACAGTCAGGGCCCGCCCAGGGTGGGCTTGGTCTTCAGCACAGCCCTTCCGACGATCGTCGGAGACCTGGGCGGGTTGGACGACATGCTGTGGGTACGACGGCGTACGTCTATGCGGCGACGGTGGTCATGCCGATGTACGGCAAGGTGGGCGATCGCGTCGGTCCGAAGCGGACGTTCCTCGTCGAGGAAGGCCAGGAAGGGCACCTCCGTCACCTTCGGCGCCGCCATCTGCGAGATCAAGGACTGACGACATTTCAGCCCTCCGTCCCGGGGCGGTCCCGGGACGGAGGCCGGGGCCGCTGACGCCATGCAGGTGATCTCGCGACACAGTCGTCTTGACTCAGCTGAAGGTCCAAATGGCCCTGATCTGCCGCATCCATCACCGGAGCCGGCCTCGTTGCCTGCCACGGAACCGTTCCGCCGCCCCCGGCAGCGGACAGGGAGATTCGCCATGTCCCAATCAGTGATTGAAACCGCACACAACGACCCCGCTGAGAGGGACGGCATTTCAACTGCCGATCCACAGGCCGATTCAGACCACCAGAGCTCAGTCCCAACGGGCGGACTCCGCGACGGCCTTCTGTACTTCCAGCGCTGCCGCTGGTGTCACACGTCAGCGTTCCGCTGCCTGTATTGTCCTGTCTGCGGCTCCACCGACTTGGCCACGGAGCGCAGTGACGGCATCGGCGTCATCCGTCAAGTCACCGTCGTTGGTCGCAGCGTAGGCAGGCCTCGCGCTATGGCCATCATCGAAATGCGGGAAGGGTTCCGCCTCCGCGCCAGGGTCAGTGCCGAGCCCCTGCACAGGGCGCAGGTCGGAGCCCAGGTACGGCTGGGATTCGGGTCGCGGCCACAGGAGATCGCCTTTCAGCTCTGCCACTCCTAAGTGGACGTTAAGTCCGATCTTCCTCGGTTGGTGATCTGGTGCCCAAGCCTGACCTGCGTTTCGGCCCGCCGGAGTCGAGCATGGGTGACGCACCGGGCATCGCCGACCACCTCCGCCGGCCGGCCGAATCCGCCTCAGGCATGCTCAGGCAACAAGGGGCTCGAGCAGTGCGGCAACTGCGCCTGGGGCGGAGATGATGCCGTCATGCCCTCCTGGGAGTTCTGCGAACTTCCAGTCCGTGCAACGTGAAGTTCGCAGGTCAAGGGTCTGGTGTGAGGGGCGAGCGGATACTCATGCTGGTCGTCGGCGGGTGTCCACGGCGAAGATCGTCTGCCGTGGCGGCCGTTGCCGTTGCCGTTGTCGGGTTCTGCCGTACCGAGGACCGTGCCGCTCTTACCATCCGTCACCGGGGCGGTAGGGGGAGGGAGTTGGTATGCCGGAGCTGGAGCGGATTACAAGCTCGCCGCTGAACTGGACGTGTTGGCCGAGGAGTTGGCCGAGCAGCCGCAGGAGGTCCAGGCCGCGGCGGAAACCGCCCTCGCCCCGGCCCTCGCCCCGGCTCTCGCCCGGGTGGCGGGGCGCGCGGTCCTATCCGCTCACCGGCGACCGGGGCCGACTGCTCTGGGTCTCGGCGGCCCGGCCCGACACCGGGGGCGGGCCTCTGCGCGTTGGAAGGGGAATCCGCTGCGGACAGGGTTCGAGGCCCACTCGCGAGCTGGAGTGACCGTCCACCCTTGCCTTCGTTCCGGGCGTAATGGGCCTCATTGAGGCCGTGTTGAGGCCACAAGGAAAGGAACAGACTGGCAAGGGCCGCGAAGCAGGTCATGTCCCCTGTAGGACACCGTTGGCGAATTCGGCGTTGTCTATCCGGGGCTCAGGCGGCTGAAGCGGGAGGTGCGGGTGCTCGCGAGTGGCGTCCCGGTCAGCCAGGCATCGGTGCGGATGATGTCGAGGGCCGGAGTGATCATGTAGACGCCCTCGACGTCCTGCATCGCCGCCCGGAGTTGGTCGAGGTCGTAGTAGCTGCTTACCACCACTTCGGCGTCCGGGCCTGTCGCCTGAAAGTTGCTCCGCGTTCGAGTCGCGATGAGCGCGTGGAGCGGAGCAGACGGCACTGCACGGCAAGCACGTCGAAGCAGAGCCGATCACTTTCTCCTTCACGGTCCGCACCGACAAGAGCTGTCCCGGACTGTGACGACGCCGCGTCAACGCGCGCAGTTCATCTATTAGACATCTTAGGTACTCCTGGAATTACCCCACAATTCTCAGCTGCTTCTCACATCCCACTGGTTTCGTGTCCTGCGTCGCCCGATCGGGCCGTACGACGAAGGAGGCGCATGGTGGCACTACCGGTGACCACGTGGCGGAAATCCGAGAGCCGGGAGGAGGAGCAGAGCCAGGCAGAGGAACATCCGTTGCACGTGGCCAGCAGGCTGCACTCGTTCAACCGGTTCGAGCTCAAGTACCTCGTACCGGTCGAGGAGGCGGCCGAGATCCGGGACGAGCTGGCCGAGCGGATGGACCGCGATCTGAACAGCCCGGTCGGCGGGTACGGCGTGTGGAGCCTGTACTACGACACCCCGCAGCTGCGGTTCTACTGGGAGAAGATCGAGGGCCTGAAGTTCCGGCGAAAGCTGCGCATCCGCCACTACGGCAACCTGGACGGGGTCACCGACGAGGCCCCTGTGTGCGTGGAGATCAAGCAGCGCGTCAACCGGGTCACACAGAAGCGCCGCATCACCCTTCCGTACGGCGTCGCCCGCCGGCTGTGCGACGGCCGGGAGATGGTGGAGCACTCCGCGAAGGAGAGCGCCTTCATCCAGGAGGTGCTCGAACTCGTCGTACGGCTGAATCTCCAACCCACCGCGATCACCGGCTACCAGCGCGAGGCCCTGGTCGGCCGAGACGCGGACACCGGACTGCGGGTGACCTTCGACCGGCGTATCCGTGGCCGGGACCGGGACTTCCACTTCGGGACACCGACCCCCGAGAACCGGTTCACCATCCCGCCGCACCTGTCGGTGATGGAGATCAAGGTCAACGAGCGCACGCCGTACTGGATCACGGACCTCGCGGCGCGTCGGAACCTCAATCTGATCCGGGTCTCCAAGTACGTGCAGTCCATCGAGGCGTTCGGCCTGGCACCCCGGTCCGTGTTCCACATCCACGAGGCGGACCACCAGCCGCCGCACACCCGTACGTATTTGGCGCACGAAGCGCCCTTGAAAGCAGGAGCACAGTGAACTTCGATCTGCAGGAACTCAGCGGTACGTTCAGCGTCACCGACGTCGTCGTCGCCATGGCGCTGTCGTTCATTCTGAGCACGTTGATCGGCCACGTGTACCGGTACACGCACCGCAACGTCTCCTACAGCCAGTCCTACGTCCAGACGCTCATCATCGTCGGGATGGTTGTCGCCCTGATCATGCTGGTGGTTGGATCGAACCTGGCCCGGGCCTTCTCGTTGGTCGGCGCGTTGTCGGTGATCCGGTTCCGGAATGCCATCAAGGAGACCAGGGACGTCGGCTTCGTCTTCCTGGCCATGGCCATCGGCATGGCCTGCGGTGCCCGCTTCTACACCCTCGCCGCCGTCGCGGCCGTGGTGATCTCCGTGGTCGTCGTCGTGATGTTCAAGTTCAACTGGTTCGCCCTGAGCGTCCAGCGCCAGGTCGTCAAGGTCCAGGTTCCCGCGGGCGAGGACTACACCTCGGCCATCCGTGACGTCCTCATCCGGTACACCACGGAGTTCGAGCTGGTGAGCACCGAGACGATCCGCGGCGGCGCGCTGACCGAGGTGTTCTACACGGTGCGCATGAAGAAGGGCACCGAGCCCGGCGACCTGGTGGCCGCGCTGCAGGAGCGGACATCGGGCCAGCGGGTGACCGTGCTGACCGGTTACGACTCGACCGACCTGTGATGGCCGGCGGCAGCGAGGCGGCTCCCCGGCGCAGGCCGCGGCGGCTCCGCGACCGGATCCCCGTACGGCTGCGGCACCACTGGAAGCCGGCCGGCGCCCTCTGCGCGGGACTGGTGGTGATGGTCTATTTCTTCGGCGACGCCCGAGTCTCGCCGTACGTCACCTCCTCCTCCCGCGTGGAGGCGGACGCCATCACGCAGAACGTCGAGGGCATGGTCGACCTGTACGAGACCTCGGTCTCCCACTCCATCCAACTGGAGTACGACCAGACCGACTTCACCAAGATGATGAAGGAGTTCCGCGAGGACGGGACCAAGGACTACATCGAGGCCGACCTCACCATCGACGGGGTGTACCTCAAGGACGTCGGAATTCGTCTCAAGGGCAACTCCACACTGTCGTCCCTGCGCGGAAGCGGCCAGGGCAGGCCCGGTGGCGGCCGGACCATGCCCGAAGGCGCCGAGCAGGGCGCCCCGGAGGCGCAGCAGGACGGCGCGACCGGGGGCCGGGACCGCGGCCAGGCCAATGGCGGCGGTCCCGGCGGGGCCGGTGGCATCGGGGGCGGGATCACGCAGTACAACCTGTCCGAGAAGAAGCCCGAGGAACTGCCCTGGCTCATCAAGATCGACGAGTTCATCGAGGGCCGCGCCTATCAGGGCGAGCGTGAGATCTCGCTGCGCCCCGGAAGCAACGGCCAGGTTCCGGTGAACGAGGCCCTCGCGCTGAGCCTGACGGACACCACCGGTCAGAAGAATGAGCGGTACGCCTTCACGTCGGTAAAGGTCAACACCCGCCCGGTCGCCACCCGGTTGATGGTCGAGAGCCCGGACACGGAGTACGCGGAGTCCATCGCTGACGGCAACGGCGTGCTCTACAAGGCGCGGGCCGGCGGCAGCTTCGAGTACAAGGGCGACGACCCGACCGACTACGAGGAGTCGTTCGAGCAGCTCAACAAGGTGGGCAGTCAGGATCTGGAGCCGGTCATGAAGCTCATCAAGTGGGCAAACGAGGCGTCGGACGAGGAGTTCGAGAAGGAACTCGACCAGTACGTGGACGTCGAGTCCCTGGCGACGTACCTCGCCGCGCAGAACCTGCTCATGAACTTCGACGACATGGCCGGACCCGGCAAGAACTATCTGCTGTGGTACGACCTGGACACCAAGAAGTTCTCGGTCCTGGGATGGGACTACAACTTCACCTTCACCGGCGATGCGACCTCGGGCCCGGACGACGACACGGGCATGGGTGGTGCCTTCGGCGGTGGCACTGGAGGTGCCACTGGGCAGAGCAGCCAGGGCGGCCAGGGCACAGGTGGCCAAGCCGCGCAGAACATGCCCTCCGGGATGCCGTCAGGAATGCCCGAAGGAATGCCTTCGGGGATGCCCGAGAATCTGCCGGAAGGCATGCCGTCCGGGATGCCTTCCGGTCTGCCGGGCGGTCAGAACGGCCAAGGCGGTGAGGGCGAAGGCGGTGGGTTCGCCGGCATGAGGGGCCACCCGCTGAAGGAGCGCTTCCTGGACTCGGACACCTTCGATCCCGTCTACAAGAAGGCGTACAAGGAGCTGTACCAGAAGTTCTACGGCTCCGGGACCGCACTGAAGGCGCTGAACGCCATCGCCGAACAGGCGGGGAAGGCCGGTGCCGACGGCAAGGAGCTGGACTCCGCCGTCGAGAAGCTGCGCAAGACGGTCACCGAGCGTACCGCGGCGCTGGCCAAGAACAAGGAGGTGACCGGCTGATCACCGGCGCCCGGACGGCAGTCCCCCGTGGGGCGCCGTCCGGGCGTTCGGCGCACCGCGAACGCCTCACCAGCAAAGGAAGGTCCATGCCTGTCGCGCCGTCGGCGCCCGCGCCACCCCAACACAATGTGCTCGTCGTCGAGGACGACCCCAGCATCCGCACCTTGCTCACTTCCGCCCTGCACGCCGCCGGCTACTCCGTGAGCACCGCCGACACAGGCCAGACCGCCATGTTCGAGGCCGGTCGCAGCCAGCCCGACCTGATCGTGCTGGACGTCGGCCTTCCGGACATCGACGGCTTCGCGGTGACCCGTCATCTGCGGGCTGAGGGCGTCTATACGCCGGTGCTGTTCCTGACGGCGCGTACGGACGTCGAGGACCGCATCATCGGCCTCAGCTCCGGCGGCGACGACTACGTCACCAAGCCGTTCCACGTGCAGGAGGTGCTGCTGCGCATCCGTGCCATCCTGCGGCGCAGTGACATGCCATCGGGCGGAGGGACCAGGAGGCCGCCGCTGCGGTACGCGGATCTGGTGCTGGACCAGCAGACCCACGAGGTGCGCAGGGCCGGTCTGCCCATCCAGCTGTCGCCCACCGAGTTCCGGCTCCTGGTCTGCCTGCTTGCGCAGCCGGAACGCGTGGTGGGCAAGAAGGAGATCCTGTCCGAGGTCTGGCACTACGACTTCGCCGGTGACGCCCGCATCGTCGACACCTACGTACGCAACCTGCGGCGCAAGATAGACCGGTTCGAGCCCCAGCTCATCCAGACGGTCCGCGGTGTCGGCTACTGCCTGCGGGCCGCGCGCCCTGGACCGGGGGCGGCGGCGCTGTGAGGCGGTGGCTGCGCCGGCTGAAACCGCGCTCGCTGCGCGCCCGCCTGGTGCTTGGCGTCACGCTGCTGGCCACCTCGGCGGTTCTGCTCTGTCAGGCGGCAGGGCTCGCCCTGCTCCACTCCTGGCTGACGGACCAGGTCGACGGGCGACTGACCCGTTTCCAGCCGGTGCCCCAGCTGTATCAGGACGTGGCCGACGGCCGGACGGCGTCAGGGGAGGCCGGCAGGACGAGCGGCCTCCCCTCGGACTACCGGGTGTACTTCTACGACAGAGGCGGCCACCGGCTTGCCATGTCGCTGAGCGGCGACGGGGGCAGTGCCGGGCCGCGACTCCCGAAGTCGGAGGCGGAACTCGGCCTCAAGAACGGCCGACCCGCCACGGTCGCCGCGACCGACGGCGGCAGCACCTGGCGGGTGATCGCCAGGTCCGGCACCGACGGCACCCGGGTCGTGGTGGCGCTGCCTCTGAAGGAGGTGGACGAGGCGACCTCCCGGATGCTGTGGTTCAGCCTCGCTATAGGGGTGGCCGTCGCAGCGGGGGTCGTCCTCTTCGGCACCCTCGCTGTGCGGCTGGGACTGCGGCCGTTGGTCGGAGTCGAGCGCACTGCAAGGCGCATCGCCGAAGGTGAGTTGGAACTGAGCGTTCCGGACCGGCATGCGGTCACCGAGGTCGGCCACCTCAGCCGTGCCCTGAACACGATGCTCGACCGGCTGCGTACCGCGTTGCGTCGCACCGAGGCGTCGGAGCAACGGCTGCGCCACTTCCTGGCGGACGCCGGCCATGAACTGCGAACTCCCCTCACGTCTCTGCAGGGCTTCGCCGAACTCCTGGTGCAGGAGCCGGAGATGAGCCTGGAACGACGCCAGGAGGCACAGCAGCTGATCGTGCGGAACGCCGACCGGATGAGCCGTCTCATCGAGAGCCTGTCCCAACTGGCCAGGCTCGGTGAGGTACCCGCGACGCGGTGGCAACCAGTCGACCTCCTCTCTCTCGTGGCCGACGGTATCGCTGCCGTCGCCGTGCGACACCCCGGGCGCAGCATAGGCCTTGGCACTCTCGCCGACCCCGAGGACGACGCCCGCGTGAACGAGCTGGACGTCGTCGAGGCCGTCGGCGACCCGCATCAGCTGGCGCAGATCCTGTCGAATCTGCTCACCAACGCGTGCGTCCACACTCCGACCGGAACACACATCCAGGTGCGCGTCGGCACCTTCCGAGTCCGCCCACACGGGCCGGGCACGACTGGACCGGGCCGTACCAGCGCCAACGCTCCGCTCATACCCGGCACTCGGGTCTGTGCCGTCGAGGTCGCCGATGACGGGGCCGGCCTTGCCGAGTCGCACGCGCGGCGGGTGTTCGAGCGGTTCTACCGTGCCGATGCCGCCGAGCGGGCCGCGGCAGCGGGGTCCGGCCTGGGGCTTGCGATCGCCGCCGGCGCCGCGGAGGCCAACGGCGGCCGTCTGGAACTCGAGGCCAGGCCAGGTGAAGGCTGCACATTCCGTCTGCTCCTGCCGTATCAGCCCGCCGCTGCAGCGACGGCTGCCCCGGCTCCCCACACCTGCGTATAGGGCCGCATCGCTACCCAAAGGAGTGCCACCGGTGAAGCTCAGCACCGTACGACTGGGACAAGGCCGTACAGCCGCCGCACGTCTGCAGAAGAAGCACTGCGTGGTGCTGCCCTACCCGGACGTCGGGGCGCTGATCGCCTCCGGCGAGGACTGGCGGGAACGAGCCGCTGAGGAAACCGGTGAACGCCACAGGCTGGACGACATCTCCTACGCGCCCCTCATCACCCGGCCGAGCAAGATCGTTCGTGTTGGGCCCAACTACGCCGCACGGGTACAAGAGACAGGCACCTCCTTCCCCACCGTTCCGGTGTTCTCCGTGCGGCAAGGCGCCCAAGGCGTTGCCGGTGCCCGCGACGCCATCTGCCTGCCGGCCGAGGGACGGAACGTGGACTGGGGGCGTGGAGTTGGGCCTGGTGATCGGGTGCCGGACCCGGGGGGTCACGGCCCGGACGGCGCTGCGCCATGTCGCGGGCTACACCGTCGTCAACGGCGTCGCCGCGCGGAGCGACTCGGGAAGCGCCCTCGCGTCGGGACTGTCCACGGACGTCACCCTGGTGGGCCCCGCCATGGTCACCACCGACGACGTGCCGATGGGCGGCCGCGGTCTGACGATGAGCTGTGTCATCGACGGGCGGGTCCGCCAGAAGGCGAACACCTCGCAGCTGATCTTCGACGTCGCCACCGTCATCGCCCATGTCAGCACCGTGATCACGCTGCTGCCCGGAGATCTGATCACGATGGGCAGACCGGCCGGATGCGGCACCGTTCGCGAACCCGAGGTCCTTCTGTACCCCGGTGTGGACATGGTCACCGAGATCAAGGGTGTCGGGGAACTCAGGAACTCCGTGGTGCGGTCGTGTCCGCAGTGAACCGTGGGAGCACTTTCGGCCATAGATCTGACTCCCCGTCAGTTCCCAGCATTCTTTCCCCGCCTCCACAGGCAGGGCGGCAACAGTGAGGCCGCGGCCCGGACCAGGGCCTCAGAGCCGCAGTCTGCCGTCCCCTCACGCCTGAGGAAGCCATGACTCCCACCCCCCACCTCACCGAGACCACCGCCCGCCCGGAGCGCTTGGCCCCGTTCCAGCAGGTCGAGCGGTCCCTTCATCCACAGGCCGGTACCGCGACGGTCGACATCGTCGTGCCGGTCTACAACGAGGAACGCGCCCTGCCCGGCTGTCTGCGCACACTCCACGCCCGACTGGCGGCGGACTTCCCCTTTCCGTGGCGGATCACTGTGGCCGACAACGCCAGCACCGACGAGACCCTCGCCACCGCCCGTCGCCTCGCCGACGAACTGCCGGGCGTCGGCGTGGTCCACCTCGACCGCAAGGGCCGCGGGCTCGCTCTGCGCACCGTCTGGGGCGCCAGCGACGCGGACATCGTCGCGTACATGGACGTGGACCTGTCCACCGGCCTCGACGGGCTGCTTCCGCTGGTTGCGCCCCTGGCCAGCGGTCACTCGGACGTCGCCATCGGTTCCCGGCTGGCACCTGGGTCGCGCACGGTGCGCGGCCCGCGCCGCGAGTTCATCTCCCGCTGCTACAACGGCATCATCCGGCTCACGCACGGCGTCCGGTTCACCGACGCCCAGTGCGGATTCAAGGCGGCCCGCACCGAGGTGCTGAAGCCGTTGCTGCAGGTGACCCGCGACGACGCGTGGTTCTTCGACACGGAGCTGCTGCTGCTCGCCGAGCACAACGGACTGCGGATTCACGAGGTCCCCGTCGACTGGGTCGAGGACGTCGATACCCGGGTGGACATCGTGGGCACCGCCACGGACGACCTGCGAGGGCTGTGGCGGATGGCGCGGTTCAAGGCATCCGGCGGCGCCCGGGTCGACGTACCGTCTCGCCCCGCACCGGCCGCCGAGCACCCCGACGCAGTCCTCGCACCCGCTACCCGACGTGGCGCGTTGTCCTGGGAGGTCGGCTGCTTCCTGGCGATCGGTGTCGTCTCCACGGTCGGGCAGGCGCTGCTGTACTGGCTGCTGCGCGGTTGGTGGAGCCCGGCTGTCGCCAACCTGGTTTCGCTGTTCGTCCTCACCGTCCTCAACACGGAGGCGAACCGACGCCTCACCTTCCGGTACTCCACTGCTCCGCCCGCGCGGGCGCACCTGGGCGCCGGGGGCCTGTTCGTCCTGGGGTACCTGGTCACCTCCGGTGCGGTGCTGTGGTTCAAGTCGATCGACCCCGGGGCCTCGACAGCCGCGGAGACCGCGATCCTCGCCACGGCATCCGTCGCGGTCACCTGCGTGCGCTTCGCCGTGCTGCGGCTGGCCGTCTTCACCAGCGCCCCCCGCCGTACCCGTTGACGAGAGCGACTTCCGACATGAGCAATCCCACGCACCTCAAGCCCGTACCGGCCGCCTCAACACCCGAAGATTCGCCTGCGTTCGTCCGCTCGCTGCCCGCCTGGGCGGCACCGGCCGCACTCGGAGCGATCCTCGTGCTCGCGGCCGTCCTGTACGGCTGGGCACTGGGTTCTCTGGGATGGGCCAACAGCTACTACTCCGCGGCCGTGAAATCGATGGGGAAGAGCTGGACCAACTTCCTCTTCGGCTCCTTCGACCCGGCCGGGGTGATCACGGTCGACAAGCCGCCGGCCGCGCTGTGGCCGCAGGTGATCAGCAGCAAGATCTTCGGGCTGCACGGCTGGGCGCTGGTCCTGCCGCAGATGATCGAGGGCGTGGCCGCGGTCCTCGTCCTGCACCGCACCGTGCGGCGCTGGGCGGGGGAGGGGGCGGGGCTGGTCGCCGCACTGGTGTTCACTCTCACGCCCATCACCGTGGCCATCAACCGGGACAACAACCCCGACACGCTGCTCGTCCTGCTGCTGGTGTCCGCGGCGTACGCGCTCACCCGCGCGTTGCAGGCCGAGGGCAGGACCGCGACCTGGTGGCTGTGTGCGAGCGGCTTCCTGATCGGGTGCGGATTCCTCACCAAAATGCTCGCCGCCTGGATGGTCATTCCCGCGTTGACTCTCGCCTGGCTCATGGGAGGAAGCGGCCCCTGGATACCGCGAGTGCGGCGTCTGTTGGGCGCCGGGGCCATCCTGGCGGCGTCCTCCTTGTGGTGGGTCGCCATGGTCGCCCTGTGGCCGGGCGACCGCCCCTACATCGGCGGCAGCAAGGACGGTTCGGCCTGGGATCTCGTGGTCGGCTACAACGGGCTGGGCCGGGTCTTCGGCTCGAGCGACGGAATGTCCCAGAGCATGGGCGGGTTCGGCGGCGGGTTCGGTGGCGCGTCCGGCCTGGGCCGGTTGTTCAACGCGCAGGTGGGCGGCCAGATCAGCTGGCTGCTGCCGGTCAGCGCACTGGCCTTGGCCGTCGCCCTGGTCGGCGTGGTGATGCGCCGACGCGGCCTGCTGTCCGCCGACGCCCTGCTGCCGGCCTCCGGCTGGCTGCTGTGGGGGAGCTGGCTGGTGGTCTGCGCGGCCGTGTACTCGACACAGAAGGGCATCTTCCACCCCTACTACACCACTCAGCTCGCTCCGGCGATCGCCGCCCTGTGCGGCGGACTGACCGCCGCCCTGGTCCGTGTCCACCGTGCCGGCGTGCGCTGGGCGCCCCTGGTGGGCGTGGCCGCGGTCGTGGTCAGCGCGGTCTGGGCCGTGGCACTGGTCCGCCGCGACTCCGACTGGAACGGCTGGCTGGTGTGGCCGGTCCTGCTGCTCGGCTGCGCCGCGGTCGTCCTGCTGCTCCTCGCGCGGCGGCGTGGCCGGCTGCTGACGGTCGCCGTGGGTGCCGCCGTCGCGTCGGTCCTGGTGGCCCCGGGAGCGTGGGCGGTCAGCGTACCGGGCTCGACATCCGCTATGGGCGGGTCCAACCCGACGGCCGGTCCGACGACGTTCGGCTTCGGCGGGGGCGGCCGGATGCCCCGGCAGAGCGGGAACGACGGCGAACTTCCGTCGTCGGGGATGCCGTCGGGCTTCCCTGGTGGTGACACCCCTTCGGGACAGTCCGGTCAGCCCTCCTCCGGCGATGTTCCTTCGGGAATGCCGTCAGGCATGCCGTCCGGTATGCCCACAGGGGGAGCGAACGGCATGCCCGGCATGTCCGGAGGCTCGACTTCGGGAGACAGCGACATGCCGTCATTTCCCGGCGGCGGTTCCGGGAAGGCCCCGAGCGGACGCGGCGGCTTCGGCGGCGGCGCGGAACTCACCAGCGAGCAGCGCAAGATCCTCGACTACGCCGTGGAGCACGCACCTCAAGCCCGCATCAAGCTCTCCGTCGAAGGCGGTGCCATGGCCGCCAGTTCCTTCATCCTGGGCTCGGACGAGACCGTCATCGGCATGGGTGGTTTCATGGGCAGCGACAACGCGCCGTCGGTGGACCAGTTGAAGGAGTGGACGAAGAGCGGGGAACTACGCTACGTCCTGGGCTCCGACACGAACAGCGGCGGCAGGCCGGCCATGACCGGGTCGGCCAACTACAGCAAGCAGCGTTCCGACTGGATCGCCGACAACTGCACCAAGGTTCCGGTATCGGCGTACGGCGGCACGTCGTCGAAGAGCAGCGGTAGTGCGATGGGCTTCGGAGCAGGAGCCGACGTGCTCTACGACTGCGCCGCCAAGTAGGCGACGCCGGAGCAACGGGTACCACCCGGGAGAACGGACCAGCATCACGTCATGACCGAGCAGTCCGCAACGACTCGTCCGCGACATCGGCTTCTCGTGGTCGAGGATGAGCCCAGCATCCGCACCCTGCTGGAGGCGACGCTCCGCCTGACCGGATACGAGGTGAGCAGCACCGACACCGGACAGTCCGCCCTCGTCGAGGTCGAACGCCTGCGACCGCACCTGGTGCTGCTCGACGTGATGCTGCCCGACCTGGACGGCTTCGAGGTGACCCGCAGGCTGCGGGCGGCGGGGGACGAATGTCCGATCCTGTTCCTGACCGCCCGCACCGGCACCGACGACCGTATCCAGGGCCTGAGCGTCGGCGGCGACGACTACGTCTCCAAACCGTTCAGCATCGAGGAGGTGCTGCTGCGTATCGAGGCCATCCTGCGCCGCACGGCACCGGTGGACGCGGCACTCCCACCACCGAGCGTCCTGCGCTACGCCGACCTCGAACTCGACGAGGGCGCTCACGAGGTGCACCGCGCGGGACAGTACATCGCCCTGTCCCCGACCGAGTTCAAGCTCCTGGCCTACCTCCTGTCCAACGCCGGCCAGGTGGTGAGCAAGGTCCAGATCCTCGACCACGTCTGGAGCTACGACTTCGCCGGTGACGCCAGGATCATCGAGACGTACGTCCGCTACCTGCGCAGGAAGATCGACTCCTTCGAGCCGCCGCTCATCCAGACCGTGCGCGGCGTCGGCTACTGCCTGCGGCTGCCCCGCGACCACGAGGGGACGCCGGAGCAGTGATCCCCCGCCTGCCCAGGCCACCCGGCTCACTGCGACAACGACTGATCCTCGGCGTCACCGTCCTCGCCACGGCGGCGGTACTGACCTCCCAGGCCATCGGCTACGTGGTGCTCCGCTCCTGGCTGCTCGATCGCGTCGACCAGCAGCTGGTGGAGTTCCACCCCCCGACCCCGGCCTTCCGCGACGCCCTCCGGAATGCTTTCCCCGCGCCGACCGAACACCTGGACGCACTGCCGTCGGATTTCCACGTCTACTTCTACGACTCCTCCGGGCAGCGCCTGAACAACTCCCTCGGCATGGAGGCAAAGCCGGGGCCTCGGCTGGCCGATCAGGCGCAGGACCTCGACCTGAGGGACGGGCACCCGGAAACCGTGTCCGCCATCAGCGGTGACGGCCGCTGGCGGGTACTGCTCAGCCCTGGCCCGGACGGCATGAGCGCGGTGGTGACCCTGCCGCTCGACACCGTCGACGGCGCCACCTCGAAGCTGTTGTGGCTGAACGCCGTGCTGCTCGCTGTCACGATCGCCGGCCTGCTCGCCCTGGGCCGGTGGGTGGTGAGGCTGGGGCTGCTGCCACTGACCAGGACGGAACGAACTGCCCAGGACATCACCGCGGGCCGGCTCGACCTGCGACTGCCGGACACCGACCCGCGCACCGAGATCGGACGACTGGGCCGGGTGTTGAACTCCATGCTCGACAGACTGCAGACCGCCCTGCTGGCCCGCGAGACCTCTGAGGCACGGCTGCGCCGGTTCGTCGCGGACGCCGGGCACGAACTGCGCACTCCGCTCACCGCCATCCAGGGGTACGCCCAGCTCGCGCTGCGTCCGGAGCGGCGCCCGGAGCGTGAGCTGCGGGAGGCCAACCGGTTCATCGCGCAGAACGCGGAGCGCATGAGCCTGCTCGTCGACGACCTCCAACTGCTCGCCACCCTGGACCGCGAACCCTCCTACCGCAGAGAACGGGTCGACCTGCTCTCGCTCGCGGCGGACGCGGTGAGCGCGGCCGCCGTCCACAGCCACTCCCACCCCGTCGACCTCGGCCCGCTGCCCACTCCGGCAGATCCGGGCGGCACCGAGGAACTCGACGTGGCCGAGACCGTCGGCGACCCGCGCCGACTGGGCCAGATCCTGGAGAACCTGCTGTCCAACGCCCGCATCCACACGCCGCCGGGCACCCGTGTCCACGTACGGGTGGGCACGACAGAGACCGGACCCGGAACCGGCGGCACCGACCGGCCGGGACGCACCTCCGCCTCGCCGCCGCTCCCGGAGCGCCTCCCGGTCAGCGTGATCGAGGTGGCGGACGAAGGACCGGGCCTCGCCCCCATCGACGCCGAGCACGTCTTCGAGCGCTTCTACCGGGCCGACCCCGCCCGTTCCCGCAGCCACGGCGGGAGCGGCCTCGGCCTCGCCATCGCCGCGGCCATCGCCCAGGGCCACGGCGGCCGTCTCGAACTCGATACCGTCCCGGGCGAGGGCTGCACCTTCCGCCTGGTCCTCCCCGCAGCCGACTTCGGGCAGGGCCGTTGATGAGTCGGTGTCTTCGGATGCCAGAGGTGATGCGCGGTGCTCGCGCCGGTACGGGCGGCCGACGTTCCGACAGACCGTCGGCCGCGCCGCGTCATGGCTGCGCCGAGGGTTGTCAGGCGCCGACGGCGGGCGGCCCGGGCGGGTCCGCCGTCGGCTGGGCTCCTGCCGCCGGGGCTGGTGCAGAGCTCTCGTCCAGGTTCGGATACGGCAGCGACGTCATGCGGGGGCTCCTTACGGGTCGAGGGAGCGGGCAGCCCAGTTCAGGCGCTGCCCGACGTTGTCGGTGATCAGTGCGGCGTCCTCGTACAGGGGGCAGGAGGTCGCCGTCGCGGTCGGATTCGATCTATTCCGTCCTGCGTGCGGCGATGCTGAGCAGCTGGGCGGTGATCTGTCAGACATTCACAAGAGATCGAATGTCCAGCACGGTCCTCCAGGTGGGCGAACAGTGTCACCTGGGCGTGGGCCTGGGCTTGATGCGCGGACCATTGACGCGGGTTGCAAGCGAGGTTACTTTGGCGATCGCTAAACCTCCAATATTAGACAGAGGTGCCGCTTGTCCGTCAAAATCACCCGGCACCGTGCGGCGTCCTCACAGCTACTGCTTCATCGGTCACGACCTCGACGTCGTGCGCTACATGTCTGACTGGGATCGTGGTGCCCTACCGTGGCCAGGTGCTCGAGGACGGGCCCGCGCAGACGGTTGCCCGCCACCCACGCCATCCTCACACCCAAGCCCTGGTCGCGGCGTCGCCCGAGCTCGACCGGCTGGCGAAGCCAGATCAGCTGCGCCCCGCGCGCGATCCTCGCCCCGAGCCACCGCGGGGCGGAGGCTGCCCCTTCGCACCCATGTGTGGGTTCGCGGAAGACCGGTGTTGGGTCGAGCAGCCGCCGGTCCACCTCGCGGCCGACGACGGACACGTTGCATGCCACCGCTATGACGCCGCCGCGGACACAACTGCGGGAGTCCTCGTGCCGCACCTCTGATTACGACCGGAGAATCACAGCTCATGCTCGAATCCGAACGCCGACGTCAGTCGGTACTGCGCATCTACGACGCCCTGACCGCCGGACGCCTCCACGTCGAGAGCGACGATGTCCTCGAGACGATCTTCTCGCCAGAGGCCCGCCATCACCGCTCCTCCCAGCCGCTCAGCGACGGGCCGGCCGGAGCGCGTCAGCTCTACCTCGAGCTGCAGACTCGCCTTCCCGGAGTCGTCGCAACGGTGAAGCGAACCGTCTCTGATGATGAGTTCGTGGCCGTGCACTGGCACGCCTCAACGGATCCGCGTGACGAGTTCAGCGGCGAGTCCTGGTGTGAATTCTTCCGCTTCGTCGGCGACCAGGTCGCGGAGCACTGGCAGCTCCACGTCGCCGTGCCGTCGAGCACGGTCAGCGGAAGGTCGGTGTTCAGCGATGCCTACCAGCGCACTCACGGTACGGGCTACGGGGAAGCCGCTATGACAGCGATCAACCGCGAGGTCGCGTCGGCGGCCTTCGCCCGATTCATCGAGTTCGACCACACCGTCGTGGCTGATCACTGGGGCGAGGTCTACCTCCAGCACAACGAGACCATCCCCGACGGTCCTGAGGCCATCCGCCGCTCCCTGGAGGAAACCGGCGGCCTTCCGGATGAGTTCAGACCGAGCTTCACGGTGGTCGCCACTGTCGCCGAAGGCGATCTGGTGTGGTTCCTCGAGCGCGTCCGCGTCGGAAATCAGACCGGCCTCGGTGTCGACATCCTCCGACTGGTCGATCGCCGGATCGTGGAGCACTGGGACATCCCGGCGCTCAGACCCGGTTCCGTCGATGCTGGGCAGTGACGTGACGATCACGCTCCCGTAGCGGCGTGCGTGACCCCGGTGGCGGCCCGTAGGGATATCGCGCCGCGCAACAGCCTCTCCACGGCGAAGTCCTGGGTGTAGCCGTATCCACCGTGCACCTGGAGCGCCTTCGCCGCCACGGCCTGTGCAGGGCCGGCTCGTGCTCCTTGGCCTCCTCGACCTCGACAAGCCGCCGCGCCAAGTCCCGTTGCGCTTGAGGAGCTGGCCGAAGAGGACCGGGCCACGCTGGTGGCCAGGCCGTACACGAAGAAGACCAGTGTCATGGTCCGGTCGACCTCGGCCAGGGGCCACGGAGTGCTGCTCGCGAGGGCGGACAGGGCGGCGCACACCGCGAGGAGCCGACGGTCGCGGGTGCGTTCGGCCAGGGTGAACAGCGCCACGAGCACCGCGACGGCGACATCCTGCATCAGCGCGATGGGCAGGGTGAGCAGGAACACGCCGAGCGGGAACCTGCGCCGGAACGCCAACGCGGCGCAGCCGAGCGCGGCCAGCGCCACCTCGGGACGAGTGTGCTCCCACATGTTCAGCCATACGTCCACCGCCGCCACCGCCACCAGGACGATGTCTACGACCGGCGCGGGAACCCGCTGCCACACGGCACGTGAACGGCTCATCGGCCGGCTTCCGACCGCGGGCGCTCGTCGAGCAGCCCGGCCTGCTGCGCCAGCAGCGCGGCCTGCACCCGGCTCGTCACCCGCAGCTTCGTCAGGATCGCGCTGGGCCTGGGGCGGAGATGATGCCGTCATGCCCTCCTGGGAATTCTGCGAACTTCCAGTGAGGCCCGTGCAACGTGAAGTTCGCAGGTCAAGGGTCTGGTGTGAGGGGCGAGCGGGATACTCATGCTGGTCGTCGGCGGGTGTCCACGGCGAAGATCGTCTGCCGTGGCGGCCGTTGCCGTTGCCGTTGTCGGGTTCTGCCGTACCGAGGACCGTGCCGCCCTTACCATCCGTCACCGGGGCGGTAGGGGGATGACGCGGGGAGGGCGTTGGTATGCAGGAGCTCGCCGGACTGAACCGGCTGGCCGAGCAGGACCGGGCCGCGGCGGAAACCGCCGTCGCCCCGGCTCTCGCCCGGGTGGCGGGGCGGGCGGTCCTATCGCGCTATCTGGCCGTTTCACGAGTTCGCCCAGACCAGATCCGAACCATTCCGCTCAGGCGGCGTTTATTCCCGCCCGTCTCGCATGGCAGACCAACACTCAATGGTCTATGTCACGAGCGCGGGATGTTCATTTTCCGTTCGGTTCCACTGCGGGATGTCGATGAGGTAGGTGCCCGCCTGGGTCTTGTCGAAGGCGTCCAGGGGGCCGGTGTGCAGGAGCTTGTTCGGGGCGAGGGGAACGGCCGAGCAGGCCGAGGGGTAGCTGCCGTTGCGGTCGATCAAGCACAGCACGCCCTCACCGAAGGAGTCAGCACCTCGAGCAGGTCGCGCCGGACGCGCTTGCCGTTCGCCTTGACGCGGGGGCGCGGGTGAGGGAGACGTCGGGGTGCACCCAGCGGGGCTCGCCGTCCATGTCCTCGCTGATCAGGGGCCACGGGCCGCTGTCACGTTCTTCGCTGCGGATGACCGGGACCGGGGGCGTCTTCGAGCGGGCGACCGCGTCCTTGAGGATCCGCAGCGCGGGGAAGACCGCTCCCTCCGGTTCGTCCTCCTCGTCCCCCGGTACCAGACCGTCCCCGTCGTCTTCTTCGTCGACGTCCGCGATGTGCCCGCGGGCAGCGGTGGGCTGGACAGCCGCTTCGTTTCGGGCAGCTCAGTGGTGCCTGCGGACGCGGCGGTGGCGTACGCCTGCAGTGCGGAGGCGGGCCGGCGTCCCTCGGCAGTGTCCGGGAATGGCGGCGGCGCCGCAGCCGTCACAACGAGGGAAAGCCCGAGTTCCGCGAGGGCTGCGGGGTCGCCGCCAGCACGTGGGTGACGGAGGCCGGCAGCCCCTGCTGGGCAACGGACGTGTAGGGAAGCGCTGCCTCGGCAAGCTCCCGCTCCACCGCACCGCCGCCCAGACCCTGTACAGGTCCTTCGGCACTCGTACGGCCGGCAGGGACGGCTCCGGCGTCAAGGAACCGGGCATGCAGCAGGTCGGGCCGCAGGTACGCCGCGCTGATCACACCGAAGTCACGCTCCGCGACCGTCACCTGAACCTTGGCGCGGTCCTCGGTCGGTGCGAGCGTGACCAGGACGTCGGCGTCGAGGAGGGATTCCTGTGCGGATCTTGTAGACCATCCCGTTGATGACCTGCCGTTCGCCACCCGCGGCCGGCCCGTCCTGGCTCGCGGTATCAGCGGGGCAAGCAACTGTCATTCCTGGTCAGTGAGTTCATGGCGGCGTATCACAGCCACCATGATCCACCATCTGACGTCCTTGAAGACGGACCCTAGTCGGAGACCGGATGTGTTCCGACCGACACTGCGGCGAGGACGGCGGGTTGCGAGGTGCGGTTGTGCCATGCGTGAGACGTGCCGTTCTGGATCACCACGTCGCCCTTGCGTAGCAATGTCTGTGGGCCGTGGTCCAATTCAAGCCACAACTCGCCGTCGAGCACGATCACGTAATCGACGGTCGGCGTCGTGTGGAAGCCCGGTCGTTCCGGGTCGAACCTGTGCGCCAGACCGGGAAGTGCCTGGCGCTGTTCCGCCTCAGCCGCGGCGACGTCGGCCGAGGCGAACACCGACGACGGCGGGAACCTGACCACCGTCATCCCCGAACCGCCCGGGCCGGGGAGGAGCGACTCCGCGGTCACGCTCAGATCCGCCGGCGTGCCGCGCGGAGCCGTCACGTCTTGCATGGACCAGACCAGGGTGTTGCTGAAGCCGGGGATGTGTACGAAGTCGTGGGTGCGAGGGGCCGGCCCGTCGGAGACGACGCAACTGCGCCCCTTCTCGTCGAACCCGGTGACTATGCGGCGCACGTGCATGACTGTGCTCCTTTCCTGTCGTTTGTTTGAAGTCAGATGTCACCCCCGCCCATTAGGGGCTAATGACTGATGTCATGCTGTATGGGAGGAAGGGTGCGAGCGCTGGTGATCGACGCCGAATGGGCACCTCGTCCCGGCGCGGATCTGAGCGACCCGGTACACGCCGCTTGTCCACCTGTCCCGCCAGGACGGCTATGGCACGGTTACGCGAATCGCGGCCGCACTCGTTCGGGAGCCACGTACCGGCCGGGGTGGAGAGCACTGGTGTGCCCAGGGGGCCGGGCGCACCCGCTACCGCGTCGAGGCCCGACCCCTTCAGCTTGTGACGAACAATCAGCTACCGGCCGGTGCCAGCACGATGTCGAAGGAGACCCGTGACCACGAGTCGTCCACCACGCGGCCGTCCGGCGTCGGGGAGCCGGGGGCCTGGCGTTCGAACTTCTTCACCAGGGACTCCTTGACCCCGAACACCGTGTCCGCGTCGAGCAGTTCGTCACCGCTGACGAAGATGTGGGTGACCAGCGTGCGCTGCCCCTCGGCACTGACCATGAAGTGCAGATGCGAGGCCCGCATGGGGGATCGCCCAACGGCCGCGAGCATCTTGCCCACGGGGCCGTCGGAGGGGATGGGGTAGGGCGTCGGCGTGACGCCCCAGAACGAGTAGCGTCCCTCGGCGTCGGAGAACAGATGCCCGCGGGCCGCGGTCCGGCCGTCGTCGTGCTGGACGTCGTAGAGGCCCTCCTCGTCGGCCTCCCAGACCTCGATGCGCGCACCGGCGACCGGCTGTCCTTCGCTGTCGGAGACGGTGCCCTCCACCCAGCACGGTTCCCCGGACGCGACGCCGGAGATGGAGCCGCCGAGGGGGATTTCGGGGCTGTTCTCGACGAAGAACGGGCCGAAGACGGTCGCCTCGGTCGCGTCGCCGTACGCCTCGTTGTTGATGCCGATGGTCTGCATGGAAAGGCCGAGTACGTCGGAGAGCAGGATGAATTCCTGGCGCTTGTCATCCGTTATGTGCCCGGCGGCGGTCAGGAACTCGATGCCCTTGGTCCACTCCTCCTCGGACAGACGGACCTCGCGGGCGAAGGCGTGCAGATGGTGCACCAGCGAGGTCATCAGCTGCTTGAGTCGCGGGTCGGAACAACCGTCGAACGAACGGACGACGCGCTCGACCAGGTCCGCCTCGCGACGCTCCTGTTCGGCGGAGACGGTGTAGGTCATCGGGGCTCTGCTCCTTCCCAGGCCGCGTGCAGCAGCCCGGTGATGTTGTCGGCGGTCACAGGGGTCGGATTGCCCGGCGGAACAGCGGCGAGGATCGCCTCCGCGGCGGGGCCGATGCCGGACTCCGGCATGCCGTAGTCGCGAAGAGACCGGGGCGCGTCGAGCCGAGTGCGCAGCCGGGCGAGGCCGCCGGTCGCGGACTCGGCGTCGAAGGCGGCGGCGATACGTCGCTCGGCGTCCGGCGCCGCCGGCGCGTTGAAGGCGAGTACATGGGGAAGGACGACGGCATGGGTCTGGGCGTGCGGAAGGTCGAACATGCCGCCGAGTACGTGACAGATCTTGTGGTGCAGCCCTGAGCCCGCTGAGGCGAACGCCACCGCGGAGAGGTAGGCGCCGTACAAGGCGTGTTCACGCCCATCGAGGCCGTCCGGCTCGGCGGCGACCAGCGGCAGTCCGATGCGCAGGGCCCGGATGCCCTCGCCGGCCAGTGCCCGGTCGATCGGGTCGGCTCGTGGGGCCCACATCGAATCGACGCAGTGTGCCAGGGCGTTGAGTCCGGATGCCACGCTCAGGTCGACCGGCAGGGTGAGCATGAGCGTCGCGTCGTACACGATCGTTCGCGGGAGCACCCGGGGGTCGGTGCCGGTGGTCTTGCGGGCGTGCTCGGTGAGTCCCCAGACGTTGGTGGCCTCCGAGCCCGCGTAGGTGGTCGGCACCGCGACGATGGGCAGACCGGTGGTGAGTGCCACGGCCTTGGCCAGGCCGGTCGTCGAGCCGCCGCCGATACAGACAAGGGCGTCGGCGCGATGGGCCGCGGCCTGTTCTCTGGCCCGCTCGGCGACCTCGACCGGCACATGCATGGCCACTTCGTGGTGCCAGTGCGCCACGGGCAGCTGCGCGGCGATCCGGTGCGCCAGTTCCCGTTCGGCCTCGGCGGCGATCACCATGACCCGGGCCGCGCCGAGCTCCTTGATCTCGTCCGCGAGGATCTCCGCCGCCGAGGCCGAGGCGAACCGCACGCGCTGCGCGAGTGTGTCGTGGTCGAAGCGCACGCCCTTCACGCCCTGCCTCTCGACCACCGACGACGCGGGCGGACGGGTCTCGGGCTGACGATCGTCGAACGCGGGCATGTGCCACACCTTTCTTCGTCCCGGACAAGGGCACCGGGTTGGTGCGTACGAGTGTCGGCGGTCATGCCCGGGCGGACCCAGAGATCCGGGCCGAGATGGCGGAAAGGAGGATGGCGGGCCGCGGCCCGGTCAGGCGGACCCGGCTCGGACCTCGCCTGCGGTGACGCCGAACCGCTCGCGGAAGGCGCGGGAGAAGTACGCGACCGACGTGAAGCTGCGGGAGGCCTGGCGGGCTGTGAATCCGTGCCGCCCCCCGCGCTACCACCCCCTTGGGCAGCCCGCCTACGGCTGCCAGCAGTTGCTTCATGCCCCCTCCAGCCTCGCTCCACCTCAAGGAGCTGCTTGTACCCCAGGGCGATGCGCCGGACAGGTGTGGGTCGCTGGAGCGCAGAAGGTACTGAGGCCATCACCGGCAGCGACAAGCTGAACGCGGCCGAACGCGCTCACCTGGCCGGGCAGTTGTCCACCAAGCCCGGCCTGAAACGGGACCAGAAGAAGTTCGCCGCAGAGGAGAAGCTGGACGGCAATGGTCGGGGTTGAAGCAGATGATGAGCCGGTCGTCGGATCCGATATTGACCTCTTTGACCTGCATGTTGTCGCGGACGACCTGGCAGCGGCCGGCGCGGGCGAGAGCGGCCTTGGCCTCGTCGGAGCCGGAGCGGAGCTTCCCGCCGATGATGTAGCCGCCTCCTCGCATGAGCGCGCGGCGGTTGGCGGCGGAGGTGAAGCCGCGGTCGGCGATCCACACCACGCGGACCACGACCACTCCCGCAGATCGCGCTTGACCTGCCGGATCAGCCCGGAATCGGCGGTCGACCCGGGCCACGACCAGACGCGGAACGGGATGCCGTCACGCTCCGCGCGGGGTAAACGGATCAGAAGCTGGGTTGGGGTTGGGCCACGAGTTCGTTCGTCTCGGTGGCGGCTTCGGCTTCCTTTGGTTGTTTGGGGATGAGGGCGGCGATGGCGATGCCGGCGAGTGCTATCAGGGCGCCGAGGGCGCCGATAGCGAGGATCCATCCGGTGCTGCTGTAGACAGGGGCTCCGGTGGGGGCGACGGCCTTGACGTGTCCGGCGAGGATGAGGCCGCCGGCTTGGATGATGGCGCTGCCGAGGACACCTTGGACCGCGAATTGGATGCCGGCGGAGACGCCGCGGCTCTTGGCGGGGGCGAGCTGCATGATCAGGGCGGCTCCCGCGGCCATGGACATGGATGCTGCTCCGACGAGTGCGAATCCGACGATGGGCATCCACGGCTGGGTGCGCAGAAGAGCGAGGGTGACTGTGCCGGCGACGGCGAAGACGCCGGACAGGAGCAGGAAGGGGCGGAGGCCGTAGCGCTTGGAGCCGATACCGACGACCACGCCGGCCAGGACGGTGGTGATGCCGCCGGCGATGCAGTAGACGGCGACGCCGGTCGCGTCGAGGCCGAAGCCGTAGTCGCCGCCGAGGCTGCGGGATGTCTGCAGCATCGTGGGCAGATAGCTGGTGGCGAGCATCGTGGTGGAGACGATGAGGCTGGAGGACAGGACGACGGTGGCGACCGGGCGGCTGGCCATGATCCGGGTGTCGAGGAAGGGTGCCGCGGCGCGTCGTTCCCACATCCACCAGGCGAGGAGGATGACGGCGCCGCCGCCGACGTAGGTCAGGGTGCGGCCGCTGAGAAGGTGCCAGGTGCTGATGTTGGTCAGTCCGTACATGAGGGCGAGCAGTCCGACGGCGAGGCCGATGATGCCGGGCACGTCGAATGCGGAGCGGTTGCGGATCGGGGTCTCGGGGACGAAGAGGATGGTTCCGATCGCGCCGAGCAGGGACAGGGCGGCGTAAAACCAGAAGATGGCCTCGGGGGCGATCTGGTCGATGAGGAAGCCGGCGAGGAAGGGGCCGAGGATGGTGACCACGCCGGCGCCGTTGGTGGCGAGGCCGATGCTGAGGCTGCGGTACTTCTTGGGGAAGACGTCGCGCACCAGGGAGAAGGTCAGGGGGACGAAGGTTCCCGAGGCGCCCATCAGGGCGCGTCCCAGCAGCATGATGCCGTAGTTGGGGGCCAGCGCGCAGACCACGGATCCCACGACGCCGGCGAAGGCGGTGGCGACCAGGATCTTCTTCTTGCCGACGCGGTCGCCGAGCTTGCCGAGCACCGGGGTGAGGACGGCGCCGACCAGCAGGAAGATCGCGATCATCCAGGAGATCTGTGTGGTGTTGTATTTCGCCGCGAATGCGCCGAGGGCGGGGGAGACGAGGGACAGGCCCAGCGCGGTCAGCTCGGTCAGGAGCACCAGGAAGCCGGTGGCGGCGATCCACTTCCCTGGGTTGCCCTGGTTCGGGCTGGATGTGTCGGTTCGGGCAGCGGGTGGGACGGACATGGGACCACTCCTTTGAGGACCTGGATGCCGTGAACGGTGAGGCCAGCGGCCTGTGCCTCATTGGTTGAGGTCCGAGGGTGATCCCCGCACGTCCCCAAATCCAAGAGCCCCGACCCGGGTGGCGGATTTCGGAAGGTTGGTCTCCGGATCGATGCAGCCTTTCTCCGCGGGCTGCGGCCAACCGTCGGGAAGTGCCTCATACAGATGAACCGTGGGCCAGACGCCTGACCTCGCCGGCAGTCACACCGAAGCGCCGTTGAAACGTCTGGCTGAAGTAACCGTACGACCAGAACCCGCACCTGGCCGCGGCCGCGGCTGTGGTGAGCTCAGGTCGTGCCCTCAGCAGGGCGTAGGCAACGTCGAGCCGGCGGCCCAATATCTGTTGCGGCACGCTCATCCCGCTGGCCGCGAAGACGCGGGAAAGTGTTCGTTCGCTCAGCCCGACTGCGGCAGCCACACCGGCAGCAGAGAGCGACGGATCGTGGAGGCGTTGCGCGATGTAAGTGCGTGCGGCCACCCGATGGCGCAGGGCGCTGCTGGTCCGGGGGCCTGCGGCCAGCACGGAGACGAGCTCGATCAATCCCTGCTCGTCCGGCGGGACAGGAATCCCGGCATCGAGCGCGGTCCCGAGCATGTGCATGAGTGCTCGAGCGTGACCGTCCGCGCGGGCGTCGAAGATGAGAGGCTCGGCGAGGAGATCCAGCCCGGTGGTTGTGTGGATGAGTTCCTTCGGGACCCTGATCGCCAGTTCCTCCAACCCATGGGCGAAGCCGCGAGCGATCGGCAGATCCGCGTCGCACACCATCACCTGACCGGGATGGAGGACACGTGTGTGTCCGGAGTACTCCAACGTCGCGTTGCCACGCAGGGTCGCATATACCGCGTAAGCGTGAGCCGGGTCGGACTCGATCAGATCGCGTGTGCGGATCACCTTGTGCTTGGACCCGCTCACACGGGCGAGGTGGGCCTTTGTCAACTCCAGGTTGACCTCGGCGGCCTCGAACTCCGCATTGCATGGGACATCACAGCTCAGGGCGATGAGCTGAGCCGCATTGTGGGCCTCCCACGCTTTGACGCGCTCGGGGCCAGCCGCTTCTGTGGAGAAGACCTCAGGACGGGGAAGGGTGGCTGCCGTCATACGTCAGACATAACACCGTAACCTGATTCTGTCTAGCAATTGCCTGCCCGTCGAGAGGAGACTGACGCTGCACGATCAACCGCTGTGGGGCGGCAAATGCCAGATAGCCATGGGCTTCAAAGCCGAGCCGCTCAGCCGTCCTCGAGGGCAGGGCGAGCAGCAACTGCGCGAGGTGATCATGTCGTCTTCGCTGAAGCCCGGTGCACGGCCTTCGAGTGAGGCGCAGCTGTCCAGCGACTCCAAGGTTGGTCGAGCCACGGTGCGTGAGGCGCTGCGCGCCCTCGGAGGCAACGGACTGATCTCGAAGCGGCGGGGGTCGAGCGGTGGCAGCTTCGTGGAGACCTTCGACCATGAGTCGCCGGCCGCAGGCCCGTCGGTGTCAATGGACGCGATCCTCCGGCTCGGAAGGATCATCGAGGCAGAGACCGAGTACGTGCGTCAGGCCCTCGAGGTGCCAGCGGCTGAGCTGGCCGCCAAGAATCGCATGGCCGAGCAGATCGCGGGGCTGGAGTGGTTGCTCGAAGGCGAGCGGGGGCTCGACCCGGACGATCCGCATGTCGGCGCCTTCGACCTCGAGTTCCACAGCAAGATCGCGGCTGCCAGCGGAAACCGGGTTCTGCACGCCTTGTTCACGGGGCTTGCTCGCGCCCTGCGGGGAAGCGCCCCTCCGCCTCCCATCAAGTACCACGGCAGCGGGGGCGAGGTGGACACCGCAGGCACGGTGATGGCGTCGCACATCTCCTACTTCGGAGAGATGGGGCAGACCGAGTCGTCGAGCCGTCCGATCACGGAGAGCTCCTGCCGCCCAGCCGGCGTCGCTGGCTGGGCGGCTTCTTGGTATCTCCAACTTCTTAATTGTCTGACATTGACGCATCTGCCAAAGATCTGATTCCATGAGGTCAGGCCAGGCGTCGGCGTAGCCGGTCAGTCTGAGACAAGGAGCTGGACGATGCTCATGCCACGGTGCTGTCCTACGTGCTCTCCTTCACGCACCCGGCGCCCGCCGCGCTGAAGTCGTGCGGGGCGACGAGCTGCTGCGTTTCTGACGCGGTGTTCGGAGTCAAGCACTCCCTGATTCGCGACTTCGAGCGGCAGCCGGCGGGCACCCCCACTCCGGGTGGGCGGGTCGTCGACGAGAGCTGGTCACGGACGACGTTCGACATCGTGTTGGCTCCCTCGGACCACTCAGCGCCGAACCGCTGAGCACCCGCACCGACAGATCCCGAACAAGAGAGACATGCCATGGCCTTCTTCACCTCCGTCGAGCACGCGCGAGACTCCCTGGCCGCCACTGGCTACCTCGTGGACGAGGAGCTGGCGACCGTCGTCTTCCTCGGCGACGCCCTCGGCAAGCCCCTGCTGCTCGAGGGCCCGGCTGGTACGGGCAAGACCGAACTGGCCAAGGCGGTCGCTGCCGGCACGGGTGCCAAGCTTGTGCGGTTGCAGTGCTACGAGGGACTGGACGAGGCCCGGGCCCTGTACGAGTGGAACTACCGCAAGCAGCTCCTGCGGATTCAGTCGGCACAGGCCACCGGAGACGAAGGGCATGCCTGGAGCGACTTGCACGACGACATCTTCAGCGAGGAGTTCCTCCTTGAGCGTCCGTTGCTCGCGGCAATCCGGCACGACGGGCCGCTGGTGCTGCTCATCGACGAGACCGACAAGGCGGACGTCGAGGTGGAGGGGCTGCTGCTGGAGCTGCTGAGCGACTACCAGGTGAGCATCCCCGAACTCGGCACGATCACCGCCGTCCAGCGACCGTTCGTCGTCCTGACCTCCAACGCCACCCGGGACTTGTCCGAAGCACTGCGCCGGCGGTGCCTGCACGCCCAGGTGGAGTACCCGGACGCGGCCCGGGAGCGCGCTATCGTGCGCAGCCGCATACCCGAGGTCAGCGAGGAGCTTGCCGGGCAGATCGTGAAAGCCACCCGCGCCATGCGAGCGCTCGACCTGCGCAAGCCCCCCAGCGTCGCCGAGACCATCGATTGGGCGCGGGCGGTTGCGGCCCTCGGTCACCACGAACTCGGCGACACCGTGGCACGGCAGACACTCGGCGTCGTGCTCAAGAACGACCAGGACAAGGCGAAGGTCCGCGATCAGCTCCACCTCGCCGCCCGCCCGGCCTGAGGCACTCCCCATGAAACCGGCGGAGAACCCCATGCCACAGAACGACAAGCCGTCGCTGAGCGACGTCGGCCCGCTGCTCGTGGTCGCAATCGTCGCCCGGCTACGGGCGGGTGGCGTCTCGGTATCGACCAGCGAGGTGCTCGACGCACTCTCGGCCTTGGTGCACACCGATCTCACCTCACGGTCGAAGATGCGAGCGGCGCTGCGCGCAACGCTCGTCAAGGACGCCTCACACGACGTGCTGTTCCGACGGTCATTCGACGCGGTCCTCCCCCTGTTTCGCCCGCGCCCTGACGACGCGCCGTCAGCATCGACGACCACGGCCGGCCGAGCCGATGACGAGGAGCAACTGCTCGACTCCGTCGTCCGGGCCCTACAGGCAGACGAGGCCGACGACATCGACCACGCCCTCGACGAGGCGATCAACCGGTTCGCCGGCGACCACGACGACGGACGATCGGCGGGGCACCACGCCCAGCGGGTCCTGCGTCGCATGAATGTGCCCGACCTGTACCGGCGCTACCTCGAAGCCGACCGCGACAGCACCGAATTCGGTCGAGGCGTCGGCGCCGCCGAAGCCCGTGCCGCCATCGAGCAGATGAGCCGTCGGCTCACCGATATGCTGTCCGGTCGCCTGCGTGAGGGAGACGGCGTCGCGGCCCAGCAGCTTGAGGACCTGCAGGACCGTCCTTTGCTGCGGGCCGGAGCCGACGAGCTGGCAGCGATGCGAACGGCGATGCGGCCACTGGCCCGGCACTTGGCCTCGAAGCTCGGCGCGCTGCGCCGACGGGGCGGCTCGGGGGTGGACATGCGCCGGACGATCCGCGCCTCGATGGGCTACGGCGGTGTGCCAGTCACTCCAGTGGTCCGCCGCCGCCGACCGAGCAAACCGGACCTGGTGATCCTCTGCGACGTTTCGGGCTCCACCGCGCAGTTCGCGCCCTTCACCCTCACGCTGCTGCATGCACTGCACGAGGAGTTCCGCCGGGTCCGCTCGTTCGTCTTCATCGACGGCATCGTCGAGATCACTGAGCTTCTGGAGTCGAGCCCGGGGGTGATCGACGCCCATCACTTGCTTGCCAAGCGCGGGTTGGTGGCCAAGGACGGCCGTAGTGACTATGCCCGCGCACTGACGACCTTTTTGGCGACGTGGGGATCCGCGGTCACCGCGAAGACGACCGTGATCATCGCCGGGGACGCCCGTTCGCATGACCGTGAGCCTGCCACCTCCCTCATTGCCGAACTGCGCCACCGCGCGCGACGGCTGTACTGGCTCAATCCCGAGCCCCGCGGCGAGTGGGACACCCTCGACTCGCGCGCCACGGAATACACCGCGCACTGCACCGGCGCCTTCGAGGTCTCGACGATCCGGCAGCTGACCGCCGCAGTGGCCCAGATCCTGTGAACCACATACTCCCTGAGGAGGACCCATGACCCGCCTGCTGCTCAGCGTGGGGATCATGCTGCCAGGCAGCTTGCCCGCCGACACCGCGATCAATATCGCAGCCATGACCGGTCGGCTCGGGTTCGCCGCCGCGTACCTGACTGAGGTTCCGTCGCAGGATCAGCTCGAACGGCTTGTCCATGCAGCAGCCCCGGCCCAGGTCTTGGTCCCCCCGCCCAGCGGAGCCACTGGCGTCGTGTGGGTCAACAACCCCGTCACGGTTGCGGCGGCTCGGGCCGAGATGGATGCCGAGGGGGTCGAACGGCCACTGCGGGTCTGCGTTCCGATCTCGATCGGGCGGACGATGAGCGAGGCGGAGGCTCGTGCTGCACTCGAGCCGCGCTTCGAAGGAGACCGGCACCCGCGGCATGTCGGGATCTTCGGAACCTTCGAGCAAGCTCAGGACCAGGTCCTGGCGTTGGCCCGCGCCGGAGCCGATGAGCTGCTGCTCGAGGTGCCCCTGGAGCGGGACGTCGCCGATGTCCTGGCGCAGATCCGGGCCCTGGTCGTCGGCGCCACCCCGCAGCTGGTCGACGCTCCGCTGGCCAACGGCCGGACCGCACCACCGCAGACCGTCTTCTACAGCCCCACGCACTCCCGGTAGTGAAGGCTTCGGAAATCCGCCAACTGCGGGGTGAGGCCTTCTTCGAGCGTGATCAGTACTTGAGACTCAAAGTCGCGGCCAGCCTTTACGAGCCGTCGCACTTGGCCCCCGCAATTTCGAACTCGAGGAGCAACTGAGATGACCCAGACCAGTCCCGCCCAGGGCGGTGCGGTCCAGCACGCCAGCTACTCGACCACATTCGGGTCGCTGACAGCGTACGAGAAGGGCGGCGTCGAGCTGATCGCCGACGACGCGCGCCACTACGCCTTCTCCAACATCTTCGAGGTCGCCGCGAAGATGCCTGCCTGGGACCGCGTGGCAGTGGCGAAGAACTGGGAGTACGTCCTCGAAACGGTGCGTGCCGAGGGCACTTCGCCCTGGTACACGGCCTCCCACGACGAGTTCGCCCTGTGCATGGACGACTCCGGCAGCGAGGTGCTGGTGGAACTGGTCAAGCTCGACTCGCCGGTCGTCGCCGAGGGCGACGAGGGCGCGGTCCTCCTCGAAGGCGAGCCGGCCGGTCGCCGTATGGGCCGCATCCATCTCAAGCGCGGCCACCAGGCGCTGCTGCCGAAGGGCTCGGCGTACCGCTTCGTCAAGGACGGCGCCCCCGGCGTCCTGCTGCTGCAGACCATCGGCGGCCCGCTCAGTCAGTACCGCTGGGCCGAGATCTGCCAGACCGTCTGACCTGCTCTGCACGTCCTGCCCGACCCGACCGACTTCAGCGAAAGAAGGCCATCGATGTCCACTCCGCTCGACATAGTCCGTTCCGCCGATGTGAGCGCCGACGGCTACCACGACTTCAAGCTCGGTGAGTTCTCGTTCCGCCGGGACGAGTTCTTCGTCTACATCTCCTGGCCGACCGGCAGCCACGTGATGAGCGTGGACGCGTTCCTGCGTGCGCTGCAGCGCGATGTGGCGTGGGACTTCTTCTACGGCATCGTCAACTTCGACGGCGTCTTCGGCACCGTGAACCACTACGGCACCGTCGACATCTTCGCCGGCCGCTACAACGACTCCTACCGCAAGGCGGAACTCGACTACAGCGAGACCGTCGAGACCCCCGCCATCCGCGAGACGTTCAAGGCGATCCTCTCGGACTGGACCAACGAGTCCTTCGACCCGTTCGCCTCGCCGCACGAGACCGGCTCGGCGTTCGGAGTCAAGAACGGCGGTAACGACGCCGCGGTGACCCGCGAGCGCGTGGCGGCCAACCGGATGGTGGGCCTGCCCGGCGACCAGCAGCCCCGCACCGACGAGTCGGGCTACCCCGTCAACCGGATGTTCGCCGACGTCGACCAGGCCGAACCGGTCATCGAGGTCGAGCCCGGCTTCGAGGACGAGGTCGCAGCCTTCAGCCTGTTCGCCTACCTCTCGCGCTCCGACGTCACGTGGAACCCCTCGGTGGTCAGTGTCTGCAAGGACTCGCTGGCCTGCCCCACGACCGAGGAGTACATCCTGCCGATCATCCACGGCAACGACCGGGTCGAATGGTTCGTCCAGCTCTCCGACCAGATCACCTGGGAGGTTGAAGACCGGGACACCGGGGCTGTGCGCTCCCGCGTCGTCATGAAGGCCGGCGACGTCTGCGCCATGCCCGCCGACATCCGCCACCAGGGCTACTCCCCGAAGCGCTCGATGCTGCTGGTCTGGGAGAACAACTCCGACAAGATCCCTGAGGCCATCGCGTCGGGTCAGGCCCCCACCTACCCGGTCGACTTCTGAGCAAGATTCGAGAATCACCGTGCAGACCAAACTCTTTATCGGTGGCGACTTCGTCGATGCTGCCGACGGGGCAACCTTCGACACGATCGACCCCCACGACGGATCTGTCCTCGCCCACGTCGCCGAGGCCCGGCGGGAAGACGTCGACCGCGCCGTCGCCGCGGCGAGGAAGGCGTTCCCGCACTGGAGCCGCATGCCGGCTGCCGATCGTGGTCGCCTCCTGCTGAAGCTGGCCGACGCCATCGAGGCCGACGCCGAGAACCTCGCGCTGCTCGAGACCCGCGACACCGGGCACCCGCTTCGCGACACCCTCGGCCTCGACGTCCCGCGCACTGCCGCCACGTTCCGATACTTCGGTGGCATGGCCGACAAGTTCCAGGGCACGGTCGTCCCTGTCGAAGCGGGCTTCCTCGACTACGTGGTCCCCGAGCCGCTGGGAGTGATCGGGCAGATCGTCCCCTGGAACTTCCCGGTCATGTTTGTGGGCTGGAAGCTGGGGCCGGCGCTGGCTGCGGGCAACTGCGTGGTGATGAAACCGTCGGAGGTCACTCCGCTGACCGCGCTGCGGATCGCGGAGCTGGCTGCCGAGGTGGGCTTCCCCCCGGGCGTCATCAACATGGTGCCCGGCTACGGTCAAACAGCCGGCCAGCGAATCGTCGAGCACCCCGACATCACCAAGCTTTCCTTCACTGGCAGCAGCAATGTGGGCAAGCAGATCGCCATGCGCGCTGCGGACACGCTCAAGCAGGTCCACCTCGAACTGGGTGGCAAGGGCGCCAACATCGTCTTCGCCGACGCGCAGCTGGAGGCGGCTGTGAACGGCACCGCCTTCGGCATCTTCCACAACCAAGGCCAGGCCTGCATTGCAGCCAGCCGGCTCATCGTGCACGAGTCCCTCAAGGACGAGTTCCTGGACCGCCTCGTCACCCTGGCCGACTCGATCCGGCTGGGGGACCCGAAGGACCGGACCACCGAGATGGGGCCGCTCACCTCGAAGCTGCACTGGGACCGAGTGATCTCCTACCTCGATGTCGCGGCGCAGGAAGGCGGCACCGTCCTCGCCGGCGGCAAAGCCCCCAGCGACCCGGCTCTGGCCGACGGGTACTACATCCGACCCACCATCGTGGAGACGTCCCCTGACGCGCGCGCGGCCCGCGAAGAAGTGTTCGGTCCCTTCATGGTCGTGCACACCTTCAAGACCGACGAGGAGGCCTTGGAGATTGCCAACAGCGTCGACTACGGCCTCGGCGGCGGCCTGTGGACCTCGGATCTCGCGCGGGCTCACAAGACCGCCCGGGAGCTCCGCGCCGGTATGGTTTGGGTGAACTCCTACAAGCGGGTCAATCCTGGTTCGCCTTTCGGCGGCGTGGGGATTTCCGGATACGGCCGCGAGATGGGCTTCGAAGCCATGCGGGAGTACACCGAACCCAAGGCCACCTGGATCAACGTCGACGCCGAGCTGCCGCCATTCTATCCGCGCGGCTGAGCGCGGTCCTAAGTGCCTGTACCCCGCCGAGCCGCACCTCGGCGGGGTACAGGCGCTGCGCGTCTTGGCCGTGTCCGGACTCAAGTGCAGCCGCTCGGGATCCGGTGATTTCGTGCGTGCTTTCAGTTCGAACCGCTCCTTCAGTTCCGCTGGATACACCCGACGGGTACGTACTGAGTCGCCCAGGCTGGTCTTGGCGCTGGAGGGTCACGTCCGCTGGAGTGGTGTATCGATGGCCCCTCGATCGGGTGGAGGCGGAAGCGGCCGGGGATCTCGGAGCCGATGTGCGGCGTTGTTCGGCCCATTCGTCGCTCTGCTCGGCCAGGACCGCGCCGACCAGGCGGATCACCGAGGTCCGGTCGGGGAAGATGCCGACGACTTCGGTGCGGCGCCGGATTTCCTTGTTCAGCCGTTCCTGCGGATTGTTCGACCAGATCGACTTCCAGACCGTGCGGGGGAAGGCGGTGCACGCGAGCAGGTCCTCGAGGGCCGCGTCGAGGTGTTCGCCGGCGGCGGGGAACTTCTCGTGCAGCGAGTTGATGACCTGCGTCATCTGGTGGCGGACTGCGTCGGCGTCGGGCTGCTCGAACACCGTACGCAGCAGGGTGGCGACCCAGGGCCGGGCCGACTTCGGCGCCTGTGAAGGCAAGTTGCGGGCGTAGTGGGTGCGGCAGCGCTGCCAGCTCGCGCCGGGGAGGACACCGGCGACGGCGTCGACCAGGCCGGTGTGGGCGTCGGAGACGACCAGCTGCACTGCGGTCAGGCCGCGGGCGACCAGGGAGCGCAGGAATGTGGTCCAGCCGGCTCCGTCCTCGACGGTGGCCAGGTCCAGACCCAGGACCTCGCGCTGGCACTTGTTGTTGACGCCCACGGCGACCAGGCAGGCGATGTCAACGACGCGGCCGCCCTCGCGGACCTTCTGGGTCAGCGCGTCGAGCCGGACGAAGGTGTAGGGGCTGGCGTCGAGCGGCCGGTTGCGGAACTCGGCCACGCGGGCGTCCAGGTGCTTGGCCGTCTCCGAGACTCGGCACTTGGACAGTTGGGTGACGCCCAGGAACTCGGCGAGTTTCTCGACGCGTCGGGTGGAGAGGCAGAGGAGGTAGGCGGTGGCGACCACGCTGATCAGGGCCTGCTGCGCCCGGCGGCGGCGCTCGAGCGGCCAGGTGGGGAAGTAATTGCCTTGGCGCAGTTTGGGAATGGCCAGTTCCACGGTTCCCGCGCGCGTGTCCCACTCGCGCGGGCGGTAGCCGTTGCGGTGGTTGACGCGCTCGTCGCTGACCTGGCCGTACTCGGCGTTGCAGAGGGCGTCCGCCTCGGCCGACATCAGCGCGTCGGCGAGCGTCTTGACCATCGCGCGCAGCAGGTCGGGACTCGCCGAGGTGAGGTCACTCCGCCCGCCCAGCCGCCGGCGTTGCCGGTTGGAGGCAGCCCAGCGGTTTGCCGCCGGGGCCACCAACGGGGAGGTCGCCAAGGACATACGGGTCAGCGTGCGCTCGGTGCATCGGTGGCATCGGGTCTGGCAGGAGGCGGGCGCTGACGGGTCCGATCCACAGGGCCCGTCTCCAGGCCGAGGCTGAGTGACACCCTCTTCGCTGTGCTGGAGATCGAGCTGGCCAAGGGCGCGGTCGCGCACGGCCGGCCGGACCAGACATGGACCCTGGCCCGGATCAAGACGCTGATCGGACGGCGGTTCCACAAGCCGTTCACGGTGTCGGGCATCTCGCTGATGCTCCGCCGCCACGGCTCAAGTCATCAGGTCCCGGCCAAAGTTGCGCGCGAGCGGGACGAGCAGGCGGTGGCCGGATGGGTGAAGGAGACCTGGCCGTCCGTGAAGCGCCGCGGCGGCGCTCGATGCCTGCCTCGTCTTCGAGGACGAGGCAGGCTTCTCGATGACGCCGCCCACCAGCCGCACCTGGTCCCTAGCGGCGTCACGCCGGTCGTTCGCGTCCGCGGTCGTTCCCAGCGACGGATCTCCATCGCGGCCCTGGCCTGCTACAAGCCTGGGGAACGCTCCCGGCTGATCTGGCGGCCGATGGTCCACCCAGACCACAAGTCCGGCCCACGACTGGATCACCGTTCATCGTCCACTACCTGCCCTCGTACACGCCGCAGCTCAACCCGGTCGAGGGGATCTGGTCAGTGCTCCGGCGCCGTTGCCAGGCCAACACCGACTTCACTGATCCCGCCCACCTGATGCGTGCCCTCCGACGGAGCCTTCGCCAGGCTCAGTACCGACCCGACATCATCGACGGATGCCTCGTCGGCACCGGTCTCACCCTGACGACATCACCCCTCGAACGTCAGTGGTGGCCTGTCGGGACGAACTGCCTGAAGGCGTCCAACGCTGCAGGGTCGTCAACAGCGTCCCGGCTGACGACTGAGTCCGGGTCGGCACCCTGCAGGATCCGCTTGATCGGCACTTCGAGCTTCTTTCCGGTCCGGGTATGCGGAATCGCGGGCACCTGGAGGATCGCGTCGGGCACGTGCCGCTTCGAGGCCTCGGTGCGGAGACGGTCCGCGATCAGGCGGCGGAACGTGTCGTCGAGGGCGTGGCCCTCTTCGAGGGTCACGAACAGGGGCATCCAGTAGCCGCCGTCGGACAGGTCGATGCCGACCACGAGCGCCTCGTGGACACCTGGGATCTTCTCGACCACCTCGTAGATGTCGGCGCTGCCGAGCCGGACTCCATGGCGGTTGAGCGTGGCGTCGGAGCGGCCGTGGATGATGACACTGCCACGCTCGGTGATGGTCGCCCAGTCACCGTGTCGCCACACGCCCGGGAAGACGTCGAAGTAGGCGGCTTGGTACTTGGCGCCGTCGGGGTCGTTCCACAGATGCAGCGGCATGGTCGGCATGGGCTTCGTGACGACGAGCTCGCCGACACTCCCGCGGACCGGTCGACCGCTCTCGTCCCATGTGTCGACCGCGACGCCGAGCGGGCGTGCGGAGATTTCCCCTGGCCAGATCGGCTTGTTCGGGGCGCCGGTAGCCAGGGCGGACACGATGTCGGTACCTCCGGACATGGACACCAACGGCGTCCGTTCGCCCAGTTGCTCACGGATCCAGTGGAATGCGCTGGGCGGAACCGGTGACCCGGTCGCCCCTACCATCCGGAGCCGGTTGCCGGCGGGCACCTTCGTGCCGTGCCGCTCGCACGCGTGCAGGTACCCCGGGCTCGCACCCAGGATCGTGACGTCATGCTCCGCGGCGAGTTCCCAGAGCCGTGCCGGCGACGGATGGGCAGGGCTGCCGTCGTACAGGACGATCGACGCCCCGAGCAAGAGCATGTTGACCGTGAAGTTCCACATCATCCAGTTCGTCGAGGTGTACCAGAGCATCCGGTCGTGCTCAGTGACGTCGAGTTGAAGCCCGACGTGCTTCTGGTAGTCCAGCGTCACACCGCCGTGCCCATGGACGAGTCCCTTCGGAATCCCTGTGGTGCCGGAGGAGTAGAGCACCCATAGCGGGTGGTCGAACGGCACCTGGACCGGCTCGAGCATGCCGTGCTCGGTCTGCAGCAGGCGCTCCCATGCCGTCGCCGGCCGATCGATGTGCGGTGCGGGGAGCCCGACGTGGGTCACCTGGAGCACCTGCTCGACTGACGGCAGAAGGCCGAGCAGTGCCACAGCCTCCTCGCGGCGGTCGTAGGTCCTGCCGTTGAAGAAGTACCCATCTGCCGCGATCAGTACCTTGGGCTCCAACTGCGCGAGTCGCTTGGCTGCCGCCTCGGCGGCGTAGTCCGGACCGCAGCACGACCACACGGCGCCGAGACTGGCAGTCGCGAGGAAGGCAACGACCGCCGCCGCGTTGTTGGGCACATAGGCGACGACACGGTCGCCCGCCTCGACTCCCAGCGCCTTGAGGCCGGCTGCCGCGGCGGCGACCTGATCCTCCAGATCTCCCCACGTGATCGCACGGCTTACGCCGGGCTCGGTGACCTCGACGATCGCCATGCATTCCGCGTCACGTCCGCGGAAGACATGGCTGACGTAGTTGACAAGGACGTCCGGGAACCACTTGGCGCCGGGCATCTGGTCCGCGAGCAGGACGGTCGTCGGCGCGGTGGAGGAGCGCATGTCGAAGAAGGTCCAGGCCGCAGACCAGAAATCCTCCAGGTGCTCGACCGACCAGGCCCACAGATCGTCGTACTCGGGGAGAGAGACACCGTGCGTCTTCTCGACGTACTTCGTGAACGCAGCGATCCGGCTCCGGTCGATGTCCCTCGGGTCCGGTACCCAGACCGGCTCGATCGTGGGCTGCGGGTGGTTGCTGGTCGGGGTGTCGGACATCAGGTCTCCAGGGCAGATGACGGATCGATGTAAAACATACGACGAGCTCCTCTTGACGCATAGCCTGATGGTAGACAAAATCAGAGCTGCTAAATATCAGACAATCACGATTGTCGTTCGATGCTCGCGAAGAGAGGTGAACGCTGTGGCAGCACCCACCGCGCAGAAGCCTGCGCCACTTGTTTCAGCCCTGGGGTACGTGGGCGTGACGGCCGTGGACCTGGCCGCATGGGAGAAGTTCGGGACCGGTGTGCTCGGTCTTGAGGCCGTCGAGTCGACGCCCGCCCAGCTTCTGCTGCGTGCCGACGAGCGCGCTTGGCGCGTCTCGGTCAGGCCCGGAGACGGCACCTGCGACTTCATCGGCTGGGAGGTGGCGGACGCCGCGGCGCTTGACGCCGTCGTGGCTGCGCTCGAGTCGATTGGTGCGGAGCCGGCCCGTGACTCCGTCCTCGCCAAGGAGCGACGTGTGGCCGACCTCGTGCGGGTCGTGGACCCGGCCGGCATCCACCTGGAGTTCTTCCACGGCCCGGAACTGCCCGCGACGCCGTTCGAGTCGCCGACCGGAGCCACGTTCGTGACCGGGGCGCTCGGCCTCGGGCACGCCGTTCTCGTCGTGCCGGACATGGCCGAGGCTGAGCACTTCTACCTCGAGACGCTCGGCTTCCTCGAATCCGACCGTGTGCGTACGCCGCGGTTCGACGTGCTCTTCACACACTGCAATCCGCGGCACCACAGCCTTGCGATGATGCCCACGAAGACCGGTTTGGAGGCCGGCCTCCATCACTTCATGGTGGAGGTCGACGACCTCGACACGGTCGGCCACGCGCTGGACAAGGTCAATGACGGGGCGGCGAAGCTCAACAGCTCGCTGGGCAAGCACATCAATGACCTGATGGTGTCCTTCTACTGCCAGACCCCCTCGAAGTGTGAGGTCGAATACGGCGTCGGAGGAATCACCATCGACGACTCGGTCTGGGAGCCCACCGTTCACACGACCGAGAACGTGTGGGGACACCGACGGATGCCGGGTGCGCCGCCGGACGGCATGCCGGCAGGGATGTGAGCGCGCGATCCGTCAGCCCGCTCGCAGGACTGAAAGTCGTCGACCTGACCACTTCATACGCCGGGCCGACGGCGTCGATGTACCTGGCCGACCTCGGTGCTGACGTACTCAAGATCGAGCGTCCCGGCGGCGACGACGCCCGGGCGTGGGGTCCTCCGTTCGCGAGTGGGACCTCGGCGTGGTTCGCTTCCGCCAACCGCAACAAGCGATCGATCTGTTTGGATCTGCGGCTGCCTCGGGGCCGCGAGGTGCTGACGAAGCTTCTGGACTCCGCCGACGTGTTCATCCAGAACGCCAACCCGTCGAAACTCGAGAAGCTCGGCATCGACCCCGTGAGCGTGCGGTCCCGGAATCCGCGGCTCATCTACTGCGCGTTGTCGGGCTTCGGACTGGACGGCCCTGATGCCGGCCTCCCGGGCTATGACCTCGTTGCGCAGGCCCGATCCGGACTGATGTCCGTGACCGGCGAGGCCGGCCGCACTCCTCAGCGGGTTTCAACGGCCCTCTCGGACATCGTCACCGGCATGTGTGCCGCCCTTGCGATTTCGGCGGCAGCGGTCAGACAGGCAACCACAAAGCAAGGAGAGACGATCGACGTGTCCCTGCTCGACACGGACCTCGCCCTGATGGCACCCAGGCTTGCCGCTTTCCACGCCGGTGAGCCTGAACCGCGGCCAAGCGGAGGCACCGATTCGGTGCTTGCCGTGTACCAGCCGTTCGAAGCTGCGGACCGTTCCATGGTTGTCGCTGTCGGAAACGACCAGATGTGGCTGCGCCTGTGTGCTGCACTGGGTCTCGACGACCTCGCCGCCGACGAGACGCTGTCGGACAACGAGGGCCGTCGTGCCCGGCGCAGCGAGATCGCTGGCCGCATCGCCGACGTTCTGCGGACCCGTCCGGTCGAACACTGGCTGGGCGTGCTGGCCGCTGCGCAGGTGCCCGCGGCCCCTGTCCAGTCCCTCTCCTCGGTTGTGGCCGATCCCCAGGTCGCGCATCGTGGCTCCTTGCTGCCGGTCCCCGGCTCGAACGGTCAACTCGTCTCCATCCGCAGCCCGTTCCGGCTCACTTCGATTGCGGATCCGGTGAACGTCCGGTTCCCGGACGTAGGTGAGCACACAGTCGAGATCCTGGCGGAACTCGGCTACTCCGACGACGATCGCGCCGATCTCCTCAGGACAGGCGCTGCGAGGGCCCAGCAGGACGTGGCTCATGCCTGAGACCTCCGGCTCCGGACCCGCAGTCGTCGTGGAGAACCACGGACCGCTCCGCGTCGTCCGCATCAACCGCCCCGAAGCGCACAACGCCCTCAACAGCGAAGTCCTGCGAGGGCTGCGCCAGGCGATCGTGCCTGCGGGCGACGAAGGCGTGCGGGCCGTCGTCGTCACCGGCACGGGCACGAAGGCCTTCTGCGCAGGTGCCGACCTCAAGGAGCTCGCCCGCCATGACCCTGCCGGCGCCTACGCGGCGTTGGCTGAAGGCCAGTCAGTGATGCGGTCGATCGAGACAGCCGGCGTGCCGGTGATCGCTGCGGTCAACGGACTCGCGTTGGGCGGCGGGTTCGAGCTCCTGCTGGCGTCGACCTTCAGTGTGGTTGCCGACCACGCGAGCATGGCCCTTCCTGAGGCCGGGCTCGGCCTCATTCCGGGGTACGGAGGCACGCAGCGGTTGGCACGCGTGATCGGCCGTGCTTCGGCGGCGTACCTGATGCTCACCGGAGAGCGGGTGAACGCGGTGCGAGCACACGAACTCGGCCTCACACCCGTCCCCCCGGTCCCCGGCGATCGGCTCCTCCAGGAGGCCATGGCGCTGGCCGAGCGCGTGGCCGCCCGCGGCCCGCTCGCCATCAGGTCGATCCTCACTGCGCTCGACCTGGGGCCTGACGCTCCACTGGACTCCGCGCTCGCCATCGAGTCCGGCCTGGCGGCCATCGCCGTCACCGGGCACGAGGGAACGGAGGGTGTCGAGGCATTCCTTGCCAAGCGCCCCCCGGCTTTCGCACGGGAGGTCCTCTAATGAGCCGTGCCCTGGACCCGCTGCCTCTCGATCTCGATCCCGCCGAGTACGTCGGTCTTCACGGGCTGCTCGATGAACAGGCCGCCGACCAGGCGCTCACGGAGCGGGAACGTGAACTCAGGGCTTACACCCGCGATGTCGTCGCCCGAGAGGTAGCGCCGGCAGCGCCGGAGCTGGATGCGAGCCACGAGTTCGCCGGGGCCGGCTACATGGCCCTCGCGTCGGCAGGACTCACGGGAATCATCTTCCCCACCGAGTTGGGAGGCAGCGCTGACTCGCATGTGGCCTACGCCGTGGTGATGGAGGAGATCACGGCAGGTTGTGCGGCGACGAGCCTCGTCTTCATGACGCAGACGCATGCGGCATACCCGATCTACCTGGCAGGCAGTGAGGACCTCAAGCAGCGCTACATTCCGCCGTTGCTCTCGGGCAGTGCGTACGGGTCCATGGCCATCACCGAGCCGGACGCCGGCAGCGACGTGTCGAGCCTGCGCACCACGGCCGCCCCTGCCGGGGAGTTCTACCGGCTCTCCGGCAGCAAGACCTTCATCACGACCGGTGACCGGGTCGACACGATCGTGTGCTTCGCCACCACGGACCGGACATCGAAGCGAGAGGGAGTCAGTGCCTTCGTTGTCGAGGGCAATTGGCCTGGAGTCGGACGTGGCACAGCGTTCGAGAAGCTCGGTATGCACGGCTCCTCGACAGCTGAGCTGTTCTTCGATGAGGTTGCCGTTCCCGTCGGCAACAGGGTCGGGACAGAGGGAGCTGGTTGGCCGATCGTGATGAGTTCGGTGATCAAGTCACGGATCAGCGCCGGAGCCCAGGGTGTCGGACTTGCCCGCTCGGCATACGCGCGCACACTCTCCGTGCTCCAGCGGCTCTACGGCAATCTCATCCCGGCCGAGTATCTGCAAGTACTCGCGGGATGGCGCGGCCGGATCCTCCAAGGGCGCCTGCTGCTCCACGCCGTCGCCCGGCAGGTCGACGGGGACGCCGCGGTGAGCCCGGGCCAGATCGGTCTGATGAAGCAGTCGTGCACAGATCTCGGCTGGGACATCTCCGTCGAGGCAGTGCGCCTGCTCGGTCCCTACGGAGACCTCTCGGTACTGGGCGTCGAGCGATGCATGAGGGACGCCCGGGTCACCCGAATCTATGACGGCACCAACGAGATCCAGAGCATGCTGATCGGCCGCGAGATCAGCACTTCGTTGAAGGAGATGTGATGTTCGAGCACCACCTCGACGGCAAGGTGGCCGTCGTGACGGGAGCGGGGCGTGGTCTGGGCCGGGCCATCGCGCTGGCACTGGCCGGAGCCGGAGCCGATGTCACGGTGGCCGGCCGTACCCGGTCAGACCTCGAAGGCGTCGCCACTGAGGTCAAGACCGCCGGCGCACGGGCACTGGTCTGCCCGACCGACGTCACGGACGAGGCCGCCGTCGAACACATGATCACAGCCACGGTGGAGACCTTCGGCCGGATCGACATCCTGGTCAACAACTCGGGTGTGCTCACCACCACGCCGCTGCTCGATCAGCCTGCTGACGACTGGGACCGCATTCTCGACACCAACCTTCGTGGCACGTTCCTCGCCACCAAGGCCGCAGGCAAGCACTTCGTCGCGCAGCGCTCGGGAAAGGTGCTGAACGTCGCCTCGAGCTTCGCGCTCAAGGGCACCCCTCACCACGCGGCCTATTGCTCGTCGAAGGCTGCGGTCATGGCCTTCACGACGTCAGTGGCGGTGGAATGGGCGCGTTACAACGTCCAGGTCAACGCCATCGCTCCCGGATACTTCGTCACCGACATCAACGCGGAGGTGCGAGCCAGCGACGCGTTCACAGCCAAGGTCCTCAAGACCATTCCGGCCCGACGCATGGGCGACCCCGCGGAGCTGGCGCCGTGGGTGCTGACCCTCGTCGGACCAGGCTCTGATTACACCACCGGCTCGGTCGTCGTCATCGACGGCGGCCAGTCCATCCAGTGATCACGACGACCGCCGCAGAAGAGAGCGCCCTCATGACCACCACACCGAAGACCGTCGCCGTCCTCGGCGCCGGCACCATGGGCTCCGGTATCGCGACCGTGATCGCCCGCGGCGGCCATCGAACCCTGCTGTTCGACGTCGACGAGGACGGCCTGTCGCGGGGCATCGCGACCGTTCACGGGTTCTTCGACAAGAGTGTGAGCCTTGGCAAGCTCGACGCGGCCACCGCAGAGAACGCGAAGTCTCGTCTCGTCGGAGTGACCGCGCTGAGCGACCTGGCCTCGGCCGAGGTCGTGGTCGAAGCGGTCTACGAGGACCTTGCGCTCAAGAAGGATCTCTTCGGCAGACTCGACGACATCGTCTCGCCGAGCACGCTCTTCCACACCAACACGTCCACGCTCTCGGTCACGGGCATTGCCTCGGGCTCGCGCCTCCCTGAGCGAGTCGTCGGCACGCACTACTGCAACCCGGCGCCGCTGATGAAGCTCGTCGAGGTCGCCCACGGCCGCCACACCGCCGACTGGGCGCACAAGGCAACCCTGGACTTTCTCGGATCGGTCGGTAAGACGACGGTCGTCACCAAGGACCGGCCTGGGTTCATCGTGAATCGCTTCCTCATTCCCTGGGAGAACCGGTGCATCGCGGCACTGGAATCGGGCCTCGGCACCAAGGAGTCGATCGACACCGCGGTCACCGGCGCGCTCGGCCATCCGATGGGCCCCTTCCGGCTGCTCGACGTGGTCGGCCTGGACATCCATCAGCAGGTGGCGACCCGGCTCTACGAGCAGTTGAGGGACCCACGCTTCTTTCCTCCGCCGATGGTCGAGCGGATGGTCGCCGCGGGTGACCTGGGCCGCAAAACGGGCCGGGGCTTCTACACCTACGACGACACCCGTCTGTTCGGCTCGTGAGCCACATGTCAGGAGAATGAGATGACCAACAAGGTCGACTTCGCCCACGTCGCCGTCGTCGGTGCCGGCACGATGGGCTCAGGGATCGCGCAGGTGGCTGCACAGTCCGGTCGGCAAGTGACCGTCCTGGACGTGGACGCCGACCGAGTCGCGCGAGGGATCGGCGCCACTGCGGCATTCCTGGACGGAAGCGTCACTCGCGGCAAGATCGACACCGCCGAGCGAGACGCCATCCTCGGCAGAATCAAAGGTGTCACCGACGTCGGAGACCTCGCGGGTGCCGACCTGGTGATCGAGGCCGCTACCGAGAACCAGGCGATCAAGCGCTCGATCCTCGCCGAGGTGGCCGAAGTGGTCGGCGAAGCCGCAGTCATCGTCACCAACACCTCGGCGCTCTCGGTCACGGATCTGGCGACCGCGGTCACCAACCCGACCCGGTTCGCCGGTCTGCACTTCTTCAACCCGGCGCAGTTGATGCGCGTGGTCGAGATCGTCGCCGCTCTGCAGACCGACGAGGCAGTGGTCGACCGGCTCGCGGGACTGGTCGCCTCCTTCGGCAAGGACCCGGTCGTCGTCAAGGACCGGCCCGGGTTCCTGGTCAACCACCTGCTGATGCCGTACCTGAATGACGTCGTCCGGGAGTACGACGATGGCCTGGCTTCGGCCGATGACATCGATACTGCTCTCAAGCTGGGTCTCGGCTACAAGCTCGGCCCGCTCGAACTGCTCGACCTGATCGGTCTCGACGTTCACGATCACGCCACGACCTGTGCCTACGAAGCCACGCAGGACCCCTGCTACGCCTCACCGCCTTTGCTCCGGCAGATGGTCGCTGCGGGTTTCCTCGGCAACAAGAACGGCCGCGGATTCCGGGTCGGAGAGGCGGGATCTCGATGACGAAGATGGACTACGAGGACATTGTCGCAACGATCGACGGCCCGGTTCTCACACTGACGATCAACCGCGCTTCCTCGGGAAACAAGCTCCGGGCTCAGACGTGTCTGGAGCTGACGGACGCTCTCCAGCGCCTTCGGCTGGATCCCGCATTGCGGGCGGCTGTGCTGACGGGCGCGGGAGACAAGTTCTTCTGCATCGGCGGGGAGCACGAGCCGCTCAAAGGTCTCGACCAGTCTCAGGTCCTGCCCATCATCGATCTTTACCAGGCGATCGACACGACGATGAAGCCGGTCGTGGCGGCGGTCAACGGCTTCGCCGTGGGCGGCGGCAACGTGCTCCACACTGTCTGCGACCTCACGATCGCAGGCGAGAACGCGGTCTTCCGGCAGGTCGGTCCGATGGTCGGAAGTTTCGACGCAGGCTACGGCACCTGGTACCTCGAGGACACGATCGGTCGCAAGCGGGCCAAGGAGATGTGGTACCTCAACCGCAAGTACGACGCAGCGCAGGCCCTTGCGATGGGTCTTGTCAACGAGGTCGTCCCGAAAGACGACCTGCTTGAGGCCGCGCACGAAGTGGCTGCCGAGATCGCCAGCCGGAGCCCCATGGCGATCGCCGGGCTCAAGGCCGCCTTCTCCGGACGGCACAACGGAGTCGCCGGGCAGGCCCGCCTTGCCCACGACCAGCTTCTGACGCTGTATCTGGGCACAGAGGAAGCCCATGAGACAGGTGCCGCATTCGCGGAGCGAAGGGCTCCGGATCCTTCGAGGTTCTGGTCATGAGCTGGCTTGGACCCCCGCTGGACCAGGACCAGCGCGACGTGGTCGAGGTAGTCGCCAGAGTGCTCGCCGACGTCTCGCCGGGGGATACGGACGCGCTGGCTCTGGCCCGCAAGAACCTGGCCGACCTGGGGCTGTGGACGGTCGGTGTCCCCGAGGAACTCGGAGGCGGCGGCGCTGGGTGGTCGACGACGGCTCTCGTCATCGAGCGCTTGAGCCGCACCGCCCCCGAGCTGGGGATCGCCTGCGCCCACGCCCATGCTGCGGCTCTCGCGCTCGGCGGCTCAGCCCACGGCGAATTGCTCGCCGGACTGCACACAGCCGACACGGAACTCGTCATCGTGGAGTCCGCCGCTCCGCACGTAGTCCTTCGACGGCAGGCGACGCGAGTCGACGGGCGGATCGACCGGCTCGACGCCTTCACCCTCGACGAGGCCGGTGTCGTGGTTCTGGGGGACTCCGCTGTGCTGCTGGCGCCTTCGGCGCTACGCGTCGAATCCCGGCAGCGCACCACCGGTCTCGACAGCTTCCAGACGGCGGCCGTCGCGGTCGACGGGCGCCCGGGAGACGACGTCGTGACGCTCTCAGCGCCCGCAAGCCTCGTCAGAGCGCAGATGCTCGGCGGAACTGCCGCTGTCGCAGCCGGCATCGCCGGTGCGGCCTTTGACGCAGCCGCGGCGTACGCGCGCAGCCGGCACCAGTTCGGTGGCCCGATCAGCGCGCTGCCCGCCGTACGCAGGCTGCTGGAGGACCAAGCCCTGCGAACCGCCAACCTCCTGCGAGCCCTCTTCGCCGACGCGCCCGACCCGCTCGGCGCGACAGCGATCGCCCGTGAGGGATGCGACGCGGCGCTCAGCGTCGCCGACGCTGCTCTGCAGGTCCACGGCGGCTACGGCTACCTCAAGGAGTACCCCGTCGAGCGCTTCGTCCGCGATGCGGTCTCCCTGGGCGCCTCCCTCGGCACCTCTAGCCTGGTATCGATCCTACAAATATAGTGAGCGCATAATGTCTGACACCACTGCCACTCTGTTGGCCTCGGCTCCCTCGACGGACCTCACCCTGGCCGAGGCGATCGATATCGCCCGCTCCTTGCGGCCGCAGCTGGTCGCCGAGCAAGCCGAGGTGGAGCGCCGCACGACGTACTCGCCGGAGTTGCACGAGACCTTCAAGGCCGCCGGCTTCTACCGTCTGCTCGTGCCTGAGATGTACGGGGGGCTCGCATGGACGATGCCCGACTTCATCAGGCTCATGGGAGAGGTCTCGCGGGGCTGTATGTCCACCGGATGGTGCCTCACGCTGGGCGCGAGCCATGCTCTGCTGGTCAGTTCGCTGTGGCCGAAGAGCGTCCAGGACGCTGTCTTCGCCGACGGCGGGCATGTGGTGATCCCTTCGACCGCACGTCCGGGAGGGCCGGCACTTCGAGCCGACGGGGGCTGGGTTCTGAATACGACCCACCCCTACTCCTCCGGCTCGCCGTACTCCACCCACTACGTCGGGCAGGCCTTTGAGTACGGCCCCGAGGGGGGTGCCCCGCTGCAGCAGATGCTCTTCGTTGCTCCTCGCAGGGCCTACGAGATCCAGGACGACTGGGGGCACACACTCGGCCTCAAGGGCAGCGGTTCGAACACGATCGTGTTCAAGGACTCGTTCCTGCCCGCCGACCACGTCCTCGAGGGGACGATGCAGGTCGACATCCGCAGCTCCCACACCTCTCCCGGGTTCGAACTGCACGGCAACCCCATGCACCTCGCGCCAGGCCAGGGCTTCTTCGGTCTGGACCTCTCCACGGTATTCGTCGGTGGAGCCTTCGGCGCACTCGACGAGTACGAGCGCCTGATGCGTGAGCGGAAGACCGCGGGAGACGCCGGCAGTGCCCCGCGCGCACGCCTGCACGACCCGGACTACCAGCGTTGGTTCGGTCTGGCGACGGCGCGCCTCAACGCGGCCCAAGCCATTGTCTTCGACACGGCCGAGCGCTGGATGGAGATCTGCCACCGCGTTGCCGCCGGAGGAGAGCCCTTCGGCACGGCCGACGACATGATGCTCAACATGATGTGCCGCGAGGCGACGCGTCTCGCGTGGAGCGCGGTCCAGGACATCATCTACCGAACGGCCGGCTCGTCCGCGGCGGTCAACGGGGAGCGCATGGAGCGCGCCTACCGCGACCTCTCGCAGGCGTGGGGACACGTCAACATGATCATCGAGGACTCCATGGCACGCGCGTGGTCCAGTCAGACGCTGGCATGAGCCTTGCGTCGCCGGCCGGCCTAGCCGGCCGGCGACAGATGGCGCTGAACCATGTCGAGTTGGGCGGTCATGGCCGCCTCCGCACCTTCCGCATCGCGAGCGACGATCGCCGCGACGAGGGCACGCGTACCCTCGCGCGCCGCTTCGGCGTCCTCCAGCGGCAGGTCGCGCATGTAGACAGGGATCGTCACGCCGGCCATCGCCGAGACGAAAGAAGCCAGCAGGCGGTTGCCGCTCGCCTCGGCGACGAGGCTGTAGATCGACTGGCCGAGCTCGTAGAGTGCCGGATCCCTGCGGTCGGTTACAGCGCGGGCCATCTCGTCCTGCCGCTGGACGAGACGCTCCAGCTCCGCGGCCTGGGCGTCGGTGCGGTGTTCCGCAGCCTCCCGGGCCGCGGGAACCTCAAGCATGCGGCGTACGGCGTTGACCTCGTCGATCGAGATTTTGCCGAACTTCAGGATCGTCTCGAGCGACCCGGAGAGAAGGCTCTTGAGCGAGTCGTGGTCAACGCTCTGGACGAAACTGCCGCCACCCGCCCCGGGCACTTTGGAGATCAGGCCTTCCGAAACGAGGACGCGAAGTGCCTCGCGTACCGTGGAGCGGCTGACCTGGAACTCTCGTGCCAACTCGGCTTCGCTCGGAAGGCGATCGCCCCCCTTGAACGAGGAGGACACGATCGCGTCGCGGAGTTGCTTCTCGACCTGCTCGCGCGGTCGGCGCACCGGCTCAGGGGTAAACGACATGGCCCTCATACTATCCAACATCGGACTTCATGTCTGTGGATGGTCTGGTCTTCCGCCATCCAACCCCGGGCTCTCCGCATGCTATCAGACGGTCTTTTGTCAGACATCCAAGGAGAGGTGCGATGCGTGCCCTGGTAGTGAATGGGGAGTGGTCTCCAAGGGACAGCTATCAGCTGACGCCGGAAGAGGCCGCAGGACACTGGGCGCGCGACGCCCGCCAAGTCTGGCGCCATCCCAGATGGTGCCTGGGCGAAGTACCTGACCCGGTGCTGCAATCCGACGAGGACGTCATCATCCGCGTTCGTGCCGCCGGCATTGCCGTCTCCACACTTCGCATGGCCATGACCGACGAGCTCGGCTACGTAGTCCTGCCTTACCGCATGGGAATGCCTCTTGTGCCGGGCCACGAGTTCGCGGGAGAGGTCGTGGCGGTGGGAAGATCCGTTCGATCGGTCAAAGTCGGAGACGCCGTCGCCGCCGAGACCTTGCGAGCATGCGGGCGATGCTCAGCCTGCCGACGGGGGCGGCCGAATGCGTGCCTCGACGGCGAGTTCGTGGGGTTCAACAGCAACGGCGGGCTGGCCGACTACGCGGTTGTTCCGGAGATGCACGCGCGGTCGCTTGAGCCTCTCCGCGGCCGCCTGGACGAACAGTCGATCTACGAGATGGGCGCGCTCTGCGAGCCCGCGGCTGTCGCCTACCTCGCCCTGTTCAAGGCCGATCGTCATCTCGCACCGGGGGCCGACGTGGCGATCTTCGGCTGCGGGCCGCTTGGTCTGGCGGCTGTCGCCCTGGCCCGTGGGGCAGGAGCGAACCTTGTCGTGGCAACTGAACCCGCTGCGGACCGGGGGGCCATCGCCAGCAGAGTGGGAGCCGACCGGGTCCTGAGGGGAGAGCTCGGCCGCGAACTGGCCGACGAGCTGCGCGACGCCACCGGCGGCCGCGGTTTTGATGTGGTCGTCGACGCCACCGGCGCGGCAGCGGAAGTTCTGCCCGAGGCCGAGCGGATTGTCGCGGTCGGCGGGCACGTGGTCCATCTGGGGGTCGGCGGCCCCGCCGCGCCGATTCATCCGATCGTGACCATGGTGAACGGCACCACACACAGTTTCAGCATGGGGCATCTGGGTGGCTTCGACCCCGTCATCGCTCTCCAGGCGGCGGGCCGAATCGACCTGACTCCGATTGTCACCGCGCGCTATCCGATCACGAGCGGGCTCGAGGCGCTGGCCCACGCGGCCACACGACACAGCGCGAAGACGTTGGTCACTGCGGGTGCCGATTAATCGTCCGGCCTGCTCAACTGGCATGCCGGTACTCGCGCAGCGTCCCTCCGAGTCGGTCTCGTCGGCGGACTGGCAAGCGTCGGATTTGGGCAGGCACACTGACCGTATGGGTGCCGAGTATTACGTCCATGCAGGTCAGGCCGCGTTCCGGTACTCGTGCGGATTCTCTCAGTCTGGTCGCCACGCTTAGGGTGACCGACGAACCCTAGATTGACGGTGAGGCTGGCGTTTCGCGCGAGGCAGGGTCGACTGGGCCAGCCGCTTCGCCATACGCCGCGTATTGCCGCCTCGCCGTGTCCCGTGGGACGGCGTGGGTATCAGTCGCGGAGTCGGCGGTCTCCCGGGCTGCGGCTCTGGTGAGCACCTGCTCGGCGCGGTCCAGGGTCAGCCGCATGGCGCCGTACGGCCCCACGGCGTATGCCGTCCGAAATCCATGCAGGCGTAGTTGCTCCACGGCCTGGACACCAGCGTCAACATCCGGTGTGTCGGCCGGTGGTCAGGGGGTCAGGACGGTCGGTGGAGGGCTTGGATCAGTGATTCAAGGGCGCCGGTTGAGGCGGAAATCGTGACGCTCGTTTGACGCTCCGATCTTGAAAGTGCTCTGCTGACGCTCGCAAAAGGGTCTCTGACCTGGTCTTTTCCGTCAAGGGTCGCTTCTGACGTGTTCCCGATGACGCATCATGTGCAGTGCGTCGCCATCCTTGAACCGGCCGCAAAGGGCTCCTGACCTGCGGACTTATGCGTGCGCATTATGTGCGCTTTGGGTGTTACGGACAATTCTCGACGCTGAAATGGAGCTCGTGACGCTCATTTGAACCTCGTTCTGATGGATCATCAGGTGCCCTATGTCGCTGGTCAGACGGTCTGCTGGCTGCGTGGGCGTGGCAGGTCACCCACGCGCCGGGGGGCGCCGCGTCCCGGGCCTGGTTCGCGCGCGGACCGTGCCTCGGGCGCCGTTACACCGGCGGAACGGCTCAGGTACCCCCTGGCAGTCCGCCGCCGTCGACGGACTCTCGCATCGTGGCTACGAGAGCCGTTGCCTGTTCGGTCAGCGCCTCGTCGTCAGTCTCGCCGAGCGCGGTGACCGCCGCTGTACCGAGCGAGATGGCTTCCTCTGGGTCCGTCGTCCACAGGGCTGACGAGAGCAGGAAGAGCGCTCTCCCCGCCCCGTGGCGGTCCCGGGCCGTCCGGTAGAGCGTGATCGCCTCGCGGACCGCTTCATTGGCCCGGTCCGTGAGCCCGAGCACCCCCCACACCTTGCCCAGATTCATCAGCGCCTTGGCTTGCATGTGGGTGGCGCCGACCTCCTTGAGCAGGTCACTCGCCCTCATCAGCATCAGGGCGGCCTCGGCTGGCGCACCCGCCTGGAGTCGGCTGGTGCCGAGGTTCGTCAGGGCGACGCCTTCGCCGCGCTTGTCCCCGAGGTCACGGCAGAGGGCGACAGCCTCCTCAAGGATGTCCGACCCGTCACCGAGTCCGCCCACACGCAGCGCCGTGCTCAGATTGGTGAGGGCCATGGCGACACCGTGGCGATCATCGGCCCTATGGAAGGCGTCCCATGAGGACGCGTGGGCGGCCGCGTCCTCACCGGCCCGCCCCAATTCCCTGAGAGCGAGGCCGAGATCCCCACGGCCACGCGTACACGCCGGAGAACTCGTATCTGGATCCCCGAGGGTTCCGGCAGTGCCGGACGTGCCGCGCCGAGAGGGTCAAGAGCCGCCGGGTTCCCCCGGCCGTGTGAGATTTCGTGATACGTGAGAGGGTCTGAGGCGTGAGTGAGACACCGCCGAACACCCTGCAATACCGCTTTGACGGGCCAGAAGACGCCCCGGTCCTGATCTTGGGTCCCTCACTGGGTACCACATGGCACATGTGGGACCGGCAGGTCCCGGAGCTGACGCAGCAGTGGCGGGTGCTCCGGTTCGACCTGCCGGGACACGGCGGCGCCCCCGCACACCCCGCCTCCTCGGTCGGCGAGCTGACCGACCGGCTGCTCGCCACGCTCGACCAGCTCCGCGTGCAGCGGTTCGGCTACGCGGGCTGCGCATTCGGCGGTGCCATCGGCGCCGACCTCGCGCTGCGCCACCCGGAGCGGCTCGCCTCGCTCGTGCTGATCGCCGCCTCTCCCCGGTTCGGCACGGCCGACGAATTCCGGCAGCGCGGCGTGATCGTCCGCACGAACGGCCTCGACCCGATCGCCCGCACCGCGCCCGAGCGCTGGTTCACGCCCGGCTTCGCCGCGAACCAGCCCGCGATCACCGAGTGGGCCGTACAGATGGTGCGGACCACCGACCCCGGCTGCTACATCTCGGCCTGCGAGGCGCTCGCGGCCTTCGACATCCGCGCCGAGCTCGGCAGCATCGGCGTCCCCACGCTCGTCCTCGTCGGCTCCGAGGACCAGGTGACCGGGCCCGCCGAGGCGCGCACGCTGGTCGCCGGCATCCCCGACGCCCGGCTCGCCGTCGTCCCCGGTGCCTCGCACCTCGCGCCCGTCGAGCAGCCGGCGGCCGTCACCGACCTGCTGATACGTCACTTCTCGACCGCCTGGCAGACCGCCGTCGACACGTCCACGGGCCAGATGGCCATCGTGGCGGCCCCCGTGAAGCCCGTGCTCGCGCCGCCGCCGCCCGTCGCGCCCGTGGCGGAGATCGCGCCGATGGCCGAGCAGCCCGTCGCAGGGGGCCGCCCCGACCCGTACGAGGCCGGTCTGAAGGTACGCCGGGAGGTGCTCGGCGACGCGCACGTCGACCGGGCCCTGGCAGCGGCCGACGACTTCTCGGGGGAGTTCCAGGAGCTCATCACCCGGTACGCCTGGGGGGAGATCTGGAACCGGCCGGGCCTCGACCGGCGCTCCCGCAGCTGCGTCACGCTCACGGCCCTGGTCGCGGGCGGGCACCTCGACGAACTCGCCTTCCACACCCGGGCGGCCCTGCGCAACGGGCTCACCCCGGCCGAGATCAAGGAAGTGCTGCTGCAGGCGGCCGTCTACTGCGGCGTCCCGGCGGCCAACAGCGCGTTCAAGGTGGCGCAGGCGGTCATAAGGGAGGAGACGACCCCTCAGGAGTGACGGCCTGGACACACGGGACGTTGCAGGATGGGACGCATGAAGCTCACGAAGAAGTCCCACGCCTGCATCAGGCTGGAGAAGGACGGACAGATCCTCGTCATCGATCCCGGTGGCTTCAGCGAGGAGGACGCCGCGGTCGGCGCCGACGCGATCCTCGTCACCCACGAACACGGGGACCACTTCAACGAGCAGCGGCTGCGGGCCGGTCTCGAGTCCAACCCGGCCGCCGGGGTCTGGACGCTGAAGTCCGTCGCGGACAAGATCGCGCCCGCCTTCCCGGGACGCGTGCACACCGTCGGGCACGGCGACACCTTCACGGCTGCCGGGTTCGACGTCCAGGTGCACGGTGAGCTGCACGCCGTGATCCACCCGGACATCCCGCGCATCACCAACGTCGGCTACCTCGTCGACCGCTCGCTCTTCCACCCGGGCGACGCCCTCACGGTCCCCGACCACGCCGTCGAGACGCTGATGCTTCCGGTGATGGCCCCCTGGAACAAGATCTCCGAGGTCATCGACTACGTCCGCGAGGTCAAGCCCCAGCGGGCGTACGACATCCATGACGCGCTGCTCACGGATCTGGCGCGGCCGATCTACGACAACCAGATCGGCGCACTGGGCGGCGCGGAGCACCTCCGCCTGACACCGGGCGCCTCAGCGGAACTCTGACGGAACACCCCTGACAGCACACCCCCCTGCACAAGCCACCCGGAGGGCGCTTTATTGTTTAACCGACTTCTTAGCTGAGCCTTAACTAACTTTGAGAGAGCGGAGCGCATGTCCCGAACGACCTCGCGCCGCATCGGCTGGCTGGTCGCGGGCACGTTGCTGCTGCTCCTCGCGGTTCTGCTCAGCCTTGCGGTCGGGAGCCGTGCCATCGCTCCGGGCGAGGTGGTGCACGCCCTGCTGCATGGCGGTACCGACGACGACGCGCAGGTCGTACGCGCCCTGCGGGTGCCGCGGACCATCGTCGGCGTGCTGGTCGGGATCGCGCTGGCCGTCGCCGGCACGGTGATGCAGGGCATCACGCGCAACCCGATCGCCGAGCCCGGGATCCTGGGCGTCAGCCAGGGCGCGTCGCTGGGCGTGGTCTGCGCGATCGCCTTCGCGGGCGTGCACACGCTGAGCGGCTATGTGTGGTTCGCCTTCGTGGGCGCCGGCATCGCGGCGGTGACCGCCTATGTGATCGCCGGCAGCGGGCGCGGCGGGGCCACCCCGGTGAAGCTCGCGCTGGCCGGTGCCGCGGTGAACGCCCTGCTGGTCTCGCTGGTTTCGGGCATCGTCACCACCAACGCGGCGGCGCTGGACGAGTTCCGTTTCTGGCAGGTCGGCTCGATCAGCGGCCGGGACGCCGCCATCGTCGGCCAGGTCGCGCCGTTCCTGGTCGCGGGACTTCTGCTCGTCGCCGCGACGGCACGCGGCCTGGACGCGATGGCGCTGGGCGAGGACGTGGCCAAGAGCCTCGGCCACAATGTCGCGTTGCTGCGGATCCTCGGAGGCGTCGGCGCCACCGTCCTCACCGGCGTCGCGGTCGCCGCCGCCGGGCCCATCGCCTTCACGGGCCTGGCCGTCCCCCACATCGCACGGGCGCTGGTCGGCACAGGGCACCGCTGGGTGCTGCCCCTGGCCGCGCTGCTCGGACCGGTGATGATCCTGCTCGCGGACGTACTCGGCCGTATCGTCTTCCCGCCGTCGGAGGTGCCGGTGGCCGTCATGACCGCACTGCTCGGCGTGCCGTTCCTGGTCGCTCTGGTACGGCGCAAGGCGGTGGTGGCGGCATGACGCGGGTCGCCGAAACGGTGGGTACGGTGGCCACGGTGCGTCCGGCCGGTTACGCCGTGCTGCGTGCCGGGCAGGCCAGTTTCCTGCTGCACCGGCGCGGGAGTGTGGTCACGGCCGCGTTTGGCGTGCTGCTGGCGGTGGCGGTGGTGGCGTATCTGTGCGTCGGGCAGTCCTTCGTCTCGCCTGCCGAGGTCGTCCGCGTGCTGCTCGGGCAACCGAGTCCGGACGAACTCGTCGTGGGCACGTTGCGCATGCCGCGCCTGACCGTCGGTCTGCTGGTCGGCGCCGCGTTCGGCGTGGCCGGCGCCCTGATCCAGACCGTGGCGCGCAACCCGCTGGCCAGCCCCGATGTCATCGGCGTGACCCATGGCGCGGGTGCGGCGACGGTCGCGGCGATGACCTTCGGCGTCACGTCGTACACCGCGCTGCCGTATGTCTCCGTCGGCGGTGGCCTGGCCGCCGCACTGCTCGTGTACGTCTTCGCCTGGCGGCGCGGCCTGCACGCCTCCCGCTTCGTGCTCATCGGGATCGGTTTCTCGATCGCGCTCGGCTCGCTGACGCAGCTGTTCCTGACCAAGGGCGACTACCTCGTGGCCCAGCAGGCCAAGGTGTGGCTCACCGGCTCGCTCAACGGCCGCGGCTACGACCAGGCGGCGCCCCTCGCGGTGATCCTGCTGGTCGCCGTGCCGTTCGTGGTGTGGGCGGCCCGGGCCCAGCGGGATGTGTCCTTCGACGACGACACGGCGACGGCCCTCGGCGTCCGGCTCGGCAGGGTCCGCCTCGGCCTGGTGGGTCTCGGCGTCGTCCTGGCGTCCGTGGCGACCGCCACCGCGGGGCCGGTCGACTTCGTGGCGCTGCTCGCGCCGCAGATCGCCCGCCGGCTCACGCGCACGGCCCAGATCCCGCTGCTGTGCTCGGCGTTGACCGGCGCGCTGATCATGGTCGTGGCGGACCTGCTGGCCCGGGTTCTGTTCTCGCCGGTCGAGCTGCCGGTGGGGGTGCTCACCGCGGCCGTGGGCGCGCCGTATCTGATGTGGCTGATCGCCCGTACCTCTAGCCGTTTCGGAGGCACCGCGTGACCGACAACCGTGTGACCGACAACCGTCTCACGGCCCGGGGACTCACCCTCGCGTACGAGGACCGCATCGTCGTCGACGGCCTGGACCTGGAGATACCGGACGGCAAGGTCACGGTCATCGTCGGCCCCAACGCCTGCGGCAAGTCCACCGTCCTGCGGGCGCTGGGACGGCTGCTGAAGCCACGGCGCGGTGCGGTCCTGCTCGACGGCACCGAGCTGTCGCGTATCCCTTCGAGGAAGATCGCCCAGGCCGTCGGGCTGCTGCCGCAGACCCCGGTGCCGCCGGAGGGGATCACGGTCGCGGATCTGGTCGCGCGCGGGCGGCAGCCGCACCAGCGGTGGTGGCGGCAGTGGTCGGGCGACGACGAGAAGGCCGTCACCGAGGCCATGGAGCGCACCGGGACCAGCGGCCTGGCCGACCGGCTGGTCGACGAGCTGTCCGGCGGCCAGCGTCAGCGCGTCTGGATCGCCATGGCCCTCGCCCAGGACACCGACCTGCTGCTGCTCGACGAGCCGACCACGTACCTCGACATCGCCCACCAGGTGGAGGTGCTGAACGTGGTCCGGCAGCTCAACCGCGAGCGCGGGCGTACCGTCGTCGCCGTGCTGCACGACCTCAACCAGGCCGCGCGGTACGCCGACCACCTGGTCGCCATGAAGGCCGGCCGGATTGTCGCACAGGGCTCCCCGAGGGACGTCGTCACCGCGGACCTCGTGCAGGAGGTCTTCGGGCTCGCATCGGTGGTCGTACCGGATCCGGTGACGGGCGGTCCTCTGGTCGTGCCGGGCGCGCCCTGGCAGCTGGACAGTCAGGGAGACGAGGCCGGGCCCGCGGACGAGTTGACGACCGTACGTCCGTGACGGGCGAGTCGACGACCGCACGGCCGGCGATGGACGAGTCGACCACCGCAGGTCCGTTCCGTGACCGGAAGCACATGCTCCGCCACTTGCCGCACCCATACAGGCCCAACATAAGTTAGCCTCACCTAAGAAATCCATAGGTGATTCACAGCAACACAGGAGTCCTGTATGTCTCTTCGGCGCCGCGGCACCGCTGCCGTCGCCCTCGTCGTCGCCGCCACGCTGTCCCTCGCGGCGTGCGGCGGTTCGTCCGGCTCTGGTGAGGGGTCGGGCAAGGCCACGGCGGGAGCCGACGACAAGAAGGCCGTCGCCCAGGGCGGCGAGGACTTCTCCGAGGCCGCCAAGAAGACCGCTGCGATGGGCACCGACGCGGGGCCCGGCGAGTGGCCGCGGACCATCACCCACGCCATGGGCGAGACCGAGATCAAGTCCCAGCCCAAGCGCGTCGTCGTCCTGGACGTCGGCGAGCTCGACAACGTCGTGTCGCTCGGCATCAAGCCGGTCGGCCTCGCGCCCACCGAGGGCTCCCCGGAGCTCCCGTCGTACCTGAAGAAGGACGCGGGCAAGCCCGCCAACGTCGGCACCATCAACAACCTCAACCTCGAGGCCATCGCCGCGCTCAAGCCCGACCTCATCCTCGGCAGCCAGCTGCGCGCCGCCGACAAGTACGACGAGCTGAAGCAGATCGCCCCGACCGTCTTCTCCCTCCGCCCCGGTTTCACATGGAAGGAGAACTACCTCCTCAATGCTGCGGCGCTCGACAAGACCGCCGAGGCCAAGAGCCAGCTCGCCGCGTACGACAAGAAGGTGGCGGCGCTGAGCGAGAAGCTCGGGGCCGAGAAGCCGACCGTCTCGATGGTCCGCTACCTGCCCGGCGGCGTGATCCGCCTCTACGCCAACGCCTCGTTCATCGGCACCATCCTCAAGGACGCCGGCATCCCGCGCCCGAAGAACCAGGACATCGAGGACCTCGCCGCCGAGGTGAGCGCCGAGAACATCGACCAGGCCGACGCCGACTACATCTTCACCGGCGTCTACGGCGACGAGAAGGCCACCGACAAGGCCAAGGCCACGGGCAACCCGCTGTGGAAGAACCTGAAGGCCGTCAAGGCCGGCCACGCCTACGACGTGCCGGACGAGACCTGGTACCTCGGCCTGGGCGTCACGGCCGCGAACGAGGTCGTGGCGGACCTCGAGAAGTACCTCACCAAGTAGCGGCGCGGTGCGGTGCCGGGCAGGCTGCTCCGCGGTCTGCCCGGCGCTCGCGCCACGTGGCCCGACCGTTTGTCGTACCCGGCAGGTAGTTTGTAGGGCATGCGCATCGCCACCTGGAACGTGAACTCGATCACCGCCCGCCTCCCGAGGCTGCTCGCCTGGCTGGAGAGCAGCGGTACGGACGTGCTGTGCCTCCAGGAGGCCAAGACGACCGCCGAGGGATTCCCGGCCGAGCAGCTCCGCGAGCTCGGCTACGAGTGCGCGGTGCACGCCACCGGCCGGTGGAACGGCGTGGCGGTGATCTCCCGGGTCGGCATCGAGGACGTGGTCAGGGGCCTGCCGGGCGACCCGGGGTACGACGGCGCGGAGGAGCCCCGCGCCATCTCCGCCACGTGCGGCCCGGCCCGCGTCTGGTCGGTGTACGTGCCGAACGGCCGCGAGGTCGAGCACTCGCACTATGCGTACAAGCTGGAGTGGATCGAGGCCCTCAAGGCGGCGGTCGCGGGCGACGCGGCAGGCAGCCGCCCCTTCGCCGTGCTGGGCGACTACAACATCGCGCCGACCGACGACGACGTGTGGGATCCCGCGTTCTTCGAGGGCTCCACGCATGTCACTCCCGCCGAGCGGGCGGCCCTCGCGTCGCTGCGGGAGGCGGGGCTCTCGGATGTGGTGCCGCGGCCGCTGAAGTATGAGCAGCCGTTCACGTACTGGGACTACCGGCAGTTGTGCTTCCCGAAGAACCGGGGGATGCGGATCGACCTGGTCTACGGGAACGAGGCGTTCGCGAAGGCCGTGTCGGATGCGTATGTGGACCGCGAGGAGCGGAAGGGGAAGGGCGCGTCGGATCACGCGCCGGTCGTGGTGGACCTGGAGATTTAATCCCCACCCCGCCCCTTCCCGTAACCAGGGGGGCCAGCCCCCTGGACCCCCCGCAATCGCCCTTCGGGCTCGTCCTCAAACGCCGGACGGGCTGAAAGATTCAGCCCCTACGCCCCCAGCACCCGCAAATCCACCGACTCCGCAATCGCCGCCAACCCCGCATCCCCCGGATGCAGATGATCCCCACTGTCATAAGCGGGCAGCATCCGCGCCGGCTCCGCCGGATCCCGCAACACCGCGTCGAAGTCCAGCACGGCATCAAAGTCCCCACCGCTGTCCCGGATGTACGCGTTGACGGCAACCCGCTCCGCATCCGCAGACGCGGTGCACAACGACTCCCCCCGACAGGGCGCGATCGTCGCGCCCACCACCCGCAGCCCGCGCGCCCGCGCCCGCTCGGCGATCTCCCGCAGCCCGGCGATCACCTGCTCCGCCGAAGCCCCCCACCGGACGTCGTTGACCCCCTGGAAGACCACCACCGTCCGCACCGAGGTCTGGGCGAGGACGTCGCGGTCGAGCCGGTGCAGCGCGCTGACGCCGCCGGTGTCGGTGGAGACGCCGTCGCCGGGGTAGCGGTCGGTGACCACACGGTTCGCCGAGATGCCCTGGTTGAGGACCCCATAGCGCGGGACCACACTCTGGTTCAGCAGGCGCCGTGCCAGCACATTGGGCCACCGGCGATTCGCGTCCTGCGTCGACCGCACCCCGTCGGTGATCGAGTCGCCGAGCAGCACCACGGACCCCGGCCCACCGCCCACGTCGACCCCGGTCAGCAGCGGCCAGGTGGTGATCGTCGAGGTGTACGCGGAGGAGGAGCCGTCCGCCGCGTGGTCGCCCGGCCCGCTCACGTACGACCGCTGGATGGCCTGGCTGTGCAGGGGCGCCGCCGTCACCGTGCCGGGCAGGTGGAAGCTCACCAGCAGGTTGGTGTCGGCGGGCACGTCGAAGTCCAGCGGGTCGCTGAACGCCTGTGCGCCCGCCGGGATCTCGGTCCCGGCGGCGCCCCTGAAGGACATCGCCACGGGCTCGCCGCGGGCCCCCGCGCCAGCGTCCTGCACCGCCACGGTCGCACTGCCGATGCGTACGGGCGTGGTCGCGAAGGTGTTCTCGAGGCGGATCCGCACGCGTGGCCCGCCCGTGCTGGTGTGCACGACGAGCCGTACCGTCCGGTCCGTCCAGGGCCCCACGGCCGCGTATCCGGCGGTGGACGCCGACCAACTGCCCGTCCACCCCTCGGTCGTCGGCCGCACGGAGAGCGCGAAGACGTGCAGGTCGGGCCCGTTGTCCCGGGGCAGCTCGACGGAGGCGACGGCGCGCCCGCGGACGACGGGCACCGTCACCACGTACAGCCGTGCCTTCTCGGCGAGTTGACCGTCGGGGGTGTTGATGTGCGGCAGGGCCACGGACTTCGTGGCCAGGGGGCCGGAGCGCCAGTCCGGTGCGGTCAGCCGGTAGGTGCTGTGCGAACCGTCCTGGTACCGAACCGTTCCGGTGCCCTGCGCCTTGCCGCCCGTGCCGGCGACCAGGAAGGCGAGGGCGTCGCCGCGGCCGCGCAGCCGTACGGACTGGCCGTCGGCCGTTACGTTGTCCGGCTCGCCCGGGGCCGTGCGCGGCCAGGTCAGGCGGGCGCCGTCCACGGACAGGGAGCGCCCGGGGGTCCAGCCGGCGGCCGTGAGGTCCTGGGCCGACAGGGAGCCGCCCGAGCCGTCGAAGTCCGCGGCGCCGGGGCGTGCGTCGTCGCTGACCGCCCTGTTGTCGAAGAGCCGCTCCAGAGGGAGCGGCTCGGCTCTCACCCCGGGCGCGGCCTCGGCGGATGCCATCGGTACGGCGGCCTCCGCGGACGCCACGGGCACCACCGTGGCGAGAAGAGCGAGCAACGCGGCCGGACCCCACATGCGTCGGCGCACGACCGACTCCTCCCGCTCGGGAACCAGGTGACAGGTGCGCCATGAAGCTAAAGAGGCGACAGGGACGCGTCAATGAGTCAGACCAGAACACCATCCGAACTCCCGCCGAACTCCGCCCGAACGGGTAGCCCCGCGCGCCTGTGGTGTCCGGGCCGGGGTCGGTGTCAGTCTGGGTGGTATGAACATCCCTTTCCTGGACATCTGGCGCAAGCGGCAGTCGGCGGAGTCGGACCGGAGCAATGTGCTCGCGGCCGCGTTCGAGGCCGACCCGGAGGGCGTCGGCGCGCTCCTGTCCGAGTGTGAGCTGCTGCGTTCCCAGGCGGGGCAGACGGGCCTGGAACTGGACGACTCCGCCGCCTCGTTGGAGGCGCTCGACCAGCTGCTGCCCCGCTGGCGCGACGACCCCGAGATGCTGCCGTGGCTCGGCAACGACGCGGGTCTCTACCTCGGCACGGTCATCGTGCGCACCGTGCCCGGCGCGCGGTGGCACGTCTGGCCCGGCGGCCACCCCGTGGTGCGGCTCGCATCGGGCCGGGAGATCCACGTCGTCGAGTCCGGGCTCGACTGGGCGGTGAACGGCGCGCCCCAGCTCTCCCAGGTGTACGCGGAGGCCTCCGAGGCCTGACGGAAGGCCCTGTCCAGAAGCGGGCGACGAGGCCCCAAGCGAGCCCCAAGCGAGCCCTCAAGCGAGCCGCCAAGCGAGCCCCCAGCCGGACCCGTCGCCCGACAAATACCTTTTATTCAAGTAAGCGCGTGTCATGCGTTAAATCCCATATTGCGGTGGATAGTTTGCGCGAACCGAGACCGCTGAGAGTGGGTAGAGCTGGGCATGGCCGTTGATCCATTGGCCGTCGATCCTTTGATCGAACTGCGTGATGTGAACAAGTACTACGGGACGTTGCATGTCCTGCAGGACATCAACCTCACCGTCGGCAAAGGGGAGGTGGTGGTGGTCATCGGCCCCTCGGGGTCGGGGAAGTCGACGCTGTGCCGCACGATCAACCGGCTCGAGACGATCCAGTCGGGCAGCATCCACCTCGACGGCCAGCCGCTCCCCGAGGAGGGCAAGGCCCTCGCGAAGCTCCGCGCCGAGGTGGGCATGGTCTTCCAGTCCTTCAACCTCTTCGCGCACAAGACCGTCGTCCAGAACGTCTCCCTCGCGCAGACGAAGGTGCGCAAGCGCAGGAAGGACGAGGCCGACCAGCGCTCGCGCGAACTCCTGGACCGCGTCGGCCTCGCCGCGCACGCCGAGAAGTACCCCGCACAGCTCTCCGGTGGCCAGCAGCAGCGCGTGGCCATCGCCCGCGCCCTCGCCATGGACCCCAAGGCGCTGCTCTTCGACGAGCCGACCTCGGCCCTCGACCCCGAGATGATCAACGAGGTCCTGGAGGTCATGCAGCAGCTCGCCCGGGACGGCATGACCATGGTCGTCGTCACCCACGAGATGGGCTTCGCGCGCAACGCCGCCAACCGCGTCGTCTTCATGGCCGACGGCCGGATCATCGAGGACCGCGCTCCCCACGACTTCTTCACCAACCCGGAGAGCGGCCGCGCCAAGGACTTCCTCTCCAAGATCCTCAAGCACTGAGGCGGGGGACGACAGCCATGACGCGTACGACACGTGTGTGCCGCGCCCTCGCCCTGCTGCTGATCACCGCACTCGCCGCCGTCGCCTGCGGAAAGCCCGGCAGCCCGCCGGTGAAGGGACCCGCGCAGGACAAACTCCCCATGTTCGAGGTGAACAAGGACTTCGAGCTGCCCGACTCGCCGACCTGGAGGCGGGCGAAGGAGCGCGGCTACTTCGTCGTCGGTGCCAAGGAGGACCAGCCGTACCTCGGCGAGAAGGACCCGGCGAGCGGCCAGTACACGGGCTTCGACATCGAGATCGCCAAGATGGTCTCGGCCTACCTGGGCCTCGACCCGAACAGGATCCAGTTCAAGACGATCGCGTCGGCGAACCGCGAAACGGCCCTGCAGAACGGCCAGATCGACTACTACGTCGGCACCTACACCATCAACGACAACCGCAAGAAGCTCGTCGGCTTCGCCGGCCCGTACTACATGGCGGGCCAGAGCCTGCTGGTGCGCGCCGACGAGGAGAACATCAAGGGGCCGCAGGACCTCGCCGGCAAGCGGGTCTGCTCCGCCAGCGGCTCGACCCCGTACCAGCGGATCCAGGAGAAGTTCCCGGAGGCGATCCTGGTCGCGTACGACACGTACTCGGTCTGCGTCGACAACCTGCTCACCTACCAGGTCGACGCCGTCACCACCGACGACGCGATCCTCATCGGCTTCGCGGCCAAGCTGCCGGACGAGCTGAAGGTCGTCGGCGAGCCGTTCTCCGAGGAGCCCTACGGCATCGGTGTGCCACGCCACGACAACGCGCTCCGCAACGCGATCAACGACGCCCTGGAGCACGGTGAGAAGAACGGCTACTGGAAGCAGGCGTACGACGCGACGCTCGGCCTGTCCGGCGTCCCGGCGCCCACGCCGCCGCCCATCGACCGCTACCCGGCGAGCTGAGGGAGGCCCCCATGAACGTACTCGTCGAGAACTTCTCCCTCTACGGCAAGGGTTTCCTCGGCACCGTCGAACTCACCGTCTACGCCTCCGTCCTGGCCCTGGTCCTCGGCTTCGTCATGGCGTCGTTCCGCGTGGCGCCGGTCGGCTCCCTCCGGGTCTTCGGCACGGTGTGGGTGACGGTGCTGCGCAACACACCCCTCACGCTGCTGTTCTTCGCCGTACTGCTCGGCCTGCCGCGGTTCGGAATCGTGCTGCCCTTCCAGCTCTTCGCCGTCCTCGCTCTCGGCTGCTACACCTCCGCCTTCATCTGCGAAGCACTGCGCTCCGGCATCAACACCGTGCCCCGTGGACAGGGCGAGGCGGCGCGCAGCCTGGGCATGACGTTCCGTCAGACGCTCTCCACCGTCGTGCTGCCGCAGGCCTTCCGCACCGTCATCCCGCCCGTCGGCTCCACGCTCATCGCGCTGGCCAAGAACTCGGCCATCGCGGGAGCGTTCAGCGTCACCGAGCTCCTCGGCACGTACAAGACGCTCAACGAGCTCGGCTACAACATCATCTGGACGTTCGTCTGGATCGCCGTCGGCTACCTGATCATCACCCTCACCATCAGCGCGATCTTCAACGTGCTGGAGAAGCGCTATGGAGTCGCCCGATGAGCCCCATGGCCCGAGCCACCACCACCGCCGCCACCGCCTCGGCCCTCTACGACCTTCCGGGCCCCAGGACCCGGCAGCGGCACCTCGCCTACGGTGTCCTCGCGACGCTCGTCATCGTCGGGCTCATCGCGTGGCTGCTGTACCTGCTCTTCGACACCGGCCAGTTCACCTACACGAAGTGGATGCCCTTCCAGTACGAGGGCATCCAGGAGCTGTTGCTGCGGGGGCTCGGCAACACGCTCAAGGCGTTCGCGATCGCCGCGGTGCTCTCGCTCGCGCTCGGCGGCGTCCTGGCGGTCGGCAGGCTGTCGGACCACGCGCCGGTGCGCTGGGTGGCCACGCTGATCGTCGAGTTCTTCCGCGCCATGCCCGTGCTGGTGATGATCTTCTTCATCTTCGTGGCGCTGAAGGTGCAGCCGCTGCCCGCCCTCGTCGCCGGACTGACGCTCTACAACGGCTCGGTCCTCGCCGAGGTCTTCCGCTCCGGCGTCAACTCCGTGGACCGCGGGCAGCGCGAGGCGGCGTACGCGCTCGGCATGCGCAAGACCCAGGTGATGTCCTACGTCCTCGTCCCGCAGGCCGTGCGCGCCATGCTGCCCGCCATCATCAGCCAGTTGGTGGTGGCCCTCAAGGACACCTCGCTGGGCTTCCTGATCACCTACGAGGAGTTCCTGCACGCCGGAAAGCTGATCGCCTCGAACCTCGACTACGACCTGCCGTTCATCCCCGTGGTGATGGTGATCTCGCCGATCTACATCGGGATGTGCATGCTGCTGTCCTGGTTCGCCAACTGGGTGGCGAAGTTCGAGCGGCGCAGCCTCAAGACCGAGGCCGTGGAGGTCGCCCCGGCGGAGACGGGAACGCTGCTGCCGGGCGCCGGTCCCCCCACGGCACCCAAGTCGTAAAGGCCGTCGGGGGGCCGTTGGGGGCCATTGGGGGGAGACAGACCACCCGCAGGGACGCCCCTGCCCGGCGTCAGCCGAAGATCACTGCTCGCGCAGCGGTACCGACACATACGACGGGTCGGCCGCGGGCGAGGAGAAGGTCAGCTGCGCGCCGGTCGGGTTGTGCTCGATGTAGAGCGGGTCGACCGTGTCGACGACCAGGGCGAGCCGGTGGCCCGCCGGGACGTCGTAGGCCGTGGAGAACAGCTCCAGGTCGACGGCGAACGGCTTTCCGGGCGTCTGCCCGTGGAAGGTGTACGGCGCGTTGCTGACCAGCTTGCCGAGGCCGAGCGGGCCGACGTCGTACAGATAGGCGACGAGGGTGCCGCTCTCCTTGGTGCTGGTCACCGTCGTGTGGAGTTGCGCCGTACCGCGGATCTGCTGCGGCGTGCCGTACTTCTCGGACTGCCACACGGTGGCGTAGCGGCGCGGCAGCAGCGGGACGGACGCGACCGGCGGGACCTGCACGAACTGGTCGAGGGCGTTGGACAGCATGAGGATGCCGCCGTTGGCGCCCGAGTCGACGTTCGCGTGGACCGTGGTGGTGCCCGCCAGCGCGATCTTCTTGCGCGTCGGGCCGACCGCCTTCCAGTCCGGATAGCCCTCGTAGCCGTCGGTGGAGCGGGACTTGATCTGTACGGGCTGCTCGCGGTCGATGCCGTTGTCGGTGCCCTTGAGGTAGTGGTCGAACCAGCGGGTGGTGTCGGTCCACACGTCGTTGGGCAGGCCGAGCAGGCCCGTCGCCTCGGCCGTGGCGTGGTCGCCGGGCCGGAGTTCGAGCCGCTTCGGTCCGGTCAGCTTCTCGTAGAACGAGGCGTACTGGTTGGGCGGGAAGATGGTGTCGCCCCAGGCGTTGGCCAGCATGATCGCCGCGCCGTTGTCGTTGATCCGGTCGACGTAGGAGGCCGGGGAGCGCTTCTTGCCCCACGCGATGAGCTCCTGCTCCTTGGCCAGGTTCGAGCCGAGGAAGTCCTTGAGGACCCGCTGGAGTTCGGGGCTCGGGCGGCCCGTGAGGTAGGCCGTGCCGCCGAGCATCGCGGCGGCCTGGAGGTGCTGGGTGCGCCCGCTGTAGATCGAGTCGATCAGATCGCCCCAGCCGCTGAGCGCCGCGACCGCCTTGATGCGCGGGTCGTGCGCGGCGGCGAGGAGGCTGATGCCCGCCCCGTACGAGACGCCCGCCATGCCGACCTTCGCCGGGTCCGCGGGGGTGTTCGCCAGCGCCCAGTCGATCACCCGCGATGCGTCGGCGATGTCCTGGGGGCCCGCGACCTCGACATAGCCGCCGGACTGCCAGAAGCCGCGGGAGTTGTACGTGACCACGACATAGCCCGAGTCGGCGAGCTTCTGCGCCTGCGCGAGGTATTCGACCTGCGGCGTGGCCCAGCTGGTGGGCAGCACGATGACCGGGAATCTGCGGGTGCCGTCGGCGGCTGCCGCGGGCGTGACCACGTTCGCCTTGAGGACGGTGCCGCCGTCGCCGGCGATGTCGACGAACCGGATGCCCGGGGCGGACGCAGTGCCGGTCGCCGTGCTGGTCGCGGTGCCGATCGCCGGTGCCTGGACCGTCGGAGCGGCGTGTGCGGCGGGGGCGAGGCCGAGCGCGGCGCCGGCGACCAAGGTCGCGGAGACGGCTCCGGCGCCGGTCGAACGCAGAACCTTGTGCGGGTATCCCATGGTCACCTTCCTGACTCGTGCCATGAAAAGTGACCTGACGGTAGCGGGGCCCGCTTACCGGTGGTAACCCGTTGGTAAGTTACGTGGGAGTAACGATTGCTCTGCGGGGCCTGCGTGCGACCCGCCTGCTCAGGAGGCGCGATGAGAGGGGCCGGGCGCGGACGTCGTCGGCGCCGGGGCCTGCGCGGTCCGGGTGACGTCGCCGACCAGCTCCACCACGTCCGGTCCGTACGCCTGCGAGTTCACGACCTTCAGCAGCAGCACGAACGAGCTGTTGCCGTACTTGCGCAGCAGCTTGCCGTGGTTCCGCGCGAGATAGCGCACGGCGGCGTGGTTGGCGTTGGAGTGCTGGCCGGAGGCGAGGAAGACGGGGCGGGCGTTCGGCCCCGACTGGTCCGCCGTCAGGCGGGCCAGCAGTACGTGCTCGACCGTGCCCTTCTCCCACCGGTGGAGCTCGCTGCCGACCCGGATGGCGCCCTGGTCCGGCCCTCGCTCGGTGTCCGTGTTGACCTCGACGCCGGGCAGCAGCGACCGCAGGTGCGCCGCCATCCGCTGGTTGGAATACGGCCCGCCGATGCAGAACTCCGTGCGCTCGCCGAAGCCCTGCTGCATGGCGTCATGGGCCACGATCTGCGCGTGCGCCCCGCAGTCCTTGATGATCGCGGACAGCTCCAGCAGCGCGAACACATCGCGCCGCGCCACGGTCCAGTCGCTGCTGCCCGCCGACCGGTTGACCACCAGCACGCACTCGGAGTTGTCCGGCAGCCCGAAGAACCGCTGCTTCCGGCGGAGCTTCCGCTTCCACAGATACGTACGGGTGAGCCAGCCCAGCGCCGCGCTGATACCGGCCGCCACCACCCCCAGGACGATGTTGCGCACGTCGTCAGTCATGGGCGCGCATGATAGGCCCTGTCGCCAAACTCCCGCCTGCTCCGCGGCGTCTGGCACGCACTCCCCCACTGCCTTAAGGGCGTGGGAGGTGCCCCCAGCGGCGTTGCCGAAAAGCCCTAGTAGCTCCTCCCCCATAGCCTTAAGGGCATGGGGGTACCCCCATCGAGGACTTTCCGGCGTCTTGCGATCGCACGCACCAGACGCCGCGGGGCCCGCCCTTCGGGCGGACGACGGGAGTTTGGCGACAGGGCCTATCGGTCGCGCGGACCCGTGTTCGAGTTCAAGGTGGTCCTGACGGGAGCATGGCAGTGAAGTTACGCTGCCCGGACCGGTGTCGACTGGAGGTACGGATGCGTCGCCCTGTTGCGCGGAGCCTGTCGTTCGTGGCCGTTACGGCGGCCGTGGTGTCGCTCGGCGCGGCAGCGCCACCCTCCTCGGACGCGGCGTCTCCGCCCGAGAAGACACCGGTCGCCGTCGGATACGGCGGCGCGGTCGCCAGTGTCGACGCGGACGCGTCCGCCGCCGGCATCGAGGTGCTGAGGAAGGGCGGCAACGCGGTCGACGCGGCAGTTGCCACCGCGGCGGCCCTCGGCGTCACCGAGCCGTACTCGGCGGGCATCGGCGGGGGCGGCTACTTCGTCTACTACGACGCGAAGTCCCGTACCGTCCAGACCGTCGACGGGCGCGAGACGGCGCCACTGACCGCCGACTCCGGGCTGTTCCTCGAGAACGGCCAGCCGATCCCCTTCGCCGACGCGGTCACCAGCGGCCTTAGCGTCGGCACGCCTGGCACCCCCGCGACCTGGCAGACCGCGCTCGACGCCTGGGGCAGCCGGCCGCTGGGCACACTGCTGAAGCCGGCGGAGCGGCTGGCCAGGGACGGCTTCACCGTCGACGCCACTTTCCGCTCGCAGACCGAGTCCAACCAGGCCCGCTTCGAGGACTTCCCGGACACGGCGAAGCTGTTCCTGCCGGGCGGCGAGCTGCCCGTGGTCGGTTCGATCTTCAAGAACCCTGATCTGGCCACCACCTACGCCGAACTCGGGCGCAAGGGCGTCGGCGCGCTCTACCACGGCGACCTGGCCAAGGACATCGTGCGTACGGTGAACGAGCCGCCGGTGGACCCGGACTCGGGACGGGTGGCCCGGCCCGGTGACCTCTCGCTGAAGGACCTCGCGGCCTACCGCACCAAGCGCCAGGCGCCGACGAAGACCTCGTACCGCGGCCTTGACGTCTACTCCATGGCGCCGTCGTCCTCCGGCGGTACGACGGTCGGCGAGGCGCTCAACATCCTGGAGCGGACGGACCTGTCGAAGGCGAGTGAGGTCGAGTACCTGCACCGCTACATCGAAGCGAGCCGGATCGCCTTCGCGGACCGCGGCCGCTGGGTCGGCGACCCCGCCTTCGAGGACGTCCCGACGAAGGAGCTGCTCTCGCAGAAGTACGCGGACTCGCGCGCCTGCCTCATCAAGGACGACGCCGTGCTGACGAGCCCGCTCGCCCCCGGCGACCCGCGCAACCCTGCCGCGTGTGCGACCGGCGACAAGGCCGCCCCGACCACGTACGAGGGCGAGAACACCACGCACCTCACGGTCGCCGACAAGTGGGGCAACGTCGTCTCGTACACCCTCACCATTGAGCAGACCGGCGGCAGCGGCATCACCGTGCCGGGCCGCGGCTTCCTGCTCAACAACGAGCTGACCGACTTCTCCTTCGCGCCCGCGAGCCCCGACGTCCACGACCCGAACCTGCCGGGGCCCGGCAAGCGGCCGCGCTCGTCGATGTCCCCGACGATCGTCCTCGACCAGCACGGCAAGCCGGTGGTCGCCCTCGGCTCGCCGGGCGGCGCGACCATCATCACGACCGTGCTGCAGACGCTGACGGGCTTCCTCGACCGGGGCCTGCCGCTGGTCGACTCGATCGCGGCGCCGCGCGCCAGCCAGCGCAACCAGACGACCACGGAGCTCGAACCCGGCCTGTGGAACAGTCGCCTGAAGGCGGACCTGGAGTCCATCGGCCACGGCTTCCGCCAGAACCCGGAGATCGGCGCGGCCACCGGAGTCCAGCGCCTGAAGGACGGCCGCTGGCTGGCGGCCGCCGAGACGGTACGGCGGGGTGGGGGGTCGGCGATGGTGGTGCGCCCGATGCCGTAACGGCCACCCCTGGCCTGTCGGCCGGTGGTCGGCTGGTGCGCCACCTGCCGGTGCCTGGGTCGGGGCCGCGCCGGGATGTACGTCCTCGGTCTGGCGCCAGGCCGTACGTCGTTGG
>NZ_LOHS01000109.1 GCF_001642995.1 Streptomyces jeddahensis
TGCAGGTCTACAACTCCCTCACCTTCGAGATCGACCCCAGCGTGACCGCGGTCAGTGCCATCCTCATCGCCTTCGCGATCCTCGCCCTCGGCCTCGTGGCCCTGGTGCGCTGGATCGGCTCCGGGCGGCAGGCGCCGCTGCTGTCGGTCGAGAACACGGCAGGCGTCGCCACCCCGGGAGGCGAGGCCGTATGATCGCCGCCACCGCTCAGCTGACGGCCGCCACCGCTCAGCGGCACCTGCTGCTGAACATGACAGCCAACGGTTCGCTCGGCCATGAGGACGAAGAACTCCTCATCGTCCGGCGAGGAGAGGGCCCGTACGTCGACGACGCGGACGGCAGGCGTTACATCGACGGCCTGTCGGGGCTGTACTGCTGCCAGCTCGGCTACTCCTACGGCCCCGAGTTCGCCGAGGCCGCCGAACGGCAACTGCGCGAGCTCTGCTACAGCCCGCTGTGGACCGGCTCCGCGCACCCGACGGCGATCGAACTCGCCGAGCGGCTGTCCCGTATCGCCCCCGTCGACATCGAGCACACCTTCTTCTCGAGCGGTGGCGCCGAAGCCGTCGAGACCGCCTGGAAGATCGCCCGCCGGTACCACGCCCTGCGCGGGGAGCCGGGCCGGGTGAAGGCGATCGCCAGGCGCGGCGCCTACCACGGGCTGACCGTCGGCACCCTGTCGTTCACCGACGACCCCGGACTGACGGAGCCGTACGGCCCGCCGGCGATCGACACCCGGTTCGTGTCGAACACCAGCCGCTACGGCCTCGCACCGGAGTTCGCGGACGACGAGGTGTACACGGCGTGGCTGCTCGCCGAGCTGGAGGCCACGATCCTGGCCGAGGGCCCGGAGACCATCGCCATGCTCATCGCCGAGCCGGTGCAGAACCGGGGCGGCTGCATCACCCCGCCCCAGGGTTACTGGCAGGGGTTGCGGGCGCTGGCCGACCGGTACGGTTTCCTGCTCGTCGCCGACGAGGTGATCACCGCCTTCGGCCGGATCGGCGAGTGGTTCGGCGGGGACCGCTACGGCGCCCGCCCGGACATGGTCACCGTCGCCAAGGGCATCACCTCCGGATACGCCCCTCTGGGCGCGACGTTGGTCGGCACCAAGGTCACCGAGGTCATCAACCGGCCCGGCGCGGTCCTCAACCACGGCTACACCTTCGCCGGGCACCCGCTGAGCGCGGCCATCGCCCTGCGCAACCTCGAGATCATGGAGCGGGACCGGATCCTGGACAACGTCCGCGGTCTCCAGGACGACCTGGCGAAACGCATGGCAGCCCTCACGGATCTGCCGATCGTCGGCGATGTCCGCGGCACCGGGTTCTTCTACTCCTGCGAACTCGTCGGCGACCTCGACGGCGGCGGCTTCAGCGACACCGCCCGCACCGAACTGATCGTCGACCTGATCCCGCGCCGCCTGCGTGAGGCCGGCCTGCTGGCCCGCGTCTACAACCGCTCCGCGCCACTGGTCCAGATCGCGCCCCCGCTGATCAGCGACCGCGCCGTCCTCGACCGTATCGCCGCGATCCTCGCCGGCACCCTCGCCGAGGCGTCGTCCCGCATCTGATCCACGTTTTGGGAAGGAACCACATGTACACCATCGGTTCGCTGACCGTCGCCCCGGGCGCGCGCGCCCAGGGCCTCATCCCGGTCGGCACCAGCAGCTACGGCGTGGAGCTTGGCATTCCGCTGATCGTCGTCAACGGCGCGCAGGACGGCCCGGTCCTGTGTGTGGACGCGGGCGTGCACGGCGACGAGTACGACGGCCAGGAGGCTATCCGCCGCGTCCTCGCCGACATCGACCCGGCCACCCTGCGCGGCACCGTCGTCGGCATCCCGTGCATGAACACCCCCGCCTTCGAGGCGGCCGCCCGCGCGAGCGGCATCGACCACCTCAACCTCAACCGCATCTTCCCGGGTGACGCGGAGGGCTCGTACTCGCAGCGCCTGGCCGCCACCTTCGTCGAGAAGGTCGTCCCCGCCGTCGACGCCGTGGTCGACCTGCACACCGGTGGCGCCTACGGTGAGATCGCCCCGCTGGTCATCCTCCAGGGCGGCTACGAGGACCTGGCGACGGACCTGGCGCTCGCCGCCGGGCACGAGCTGGTCTGGAAGGGCGGCAAGTGGGGCGGCACGGTCCGCCACCCCGTCCTCGAGGCCGGCAAGCCCGCCATCACCATCGAGTGCGGTGGCGCCACCTATCGCGAGACCAACGTCGAGCACCACATGAGCTCGATCCGCAACATCCTGCGCAGCCTCGGCATGATCGACGGCGAGGCGGAGCTGCGGGACACCTACACGACGGTCTCCGGCACCTTCGCCCGCTCCGCCTCCGGCGGCTTCTTCGTCGCCCGCGCCGAGCCGGGGGAGACCTGCAAGGAAGGCGACCTGATCGCCACCATCACCGACCACTACGGCAACACGCTGGAAGAGGTCACCGCGCCGCAGGACGGCATCGTGCTCTGGGTCCGCCGGATCCGCACGGTCCGCCCGGGCGACGAGGTCGTCATCTTCGGCGAGGTGCTGGGGGAGATTCAGCCATGAGCGACGAACTGCAACTGACCGAGCTGCTGATCGACGGCAAGCAGGTCCCGGCCGCCGACGGGCGCTCCTTCACCGTCCTCGACCCGTCGAACGACACGGCCATCGCCCAGGTGGCGCTGGCCGGCAAGGCGGACGTGGACCAGGCGGTGGCCGCCGCGCGCGCGGCCTTCACCGCTCCCGAATGGGCCGGGATGCGTGCCGCCGACCGGGGGCGCATCCTGTACCGGATCGCGGAGGCCATCCGCTACCAGGGCGAACGTCTGGCCCGCCTGGAGAGCCAGGACGTCGGCAAGCCGCTGCGCCAGGCGAAGGCGGACGTCGAAGCGGCCGCCCGCTACTTCGAGTTCTACGCGGGCGTCGCCGACAAGCTCGGCGGCTCGACGGTCCCGCTCGGCCCCGGTCTGCTCGACTACACCGTTCGCGAGCCGATCGGCGTCTCCGGCCACATCATCCCGTTCAACTACCCGCTGCAGAACACCGCGCGGGGCTCCGCCCCCGCGCTGGCCGCGGGCTGCACGGTGGTGCTCAAGCCCTCCCCGGAGGCACCGCTCACCCCGCTGGAGATCGGCAGGATCGCCCTGGAGTGCGGTCTCCCGCCGGGCGTCCTCAACGTCGTCCCCGGTGACGGCGAGACCGGCGCGGCCCTCGCCGGCCACCCGGACATCGACCAGGTCACCTTCACCGGCTCGGTGCCGACCGGCATCAAGGTCGCCCAGGCGGCCGCCGCCAACGTGGTCCCCTCGGTCACGGAACTCGGCGGCAAGTCGCCGGTCGTCGTCTTCGCCGACGCCGACTTCGACGCGGCGCTCGGCGCCGTCGCCGCCTCCGCGTTCGGCAACGCCGGGCAGACCTGCTCGGCCGGCACCCGGCTGCTCCTCCAGCGCGGCGCCGAGGAGTTCCTGGACAAGCTCGTCGCGCACGCGGCCTCCCTCAGCATCGGCCCCGGACTCAGCGACCCGGACGTCGGCCCCCTCGTCGCCGCACGGCAGCGGGACCGGGTCCTCGGCTACCTGGAACTGGCCCGCGAGGAAGGCGCCGTGGCACGGGCCGGCGGAGGCGCCCCCACCGACCCCGAACTGGCCGACGGCTACTACGTCCAGCCGACCGTCCTCACCGGACTAGACAACCAGGCCCGGTGCGCCCGCGAGGAGATCTTCGGTCCCGTCGTCACGGTCATCGAGTTCGACGACGCGGACGAGGCCCTGGAGATCGCCAACGACAGTCCGTACGGCCTGGCCTCGTACGTGTGGACCCGCGACATCGACAAGGCGATGCGCCTGGCCGAGGGCATCCGGGCCGGCCAGGTCTATGTCAACGCCACCGGCGTCGGCACCGGCGTGGAGCTGCCCTTCGGCGGCTACAAGCACAGCGGCTGGGGCCGGGAGAAGGGTCTCGAAGGCCTGGCCAGCTACCTGCAGACCAAGAACGTCTGCATCGGGTTCGGCAGCCGGTCATGAGATACCGCACGCTCGGAGAGCGCGGCCCCACCGTCTCGGTGGTCGGCGTGGGAGGCAACAACTTCGGTGCCCGCCTCGACGAGGACGGCACGAAGGCCGTCGTCCACGCCGCCCTCGACGCCGGGATCACCCTGTTCGACACCGCCGACATGTACGGCGGGTCCGGGGAACGGGGCGGCTCCCGCGGCGACGGTGAACGGCTCCTCGGAGCCGCCCTCAAAGGCAGCCGGGACAACGTGGTGCTGGCCACCAAGTTCGGCATGGAGATGGGCCGAGAAGCCGACCTGTACGGCCGACGGGGCGCCCGCCCCTACATCCGCCACGCCGTCGAGGCCTCCCTGCGTCGCCTCGGCACCGACCGGATCGACCTGTACCAGTACCACGAGCCGGACGGCGTCACGCCGCTGGAGGAGACGGTCGCCGCGCTCAAGGAGCTGGTCCACGAGGGCAAGGTCCGGTACATCGGTTGCTCCAACCTGCCGGCCGAGCAGGTCACGGACGCCTTCGTGTCCACCCAGAACCGCTATCACCTGCTCGACCGCAGTGTGGAGCAGGACCTGATCCCGACCTGCCTGCGCCACGGCGTCGGTCTGCTGCCGTACTACCCGCTGGCCAACGGCCTGCTCAGCGGGAAGTACCGCCGCGGCGAGGAGCCCCCGCCCGGCAGCCGGCTGTCCTGGCGGCAGGGCTGGCTGACCGATGCGGCCCTCGACAAGGTCGAGGCGCTCACCGAGTACGGCGCCGACCGCGGCCTGACCCTCCTCCAGGTCGCGGTCGGCGCACTGGCGGCCCTCCCCGCCGTCGGCTCCGTCATCTGCGGAGCCATGACACCTCAACAGGTCACCGTCAACGCGGCGGCGGCCGACTGGATCCCGAGCCCGGCCGACCTGGCCGTACTCGACGCGATCGTCGCCCCCGGCGAACGCGTCGTCTGAAGCCCCCACCCCTCTGAAAACCCCGAGAGAGCAAGGCTGGACACCATGCGAGAGATCGTCACCTTCGACGCCTACGCCACCCTGATCAACTTCGAGCTCGGTCCCACGACCCTGAAGGTCCTGGAGGACCGGCTCGACCTGGACAACCTGGATGTCGACGAGTTCCTCGACGACTTCCGCGTCATGCGCTTCCAGGCCGTCCTGGAGGCCTACCGCCCTTACCACGAGGTCCTGCACTCCAGCCTGCGCAACGCCATGCGCCTGCACGGCCTGGAGTACCGGGAGACCGACGGCGAGGCCCTCGTGGACGCCGTCCCCACCTTCGGCCCCTGGCCGGAGGTCCCGGAGGCCCTGCGGAAGCTGAAGACCAAGTACGAGATCGCCATCATCTCCAACACCGACGACAACCTGATCGCGCGGAACGTCGAGAACATCGGTGTCGAGTTCGACTACGTCATCACCGCCCAGCAGGCCGGCGCCTACAAGCCGGACCGCCAGGCCTTCAAGCACGCCTTCCGGACCATGGGTGTCGAGTCGTCGCAGGTCATCCACGTCGCTCAGGGCTGGGAGTACGACCACATCCCGACCCGCGACCTGGGCCTGAAGCGCCGGGTGTGGATCAACCGCTACGGCCGCAAGGGCAGCGCCGACTACCAGCCGTACGACGAGCTGCCCGACCTGTCGGGCCTGCCGAAGCTGCTCGGCTGCTGACCAACGGCGCAACCGGCGAAACAGACCGAGAACACAGAGGACGCACGCCATGAAGCAGATCCCCTACTGGATGGACACAGCCCCCGCCCTGCCCGACCGTTCCGGGAAGGACCTGCCCGACGAGGCGGATGTGGTGGTGATCGGCGGCGGCCTCACCGGCCTGTCCACCGCTTACCACGCCGCCCGCAAGGGTGCCCGGGTCGTCCTGGTCGAGAAGGACCAGGTCGGTTCGGGCGCCTCCGGGCGCAACGGCAGCCACTGCAACCCCGGCATCACCATCAGCCCGGCCCAGGCCCGCCAGCGCTACGGGCAGGAACGTGCTCGCGAGCTCTACGACGCGTTCCGCGTCGCAGTGGACCTCGTCGAGGAGATTGCGGTCAAGGAGAACATCGACTGCGACTTCCACCGTGCCGGGCGCCTCGGCTTGGCCTGCAAGCCCAAGCACCTCGAGGGCATGCACGCCAAGCAGCGCGACCTGGCCGAGAACTTCGGCCACGAGACGGTCGTCCTGAGCAAGAGCGAGCTGCGCGCCGAGCTGGGCTCGGACCACTACCACGGCGCCCTGCTCGACCCGCTCGGCGCAGCCCTGCACGTGGGCAAGTTCGTCGTCGGCCTGGCAGACGCCGCCGAGCGTGCCGGTGCCGAGATCCACGAGCGCAACGCCGCCACCGGCCTCACCCGCCTCCCTGGCGGCGGCTTCGTGGTGGAGACCATGCACGGCACCATCCGTGCCAAGCAGGTCATGGCGGCGACGGATGCCTACACCGACCAGTCGTTGCCGTGGTTCCGCAAGCGGCTGATCAACGTCGGCAGCTTCATCATCGTCACCGAGCCGCTGGGGGAGGCGCGCGCCAAGGAGCTCATCCCCAACGGCCGCCTGCTGGTCGCCCACAAGAATGTCGGCAACTACATCCGTCTCACGCCGGACAACCGCCTCGCCTTCGGCGGCCGGGCCCGATTCGCCCCGTCCAATCCGGCGTCCGACGTCAAGAGCGGCGACATCCTCAAGCGGGAGATGACGGAGATCTTCCCGCAGCTGGCCGGGACACGGATCGACTACGTCTGGGGCGGCATGGTCGGCTTCTCCTGGGACCGCATCCCGCACGCGGGTGACGTCAACGGCCTGTACTACTCCATGGGTTACTGCGGTCACGGCGTGCAGATGGCCACGTACATGGGCCGCGCGGTCGCCGAGATGATGGACGGCAAGCCGGAGGCCAACCCGATGCGCGGTTTCGGCTTCCCGAAGGTCCCCGTCCCCTTCTACAACGGCACCCCCTGGTTCCTGCCGTTCGGCGGCGCGTACTACAAGGCGAAGGACAAGCTGCTCTGAGCCGATACCGACGGCGGTGACAAGGCAGTGACACTGCGGGGGCCTTCCGCGAAGAGACGCGGGAGGCCCGCCGCAATGGGGGTATGGCCACTCGACCACTCCCGCGGCTCACGTACATCCCCATCCGAGGATCTACGTCCTCGGCACACGTACATCGTCCTCCGAACTTCTTCTGAGAGAAGGCCCGCACCCCTATGACCGCCGCAGCCACCCGGAGTGAGCACGACCTGCTCGGCGACCGCGACGTCCCCGCCGAGGCGTACTGGGGCGTCCACACCCTGCGCGCCACGGAGAACTTCCCCATCACCGGCACGCCGATCTCCGCCTACCCGCATCTGATCGACGCCCTGGCCGCCGTCAAGGAGGCCGCCGCCCTCGCGAACGAGGAACTCGGCCTGCTGGACCCGAAGAAGGCCGCCGCCATCGTCGAGGCCTGCCGCGACATCCGCGCCGGCAAGCTGCACGACCAGTTCGTCGTCGATGTCATCCAGGGCGGCGCTGGCACTTCGACGAACATGAACGCCAACGAGGTCGTCGCCAACCGCGCGCTCGAGTTGCTGGGCCACGAGAAGGGGCAGTACCAGTTCCTGCACCCCAACGAGGACGTCAACCTCGGGCAGTCGACGAACGACGTCTACCCGACCGCCGTCAAGATCGCGACGGTGTTCGCGGTGCGCGGCCTGCTGAGGGCCATGGCCGTCCTTCAGGACGCTTTCGCTGCCAAGGCTGTGGAGTTCCGCGAAGTCCTCAAGATGGGCCGAACCCAGTTGCAGGACGCGGTGCCGATGACCCTCGGCCAGGAATTCTCCGCATACGCGGTCATGATCGAGGAGGACCGCGGCCGTCTTGCCGAGGCGGCGGAGCTGATCCATGAGATCAACCTGGGCGCCACGGCGATCGGTACTGGTCTCAACGCCCCTGCCGGATACGCCGAGTCGGCCCGCCGCCACCTCGCCGAGATCACCGGCCTGCCGCTGGTCACGGCCGCCAACCTGGTCGAGGCCACTCAGGACTGCGGCGCCTTCGTCCAGATGTCCGGCGTGCTCAAGCGGATCGCCGTCAAGCTCTCCAAGAGCTGCAACGACCTGCGCCTGCTGTCCTCCGGGCCGCGCGCCGGGCTCGGCGAGATCAACCTGCCGCCGGTGCAGGCCGGTTCGTCGATCATGCCGGGCAAGGTGAATCCGGTGATCCCCGAAGTCGTCAACCAGGTGGCTTTCGAGGTGATCGGCAACGACGTCGCCATCACGATGGCCGCCGAGGCCGGACAGCTCCAGCTCAACGCCTTCGAGCCGATCATCCTGCACGCCTTGTCGGAGAGCGTCACGCACCTGCGGAACGCCTGCATGACGCTGGCCGCGCGCTGCGTCGTCGGCATCACCGCCAACACCGAGACCCTGCGCGCGAGTGTGGAGAACTCCATCGGCCTGGTCACCGCCCTCAACCCGCACATCGGCTACACGGCCGCCACCGAGATCGCCAAGGAGGCCCTGGCCACCGGCCGGGGAGTTGCCGAACTCGTCCTGGAGAGGCGCCTGTTGCCCCCCGAAATCCTCGCCGACCTGCTGCGCCCCGAGGTCGTTGCGGGAGCCGGTCAAGCCTTGGCCTGACCCTGTCGGTGGGTCAAGTCGAGCGTGACCTGCAGGCCATAGGGCGTGCGCACGGGCGACCTGCGTACCCGTGCCTGCCAGGTGACGGACGCCGTCGGCCCGTCGACCGGGGCCGCGGCTACCAACTTCTCAAGCCCAAAAAGGAAAGACATGTCGCTCCTGAAGACCATCGACACCCATCCCTCCTTCGCGCCGCGCGAGTCCGGCCCGCTCCCGGAGCGCCTGATTTCCGGCAACCCCGCCTTCAAGACCTGGGTCCAAGACGTAGCCCGCGGGGACATGATCCGTACGGGCGTCTGGGAAGCGACGCCCGGCGAGACGCGCTCGGTCAAGGGCGAGACCTTCGAGTTCTGCCACATCCTCTCCGGCATCGTCGAACTCACGCCGGAAGGTGGCGAGCCGGTGGTCTACAAGGCAGGCGACAGCTTCGTCATGAAGCCGGGCTTCGTCGGTGTCTGGAAGACCATCGAAACCGTGCGCAAGATCTACGTGATCGTGATGTGATGCCGATACCGCTCGGCATGCTGATACCGGGCGCCTGGTCCGGGTTCGGCTGGGAGCGCTAGTCACGTGCCCGGAGCCGCTTCTTCCTGCGAGTCCAGGACGAGCACCGCGACATGCAGGGATGTGCGTTGCAGGCCCGATTCCAGGTCGCATCCAAGGAGCCGTTCGATGGCGTGGAGACGCTGGTAGAACGCCTGCCGGGACATCCCCGCCCGCTTTGCCGCGACCGACTTGTTTCCGGCTGATGCCAGATAGGCGCGCAGCGCGGGGAGCAGGTCGCCGCCGTTGCGGTCGTCGTGCTCGATGAGGCTGGTCAGCTGCCGCTCCGCGTACCGCTGGAGGCGGGTGTCGTCCCGCAGCACGCCCAGCAGTTCCGGCAGCCCGACGTCGGACGGGACATAGAACCACTGGTCCGGGGATGCCGACGTGATGGCCTCCGCGGTCTGCTCGGCCTCCTTCCATGACCGGGCGATCCCGGAGAGGTCGGTCACGCCGGGGCCGACCGCGACGATGGCATCCGGACCGAGCTCCTCGCGTGCGAGACGGCCGATCCGCTCCGCGACGGGCTGCCAGGCGCCGGCCTGCGCCAGCGCAAGGAGTACGCCGATCCGGCCCGGGGCCGTCTCGCCGACCAGGGCACGTACGCCGGTCCGCTCCAGTTCCTTCGCGATCCGTTCGTCGAGATGCTCACCCTCGCCGTCGGGTTTGGTGTGGCGGATCAGTACGGCGAAGAGCCGGTGCCCGAAGGCCGGCAGGCCCAGTGCCTCGGCGCGGGCGCGGGCGTCTGCGGGGGACCGGAAGCGCCGTTCGCACAGGTCCCGCAGCACGGAGCGGTGGGCCCGGCGCTCCCACCAGGCTGGTCCGGCCAGGCGTGCCATGGTCAGGGCGACCGCCGCACGTTCCAGCACCAGGACGTGTTCGGGGTCCGGCTCCGGGCTCTGCCGACTGTCCAGCAGGATCAGCCGCCCGCACAGGCCGTGGTGGTCCTGTACCGGGGCTATCAGCCAGCCCTCCGGGCCGCTCGGCGCGACCTTCTCAAGGGTCGGGGCGGCCCGGGAGCGCCGGGACCACGCCGACACCACCGGCTCGTACGGCCGACCGAGCAGTTCACACATCAGGACCCGGTGGGTCAGATCCTCGAGCACCACAGGGGCTCCGGTGAGCTCTGCGGTGGTGTGCACCACTTCCTCGGGAGTAGCGCCACGCAGGGTCAGGGTGGTGAAGATGTCCTGGATGTCGCTGCCGCGGCGCAGCAGTGCGCCATGGGCGTCGAGGATGAGGGCGTGCACCGTCTGGGTGACGTCGATGAACCGGACGCCGCGGGCCAGCTCGACCAGCGGCACCTCGCGTTCGCGGCAGGCCGCGACCAGTTCGTCGGGCACCTTCCGGTAGCGGTGGCCGAGCTCCACGACCAGTCCGGCCGCGTCGACGTCGGCGAGCTGGTCGACGTAGTCACGCAGCTTCGAGGCGTCCTCGGGATGCGGCATGCCGGTCGTCAGTACCAGCTCGCCTCCCTCGAGGAAGTCCGCCGGATTGAGCAGTTCGGTGACATGCACCCACCGAACCGCGCGGTCCAGACGTGACTCGCCGGCCAGGACGCGTGGCAGCCCTTGGACGAGTACAGGGAGGCGCAGGACTTCCCGGATAGTAAGGAATCGCCCAGTTGAGGGACGTTTCATCAGTGTCACTGACGCTTTCATCCAAAGGGAGCGAGACACACCCTTGCATCTGCCCGTCACCCTGACAAGAGGATCATCGCTCATTTCCGGCGCCACCCGCTCCGCTGTGACAGACCGTCTCGAGGAGGCCTCATTGTGGAACAGAGTGTGGGTTGACCTGCGATGTCGGCCGCCGCGAGAGTGAACGCCGTCCCAGCAGCAACCGGAAAGCGGGTCGGCCAGCGGTGCTCGTTCCACGACTGCCGTCCGGTCTGTCTCGGCAAAGGAGCGCCCCATGAGTACCCCGAAGCGGGTTGCCGTGATCGGCGTCGGCAGCATGGGCAGCCAGGCCATGTGGCGACTTGCCGCCCGCGGCGCCGAGGTCATCGGTTACGACCGGTACGCGCCAGGTCACGACCGCGGCGCGGCAGGGGGCGAGACCCGCATCTTCCGCGCCGCCCACCTCGGCGAACCCGGGTACATTCCGCTGCTGCGGCTCGCGGACCGGATGTGGGGCCGGCTCCAGCAGGAGACGGGGTGTTCGCTGCGACGCCGCAGCGGCTGCCTGGTGATGGGAGAAACCGCCTCACCCTCCATGCGCCTCCTCCTCTCCTCCAGTGCCACCCATCGGCTGGATCACGAGGTGCTGGACCGGGACGACCTCGCCCGCCGCTACCCGCAGCACCGTCTCGCGGAGGGACACACCGCCGTACTCGACCGGTCGGGCTGCATCATCAGGCCCGAGGCGTCGGTCCAGGCCGCCGCCGGGCGTGCCGAGCAGCTGGGCGCCCGTGTGCACCGGTACACCCAGGTCCGGGACGTCGTGCCCGCGGCGGGCGGCGGCGTGGACATCGTCACCGACCGCGGCACCGACCATGTGGACGCCGCGGTGGTGACCGTGGGCCCCTGGATCAACACACTGATCCCGGACCTTCCGCGGACGGTCGACATCCGCCGGCTGATCAGCTCCTGGCACATCCCCACCCGCCACGACTGGTTCGCGGGCGGCGCCCCCGCCTTCGTCCGCACCACACCCCACGACTGCTACGGGCTGCCGTCGCCCGACGGCATCTCCGTCAAGCTCGGCCTCTCCCTCGCACGCTATCTGCCGGTTCCCGACCCCGAACGGCTCGACCGTACGGTCCGCCCGGCGGAACTCGGCACCTTCCGTGAACTCATCCGTGAGCTGATGCCCGATCTGAACCCCGACCCCATAAGGCTGTCGGTCTACATGGAGGGCTACACCGAGTCCGGAAACCCGCTCGTCGGTCATCTCCCCGGCGAGGACGACATCGTCGTCATGGCCGGGTTCTCCGGCAGCGGCTTCAAACTCTCGCCCGCCATGGGCGAGATCGCCGCCGACCTTGCCCTCAACGGCACTACGGATCACCCCGTCGGCTTCCTCGCGCCGGCCGGACTCGGCGTCGCCTGAGACACGGTTCCCGAGCCGTTCGAGCCCAGCCCGCCCGTCCACGGACATCGCTGTCCACGGACATCGCTGTCCACGGACATCCCTGTCTACGGACAGCCATACCGAAAGACACCCTTGTCCCGGGACACCCATGTCCCCCGACCCGCACGACCCCTGCACCTCGGATTCCCCGCATCCACACCGATTTCCAGGAGGCCCCGCCATGGCAGGCAGCCGGATAGGACGCAGGACCATACTCCGCACCGCGGGTGCTCTGGCCGCTGCCACGGCAGCGGCCGGCTGCAGCACCCTCACCGGTGGCGAAAGCAGCGGCTCGTCGGGCGGCGGTAAGAAGTCGCTCGTCGTCAGGAACAGTGGAGGCTCCTACCACGAAGCCCTCTCGAAGGCGATCTACGAACCGTTCACCAAGGAGACCGGCATCACGATCTCCACGGTCAACTACGACACCGCACAGCTCATAGCCCGGATCACACAGGGCCGACCGCAGTTCGACGTGATCGACAACTCCATGCTGGTCTATCCGAAGATGGTCCGCGCGGACACCCTTCAGCCTCTTGATTACGACCGGCTGCCGCACGCGAAGGGCGCCGGCATCGCCGACCATCTGCTCACCGAACACGCCGTCGGCAAGAATGTGTGGGCCAGCCTGATGGCTTACCGCACCGATAGTCTGCAGCGAAAGCCGAAGAACTGGGCGGACTTCTGGAACACGGAGTCCTTCAGCGGCCAGCGCTCCCTGCAGAGCCTGGACGCCGACAACCCGGAGCTGGAATTCGCACTCCTAGCCGACGGTGTGGCACTCGATGACCTGTATCCCATCGATGTGGACAGAGCCTTCGCCTCGCTCTCCCGGATTCGCGGCGACATCAAGAAGTTCTGGAACAGCGGCGCTCTGCCGGCCGTCCTGCTCGGGCGCAAGGAGGTCGTCATGTCCAGTCTGTGGACCGGCCGCGCCGATGCCCTGATCCGGCAGGGCCAACCGATCGCCTATGAGTGGAACGGGGCCCGCCGGCACACCAACGGCTGGGCCATCCCCAAAGGCACGGACAAGACCGATGCGGCATATCAGCTGATCGACTTCTCCCTCCGACCCGACGTCCAGGCCGAGTTCGCCAGGATCTACCCGAACGGTCCCGTCGTTCCGGCCGCCCTGAAGGCCCTCTCGGACGACGTCCGAGCCCAGCTGCCCACGTCGCCCGAGCATCTGAAGACCGGGTTCGACCTCGATGTCGAGTGGTGGGACAAGAACCAGGATTCCGTCGCCAAGCGCTGGCAGGAGTGGGCCCATAAGTGACCACACCGGACTTCGAGGAACCTCCGGGTTCCCCCGCCTACCACTACGACGAGCTCAGCGACATGACCAAGCTGCCCGAGCTGCTGGGCTGCTGACGCCTCCGGCCGGGCACCCCCTTGCGGTGCCCGGCCGGCAGTACCCCCTGATGCCCAGGATCACCCACCATGACCGCCACCATCATCCGCGCGCGGCCAGGATCCGCTGCACCCTCTCGGCGTTGGTTGCGATGTGGTGACGCACCTCGCGTTGTGCCCGCTCGGCGTCGCCTTCCCGAACCGCGTCCATGAGCGGCTCATGCTCAGCGACCACCTTGCGCGGGTTCTCGTACTCCCGCTCGTAGGCGGACAGGGCCATGAGGTAAAAGCGCAGTTCCCGGGTCAGTCCCGCGTAGAACGCATCGATGCGGCTGCTGCCCAGGGATGCCACGATCGCTGCGTGAAAGGCCAGGTCCGCGGCCACGATGTCGGCACGTTCATGTGACGCGGTCGCCGTGCCGAGGCTGGCGTAGGCCTCCTCGACGACCGCGAGCTGGTCACCGGTGATTGGCATCGCCAGCGCCGCCGTCTCCAGGCGCTCGCGGGCAGTGTAGAGGTCCTCGACCGTCTCGGGTGTCGGAGAGATGATCACGGCCCCGCGATTCACCTCGAACCGGACGAGACCGCCGTGCTCGAGCAGACGGACCGCCTCCCGAACCGTGTTGCGTGCGATGCCGAGTTCGGTGGCGATCGCGCTTTCGCGTAGGCGCTCACCTGGGCGGAAGGCCCCCGCGAGAATCCGTTCCGAAAGCCCGTCCGCCACCTGCTGGGCAGTCGTCGTCCTGCGGGCTACCAAACCGTCGAGTGCCGTCATGGCGTCATCGTACCGAGCAGCACCCCTAGCGCTCAACAGTAGAACTGTTCTACAGTTCCGCCTCGGACGGCCTATCGTTCACCACTCGAAAGATCACCTTGGCGCAGCGCCTCGGCGGCGATCGCAATCGACGCCATGAGTCCTGTTCCCTTCAGGCCGCCGCCCTGCCGGGCGGGCCCCACACCTACATCCCGCGGCACGATGCACGGACGTTCCGGTCGCCGCACCCGCGCATACGGCCCTTCACTCCACGCCGCACGCGACCACCGGCAACGCTGCAGAAAGGCTCCGAACAGTGCAGACAACTCCCGAGCTGACCTCAGAGCACACCCAGCCCGACGCGCCGACAACACTCAGACAGCGTCACGTCCGAATGATCGCCCTTGGCGGCATCGTCGGAGCCAGCCTCTTCGTCGGCAGCGGAGCGGTCATCCACGCCGTGGGCCCGGCCAGCATCCTCTCCTACGCCCTCGGCGGCCTCCTGGTCATCCTCGTCATGCGGATGCTGGGGGAAATGGCCACCGCCTCCCCCGCCCTCGGGTCGTTCATGGAGTACGCCCGCGCATCGCTCGGCGGCTGGGCCGGCTATACGATCGGCTGGCTCTACTGGTACTTCTGGGTGGGCGTCGTGGCGTTCGAGGCGGTTGCCGGTGCCAAACTGCTCATGCTGTGGATCCCAGGCGTGCCCCAATGGGTCTTCTCGCTGATCCTCATGACGCTGCTCACCGCCTCGAATCTCGTATCCACTCGCTCGTTCGGTGAAACCGAGTTCTGGCTGGCCTCCATCAAGATCGTCACGATCGTCGTCTTCCTCGTCACCGGCGCCCTCTTCGCTCTCGGGATCTGGCCCGGTTCGACGATGTCGGTCGGCAACGTCACCGCGGGCGGCTTCGCTCCCCACGGCCTGTCGGCGATCCTGCACGGGATCGTGATGGTGATCTTCGCCTACGTCGGCACAGAGATCGTGACCATCGCGGCGGCGGAGTCCGCGGACCCGGTGAAGTCGGTGGTCAAGGCGACCTCCTCCACGGTTTGGCGTGTGATCATCTTCTACGTCGGCTCGGTGACCCTGCTGGTGATGATCACCCCGTGGGACCGAATCCCGACCCAGACCAGCCCGTATGCGGCCGCCTTCGGCAAGATGGGCATTCCCGCAGCGAGCACCATCATCAGCGTGGTCGTCCTCACCTCCGTGCTGTCCGTGCTGAACTCCGGCCTGTACACCGCCTCGAGGATGCTGTTCGCGCTCCAGCGCAACAACTGGGCGCCGAGGTGGGTCGCCGACCGCAGCCGGAAGGGAACACCCTGGAAGGCCATTCTGGCCTGTACGTCCGCCGGCTATGTAGCCGTCGTCATGAGCTACGTTGCGCCGGACACCGTCTTCGATTTCATCATCAACTCCGCAGGCGCCGTGGGCCTGTTCGTCTACGCGATCATCGCCGGATCACAGCTGCGTATGAGGCGGCAGCTCGAACGGGAGGCCCCCGAGCGGCTCAAGCTGCGCATGTGGGGATACCCGTACCTGAGTTGGATCACCCTGGCGGGCATCCTCGTCGTGGTGAGCTCCATGCTGCTGGTTCCGGACGCCCGCTCGCAGCTCTATCTCAGCGTCCTCAGCCTGGCGGTCATCCTCGTCACGTACGTGGTCGTGCGGTACGCACAGAAGGCCGCCGCACGTCGATGACGAGCCACGTACCGACGCCGCCACGGGTGGCTCTCGTCACGGGTGCGACCTCCGGGATAGGCGCCGAAGCCGCCCGGCGGCTCCACCAGGACGGGTTCGCCGTCCTCCTCACCGGCCGTTGCGGCGAACGAGGTCAGGCCATGGCTCGCGAACTCGGCTCCAATACAGCCTGCTTCGTCCCGGCCGACCTCACCCGGGACGGCGAGCCCGACCGCCTCCTGGACTGTGCCCTCGACCGGTTCGGCAGGGTCGATGCGGTGGTGAACAACGCAGCAGCCGACCACACCGGAGAACTGCTGAACGTCCCGACCGACGAGATCCGCGACACCTTCGAGATCAACACGTTCGCCGCGATCGCCGTTCTCCAGGCAGCGGGGCGCGCCATGCGGCAGTCCGGCGGCAGCATCATCAACGTCACCTCCAGGCTGGCCACGGTCGGAGTCCCCACGATGAGCGTCTACAGCGCCAGCAAAGGCGCGATGAAGGCGCTGACGGCCGCGGCCGCAGTGGAACTCGCGCCGTACAACATCCGCGTCAACGCCGTAGCGCCCGGCATGACCCGCACCCCGCTGTATGAGGCCTGGGTCAGCTCCCACAAGGATCCGGAAGCTCTCGCCCGCAAAGTGGCCGACGGCATTCCGCTCGGTCGGCTGGCCACCCCGCAGGACGTCGCAGGCGCCATTGCGTTCCTGGCCTCACCCAGCGCCGACTACATCACCGGCATCACCCTTCCCGTCGACGGCGGTTACACCGCCCAGTAACGTGCACACCCCCAGGGGAACAGTCATGTCTGACAAGAACTCACCCATCCTGACCGGGCCCGCTCTCTGGAGCGCCCAGGCCCACCTCCCGTCCGTTCTGGGACGCCAGCTGACGGTCGATCGCGCCGAAGGCAGCTATGTGTTCACCACGGAGGGGCGTCGTCTGTTCGACGGCACCGCCGGTCTGTGGCACGCGAACGTCGGTCACTCCCGCCCCGAGCTGGCCGAGGCCGCCTACGAGCAGATGCGGCGTCTGGAGACGTACCACATCTTCGGCCGCTACCTGAACGACCGTGCTGTGGAGCTGGCCGAGCGCCTGGCAGCCCTGTCGCCCATCGCGGACCCCAAGGTCATCCTCAACAGCGGCGGCTCCGACGCCATCGACGTGTCCTGTAAACTCGCCCGGCGTCACTGGCAGCGCGAGGGCCGCACCACCAAGACCGTGATCCTCAGTCGCGAGTTCGCCTACCACGGCCTGCACGCCTACGGCACCAGCATCGCCGGCCTGGACTTCAACCGGGCCGGCTACGGCACCGAGTCCCTCGTACCGGAGACCGCCCGCGTCTCCACCTACGACATCGCCGCCGTCGAGCGGACCGTGCAGGAGATCGGCGCGGAGCACATCGCGGCGATCGTGGCCGAGCCCATCCAGGGCACCGGCGGCGTCAACCCGCCCGTCCCCGGCTACCTGGAGGGCCTGCAGCGCATCTGCCGGGAGAACGACATCCTCCTGATCGTCGACGAGGTCATCACCGGCTTCGGACGTACGGGACACATGTTCGCCAGCGAGCGGTACGGCCTGCGACCCGACCTGATCACCTTTGCCAAGGGCGTCACGTCCGGATACGCCCAGCTGGGCGGCGTGCTTGTCGCGCCCCACATCTGGGAGCCGTTCTACCGTGATTCCTCCGACACGCCCGTCTTCCGGCATGGTGCCACCTATGCCGGGCATGCCACCGCCTGCGCCGTCGCCCTGCGCAACCTCGACATCCTCGAAGAGGACAAGCTGCTGCCCCGAGTGACCGAACTGGAGCAGCTGCTCGCCCGCGAACTGAACGGCCTTACCGCCCGGGCAGCGGTCGTCGAGACCCGTGTGGCAGGTTTCCTGGGCGGCATCACGCTCAGGGACGACGTCAGCGCCGAAGCGGTCACCGACGAACTCGTCGAGCACGGGTTCATCACTCGTCCGCTGCGCGGCAACACCGTGCAGATCAGCCCGCCGTTCATCACCACCGACGACGAGATACGGCAGCTCGTGGCCGCCATCGACACCGTCATCTCCGCCCAGGAAGGCAAGTGACCACCATGAGCACCCTCCCCGACGCCGAACCGACCGCCCTGGCCGACTCGGACAAGGTCCTGGCCAACCTCCACCTCGCCGTGCCCGGCGTGACCCGCACCTTCGACGTCCACGATCCGGCCACCGGCCAGACGATCGCGCAGGTTCCCGACTTCGACGCGCACCAGGCCCTCGACGCCGTCGCCCGCGCCGACGAAGCGGGCCGTTCCTGGGCCGCCACCACCACCCGGCACCGGGCCGACATCCTGCGCGCCTGGTACGACCTGATCATCAGCAACGCCGACATGATCGCCCTGCTCATCACCCGTGAGATGGGCAAGCCGCTCGCCGAGGCCCGCGCCGAAATCACCTACGGTGCGGACTTCGTCCGCTGGTACGCCGAGGAAGCGGTACGCCCTGCCGGAAACCTCCGCGACGCTCCCACCGGCGGGGCCCGTCTGCTCACCCGGCGCGCACCGGTGGGGTTGTCGGTCCTCATCACCCCGTGGAACTTCCCGCTCGCCATGGCCACCCGCAAGATAGCCCCGGCGCTCGCCGCCGGCTGCCCCGTCGTCATCAAACCCGCGCCCAACACCCCCCTGACCACGATCTTCGCGGTCCAACTCGCGCTCGCCGCCGGGGTCCCCGAAGACCTGGTGCAGGTCGTGACCACCACCGAAGCCCCCGCCTTCAGCACCGCTGTGCTGGCCGATCCGCGGGTGCGCAAGGTGTCCTTCACCGGATCGACAGGGGTCGGCAAGGTGCTCCTGCGTCTCGCTGCGGACAACGTCCTGAAGAGCTCCATGGAACTGGGCGGCAACGCCCCGCTGCTGGTCTTCGACGATGCCGACCTGGAGCGGGCCGTCGACGGTGCGTTCGCCGCCAAGATGCGCAACGGCGGCCAGTCGTGCATCGCCGCCAACCGCATCTTCGTCCAGGACGGTATCGCCGACGCCTTCGTCGAGGCCCTGACCGACCGGCTGGCCGCCTTGAAGGTCGGCAACGGACTCGCCCCCGGCGTGGGGCTCGGCCCGGTGATCGACCACAACGCCGTGACGAAACTCGCCGGCCTCGTCGAGGACGCGACCCACCGCGGCGCACACCTCCTCACCGGCGGCGCGGCCCCCAGCCACGCCGGCTCGTTCTTCGAGCCGACGCTCCTCGACCACGTACCGGCTGACGCCGCACTGGCCCGCACCGAGATCTTCGGACCGGTCGCAGCCATCCAGCGCTTCTCCCACCAGGACGAGGCCATAGCCCGCGCCAACGACACCGAGTTCGGCCTGGCGGGCTACGTCTTCACCGAGAACCTCGACCGCGCCTTCAACGTGGCCGACCAACTGGCCACCGGCCTGGTCGGCATCAACCAGGGCGTCCCCTCGAACGCGGCCGCACCGTTCGGCGGGGTCAAGCAGTCCGGCCTCGGACGCGAGGGAAGCAGTGAAGGACTTGAGGAGTACGAGGAGATCCGCTACTACAACCTCGCGCTGCGCCCTACCAGTTGACCCGTGTGGAGCCGACACCCCTGCGGTGGTTCTACTCTCTGCACACTGGCCTGCCGCGCGTACAGCAGGAGGGCAATCACTCCGGCCACGACCAGCAGCACCACGATGAGGATCTGCAGGACGAACACTTGCCCCGCGGCACTGCCCGGATCGAGCAGAGAGCGTGGTCTCGAACCCGGACTCGAACCGGTGCGCGGCCCTGCTTCAGCTCGGTCTCCGGCGGGTGCGGGGATGCCGCGCGATCGCTCCGACTCTCGTCGTACGCGTCGTCCCGACACATGCGCGAGACGTGGCTGACAGTCCCATGTCGATCACGCGCACGCAGGCGACCGAGGACGAGACGGCGGAGCGGACGACGGTTTTGAGGAAGCGACCCGCCCATAATCCATTCGTACACCGATGTTCATCCTTTATGAACCTGGGCTTCACCTGGCGTCGGTGGACTCTTACCAGTCCGCGTCCCCCCATTGGTCCAGCAGGGCGTCGGTCGTGTCTGCGTCAGGTTCTGTCGCCGTGCTGTGGAGGGATTGTTCGGTCCAGATCACTTTGCCGCGAGGCATGTACCGGGTGCCCCACCGCTGCGTGAACTGGGCGACCAGGAACAACCCCCGCCCCCCTTCGTCGGTGGCGGCCGCCCGGCGCAGGTGCGGTGAGGTGCTGCTGCCGTCGGCGACCTCGCAGATCAGGCTGCTGCGGTCGCGCAGGAGCCGCAGCCGGATCGGGGCGGCGCCATAGCGGATGGCATTGGTGACCAACTCGCTGATCACCAGCTCGGTGGAGAAGGCCAGCTCCTCCAGCCCCCACTCCTCCAGCCGGCGGGCGGCATCGGCACGGATCCCGGCGACGACGGCGGGGTCACCGGGCACGTCCCAGTCGGCGACCTGGGAGGGGTCCAGCAGGCGGGATCGGGCGACGAGCAGGGCGATGTCGTCGCTCGGGCGGGCCGGCAGCAGGGCGTCGAGGACGGCCCGGCAGGTCTCGTCCGGGGTCAGGCCGGGACCTGTCAGGGCGTCGTGCAGCATCGCCAGGCCGGTGTCGATGTCCCGGTTCCGGTCCTCGATCAGCCCGTCGGTGTACAGGACCAGCCGGGAGCCCTCGGACAGTGTGAACTCGGCCTTCTCGAAGGGGAGTCCGCCACCCAGCCCCAGCGGCGGGGAGACCGGCACCTGCAACTGCTCAACCGTGCCGTCCGGGTGTACCAGGGCCGGTCCTGGATGCCCGGACCTGGCCAGTGAGCACAGCCCGGCAACCGGGTCGTAGATCGCGTACAGGCAGGTGGCACCCGTAATTCCTTCGCCGTCGCTTCCCTCGCTGTCGACCCGGGTGACCAGCTCGTCCAGGTGCCTGATCAGCTCGTCCGCGGACAAATCAAGGGTGGAGAAGGTGCGCACCGCGGTGCGCAGCCGGCCCATGGTGGCCGCGGCGTGCAGGCCGTGGCCGACCACGTCGCCGACCACCAGCGCGACCCTGGCACCGGGCAGCGGGATGACATCGAACCAGTCGCCGCCCACGCCGGCCCGGGCGGGCAGATAACGGTGGGCGACCTCGACGGCGGACTGTTCGGGCAGGGAACGAGGCAACAGGCTGCGCTGCAGGGTTACGGCCAGGGCGTGCTCGCGGGTGTAACGGCGGGCGTTGTCGATGGCCACCGCGGCCCGGGCGGCCAGCTCCTCGGCGAAGGCCCGGTCCTCTTCCTCGAAGGCGGCCTGCTCCGCACGCCAGAAGGTGACCATACCCAGCACCACGCCGCGGGCTTGGAGCGGCACGGTGATCAGGGAGTGGAGGCCGCAGTCCAGGATGCGCCGGGTGCGTTCGGGATCCTGGGCTCGCCAGTCGTGGGAGGCGGTCAGGTCGGCATCGAGGACGGCGTGGCCGCGCTCGACGCCGACGGCCACGGGGTTGCTGGGAACGAAGCGGATGAGCTCCCCCACGGGGAAGAGGGGCCAGGCTCCCTCCATACCGTGAACCGCCGCGCGGCGCATTTCGGGGCCCGGCCCGGCCGGCTCCTCACCCTGTAGGACCGGATCCTGCAGGTCGACCGTGGCGACGTCGGCGAATCGGGGGACCGCCACCTGGGCCAGTTCCTCGGCGGTGTGCACCACGTCGAGCGTGGTGCCGATCCGCACCCCTGCCTCGTACAGCAGGCGCAACCGCTCCCTGGCCACGTCTGCCCGGCCCGCCAGTGCCCGCAGCTCCGTGGTGTCGCGCAGCGTGGCCACACGGCCGTGCCTGCCGCCGTGGTGGTCGACCGGCCGTATGTTGACCGCCAGCAGGTGGTCGCCGGCCAGGTGGACCTCGTCGGTGGCTGCCCGGCCCGAGACCAGCAGTTCGGCGGTCTCGGCCTCCAGGCCCAGGTCGGTGACGCGGCGCTGCTCGGCGTCCGCAGGCAGGTCCAGCAGTCGCCGTGCCTCGTCGTTGGCCAGCAGCAGCCGCCCGTCACCTCCGATGATCAGGACCCCTTCCCGCACCGCGTGCAGCACCGCGTCATGGTGCTCGTACATACGGGTCATCTCGGATGGATCGAGGCCGTGGGTCTGCCGCCGCAACCGCCAGGAGATCAACGCCGCCCCACCCGCGGCGACCGCCAGCGCGCCGGCGGCGAATCCGAGCAGCTTCGGCAATTGGTCACGGACCACGTCGTTCACGGTGTCCACCGTGATCCCGACGGCCACGAAGCCCACGATGGTCTTCCCGCCGGTGTCGTAGACGGGGACCGTCGAGTCCACGGAGAGGCCGAGACTGCCCTCGAACGTCTGGGTGAAGGGTCTGTCGATGGCTTCGCCCTCGCGGAGGGCGAAGATGTGCTTCCCGATCAGCTTCGGGTCGGGGTGGGTCCAGCGGAAGCCCTGGGGATCGAACGCCACGACATAGTCGACACCGGCCTCTTTCCGGGCTTCCTCCGCGCGCGGCTGCAGCAGCGCACTCGGGTTCTCGGACTTCATGGCGTCCAGCGTTCCCGGGGCGTGGGCGAAGGTCTCGGCGACTGCGAACGACAGGTTCCGGGCCTCCTGCATGGTCGCGTTCTGGGCCTGCAGCACGAGTGCCACTCCCGCGGCTGCGGCGAAGAGGACCATGATGACCAGCTGCAGCAGGAACACCCTGCTCGCGACACTGCGAAACCTGGGCAGACCGCTCAAGCGCGGCCCCGAACGTCGGCCGCTGGACGCCTGGCGCCTGTCGGGCTCCTCGAGCCCCTGCGGAGCACCCGCCGAACGGCGACGCCAGCCGCCGTGCGCGTCGGATCGGGAAGCCGAGAACTGACCAAAATGCCTGGTCATACCTCTCTTTATCTCACACGGCTACCCACGGGTATATGGGTCAGGCGCGCACCCACTCCTGCCAGCGCTTCGTCACGGAGTCCTGGTTCCTGATCCACCACTCGACGTCCAGGTCGAAGCCGGACAGCAGGTGCCCGGGGGTGCTCGGCAGGTTCCTGGCGGTGGCCTCGGAGAGATGTGCGTAGGCGGTCGGCACAACAGGACCCAAGGGATAGATCCGGGCGAAGTCCGCCTGCACCTCGGGTCGCAGGGCGAAGTCGATGAGCCGGTAGGCGGCGTCGGGATTGGCGGCGCCTTTGGGGATTCCGTAGCCGCTGCTCTGCCTGCGGGCGCCGTTCCACACGTAGGCGAGTGGGGCGCCGCGCTTGATCAGATCGTCGAGGCGGCCGTGCCAGACGCTGGAGGCGACGACCTCCTTGCGGTCCAGCATTTCACCCGGCACAGCGCCGTTGTCCCAGAACGTCCGCACAGAGCCCTTGATCTCGTTGAGGGCTTTGAAGGCACGGTCCACGTCGAGGGGGTAGAGCCGGTCAAGCGGTACACCGTCGGCGAGGAGGGCGAACTCCAGCTCCGGCGGGCCCGCGTCCGAGCTCTGCAGAGCGCGGCTGCCCGGGAATGCCCCGGTGTCCCAGAAGTCCGCCCAGGATTCGGGCTTCTTCCCGTCGAAGGCGTCAGTGCGGTACGCCATGACGCTGGCCCAGTAGTTCCTGCCGACGTAGTGGGAGGCGAGCAGGAACTCGGCGATGCCGACATTCCTTGCGTTCTTCAGCCGGTCGTAGTCCAGTGCCTCGATGGCGTCCTCCCGCTCGAGACGGGCGAATGCGATCGCCTCAATGTCAATGACGTCGAACTGTGGGCGGCCCTCCTTGATCTGGGCGAGGATCTGCGCGTACCCGGGGATGTTCACCACTCTGACCTGGATGCCGGTCTCCTTGGAGAACGGGTCGTAGACGGCCTTCCGGTTCGCCTCGCCGTAAGAGCCGCCGATGTCGCGGACGACGAGCAGCTTGGGGTTCTGGGTCCTGGTGGCGTTCCGGTCGGTGCCGGTCCCGCACGCGGTGAGCGACGTGGCGGCGACGCCTGCCGCAATTCCGCCGACTCCACGCAGGAACGCTCTGCGGTCGACTCCGACGTCTGTCACCGTCTGCCTCCTGTGCGGCTGCGTTCTTATAGGTGTGTATCAGGAAATATCGTCGCTTTATAGATGTCGCATGGAAGAACTGTCGCAGTCCTGCGGAGCTTCGGAGTGCCCCATCTGCTGCCGCCCACCGTGCCGCTGAGGCGTTCTGGCGTGTTCCGCCGTGGGTGACAGGCCCGCCTCCCTCGATCGCATCTGTGCCGACGAGCCCTCGGAGCGACCGAATCCATCTCATTGATCGATATTTTCGCCCACCCGGTGAGGTCAAGTAAGGCTTGCCTTATATGCTGACATGGCCCCTTCGCCTCACTGGCGTCCAAGGGCCGTACCGTCTTCTCCCGCACGACAGGACACCCATGCGTACGAACTCCCGTGCCCTCTTCGCGGCGCTTGCCCTCACACCCCTGCTGGCCGGCTGTTTCGTGTCCGGGGAGGGGGGCTCGGGTGCGGATGCCGAAGGTGGATCGGCGGGGCGGCTGAGGGTCGCGCTCGCGGTCCCGCCCGTGCAGGAGCTGTCCCCCTACAGCAACGACGCCACCTTGCTGAGCAAGCTCTCCGTCGCCGAAGGACTCACCGCCCTGGACAAGAACGGCGCCGCAGCCCCCGCGCTGGCGACGTCCTGGAAACAGACCAACCCCACCACCTGGACCTTCGAGCTGCGCAAGGCCACCTTCCAAGACGGTACGCCGGTCACCGCCGAGTCTGTCGTCAACGCCCTCGACCACGCGGACGCCGCAAAGCCCAAGCCCCGCGTCCTCAGCGACGTCACGCTCACCGCTAAGGTCGACGACGCCGACACGGTCACGATCAGCACCAAGGCCGCCGACCCGGTGCTCCCGCTGCGCCTGGCCAGCCCGGCGCTGGCCATCCTCTCGGCGAAGGCGTACCACAAGGACGGCACCGTCAGCCCGGTCGGCACCGGAACGGGCCCCTTCAAGATCACGAAGCTCACCGGAAAGACCGAGGCGTCCCTCGACCGCTACGACGGCTACTGGGGCGGCAAGGCCAAGGCGCCCGGCATCGACGTCACCTGGATCGCCGACGGCACCGCCCGCGCCAACGCCCTGCGAAGCGGGGACGTCGACATCGCCGAGTGGATCCCCACCGCACAGGCCAAGCTGCTGGACGCGAAGACCCGTCACGAAGTGCCGTCCGTACGGACCGACAGCCTCATCCTCAACACCGGCAACGGCATGTTCACCGACCCGGCGCTGCGCGCGGCGGCCCGCGAGGCCGTGGACGGCTCCGCGCTCGTCGACTCCGTCTTCGGCGGGTACGCCGACCCCGCGCAGGGCCTGTTCGGACCTGCCGTGCGCTGGGCCGCCGACAAGCGCGTCGACGTCACCGGCCGCGCCAAGGCCGCGACACCCGCACAGGTCAGGTCCAAGACGAAGGGCAAGGTCCTGCGTCTGGCCACCATCACCAACCGCGCGGAACTGCCCGAGGCCGCCACCGTGCTGCAGCAGCAGCTGGAGAAGGCCGGTTTCACCGTGAAGCAGGACGTGCGCGAGTACACGCAGATGGAGGCCGACCTCCTCGCCGGCAAGTACGACGCCCTGGTCTTCTCCCGGGTGACACTTCTGGACACCGGCGACGCGGTCGCGTACCTGGCGAGCGACTACAAGAGCGACGGCGTGTACAACATCGCCCGTCTGAAGGACCCCAAGGTGGACCAGGCCATCAAGTCCGCCGCCGAGGAAAGCGACACGACGAAGCGCCAGCAGAAGATCATGGCCGCCGAGGCGCAGATCCTGCGCACCGACGCCGTCATACCGCTGGTCCACGAGAAAGTCATTCAGGGCATCGCCACAAACGTCGAGGGCGTGCTCCTCGACCCGCGGGAGCGCTCTCTGATCGACGTCGACACCCGCCTGAAGTAGCAGCAGATGAGTGTCACGTCGGTCGGGGCCGATGCCCGCCCGGCCCAGTGGCGTGCGGGCCTCGGCCGCCTCGCCGCCGGGTCCCGCGCGGGCCTCGGCCGCCTGGCAGCCGGGGTCGCGCTGCTGACGGCCGTGGCCCTGCTGCCCTGGCTGTCCGGGAACGACCCCGCGCTGACGGTCCTGCGGGCCCGCTCCGCCGACCAGGATCCGACCCCCGCGCAACTGGCCGCCGTACGTGAGCAACTGGGGTTGGACGAAGGGCCGTTCACCCACCTCGTGCACTGGCTGGGCGGGCTGCCGCGTGGCGACGCGGGCACCTCCTGGGTGTCGGGCGAACCGGTCCTGCCCCAGGTGACGGCCGCCTTCGCGGTCTCCTTCACGCTGATGCTCGGCGCGCTCGTGGTCACGATCGCGGTCGCCGCACTGGTCAGTGCCCGCACGCTGTATCTCGGATCCCGGCGACGGCTGCACCGGCGGAGAGGGGCCACCGGGGCCGCCGTCCTGGCCGCCCTGCCCAAGTTCCTGCTCGCCTCGCTGCTCGCCACCGTGTGCGGGGTGTGGCTGGGCTGGTTCCCGTCCAGCGGCTGGGAGGGACCGTCGTCGATGGTGCTGCCCGCGCTCGCTCTCGGTGTGCCGTCCGGGGCGATGATCGGTGGTCTACTCGACCAGGCGCTGCCCGCCGCCTTCCACGAGCCGTGGGCCCGGACCTGGCACGCCTACGGGTTCACGTCCGGTCACATCGCCCGGCACGCACTGCGTCGCACGCTGGCCGGTGTGCTCCCGCAACTCCTGCCGACCGTCGTGGCCCTGGTCGGCGGTGCCGTCGCGGTGGAGAAGATCTTCAACATTCCGGGGCTCGGCCGCCTCGCCCTGGACGCTGCCATCGCTCAGGACCTCCCCCCTCTGCAGACCGCGACACTCGTCCTGATCCTGCTCGGCATCACCGCCGGCCTCCTGATCCAGGCCCTGCGTCGCGCCCTGCTCGGCCCGGCCCTGCGGGACGGAGCGCTGCCCGCCCTGCATGCACCGGCCCTCCCGCGAAGGCGCTCCAGCCGCTGGGCCGCCGGGGCCTGTGCCATCGCCCTGCTCACCCTCGTCATCGCCGGACTGCTGCGCGATCCCCTGCACGTGGACACGGCGGCACGGCTGCTCCCGCCGTCAGCGGCACACCCGTTGGGCACGGATTCGCTCGGTCGTGATCTGCTGGCCCGGTTGGGCCACGGGGCGCTGCGTACGGTGGGCGTGGCCCTCGCGGTGACGGCGGTGTGCACCCTCACCGGGCTGTTGCTCGGCATGGCGACACAGGTGGGCGCGGGCCTGACGGAGGCGGTGTCGACGCTGCCGGCCGTCCTTGCCGGACTGCTGACGACCGCGGTGACCGGCCCGTCGGTGTGGGGTGCAGCGTTGGCGGTCTGCCTGGTCGGCTGGACCCCCTACGCCGCCCAGGCCGCGGCCCTGCTCGAACAGGAGCGCGCCAGCGGCCACATGCTCGCGTCCCTCTCCATCGGGGCCGGCCGTGGGTATCGTCTCCGCCGTCACCTGCTGCCCGCCGTACTGCCCGCGGTACTGCGCAACGCCCTCCTGCGCCTGCCCACCACGGTCCTCGTGCTGGCCTCCCTCGGCTTCCTCGGGCTGGGTGAGCAGCCGCCCACCGCGGAATGGGGCCGCCTTCTGTCGGAGAACCAGCCGTACGTGGAACTGGCGCCCTGGGCCGTACTCGGCCCGGCATGCGCACTCGTCCTGCTCTCCGTTCTCGCCGTGTCCGGCACGGCCTCGGGACGGAGCGGACCCCGACGAACGGCCGACCGATGAGACACAGGCGGCCCGGGCGTCAGGCGGAGGGCGCCGGTTCGTAGTGGAACCAGTCGAATGCGACGGTGCCGTCGGTTGCGTACATACCGATGACGCGCCCGGTGAAGCCGGTGGCGACCTCGGTGGACAGGTAACGCCCCTCCAGTTCGGCGAGCGGTTCCGCGCCCGGGGCGTCGGGGTCGCCGAGCCAGAAGGCGATGGTGTCGGGGCCGGTGGGCTCGATGCCGGCGAACTCGGGGGAGGGGGACACGATGTCGGTGGTACGGACCGTCACGGCGAGGGTGAGCGGGCCGGGCGGCACCGGGCGGCGGGCCACGGTCTGGCGCAGCGGGCCGATGCGCGCGATGACACTGACTTCTCCGTCAGCGGCCTCCAGGTCGTAGTGGTGGGCCTCGTCCATGCGCACGCTCAGGCCGCCCCGGCCGGTGCCCGGGTCGAGCAGGGCAGCGGCACGGCAGTCGTGGTGCTGCTGACGGTGGCCGACAAAGGTGTAGCCGGGGCGGTCGAGGGTGGGGCCGGTGGCGGTGAGGGTGAGCCAGCCCGCGCGCTCGGTCAGCGACCAGGAGTCGTCGGGGCGGGCGTAGGGCGAGATCCAGTGCGGCGCGAGCGTGGGCGCGTCGAAGTCGTCGCGAGCGGGCAGGGCTGGGAAGGGGTGCCAGGCGCCGGCGGGCGCGGGGTGGCGCTCGGGCACAGGCGCGACGACGGGCCAGCCGTCCTCGTCCCATTCCACGGGGGTGAGGAAGGTTTCGCGGCCGAGCACCTGGAAGTTGGGGGTGTAGCCGCGGGGCCGGGTGCCGAGCAGCACCATCCACCAGCTGCCGTCGGGTGCCGTGACCAGGTCGGCGTGGCCGGTGCTCTGGATGGGCCGGTCGGTGCCGCTGTGGGACAGCACGGGGTTGGCCGGTGCGCCTTCCCAGGGGCCGCGCGGCGAGCGGGCCCGGGCGATGGACACAGCATGGCCGCGTTCCGTGCCGCCCTCGGCGATCAGCAGGTACCACCAGTCGCCGATGCGGTACAGGTGCGGGGCCTCGGGCCACTTCAGGCCGCTGCCCGACCAGGTGGGGAAGGGCCCCTCCAGTACCTCGCCCTTGACCGGGTCGATCCGGGCGAGGTGGATGCCGGGTACGGTGAAGGCGGCCCAGCAGGTGCCGTCCTCCTCCCATGCCAGGTCCGGGTCGATACCGGGCAGGTCGATCCACACCGGGTCCGACCAGGGGCCCTCGGGCCGTTCGGCGGTCACGATGAAGTTGCCGCCGCCGCTGACGTTGGTGTTGATCACCCAGAAGCGGCCGTCGTGGTGGCGGATCGTGGGGGCGTAGAGGCCGCGGGAGGCCATGGAGCCGGGCACCGGCAGCGGCAGTTGCCCGGGGCGGTCGAGCACGTTGCCTATCTGCCGCCAGTGCACCAGGTCCTTGCTGTGGAAGATGGGCAAGCCGGGGAAGTACTCGAAGCTCGAGCACACCAGGTAGTAGTCGTCACCCACCCGGCACACGCTGGGGTCGGGGTAGAACCCGCTGATCACGGGGTTGTCGTACGTCCGCACAGGGTGTGGTCCCTTCAGAATGCCGGGGGCTTGCCGATCTTGCCGGGGTTGATGATGTCATGGCGAAAAACCCCGCCGCGGCGCTGGACCGCATGTCGCACCACGGAAGCGACATGAGGGGGATGGGCAGAGCACCGGCCCCCGCCGTGAGGTGCCAGAATGGCGGGCGACAGCATGCGAGGGAGGGGGAAGGGCGACCGTGCCGGACAACCGAGCGGGAAGACCTTCGACGGACGAGCATGGCGAGCGCGGCGAGGGACCCGCATCGGTGACGATCGCGTACATCGCCGAGTCCGCGGGGGTCTCGGTACCCACCGTGTCGAAGGTGCTCAACGGCCGGTCGGGGGTGTCGGACGAGACCCGGGCCCGCGTCGAGGAACTTATCCATCAGTACGGTTACCGCAAGCCCCCGAAGAGCCGGAGCAACCTGGTGGAGCTCGTGTTCCGGGAGCTGGAGAGCATGTGGGCCGTGGAGATCATCCGCGGTGTCGAGCGAGTGGCCCGCAAAAACCGCATCGGTGTGCTGGTGTCGGAGTTCGGCCTGCATGACACGGCGGGCATGACCATCGACGACACGGTCGGCCGGCGCCCCCGGTGCGTCCTGTCGGTGGCGCAGCTCTCCGTGGCGGAGCGGGAACAGCTGAAGGCGAAGGGCATCCCGTTCGTTGTCTTCGACCCGGTCGACGAGCTGCCCGATGACGTGCCGTTCGTGGGTGCCACGAACTGGAGAGGCGGTCAGATGGCGACCCGGCATCTGGTCGAACTGGGGCACCGGCGCATCGCCATGATCAGCGGGCCTGATCATCCCTTCTGCCTCGCCCGGTTGTCCGGTTACACGTCAGCTCTTGCGGAAGCCGGCCTGCCGTGGGAACCCGATCTGGTGGTGAAGACCCAGCTCACGCGAGAGCATGGGTACGCCGCGGCGCGGGAGCTGCTGTCCCGCCCCGATCGCCCCACCGCCGTGTTCACCGCGAACGACATGCAGGCGCTAGGTGTCTACCAGGCCGCGCGCGAGTTGACTTTGCGTATCCCGCAGGATCTCAGCGTGGTCGGCTTCGATGACGTACCGGCCGTGGCCTGGGTGGACCCGCCCTTGACCACCGTTCATCAGCCGCTGGCCGAGATGGCGGCAGCCGGCACCGAGCTGGCCCTGGCGCTCGGCCGCGGTGAGGAAGTGCCGCAGGTGGGACTGGAGATCGCGACCACCCTCACCGTCCGGGGGAGCACGGCTCCGCCGAAGGAGGAGTGAGGTCACGCGGGAACGCGGGTGCCCTGGTTGCCGGGGAGGTGGCAACCAGGGCGAGGGGCCGGTCGGTCAGGACGTTCGTGCCGTTCAGGTGCCTTCGTCACGCCCCACGGCCTGCCGACGACTCCTGACGTCGAACACCCGGTCACGGCAACTGGGGTGTCCGTGATCGGAGTCAGACCTCACTGCGGGTCGCCGTAGATGACTCCGCGTCCGTTGGTCCCGAAGTAGACGCGGCCGTAG
>NZ_LOHS01000110.1 GCF_001642995.1 Streptomyces jeddahensis
CCGCTGTGGGCAGTCGTGCCGCTGGGGCGGCACGGGTGGGCACAGCGGCACCCCCTCAGCGTCGGGCACCTGTGGCCAGTCCGAGGGGCGAGCCGGCTACTGCCGGATCGCCCACCCCCGCTCCCGCAGCGCAGCGGTCAGCACCGGCGCAGCCTTCGGCTCCACCATCAGTTCCACCAGGCCCGCCTGCTGCCCCGTCGCGTGCTCGATCCGCACGTCCTCGATGTTGACCCCGGCCATCCCCGCGTCCGCGAAGATCCGGGCCAGCTGGCCCGGCTGGTCGTTGATGAGCACGACGACGCTCTCGTAGAGGGCTGGTGCGGCGCCGTGCTTGCCGGGGACGCGGATCTGGCCGCTGTTGCCCCGGCGCAGCACGTCCTCGATGCCCGTGACGCCCTCGCGCCGCTTGGCCTCGTCCGAGGACTGAAGGGCGCGCAGGGCCTGCACCGTCTCGTCGAGGTCGGCGGCGACGTCGGCGAGCAGGTCGGCGACCGGCCCGGGGTTCGCGGAGAGGATGTCGATCCACATCCGCGGGTCGGAGGCGGCGATGCGCGTGACGTCGCGGATGCCCTGGCCGCACAGCCGTACCGCGGTCTCCTCGGCGTGCTCCAGGCGGGCCGCGACCATGCTGGACACCAGATGCGGCATGTGCGAGACGAGGGCGACCGCACGGTCGTGGGCGTCGGCGTCCATGACCACCGGGACGGCACGGCAGAGCGCGACGAGCTCCAGGGCGAGGTTGAGCACCTCGGTGTCGGTGTCGCGGGTGGGCGTGAGAACCCACGGGCGCCCCTCGAAGAGGTCGCCGGTCGCGGCGAGGGGCCCGGACTTCTCGCGGCCTGACATGGGGTGCGTACCGATGTACTTCGACAGCACGGACGGGTCCAGACCCAGCGCCTCCAGGTCGCGGCGCGGGCCGCCCTTGACGCTGGCCACGTCGAGGTAGCCGCGGGCCACGCCCCTGTGCATCGCGTCGGCGAGGGTCGCGGCGACGTGCGCGGGCGGTACCGCCACGATCGCGAGGTCGACGGGGCCCTCGGGCGCCTCGTCCGTGCCGGCGCCGAGCGCGGCGGCGGTGCGGGCCTGCTCGGGGTCGTGGTCGGCGAGGTGGACGGTGACGCCGCGGCCCGCGAGCGCCAGGGCGGCGGAGGTGCCGATGAGGCCGGTTCCGATGACGAGGGCTGTTCTCACTGGGCGATGTCCTTGCGGAGTGCGGCCGCGGCGCCGAGGTAGACGTGCGCGATCTCGGACCTGGGCTTGTCGGACTCGATGTGTGCGAGGACCCGTACGACGCGCGGCATGGCGCCCTCGATGTCGAGTTCCTGCGCGCAGATCAGCGGCACGTCCACGATGCCCAGCTTGCGGGCGGCGGCCGCCGGGAAGTCGCTGTGCAGATCAGGGGTGGCCGTGAACCAGATGCTGATCAGGTCGTCGGTGGTCAGCCCGTTCCGCTCGATGATGGCGGTGAGCAGCTCGCCGACCTGCTCGCCCATGTGCCCGGCCTCGTCCCGCTCGAGTTGGACGGCGCCCCGGACCGCTCGTACCGCCACGGTGTCGCTCCTTGTTCGCGTACGTACCCGCATACCTGCTGCATGCCTGTGTGGCCAGCCTAGTCAGCGCGGTACGCGCGCGTGCGCTACGCCCGCTTGCCGAGACGGGCGCGGCGTACTGACCGATGGTCCTGAGCAGGGGAACCTACGCGCGGTCCGGCGCGCTGCGGACGCGACCCGGTCCACTCTGGACGCGGTTGCCCGGGTCCATTCGATCCGCCTCGCCTAGCAGCCGCGCGTACGCTCGCGGGCATGCTCCCCGAGGACCTCGTACGCCACCACACGGTCTACGCCTGCGTGCTGGGCTCGCGCGCCTTCGGCCTGGCCACGGAGGCCAGCGACACGGACCGCCGCGGGGTGTTCCTCGCACCGACCCGGCTCTTCTGGCGCTTCGAGAAGCCGCCGACGCACGTCGACGGCCCGGCGGAGGAGCAGTTCTCGTGGGAGCTGGAGCGCTTCTGCGAGCTCGCGCTGCGCGCCAACCCGAACGTCCTGGAGTGCCTGCACTCACCGCTCGTCGAGTACGCCGACGAGACAGGCAGCGAGCTCGTCGCCCTGCGCGACGCGTTCCTCTCCCGCCAGGTCCACGAGACGTTCATCCGCTATGCGCTCGGCCAGCGCAAGAAGCTGGAGGCGGACGTCCGGCAGCACGGCGCACCCCGCTGGAAGCACGCCATGCACCTGCTCCGTCTGCTCATGAGCTGCCGCGACCTCCTCCGGACAGGCGAGCTGACGATCGACGTCGGCGACCAGCGGGAGCCGCTGCTGGCGGTGAAGCGCGGCGAGATCCCCTGGCCGGAGGTCGAGTCCGGCATAGCCCGCCTGGCCGCCGAGGCGGACGCGGCCGCCGCCCGCAGCCCGCTCCCGCCGGAGCCGGACCGGGCCCGGGTCGAGGACTTCCTGATACGCGTGCGCCGTGCCTCAGCGCTCCAGACGGATCCGGACGACGACGTCATGCAGGACGTCGTACGCACTCGGGGCGTCCGACAGCGCTGACGCGGCCTGCGCCTCGTTGACGTCGTGGGTCACGCGTCCCAGAGCGCGCCGAGGGTCACCAGTTCGCTCCGGTACTCGATGCGGTCGGCCCACTCCCCCGGCCACGCCTCGGCGCCCAGGTGCGCGCCCGCGAACGCTCCCGCCAGGCAGGCGATCGAGTCCGAGTCGCCGGACGTGCAGGCGGCCCGGCGCAGGGCGGTGACCGGCTCGTCCACGAAGAGCAGGAAGCACAGCAGGCCCGTGGCGAGCGCCTCTTCGGCGATCCAGCCCTCTCCCGTGGCCAGGCACGGATCGGTCTCGGGCGAGGGGTTGCGCAGGGCCTGCTGCAGGCGTTCCAGGGCCGCCAGGCACTCGTCCCAGCCGCGCGCGATGAAGTGCTCGGGGCTGGGGTCCTGGCTCCGGGTCCACAGCCCGCCGAGCCAGCGCTCGTGGTAGCGGGTGCGGTTGTCGTACGCGTACGAGCGCAGCAGCCCGACCAGGCCCGTCGGCTCGGCGCCCTGCGCCAGCAGACGTATGGCGTGCGCGGTGAGGTCGGACGCGGCGAGCGCTGTGGGGTGGCCGTGGGTGAGGGCCGACTGCAACTGGGCGGCGCCCGCGCGCTGTTCGTCGCTGAGCCCCGGTATCAGCCCGAGAGGAGCGACCCGCATGTTCGCGCCGCAGCCCTTTGAATGGATCTGGCTGGCTTCCTGCCAGATCCGGCCCTCCGCCTCCAGCATGCCGCAGGCGACCAGGCATGTGTTGCCGGGGGCGCGGTTGTTCTCCGGCGACCGGTACCAGTCCACGAACTCCTCGCGCACCGGCCGCTCCATGCGCTGCGGAGCGAGCGGGCCGCTGTCCATGGCGGTACGCAGGCCGCGCCCGAGCGCCAGCGTCATCTGGGTGTCGTCCGTGACGATCGCGGGCTTCGGGAGTTCCATCTCCCGCCACGAGCCGCACTTGGCCAGGATCGACGGCACATCGTTGAACTCCGTCGGGAAGCCGAGCGCGTCTCCGAGGGCGAGCCCGATGAGGGAGCCGGTCGCGGCACGCTTCATGCCCGTCCTCCGTACCGGTGTCGTCGCTGAGGTCATGAAGGCCGTCCTTCCGGTCGCAGCAGCGGGGGGTGCAGGGTGGTGGCGGTGCCGGCGCGGTAGAGGGCGGCGGGTTTGCCGCGGCCTCCGGTCAGCCGTGCGGCACCGGGGACCGGCTCCACGAAGCCGGGTGTGGCAAGGACCTTGCGCCGGAAGTTGGGCCGGTCGAGCGCGGTGCCCCAGACCGTCTCGTAGATCTGCTGCAACTCGCCGAGGGTGAACTCGGAGGGGCAGAACGACGTGGCGAGGCAGGTGTACTCGAGCTTGGCGCCGACGCGCTCGCGGGCGTCGGCGAGGATCCGGTCGTGGTCGAAGGCGAGCGGCCCGGTGCCGCCGTAGGGCAGCCACCGGGCCTGTGCCGCGTCGCCGCCGCCGCGCGGCTCCGGAAGGTCCGGCACGAGCGCGGTGTACGCGACGGAGACGACACGCATCCGGGGGTCGCGGTCGGGTTCGCTGTACGTACGCAGCTGCTCCAGGTGGAGCCCGGAGACGTCCGCGAGCCCGGTCTCCTCGGCGAGCTCGCGCCGGGCGGCCGTCTCTGCGGACTCATGGGGCAGGACGAAGCCGCCGGGCAGCGCCCACCTGCCCGCGTACGGCTCCTGCCCGCGCTCGACGAGCAGCACCTGGAGCTCGCCCGCGCGGACGGTGAAGACGGCGAGGTCGACCGTGACGGCGAAGGGTTCGAAGGCGTACTTGTCGTACCCGCGCATCCGCCCACCTCCTTAATAGTCGTGATGACTATAAACAGCGGGGCTGTGCGAGCACAAGGGCATAAGAAGGCGGCACAAGAGGCGGACATAAGAAGGCGGCCGGCTCCCGTCACCACGGGAACCGGCCGCCACGTCGCCGAAGGAGAACGACCTACAGGTCGACTTCCTTCATCAGCATCCCGACCTCGGTGTTCGACAGCCGCCGCAGCCAGCCCGACTTCTGGTCGCCCAGCGTGATCGGCCCGAAGGCGACGCGCACGAGCTTGTCGACGGGGAACCCCGCCTCGGCGAGCATGCGGCGCACGATGTGCTTGCGGCCCTCGTGCAGGGTCACCTCGACCAGGTAGTTCTTGCCGGTCTGCTCGACGACGCGGAAGTGGTCCGCGCGCGCGTACCCGTCCTCCAGCTGGATGCCGTCCTTGAGGCGCTTGCCCAGGTCGCGCGGGATCGGGCCGACGATGTGCGCGAGGTAGGTCTTCTTGACGCCGTACTTGGGGTGGGTCAGCCGGTGGGCCAGCTCGCCGTGGTTGGTGAGCAGGATGACGCCCTCGGTCTCGGTGTCGAGCCGTCCAACGTGGAAGAGGCGCGTCTCGCGGTTGGTGACGTAGTCCCCGAGGCACTGACGGCCCTCGGGGTCCTCCATGGTCGACACGACACCGGCGGGCTTGTTGAGCGAGAAGAACTGATACGACTGCGTGGCCACGGTCAGCCCGTCGACCTTGATCTCGTCCTTCTCCGGGTCGACGCGCAGGCCCTGCTCGAGGACGATCTCGCCGTTGACCTCGACGCGCGCCTGCTCGATCAGCTCCTCGCACGCACGCCGCGAGCCGTAACCCGCCCGCGCGAGGACCTTCTGCAGCCGCTCGCCCTCCTGCTCGGCGCCCGGGAAGGTCTTGGGCAGCTTGATGTCCTTCTTGCCCGCGTACCGCTCGCGGTTGCGCTCCTCGGCCCTGGCCTCGTACTCGCGGGAGCGCGCCGGGGCCGTACGGCCGCCGCGCTGCTGTGACTGCTTGGGGCCGCCCTTCGCGCCACCGCGGGCCGCGGCACCGCGCCCCTTCTTGGAGTCGTCGCCGCCCTGGCCGCCGGGGCCACCGGAACCGCCCACGTTGTAGCGGCGCTCCTCGGGACGGGGCCGCCCGGCGCGCTTCTGCTTGTCGTCGCGCTGGTTACCGGCCCCCCGGTAGTTGCCGCGTCCGCTGCTGTTCCTGCCGCTGCTTCGCATCAAAGTTCCGTCGTCGTCGTGTCGCGTACGTCTGAATCCGGATCCGGTGCGTCCGGATCGAACGACGGAACCCCTTCCTGCGTCTCGGCCTCGATCGCCTCCGCCTCCGGGAGGAAGGGCGCGAGCTCCGGGAGCTCGTCCAGGCCGCGCAGGCCCATCCGCTCCAGAAAGTAGTTCGTCGTCCTGTACAGGATCGCACCTGTTTCGGGTTCCGTGCCCGCCTCCTCGACCAGACCGCGCTGGAGCAGGGTCCGCATCACGCCGTCACAGTTCACGCCGCGCACCGCGGAGACCCGGGACCGGCTGACCGGCTGGCGGTACGCGACGACGGCGAGCGTCTCCAGCGCGGCCTGCGTGAGCCGCGCCTGCTGCCCGTCGAGCACGAAGCCCTCGACTGCCGCGGCGTACTCGGGCCGCGTGTAGAACCGCCAGCCGCCGGCCACCAGCCGCAGCTCGAAGCCGCGGCCCTGCACGGTGTACTCGTCGGCCAGCTCGCGCAGCGTGTCGGCGACGGCCCGCCGGGGTCGCTCCAGGATCTTGGCCAGGTGCTCCTCGGTCGCGGGCTCGTCGACGACCATGAGGACGGCCTCGAGGGCGGGCTTGAGCTCGAGATCCGCGACGGTACGCAGTCCGGCGGGGCTCTCGGTCGTCTCCTCACTGCTCATGCCTTCTCCTCCTCGTCCTTGGCTTCGCCGCCCGTGGGTCCTTCGGCCTCCTCGGGGGCCTCCTCGGGCGGACGGTCGAACTCGTCCGTCACCCTCGGCTGCTCGTCGCCGTCCCCGCCGGTCCAGCGCACCAGCAGCTCGCCGAGTGCCGTCTCCTGCTCGAGGGCCACGGCCCTCTCCCGGTACAGCTCCAGCAGCGCCAGGAAGCGGGCGACGACGGTGAGCGTGTCGTCGGTGTCCTCGACCAGCAGACGGAAGCTGGCCTCACCGAGCTCTCTCAGCCGCGCCACGACGATCCCGGCCTGTTCCTGCACGCTCACCAGCGGGGCGTGGATGTGATCGACGTACACCTGCGGCTTCGCCTTGGGCTGCATCGCTTTGACGGCGAGCTTCGCGAACCCTTCCGCACCGATGGTGATGACGACCTCGGGCAGCAGCTCGGCGTGGTGCGGCTCGAGGCCGACGGTACGCGGGTAGCGGCGCGCCTCGTCGTCGAGGCGCCCGCCGAAGATGTCCGCGATCTGTTTGTACGCGCGGTACTGCAGCAGCCGCGCGAACAGCAGGTCGCGGGCCTCGAGCAGCGCGAGATCGGCCTCGTCCTCGACCTCGGCGGCGGGCAGCAGCCGCGCCGCCTTCAGATCGAGCAGCGTGGCCGCCACGACGAGGAACTCGGTCGTCTGGTCGAGATCCCAGTCCGGCCCCATGGCCCGGATATGCGCCATGAACTCATCGGTCACCTTGGACAACGCGACCTCGGTGACATCGAGCTTGTGCTTGGCGATCAACTGCAGAAGCAGATCAAAGGGCCCTTCAAAGTTCGCCAGCCGAACTTTGAACTTCCCGTCCTTGGGCTCGTCGACGGAGGCGGGCACCTCAGGGGCGTCGGCTGGCGCCGCCTCAGGGTTGTGGGCAGGCGTTCCGCAGGGCGGAACGGGTGGGCACAACCCGCCACGGTCCGCACCGGACCCACGAACCTCGGCCTCAGCCGGACTCTCCGCCGAAGGCGGCGCCGCCTCCGCAGGAGACGCAGGAGCCTCCTGCGGAGGCGCCAATGGCGCCTCACCTGCCGCCGCCCCCGGCCCACGCCCCAGCACCCGCCTACGGGCAGCCCGAGGCGACACAGGCGGCGAGTCGTCAGAGGTCGGCGGCATTACGGTCCAGGGCAGAGTACGAAGGAATCGCGGGCCCAGGCCCGCGTACGAGCTCGCAGGCTACCGCCTACCCCCTACCGCCCCCGAAGCCGCCGCACAAGAATGCTGGCGTCGCCCCGCGACTCGAGGTCCGCGAGGACGACCGCGACAGCCTCCCGCACGATCCGCCCGCGGTCCACCGCAAGACCGTGCTCCCCGCGCAGCACGAGTCGTGCATGCTCGAGGTCCATCAGCTCCTCGGCGGAGACGTACACCGTGATCTTCTCGTCGTGGCGCTCGCGCCCACTGGGCCTGCGCGCCGCGGCCCGGCCGCGCCGCCGCGCGGTCCCGGCAGCCGCACCGGACGCGGCACCCGCACCGGACGCGGCCGACGCCGCAGATCCGCCCGCCGACTGCCCCCCGGCCCCCGGAGCCCCGGAAGCGGAACCGTCCTTGAGCGCCCTGCGGCGCCCCGCCGCCCTCTCGCCCTCCGCCGCAGCCGACCGGCTGCGGGATTCGCCCGCCTCGGACTCGATGTCCGCGGCGGCGTGCTCGGCACTCTCGCGGTCGTCGACGCCCTGGGCCGCCGCACCCGCCGACGGCGACTGTGCGTCCTCCGCGGCGGCAGCGGCGTCGCTCTCGCCCGCCGGACCAGGAACCCTGGCCTCGCCGTTGACCGGGCGCCTCGGGGTGGACGCCTGGAGCGCCATTCCCCCGGTGGTACGGAACAGTTCGTCGGCCCCCGGCAGACTCACTCGGCGTGACACCGGGCGAGCACCTCCCTGGCGAGCTGGCGGTAGGCGGCGGCACCGACGGAGTTCGAGGCGTACGTGGTGATCGGCTCACCGGCGACGGTGGTCTCCGGGAAGCGCACGGTCCGGCCGATCACCGTGTGGTAGACGTGATCGTCGAACGCCTCGACGACGCGCGCGAGGACCTCACGGCTGTGCACGGTCCGGGAGTCGTACATCGTGGCGAGGATGCCGTCGAGCTCAAGCTCCGGGTTGAGCCGCTCCTGGACCTTCTCGATGGTCTCGGTGAGCAGCGCGACACCGCGCAGCGCGAAGAACTCGCACTCGAGCGGCACGATCACCTTGTGCGCCGCGGTCAGGGCGTTGACGGTCAGCAGGCCGAGCGAGGGCTGGCAGTCGATCACGATGTAGTCGTAGTCGGCCATGAGCGGCTTCAGGGCGCGCTGGAGCGTCGACTCGCGCGCCACCTCGCTCACCAGCTGCACCTCGGCGGCCGAGAGGTCGATGTTGCTGGGCAGCAGGTCCATGTTCGGGACCGCCGTCTTCAGCAGGACCTCGTCCGCGGACATCCCCCGCTCCATGAGCAGGTTGTAGACCGTGAGGTCGAGCTCCATCGGGTTCACGCCGAGGCCCACGGACAGCGCGCCCTGCGGGTCGAAGTCGACGAGCAGCACCCGGCGCCCGTACTCGGCGAGCGCGGCGCCCAGGTTGATGGTCGACGTCGTCTTGCCGACGCCGCCCTTCTGGTTGCACATCGCGATGATCTTCGCGGGACCGTGGTCGGTCAGCGGGCCCGGGATCGGGAAGTAGGGCAGCGGGCGGCCGGTCGGGCCGATGCGCTCGCGGCGCTGGCGAGCGGCGTCGGGCGCGAGCGTGGCCGCGTACTCGGGGTCGGGCTCGTATTCGGCGTCCGGGTCGTAGAAGTGCCCGTCGGGCAGTTCGTCGTAGTCGGCGAAGTGGTTGTGGACCTCGCCGCTTCCGTTGCCGGCCATGGCGTTCACGTGATGGCCATCCATGCTCTGGTGTGCTGTCTGAGTCGTCCGGGGACTCTGGTGGGCTGCGAAGGTACGGACAGCGACGGAGCCGACAGCCTCGAGCCCCGTGGGCCCTGGGCCCTGCGCAGGCATTCCTGGTTGACCACCCCCGGGAGTAAATGTCGACTCATTCACAAGTCGTCTTACCTCCTTGGTGACCAGGAAACTTCTAGATAGGTCAGCGTGGCACCATGCCGACGGTTGGCGACTCTATGGCGTGTCACCGGTCCGCAGCAACACAATCCACCGGACCCGGCCCGATGTGTCGGCAACCGAACACCCCTCTGTCAAGGGCGTACAGCAGTCATTGGCCGTGTTTCGCGGGTGTACGAATCGGTTGAACCGCTACGTTCGAGGCAAGTTGAGCGAGTCTCGCAAAGTGAGCCGACACACATCCGGCCGGACCTTGTCGGGCAAGGTCCGGCCGGGTGAGCGGTGTTGACGTACGCCGTTGACGGTCAGCCGAGCAGGGACTCGAGTTCGACGTGGTCCAGGCCGTGTGCCTCGGCGACCTCGCGGTAAACCACCTTGCCGTCATGCGTGTTGAGGCCCTTGGCCAGCGCCGCGTCACGGCGCAGCGCCTCGGCCCAGCCGCGGTTCGCGACCTCCACGATGTACGGGAGGGTGGCGTTGGTGAGCGCGTACGTCGAGGTGTTCGGGACGGCGCCGGGCATGTTGGCGACGCAGTAGAAGACCGAGTTGTGCACGCGGAAGGTCGGCTCGGCGTGCGTGGTCGGACGCGAGTCCTCGAAGCAGCCGCCCTGGTCGATCGCGATGTCGACAAGGACACTTCCCGGCTTCATACGCGAGACGAGCTCGTTGGTGACCAGCTTCGGGGCCTTGGCGCCCGGGATGAGCACGGCACCGATGACGAGGTCGGCGTCGAGGCAGGCCTTCTCGAGCTCGAAGGCGTTGGAGACGACGGTCTGGATCTTCGTGCCGAAGATCTTGTCCGCCTCCTTGAGCTTGTTGATGTCCCTGTCGAGCAGGGTCACGTGGAAGCCCATGCCGATGGCGATCTGTGCGGCGTTCCAGCCGGAGACACCGCCGCCGATGACGACGGCCTTGGCCGCGGGCACACCCGGGACGCCGCCCGGCAGCACACCACGGCCGCCGTTCGCGGCCATCAGGTGGTAGGCGCCGACCTGCGGTGCGAGACGGCCCGCGACCTCGGACATCGGGGCGAGCAGCGGCAGCGCGCGGCTGGGCAGCTCGACGGTCTCGTACGCGATCGCGGTGGTGCCCGACTCGAGCAGCGCGTCGGTGCACTCCTTGGACGCGGCCAGGTGCAGGTAGGTGAAGAGCGTCTGGTCCTTGCGGAGGCGGTGGTACTCCTCGGCGATGGGCTCCTTCACCTTGAGCAGCAGGTCGGCGGCGGCCCAGACCTCGTCCGCCGTCTCCAGGATCTGCGCGCCGGCCGCCACGTACTCGTCGTCCGGGATCGAGGAGCCGACACCGGCGTTCCGCTCGACGACGACCTGGTGGCCGTTGCGCACGAGCTCATGCACGCCGGCCGGGGTGATGGCCACGCGGAACTCGTTGTTCTTGACCTCGCGGGGGATGCCGACCTTCATCGTCGATCACGGTCCTTGGCTCAGGGATTTTCGGGGCAATGCAACACATACCCGGATGCACAGGGGTGCACCGGGAGACACCGCAAAACTAGGCGGCGCAGCCAGTCTAATGAAGGATTTCTGGCTGTCTAGCCTTTCAATGCATCCATCTCTCGCGAATGCACTACGGATTTCGTAGGCGCTAGAGGTCTGCGCCATTGATGCCCCGGCCCGCCGGGCGCTCAGCCCGTGGTTCTGCAGGCTTCCTGTCCCGCGCCCTGCGCTTCTTCCGCGCCCGCCGAGGCGTCTCCGCCCGCCGGTGCCGTGGCGGCCTCTCCGCCCGCCGCTGCCGTAGCGGCCTCCCCTTCCGCCCGGCCGTCCGCGCCCGCCGAGACGTCCCCGCCCGTCGGTGCCGGGCCGTCCACGCCCGCCAGGCCGTCCGCACGTGCCGAGCCGGTCGCGCTGGCCGCGCCGTCCGCGCCCCCCGAGGCGTCCACACGGGCCGGGCCGTCCGCCCCCGCCGAGCCGGTCGCGCGGACCGGGCCGTCCGCCCCTGCCTGTGTGCCGGCCGAGCCCCCCTGCTCGTCCGCACGCTGTTCCCGGGCGCTCCCCTTGGCCTCCGGCCCCAGCAGCCGCTCGGCCGCTCCCCGGTGCAGCCGGGCCGCGGCCGGGTCTCCGAGGCGCTCCAGCGTGTCGGCGAGCCGCAGTTGCAGCGCGCCTTGCAGCCGCAGATCACGGGCGTGCCGCGCCCGCTCGACGGCCTCCTGGCAGGTACGCAGCGACTCCTCCGGCCGCCCCGCGTACTCCTGCACCCGCGCCATCTCGCTCAACGCCCTGGCCAGGGCGGGGACATCGCCCGCCCTGCGGTACGCGGCGACCGCCGACCGCCAGTTGCGCAGCGCCTCGCCGTAGCGGCCCGCGTAGGTGTGCACGGTGCCGAGGCGCCCGTACAGCCGGGCCGCGTCCCTGCGCTCGCCGTTGGTGAGCCGCTGCGCCAGGGCGCGCCCGTACCAGTCGGCGGCCCGGTGCCAGTCCCCCAGCTCCTGGTAGGCGCCGCCTACGGATTCCATCGCGCGGCTGGTCGCATACGGGTCGTTCGCCTGCCGCCCGGCGTCGAGGGCCGCCCGGTAGCGGGTCAGCGCCTGCTGCGTACGGCCTGTGCGGGCGTCGAGGTCCGCGAGGTTCAGCAGCGCCGCGGCCTTCTCGCGGTGGAGGCCACGGCGCTCGGCGACGTCGAGTACGAGGCCGTGGATGCCGTACAGCTCAGGAGCGGCCGCCTCCGTGCCGCGGTGTGCGACCAGCGCCCGCACCAGGGCGGCCATGAGCCGGCGGGCGAGGGTGTCCAGTTCGCCGTCGGCGACCGCGAGCCGGGCGGCGGCGAGCAGCGCGGGCTGCCGGACCTGCAGCCACTCGGCGGCGGCAGCGGGGCTCGGGAAGCGCAGGGCGCGGGGCATTCCGGCGAGCTTCTTGCGGGCGGGCGAGCCGTCGGGTTCGGTGGTGGCGCGGCACGACTGCAGCAGCCGTACCGTCCGCTCCAGCATCCGGGCGCGGGCCAGCTGGATCTCGGCGGAGCGGTCCAGCGACTCGGTCAGCTCGCGCAGCAGCGGCATCAGGCAGCCGGGCACCTCGTACTGCGGCAGCGGCGAGGCAGGGTTCATGCTGCTCGCCTCCGGGACGCTCCAGCCGGGCCGCACCAGTCCGAGTGCGGCGAACTCGTCCAGCCGCGCCTGGGCCGTGGAGACGGAGCAGCCCGCGAGCGCGGACGCGGTGTGCGGGTCGACGAGGCCGGCGGGGGCGAGCGAGAGCAGGCGCAGGGTCCGCGCGGCGACCGACGGGAGCGCCACGTACGCGTGCCGGAAGACCCGCTCGAGGGCCGGTCCTTCGTCGGTCTCGCCGCACAGCCATTTCGCCAGGTCGGCCACCGACGCCTTGGGGCGGGCGGCGAGCCAGCCCCCGGCGAGGAGCAGTGCCGCGGGCTGCCCGCCGCACTGCTCGACCAAGGTCTCGGCGGAGTGCGGGTCGCAGGTGATGCGCACCTCTCCCGTGAACCGGCCGAGGAGTTCGACCGCGGACTTGGTGTCGAGGCCGCCGAGTGTGCAGGGCCGTACGTCGGGGATCCCGGTCAGCGGCCCGCCGGAGACCGCGACGACGAGGCAGTCGGGGTTGTCCGGGAGCAGCGCGTCGACCTGCTCGGCGTCCGCGGCGTCGTCGAGGAGCAGCAGGAAGCGGCGGCCTGCGAAGGCGCCGCGCAGCGCCTCGGTGAGGTCGTCCTCCGCGGCTCCGGGCGGGGCGGGGAGATCGAGGGCGTCGAGGAGTGCGCGGGCTGTGCGCTCGGTGGGCACCGGCGTGCCGCCCGGCTCGGTCAGCCGGGCGCGCAGCACACCGTCCGGGTAACGGCCGGCGACCTGCCGTACCAGCTCTTCGGCGAGCGCCGTGCGACCTGAGCCGGGTTTTCCGGCGATCAGCAGCACGCGGGCGCGGGGGGCCTTGCGTCCCGCGAGGGTGTCGAGCCCGGCGCGCTCGATGTCCGCACGGAGTTCCTTCAACTCCCTTGTGCGGCCGAGGAACTGACTGGCCTTCGGGGCCTCGGGGGGATGAACAGGACTCTCCGCAGGAGCGGACCCGGCAGCCGGTTGCCGCCCCTCCCCCGGCACTTCAGCGCCGTCGGTGTCCACCGCCTGATCCGCCACGGGCCACGCTCCCGTCACACTGCGCACACGATCCCGCCGGGACTTTCTGACGGGGTGTTTCCAGAGGGTAGTTCACTCTCTGCAACGATCCCGTGCGAGCACGGCGGGGACGTCCCTCGATCGGATCAGCCGATCGTCGGATCGGCGGCGGGACGGGCTGGTCTTCGGCTCCACGCCCGCGCGGGGCCCGCCGGCCGCCTCAGGCCTCGAAGGGCCGGGCCGGCCACGGCGCCTCGGCCGGGCGCAGGCTGTCCAGGCCGGGGCCGTTGAGCGCCGCGGTGAGCGAGAGGGCGCCCACCACCAGACAGTTGTTGTGCAGTTCGCCGGCGAGGACACCGCGCACCAGCTCGTCGAGCGGTACGCGGGCGAGCTCCATGTCCGCCTCCTCGTCCTCGACCTCGAAGCGGTCGCCGTCGGCCTCGGACAGCTCGCGGGCGAGGAAGATGCGGACGGCCTCGTCGCAGCCGCCGGGGGTGGTGTAGACGTCGGTCAGCACGCGCCAGTCCTCGGCCTTGACGTGCGCCTCCTCGTAGAGCTCGCGCTGCGCGGCGTGCAGGGGGTTCTCACCGGGTACGTCGAGGAGCCCGGCGGGGATCTCCCAGAGCTTCTGCCGCACGGGGTGCCGGTACTGGCGCAGGACCACGACGCGGTTCTGCTCGTCGAGGGCGAGGACGGCCACGGAGCCGGGGTGGACCTGGTAGTCGCGGCGTACGACGGTTCCGTCGGGCATGACGACGTCGTCCGTGCGGACGGAGGTCTTGTTCCCCACGAAGGGGGTGTCCGTCGCCCGGATCTCCCACTCCTCGGCGGTGTCCTTGATCGTCATGTCGATCTGCCCTCCTACTGCGCGCTCGAACAGAACGCGCAAACACTGAACAAAAACAGAAACCGGGGCACGCCGCCCGAAAGCGCGTACCCCGGCAACCGTATCGCCCTTGTGTTACTTCCCGGTCTTGCCCGTCTTGCGGGCAGCCTGCTGCCGCTCGACGGCCGCCTTGACGAGGCCGGCGAAGAGCGGGTGCGGCCGGGTCGGACGGGAGCGCAGCTCGGGGTGCGCCTGGGTGGCGACCAGGTACGGGTGGACGTCGCGCGGGTACTCGACGTACTCGACGAGCTTGCCGTCCGGCGAGGTGCCGGAGAACTGCAGGCCGGCCTTCTTCTCGAGCTCCGCGCGGTAGGCGTTGTTCACCTCGTAGCGGTGGCGGTGGCGCTCCTCGACGTACTCCTTGCCGCCGTACACCTCGCGCACGATCGAGCCCTCGGCGAGCTTCGCCGGGTACATGCCGAGGCGCATGGTGCCGCCCATGTCGCCCTCGCCGGCGACGATGTCGAGCTGCTCGGCCATGGTGGAGATCACCGGGTGGGCGGTGGCGGAGTCGAACTCGGTGGAGTTGGCGTCGGGGATGTCCGCGAGGTTCCGCGCGGCCTCGATCACGATGCACTGCAGGCCGAGGCAGAGGCCGAGCAGCGGGATCTTGTTCTCGCGGGCGTACCGGATGGCGCCGACCTTGCCGCTCACGCCGCGGTCGCCGAAGCCGCCGGGGATGCAGATCGCGTCGACGTCCGAGAGCTGCTCGGCGGCGCCCGCCGGGGTCTTGCAGTCGTCCGAGGTGACCCACTTGATCTTGACGCGGGTGCGGTTGGCGAAGCCGCCCGCACGCAGCGCCTCGGTGACCGACAGATAGGCGTCGGGCAGGTCGATGTACTTGCCGACGAGCGCAAGGTTCACCTCGTGCTCGGGGTTGTGGACCCGGTCGAGCAGGTCGTCCCAGCTGGTCCAGTCGACGTCGCGGAACGGCAGGTCGAGCTTGCGCACGACGTAGGCGTCGAGGCCCTCGGTGTGCAGCACCTTCGGGATCTCGTAGATCGACTTGGCGTCCACACAGGCGACGACGGCGGCCTCGTCGACGTCGCACATCAGCGAGATCTTGCGCTTGATGGAGGTGGGCACGTCGCGGTCTGCGCGCAGCACGATGGCGTCGGGCTGGATACCGATGTTGCGCAGGGCCGCGACCGAGTGCTGGGTCGGCTTGGTCTTCAGCTCGCCGGACGGGCCGATGTAGGGCAGCAGCGAGATGTGCACGACGAAGACGTTGTCGCGGCCGACCTCGTGGCGGACCTGGCGGACGGTCTCCAGGAACGGCAGCGACTCGATGTCGCCGACCGTGCCGCCGACCTCGGTGATCACGACGTCGACGTCGTCCGTGGCCATGCGGCGGATGCGGTGCTTGATCTCGTTGGTGATGTGCGGGATGACCTGCACGGTGTCGCCCAGGTACTCGCCGCGCCGCTCCTTGGCGATCACCGTCGAGTAGACCTGGCCGGTGGTGACGTTCGCGGACCCGTCGAGGTCGACGTCCAGGAAGCGCTCGTAGTGACCGATGTCCAGGTCGGTCTCGGCGCCGTCGTTGGTGACGAACACCTCACCGTGCTGGAAGGGGTTCATCGTGCCGGGGTCGACGTTGATGTACGGGTCGAGCTTCTGCATCGTGACCCGCAGACCACGCGCTTTGAGCAGCGCGCCCAGGCTGGAGGCGGTCAGGCCCTTGCCGAGGGAGGAGGCGACGCCCCCGGTGACGAAGATGTGCTTGGTCGTCGAGGGTGACGAGGATCGATTCGGCATGGCCAAGGCGGAACTCCCGTGGTCGCGGTCTGAATTGCGTGCCGGCTTTCTCGGATTCCGGGAGATCGGAATTCCGGGGTGCCGTCGCTGCGGTTCGGGGGTCTCGCAACGCCGGAGAATGCCCACCGGTCCACGGGCTACCAGGGTATCAGCGGCGAGGCATGACCGCTCCCGGCCACGCTCCGCACACGGCTCGCACACGGTCCGCCACAGACGTCACCCTGCGCCCACTCTTTCGGCTCATTACGGTTGACCGAGGCGGCACGCGGAGACCTACGGTGCGTCGTATCCTGCTCGGACATTCGCTGCCGAGTCAGCCCGGCACAAGGCACCACCCCAGCCCGCCCGGAACAACAGCTCGTCAGTCCCTTGTTGAAGATCGTTCCCCTTCACCGCAGAGCTAGCGCCCCCTGAGGGCGCAATGGCCGTTTGACTGGAGACGTACGTGGCCGGGCACATCGAGGACTACGCACTAATCGGAGACATGCAGACCGCTGCCCTGGTCTGCCGGGACGGCACGGTCGACTGGCTGTGCCTGCCCCGCTTCGATTCGCATGCCATCTTCGCGGGTCTGCTCGGCACGGAGGAACACGGTTTCTGGCGGCTCGGGCCGGCGTTTCCGGCAGGCGCCGAACCGCCGACCGCGAACCGCCGCACCTACCGAGGCGACTCGCTGATCCTCGAATCCGAGTGGGACACACCCCGCGGCACCGTTCGTGTGACCGATTTCATGCCCCCCCGTGACGGGGCCCCTCAGGTGATCCGCATCGTCGAGGGCGTCAGCGGCCGCGTCCCGATGCGCTCGGCCCTGCGCATGCGCTTCTCGTACGGGCGCATCACACCGTGGGTGCACAAGATCGGCGACCGCACGGTGGGCGTCGCAGGACCGGACTCGGTGTGGTTCGACACCCCCGTGGAGACGTACGGCAAGGACCTCACGACGTACTGCGACTTCACGGTGGCCCCCGGCGAGCGCGTCGCCTTCACCATCTCCTGGCAGGCCTCGCACAAGGAGCCGCCGCCCCTGCCGGAGCCCGAGCAGTCGCTGGAGGCGACCGAGGACTTCTGGAAGGAGTGGGTGGCGCACTGTACGTACCACGGCCCGTACCGCGAGGCGGTCGTCCGCTCCCTGATCACCCTCAAGGCCCTGACGTACGCCCCGACCGGCGGCATCGTCGCCGCGCCGACGACATCGCTGCCCGAGCACATCGGCGGCGTCCGCAACTGGGACTACCGCTACACCTGGCTGCGCGACGCGGCCATCACCCTCTCCTCGCTGCTGCGCACGGGCTACCGCGAGGAGGCGCGCGCCTGGCGCGAGTGGCTGCTGCGCGCGGTCGCGGGCGACCCCGAGAACCTGCAGATCATGTACGGCATCGCGGGCGAGCGCGAGCTGGGCGAGGCGGAGCTCGACTGGCTGCCGGGATACGAGGACTCCGCCCCGGTGCGGGTCGGCAACGGCGCCGCGAGCCAGCTGCAGCTGGACGTCTACGGCGAGGTCATCGAGGCCCTGCACCTCGCGCACATGACGGGCCTGTCCCGCAACGACTACGCGTCCCTGCTCCAGCTCAAGCTCATCCGCTACCTCGAGGACCACTGGGACGAGCCGGACGAGGGCATCTGGGAGGTCCGCGGCCCGCGCCGCCACTTCGTGCACTCCAAGGTGATGGCCTGGGTCGCCGTCGACCGCACCATCAAGCTCATCGAGTCCGGCGACGTGGACGGCCCGGTGGAGAAGCTGCGCGAGTTGCGCGACGACATCCACCGCGACGTCTGCGAGAAGGGCTACGACAAGGAGCGCAACACCTTCACCCAGTCCTACGGCTCGCAGGAGCTCGACGCCTCGCTCCTCCTCATCCCCCAGATGGGCTTCCTGCCCCCGGACGACAAGCGCGTGATCGGCACGATCGAGGCCATCCAGCGCGAGCTGTCGACCCCCGACGGCTTCATCCTGCGCTACCCGACGGCGGGTGACGAGGCGGGCGTCGACGGCCTGGCGGGCGACGAGGGCGCCTTCCTCGCCTGCTCCTTCTGGATGGCGGACGACCTGGCGATGATCGGCCGCGTGGACGAGGCCCGCCGCCTCTTCGAGAAGCTGCTGTCGCTGCGGAACGACCTGGGCCTGCTGGCGGAGGAGTGGGACCCGAAGCTGCAGCGCCAGGTGGGGAACTTCCCGCAGGCGTTCAGCCACGTGCCGCTGATCGACACGGCGCTGCGGCTCACGGCTTCGGGGGCGTACGCAGGCTGACGTGGGCGGGACGCGGGTGGGCCTGGACGCGGGTGGGCCGCTGCGCGCCCTGCCGGGACGGAATTCGCTGGTATCACCGCACGCTCTCGCCTAGCCTCGTGCGCATGTCCAGCTCTTTCCTGCAGATCTACGGCTGATCCGGCCGAGGGCCCCGCTTCGGCCCGCCGCCCCGACCCCGGCACGCATGCGCGCGTGCCGGGGTCGGTAGCCATGCCCACGCCATGCCAATCCGCCGCCCGAGCCGCCGCACGCCACTCGGCTGCCGCGCCGCTCGGCCGTATCAGGAATCCAGGAGAGACGGATATGACGCGTCTTCGCCCTGCCCACATCGCCATGGTCGGCGTCCCGGCCATCAGCCACGTGCTGCCCAGCCTCGACATCATCCGAGAGCTGGTCGCCCGCGGCCACCGCGTGACGTACGCCGACGACTTCGACGCACCCCGGATCGCCGACGCGATCCTGCCGACCGGCGCCGAGCCGGTGCGCTTCCGCAGCACGCTGCCCGTCGGCCCGGACGCGTCCTGGCCCGACGACCCGATCGCCGCGATGACCCTCTTCCGCGACGACGCGATCGGCGCGCTGGAGCAGATCGCCCCGTTCTACGAGCAGCATCCCGCGGACCTGTACCTGTACGACATCGGCGGCTACGCGGCCCGCGTACTGGCCGAGCGCCAGAGCAGGCCCCTCGTCCAGCTCTCGCCGACCTTCACCGGCTGGGAGCCCGGCCCCGAGGCGCCGGACGTCCTGGACGGCATCCGCGCGCTGCCGGGCGCCGACGCCTACGAGGCGGGCTTCCGCGACTGGCTGGTGCGCGAGGGCGCCACCACCACCGACCCGTGGCAGTTCAGCGGCGTGCCCCCGCGCTGCGTCGCCACCGTCCCGCGCGCCATGCAGCCGTTCGCCGACCACGTCGACGACAAGCGGATCACCTTCACCGGCCCCTGCCTGGCCGGGCGGGAGCGGGAGGAGCGGTGGGAGCGTCCGGCGGCCGCGGCGGGCAAGAAGCTGCTGCTGGTCTCGCTGGGCTCGGCGTACACGGACCGGCCGGAGTTCTACCGCTCCTGCCTGGCCGCCTTCGGCCCGCTCTCCGACTGGTACGTGGTGCTGCAGATCGGCACGCACGTGGACGCGGCCGCGCTGGGCCCCCTCCCGGAGAACGTCGAGGTGCACCGCTGGGTGCCGCAGCTGGCGGTGCTGCGCAAGGCGGACGCCTTCGTCACCCACGCCGGCATGGGCGGCAGCGCCGAGGGCCTGTACTGCGGCGTCCCGATGATCGCCGTCCCCCAGGACGTCGACCAGTTCGCCAACGCCGACCGGCTGGTCGAGCTGGGCGTCGCCCGCCGCGTCGACACCGCCGACGCGACGCCCGAAGCCCTGCGCGCCGCACTCCTCGCCCTCACCGGCGACCGGGACGTGGCCGCGCGCACGGCCGACCTGCGCGCCCAGGCCCGCGCGGAGGGCGGCACCGCACGCGCGGTGGAACTGATCGAGGCCGAACTGCCGGACGCCCGCTAGGCACCGGCGTACGGCGGACGCCCCCGCACCATCGGCGTGCGGGGCGCGAGGGCCGCATTGGCGGGGAAGGTGACACCTCGGCGTGAGGTGTCACCTTCCCGCGCCTGGCTAGACCGACGTCGCCGCGGCCTCCGGCGTCTCCTCGACGCCGTCGCCGTCGTCCGTCCGCTCCGCCGCGTCGTCGAGCACGATCCGCCCGATGATCTCGTACCGCTCCGGGTGCCTGGCCTTCAGATACGCGCCCAGGCCCAGGCCGCCGAAGAACACGAGGCCGATGATCCACGGGATGGCCTTGAAGAAGAGCGAGTCCGCCGCCGCGCCCGCCGCCGTGTCCATGTTGATCACCAGGAGGGCGACCACGGCGGCCATGCCGATGCCGCCGAGGACGGGTGCGACGAGGGTCTTGAACCAGTGGCGGTCTTCGGGATGGTTCTTGCGGAAGTACCCGATGACGGCGAACGAGCACAGCGTCTGGACGATGAGGATGGCCATCGTGCCGAGGATCGCCAGCAGCGTGTAGAGGTGGATGTACGGGTCCTGGCCGGTGAGCCAGAAGGCGCCGACGAGGCCCACGGCGATCGCCGACTGGACGAACGACGCGATGTACGGCGAGCCGTGTCCGGGGTGCGTACGCCCCAGGGCCGGGTGCAGGAAGCCCTCGCGGCCGATGGCGTAGAGGTAGCGCGCGGCGCACTGGTGGAAGGCCATGCCGCAGGCGAACGAACCCGTGATCAGCAGCCACTGGAAGGCGTCGACCGCCCAGGCGCCGATGAACGCGTGTGCCGGGTCGAAGAACAGGTCGAGCGGGCTGGTGGAGGACGAGATCTCGACCGACTCCTTCAGGCCGTTGCCCGCGATGGTCATCCAGGAGACGTAGATGTAGAAGAGCCCGACGCCGATCACCGAGATGAGCGTCGCGCGCGGGATGACCCGCTTGGGGTCGCGGGACTCCTCGCCGTACATCGCGGTGGACTCGAAGCCCACCCACGACCAGAAGACGAAGAACAGGCCGAGTCCGGCGGAGGCGCCGGTGAAGGCGTTCTTGGGGTTGACGGGCTCGACCGGGATGCCGTCCGGGCCGCCCCCGTGGATCAGTACGGCGGTGGCCACCGCGAACAGCACGGCGATCTCGGCGACCAGCATCACGCCCAGCGCCTTGGCGGTGAGGTTGATGTCGAAGTACGCGAGGACTCCGGTCACGGCGAGCATCAGGGCCGCGTACACGATCCACGGCAGGTCGACGCCGAGCTGGTCGTGGACGGTGGTCTTCGTGAAGTACGCGAAGACGCCGACGATCGACGCCTCGAAGACGATGTACGCGAGGACGGCGAGCATTCCGGAGGCCATGCCGGCGATGCGGCCCAGGCCGTGCGAGATGTAGCCGTAGAAGGCGCCGGCGGCGGTGATCCGCTTGGCCATGGCGACGTAGCCGACGGAGAAGACCGTCAGGACGATGGTGGCGAAGAGGAAGCCGGCGGGTGCCCCCGTGCCGTTGCCGAAGCCGACGGCGATGGGGAGGTTGCCGGTCATGGCGGTGATGGGCGCCGCGGTGGCCACCGCCATGAAGACGACTCCGACCAGTCCTACGGAGTTCGCTTTGAGGCGCTGTACTTCGGGTGCTGGCTTGTCGGACATGTGGCTCCTCTTCCGGGTGTGCCTGCGGCTGTCCGGCGGATCGGCCATGGGTGTTCGGGCGTCCCCACGACCTCGCCGTGTCTGCCTGCGGCGGAACGTCGGTGATCGAACCGGCACCGTCGCGCGGATTCGTCAGGGTGACGGCTGGCCGACGCACTGCACAAGCGACACCGAGTCGCGGTCTTCCCGTGCGCGGGCGACGAGTTGTCGCAACCAAGGCCCTGGTGCGGCCCGGCGTAATGAGGGGGAGATGTCGCTGGAACACGAGCCCGGGTAACGTCCGGAGGATGGAGACGCAGGGCGGTATCACCGTGCAGCGGGCACTCGAGCTGCCGGGGCTGCGCAGCGGGCTTCCGGAGGTCCTCGCCGGAGCCGACCTGCTGCAGCGCACCGTCCGCTGGGTGCACGCGGGCGAGGCACCCAACATCGCCTCGCTGCTCAAGGGCGGCGAGCTGCTGCTGACGACGGGGCTCGGGCTCGGCAGCCGCCCCGCCGAACAGCGCGCCTTCGTACGGGGGCTCGCCGAGCGCGGCATCGCGGCGCTCGTCGTCGAACTCGGGCCGCGCTTCCCGCGCCTGCCCGCGGCCATGGTGGAGACCGCGCGGACGGTCGGCCTGCCCCTGGTTCAGCTGCACCGCGAGGTGCCCTTCGTGGCGGTCACGGAGGAGGTGCACACCGAGATCGTCAACGGCCACTACGCGCTGCTGCAGCGGGCCGAGGAGGTGCACCGGCGGTGCACCGAGGCGCTGCTGGGCGGCGGCGGAGTGCCTCAGGTGCTGAGCATCCTGGCGGACTTCAGCGGCAACCCTGTGTTCCTGGAGACGCCGGACGGGCAGCTCCTGTACGCCGCGGGGGCCGGGCCCGCGGGCACGGATCCGCTGCAGGTGTGGGACGGGCTGCGGGGCGGCCGGACGGCTCGCGAGGCCGCCAGGGAACAGGGGCCGCCCGCGAGCGCCGTGATCGTGGATGTGCCGGGGGGCGGGCCGGGCGGCGGAGGGC
>NZ_LOHS01000111.1 GCF_001642995.1 Streptomyces jeddahensis
CTCCCGCCCACCAGAACACGCTCAAGCCCACTCAAGCGGCAACAGCTCCATACCCCCGGTCCGGATGCGGACCGGGGGTTCCGGTGACGGGCCTCGGAACGGTCACTCGGAGGCGTTGAGCACCAGTTCGGCCTGAGCGTTGTGCGGCTTCGGGTCGTAGGGGGCCTGCCGCGAGGAGGCGTGAAGTGTGACGGCGCCGGTGGCGTTCGGGATCACCCGGTCGATGCGCAGTTCGAAGGGGAACTGCATCCGGTCCTCGGGGGCGGCCCAGTGCCGGAGTTCGCACCGGTACGTGGCGGATCCCTCCGCCCAGCAGTTCTCCGGCGCTGAGACGACCGTGGCGCCCTCGGGCACCGCCAGGGTGACCGTGCCGACCGGGTCACCGCTGCCGATGTTGGCGAACCAGGCGGGACCGCGGTTGCGGAACCCGATCGTGGCCGTGACCCTCTCCCCGGCCGCGCCGGTGACCTCGTCACCCTGCACGGCGAAGTCGGCCGTGTTCTCCGCGGTGACCGACGTGCTGGTGAAGTTGTCCTCGGGGTTTTGGTCCTGTGTGCCCTCGAGCGGCTGGACGCTGACATCGAGTCGCTCGATCAGGGCGTGGGACGCCACGGTGAGCCGCAGCGGCTCCGGGAGGGTGACGGTGGCGCCGGGCTCCACGACGGTGTCGAACGTGCAGTCCAGCAGGCCGCCCGGCATGTCCTCGGTGTCCAGGACGGGCGGGGTCCAGGCGCAGCCCGGGTCGGTGGTGGCGAACTCCAGGCCGTAGGTGTTCCACACCTGGAGGCGGAAGCCCTCCGCGGCCGCGTCGCCGTTGTTGGTGACCGTGACGGGTACGGTCAGAGAGGTCCCGGGGGCGACCGGGCCCACCGGCGCCGGCTCGGTGAGGCTCAGGTCCGGCGAAGGTACGGACTCGACCTTGACCGGTGTGCTGCCCCAGTGGGAGTACAGCACACCGTCCGGGCCGTCGGTCTCCGCCTGCGCATGGTGGCCGATGCTCAGCTCCGCACCGGCCGGGGCGCCCTCCATGGTCCGGAGCCCGAGGGTGACCTGGGGCCCGTCGTAGGTGCCGCCGATGTCGCCGACCTCCCAGATGTCGCACAAGGCGCTGGTGTTGTCCTCGGACAGGAAGCAGTTGTCCGGCACCGAGACCTCGGCCACGCCCGCCAGCTCCGACAGGTCGAGGGTGAGCACGCCGTTGGCGACGTGGTAGTCGCCGTTGTCGTGGTACAGGCCGAACGAGAGCTCTTGGTACGAGCCCGGCGTGGCGGACAGTGTCGCCCCTTCCGGGGACTGGACCCACAGCATGTCGCTCGCGGCGGAGGCCGGCGTGGTGCCGAGCACGGTGGCGCTCAGCGCCGCCACTGCGACGAGCGCGCACGCGCCGACCCGTCTCCTGCGGCCGGTGGCGGTTCTCATGGCAACTCCCAGGTTGTACGGAGATCCACCCCGTGGCGACGGTCCTGGGGACGTCCGTACGGAGTGATCGTTGCCGCTGTTGGACGGCCCGGGCCTGCCAAAGGTTGTGCCGGGCATGGGCGTTGACATGGGTTGATTGCGCGACGGCTTCGAGTACTACCGAACCCTCGAAGAATCCGCCCAGCAGGCCCAGCGCTGGCGCGACGAGGGACCGCTGACCATCCCGGTCCTGGCCATAGGCGGCCAGTACAGCACCGGCACCATGCCCGAGGAGGTCATGCGCATGATCGCCACCGACGTCACCGGGCTGGTGATTCCCGGAGCCGGTCACTTCCTGCCCGAGGAGGTTCCGCAGCAAGTACGGGGTGACATACCGGACGGTCTACGGCCCCGTCAGGGGGAGGTCGGCCCGCAGCGTGGTCCCCTGCCCGGCGGGGCTGTGGATCATGATCGTTCCGCCCAGGGCCTGGATGCGGTCGGTGAGCCCGACCAGCCCCGAACCGCGCCCAGGTGCGGCCCCTCCGACGCCGTCGTCACGGACCGACAGGTGCAGGCCGTCCTCGTCGGCCCGCACCTGGACGTGGGCGAGGGACGCACGGGCGTGCTTGGCAGTGTTGGCCAGCGCCTCGGAGACGACGTAGTACGCGGCGACCTCGACCGGCTCGGGCAGCCGGGTGGGGACGTCCACTTCCAGCTCGACCGGCACGAGTGAGCGGCGGGCCAGGGCCTTGAGCGCGGGAGGCAGGCCTCCCTCGGACAGGATCGCCGGGTGAATGCCGCGGGCGACCTCGCGCAGGTCATCCAGCGCCCCGGTCAGCGCGTCGGCGACCCGGGCCACTTTCTCCCGAAACTCCGGCATATCCGGGGGCACCGCAGCCTGGACGGACCGCAACTGAAGCATCACCGCCACCAGCCGTTGCTGGGTCGAGTCGTGCAGGTCACGTTCGATGCGGCGCCGGGCGCGGTCGGCTGCGGCCAGGATCCGGGCCCGCGAGGTGGCGAGTTCGGCGCGGCCTTCCTCCAGCCAGCTGGCCATGGCGTTGAAGCTGCGCTCCAGCACCCTGATCTCGCCGACCCCGGTCTCTGGCATACGCGCGGCCAGGTCCCCGCCGGCGAGCCGGCCGGCCATGGCTGCCGCCCGGCGGACCGGCCGCACGATCGCCCGGGTCAGATAGCCCGCGAACACGGTGATGAGCACAACCGACCCGGTAAGGCCAACGACAGCCGCCACCACCGCCCGGTCGGCGGCCGCATCGGAGTGCCGTTGCCGGGCTGCCGCAAGGTCGCGCTCGGTGGCCACGACGCGGTCGAACTCGGCGCGGATCGCGTCGACGCGCCGCTTGCCCTCCTCGGTCGCGGCCACGGTCCGCGCTGTGTCCGGGTTGCGGCGGGCGGCGTTCACCAGCGGCAGGGAGTAGTCCCGGATATATGAGGTGCCGTCCCGCTCGATCCGACGAGCCCGGGCCTGCTGTTCAGCGTTGCCGCCGGCCAGCCGTTCCAGCTCGCTGGCCTGCTCGGGGAAGGCGGCCCTGGCCTCCTGCCACGGCTGCAGGAACCGCTCCTGCCCGGTGAGGGCGAAGCCGCGCACGCCCGTCTCCAGATCCACGACGCGACGCTCGAGGTGGTTGGCCACCATGAGCAGTTTCTCGGACTGCTGCGCGAGTCGCTGCGCCCCGCGCAGGTCGGCGACCGAGAAGAGCAGGACGGCGAAGGCGGCGCCGACCAGGGCCATGAGCAGGCCGCTGGCGACGATCATGCGGGGGGTCAGCCCACCGTTCGTGCCGGTCTGCCGGGTATGCGAGGCAAGCAGGCGCACCAGTGCTCCCTCGGTGAGATGGTCTGCCAAGGCTCCTGCAGGGTGCTCACCGGACGAGGCTCACCGACAATGTTAGGCATGACGGCACGGAACCCGAGCCCGCACTGCTGGGTCCGGGGAGAACGGTGACGGTCTCCCATGACCGCGTTGCGTGTGGTCCTGGCCGAGGACGACGTCCTGCTGCGCGAGGGGTTGGCCAGCCTGCTGCAGCGGTCGGGCTTTGCGGTGGTGGGGCAAGCCGGCGACGGCGAGCAGCTGCTCGCCGCGGTCCGGGAGGCGATGCCCGAGCTGGTGGTGGTCGATATTCGGATGCCGCCGGCCCAGGCCACCGAGGGGTTGGAGGCGGCGCGCACCATCCGCCAGGAATTCCCCGAGACGGGCATCCTGGTTCTGTCGGCCCATGCCGAGGTGGAGCACGCGATGGAGCTGTTGGCCAGCGGTCGGCGGATCGGCTACCTGCTCAAGAGCCGTGTCGCTGACGTGCAGGAGTTCCTCGAGGCGCTGCAGCGGATCGCCAAGGGGGGGTCGGTGGTGGATCCCGCGCTGGTGCAGGAGCTGGTGACCGCCCGCCGTCGCCAGGACCCGCTGGCCGCGCTCAGCGAGCGCGAGCGCGAGGTGCTGGCGCTGATGGCCGAGGGCCGGTCCAATGCCGGCATCGCCCGACGGCTGTGGGTCACCGAAGGCACGGTCGAAAAGCATGTGCGCAGCATCCTGGCCAAGCTGGGGCTGCCGGAGACCGACGAGGATCACCGTCGCGTCCGCGCCGTGATCACCTTTCTGGAGGCCCGATAACCGAATCCCGGTGGCCGTCGTCCGCCGCGGAGAGCATGTCGTGGATCGCGCGGGCCGACAGGGCGGTCTTGGGCAGGAATCCCACCGCGGGGCTCGCCGCGATCAGGTCGGCGTACTCCTCCTCGGCGTGGCTGGAGATCAAGATGACCGGGGGCGGGGCCGGGCCGGTCTCGCGGTGGAGCCGGCCTGCCAGCTCCAAGCCGCTCTCGCCACCGAGGTCGATGTCCACGAGCGCCACATTCGGCCTGAGCTGCTCGGCCTGCTGCATGGCCTGCGCGCAGTCCGATGCCACGCCCACGACCGCGACGCCCTCGCACTCCAACAGGCCGCGAGCGGCGTCCCGGAAGTAGGGGCTGTCATCGACGATGAGGCAGCGCAGCATGAGTCTTAGGATCGCAGCGCGGGCACCCGGTCGGCATTCCTGCTAGCTGTATTCACCCGCACCGCTGCCGGCACCCCTGCTCGCCGAGGCGATGCACCGCCGCTGTTCCCCTGCGCTGATGGCCCCTCAAAGTCAGGCAGCGACCGGAAGCCATAGGGGGACGGGCGTCGGCAGTGCGAACTGCGTCGTTGCAGGCGACTGCCATCTCAGACTGCCGGCTAGCAGGGGGCGACAACCACCGCTGGCCGTGAAGACGCAACCCCCTTCGCACCGCGAAGCTGGATGCAATTCGAATGTCGGCAGCGGAGGCGAAGATGGCGGAGAAGGACGTGCCGGTGTACGACACCATGCACGTGGACTTGAAAGCCACCGGCCCCGGACGCTGCCAGGTGACGGTGACCGGGGAGCTCGACGTGGCCACCACCGGCGAGGCCCGCACCATCCTGCGCACCGCCCTGGACGGCTACCGGCACATCGTGGTCGACCTCAGCGGCCTACGGTTCTGCGATTGCTCCGGGCTCAGCGCGCTCCTGGCCGCCGCCCGCAACGCCCGGACCGTCGGTGTGGAGCTGCGGTTGCGGGCCGTCCCACGCACCCTTGCCCGCATCCTGCGGCTGACCGGCACCCACAGGGCCTTCACCATCGAGTCCGTGAGCTGATCCGCCCAGACACGTGCCGCTGTGACCCCCAGGGTGACGCGGGCTTCTGCGTTGCGCATCGGCGAGCGCTCGGTTCCGTCGAAGTCCGTTCCCGCCCTCAGCACCTCTTCGGCGAGCGCTGGGGTTCCGTCGTTTGGCCCCCCAAGGCATGACAGAGGCCCATTCGCGATCATGCGAATGGGCCTCTGACCAGCGTCGGGGTGGCGGGATTTGAACCCACGACCTCTTCGTCCCGAATAATGTGCGGAAAGATCGCTGGCCAGGAGCACTTGACTCCTGTGCAGGTCAGGGCGTTGGTACGAGTTGGTTCCGGTGGGTGGAGATCCGCACGGCTTTCTTGATCCACTCCCCGCTCACTCCCCAGGGAGTCCGCACCCCGTTCGGTGGCGTTCGTAGGCGTTCGCGCGGCAGCTCAGATGGGGCGTGCGTACAGCGGTGAACGCCAGGGTCCGTCAGTGCACTGGATAAAGACCAGGACCACGATCGCCTTCACCCATCCGTGGCTGTACGTCTCTTCGGCCTCTACTGCTGGGTGGCGTAGGCGTTTTTAAGAGCGTTGCGGCGGCAGGACCGAAACCTGCTCTGAACTGCAGTGGAAACGCTCTTGCGGCGTTGTCATGTGGCCTCTGGCCCACACATGGCCCACTACTCCCAAGTTCGCCGGCCCGGCTGCGACACTGCGACCTTCGGTTCGAGCCGTCCGATGGGGGCGACACCTGCTTTGTAAGCCTGGTGGTGTGGGGCAGCGAGGGTGCCCAGGTCACTCCAGCTATAGGAGGTGATCAGGTCAGCGGCGCATCTCGACTGCGGCGAACCGCCATTGACCGTGATTGACTGCCCGATGTGGCACGGCTGTGGCACGGCTCCGCCCCCTGATGCAAACTACGGGCGGGGAGGTCGCTGCGGTGTGCCCGACTGGTCAGCCGGTCATCAAGGAGCGGTGGCCGTCGGTTGCGGTCGGTAGGGTTGCTGTACTTCGTTGCTGTACAGCGCCTGAACGCGACGGCCAGGTCAGCGGCGTTTCCAGACCTTGCCGTCCCGGCCACACCTACTGACTTCACCGGTGCACATTCGGATCTCCGTCGTGGTCAGGAGCACGTGATAGTGGACCGCAGAGTCGGCTGACACGATCAGGTTTGGCTTCTCGGTGATGAGACCCAGTTCGTACCCCTGTGCGATCCACGTCAGCGGCCATACGCAGGAATTGACGTCGACAGCATGCGAGTGCTTCCGCTTGCCATCGACCTTGTGGGTACACCGATTGGGGCGGCCCGAAAGCTCCGTGCCGACGAAATTGATCAGCCGTGATAGAACGTCGGGCTCCTGTACAGCCGCGTCCCGGTAGCCTCTTACCTCAGCCTCGGTCACGTCCTCCCACTGCACGCCGTCGTAGAGCGTGTGGCAGTTGGCGCAGAGCGGAAGCACGTTGCCAAGATGATGAAAGTGGCGTAGGGCTTCGCCGTAGTGCCAGGCCTCGGGTGGTGCAATGCCGTTGACCTCCTTGCCGGCGACGGCTACGCATCTAGGCCAATTCATGATGTGCGCCATCTCCAACGGCCGCCGTTCTCCACACCGGAGGCACTGTTCGCCAAATATGCGAAATGTCGCCTGGCGAAGGTACTCAGGGTTACCCGGACGCTCGAACGCTGCCATGCCATGACGGTACGTCCTGAGTCTGGCCTCGCTGTCCACTTCCGCAGCCCCTGAGGGGCCGGCGGAAATGAACGATCTTGAAAACCGTCGTGGCGCAAGCCACCGTGGGTTCAAATCCCACACCCACCGCATGGTGAAACGGCCTCTGACCAGCCAACTGGTCGGGGGCCGTTCGCATGTCCGTGCACTGTGAGCGCCCGGTGTTTCCCGTGATTCCCCGCTCGATCGGGCACGTGGCGGGCACGGCGCTTGCCAGGGGCGGCTGCTGGGCTTCACCCCCATGCTGCTTTGATCAGCGCGTGACTCCCAATGATGAGCCGACTGGCGACAGATCGGGGCAGATGAGTCTTGCCGTCGTTTTCGGCGGGGCTTCCGTTGCGTTCTGGTTCTGCTGCCCGTTCTGGATGCTCGTCTGGCTGCTGGCCTTGCCGCTGGGACTGACAGGCCTTGTCCGGGGTTCCATCGAATACCGCGCCGCCTCGCGTCAAGGCGCGAGCCGTGCTCAGCCTCTGACCGGCCTGGTGCTCTCGTCCGTGGGGACAGTGGCTGCGGTCGCGTACATGGTCTTTGTGTTCACGCATCCGGACCTGCTGATTCAGGAGTAGGTCGGCGGAGCGGCTTTGGGCTGGAGCTGCTTTGGCGCGAGTGATCATGGCCCATTACGCTGGCCCGCGGATCGGGCAGGTTTGTGAGCCTGCCCGTTACTGAGCGGGTGTGTCCAGCCAGTGGTGTAACTCGGTTGTCGGGTTCTAGCGGCGGGCGGCCGAGAGCCGTCCGTCGAAGGTGATGTCGAACGCCTGCAGTGCTGGCTTCCACCGGATCGCCCAGCGCCGCCGTCCTGTCCCGGTTGGGTCCAGGCTCATCACCGCCAGATAAACGCACTCCAGCGCGGCCTGCTCCGTCGGAAAGTGCCCACGGGCGCGCACAGCCTTGCGGATACGGGCGTTGATCGACTCGATGGCATTGGTGGTGCACACGATCCGGCGGATCTCCACGTCGAACCGCAGGAACGGCACGAACTCCGACCAGGACGACTCCCACAACCGCACGATCGCCGGGTATTTCTTCCCCCACACCTCGGCAAACTCCATGAACCGCTCCAGCGCGGCCTCTTCGGTCGGCGCGGTGTAGACCGGCTTCAGTCCACGCGCGATCTTCTCCCAGTCCTGCCGCCCGCAGTACTTGAACGAGTTGCGCAACAGGTGAACGACGCACGTTTGCACGATCGTCGCAGGCCAGACCGCATTGACCGCGTCCGGCAACCCCGTCAACCCGTCGCAGACCAGCATCAGCACGTCCGCGGCGCCGCGGTTCTTGATCTCGGTCAGCACCTGGAGCCAATATTTCGCGCCCTCGCCCCCGTCGCCGACCCACAGGCCGAGGATGTCGCGGTGGCCCTCGGCAGTGACCGCCACGGCCATGTAGACGGGCCGGTTGGCGACCTGCCCCTCCCTGATCTTCACGTTCACGCAGTCGATAAAGACGACCGGGTAAACCGCGTCGAGCGGCCGGTTCTGCCATTCCGTCATCCCCGCGACCACGCTGTCGGTGATGGTGGAGATGGTCTGCTTGGAGACGTTTGCCCCGTAGACCTCGGCCAAATGGGCGGAGATCTCGCCGTGGGTCAGGCCCTTCGCGGACAGGGACAGCACCATCTCATCGATACCGGCAAGGCGCTTCTGGCGCTTCTTGACCATCATCGGCTCGAAGGTGCCGGCCCGGTCCCGGGGCACCTCGATCTCGACGGTGCCGATTTCGGTGGTCACGGTCTTGGCTCGGTGGCCGTTGCGGTAGTTCTCCCTTCGCCCGTCCTCGGCCCGCTCGCCGTTCTCGTGGCCCAGGTGGTCGGTGATCTCGCCCTCCAAGGCGGACTCCAGCAGCTTCTTGGTCAGCTGCTGCAGCAGACCGCCCTCGCCAGCCAGCTTCATCCCGCCGTCCTTTGCACGGGCCATCAGCTGCTGGATCAGGGCGTCGTCCACGACCTCGTCCACGGGTACCTCCGGGGCCTTGGTGTCACTCACCACGTCAGTCATCAACGGTCGCTTCCAGCTCGGGAGTTACACCAGTGACCGTACAGTCCCGCTGCACGCGGTACGCGCCCGCCCGTGGGTGCTGCTGCGCGCCCGATTCGCAAAGGAACTCGCATCGCATGACCACCGACACGCAGGACTCGGCAGCAAGCGCGTCGACCAGACGCCGCAGCGCGAGCAGCGCGGAGTCGGCCCCGGGAGTGCCGGCCGACTCGAGGACGGCCGCAGCCGGATCGAGGACGTCGACCAGGCGCCCGGCCCGAATGGCGGGAGACACCGCGCGCAGCGAAGCCCGGAAAGAGTCAGGGCTCCAGCGGGCCCGCGCCAGGCCCTCGGCGAGCGCGCGTTCCTCCGTGGCCGGGTGCCAGGTCCCGTCCTCGTACCCCTCCAGCAGTCCAGCGACGTCACTTTCGAGTGCGGCTGTCATCGCGGTCGTCATCATGCCCGGTCCAACGATGACCAGGCGCTCGCCGTGACGGACCTCTGCCGGGTACGCCTCCTGCAGCGCGTGGCCGGCGCCGAGTTCACCGCCGAGTGCCTCGTGGACCGCTCCGGCCAGGCGTCGGGGATCACTGCTCCCTGCCGCCACCCCCCCGCCCGCCCGGGTGGGCGATCGCGTCTACGCGTAGACGTAGAAGTCGAACCCGGTGCAGACCTCCTCCGAGCCCTTCACCAGGCACGCGTCGAGCATCATCCGGTGCCCCTCGGTGATGTCGCCGGTCTGCCACGGGGTCGTGTAGGGGGACGCGTGTCCCGCCGTCGAAGCCACGCGGTAGACCTGGGCGCTCATGACGGTCCCCTCGACGCCCCACCCGTCGGCCCCGCCGTCATGCGCCCGGAGCGCGTCTCCGGGGGTGCCGAAGCTGTCCGGGTCCGAGTTCCAGTTCACATATCCGGCGTAGTTGCCGTCGGCGTAGAGGTAGACGACGACCGAATCGTAGTCCTGATACCAGCTCGTCGTGTAGGTGAGCCGGGGCGCTGCCGCGGCGGTGCCCGCGCCGGCGCCGAAGGAGACGCCGACCATCACGGCGGTCGCCGCCAGCAGGGTGACGATCCGGTTCCTCATCTTGGCCATCAGAAGCCCTTCCGCATCAGAGCGATCAAAGTCGGGCCGCGATCTTGGCATGTGCAGGCCGATGTGGCAACGAACTATCGCGGCCAGCACCTCACGGTCACCGTGCCGACGCCTGCCACCGCCTTGAGGCCGGGCCGGCGCCTCCGGCACCACTCGCTGGAACAGCTCCCACAACTCGTCCGGTACCAACCGCTCAACGATCCCCACCACAGCCGACGACCTATCCAGCCAAATGAGATGAGTTGTAAAGTCGTGGAGCCGACCGCCCCAGCCACAGAGGGTTTCTCCTGCTCAGCCCGCTGCACGTAGCGCGCCGCCTGGCGCGGCCAGCCGGGGCGGAGACAGGAGGCAGGCCGCGCCGCAAAGGCGGCGCGCGCCCGCGCCGTGCGCGGGCCTTTATCAAGTAGGGCAAGTTCTACCGCGCTTGGACAGGGACGGTCCTCAAGACCGACATGTGTCCCGGGCGTTCACCTGCTCTGACTTGCACAGCGAGCACGCGCGAGGCATTCTGCGGGCCCTCTGGCCCGCACATGGCCCATGGGCCTTAGGTTCTAGCGATCGTCGCAACACCCCAGCTAAAGGGGGGCGATGTTCGAGATCCGCAAGACCCGGACGGGGGCTCAGGGCCGCAGGAAGGTGACCCGTGAGCGGGAAGAATACGCCCGGCTCGTGCAGCAAGGCGTGAGTTACACGGAGGCGGCCAGGGCCGTCGGCATCAACCTCCGCACGGGAAAGCGATGGCGTAACGGCCGGAACCCCTCCGGCCGGCAGAAGGCGGCAGCACCGGCCAGACCGGTGGTGCCGCCTTCTGGTGCGTCCCGGTACCTGCGTGAAGCCGACCGGAGGCGTCCTCACCCTCCACCTCACGTCTCAAGCTGAGGTTGGAAGCGGCTCACTGGCGGACAGGTGGCTATTTCTTGGATGCTTGCAGGAGTTGAGCGATGGTGCGCTCAGTAAATGTGTCTACGGTCTTCATTCCGTACGGTGCTTGTTCGGCATCGCTGAGGGTCTGTGCGAGGTTCTCATGAGGAGAGATGCTCACCTCCATGTATGGGTCGGTATCTCCCTTAGCGAACCCATTACCCTCTCTCCACTGTGGCAGGACCCACCAGGCGGATGCGTAGTCCTCAGCGTGCGTGAGATTGAGCATTTCACTGCTGCGGTAAATCCTGGAGTAATAGCGATAGAACTCGTCACCCGGGGCTGCCACCCACTCGGGGGCGTCCCCTGTGTGCTTCCCGTCTTTCGATCCCGTATCCCAGGAGGCTTTATGTGAGACTGGGTAGCTGTTTCCCAGCTTGCCTCTGTCGGCCCTGACATAGGAGATGATCGCGTAGACTTCAACACGGCCGATCCCAGACTTTAGAGGAACGTCGATGATGGGGTCTTTTGAGAAGTCGTCACCGGGGTCGAGCCTGGCGCCCGGGTCTACAATCTCTCCGGTCCCCAACATGCGGGAAGGTGAGTAAGTGACATGCCTCAGCGTCTTGCTGTTATACCACAGATCATTTTTCCATTCCCTCATGCTGTTGCCTTCAGTGTTCAATTTTGTCGGATAGCCTTTAACCCTCCACATGGTGCCCACCACGTCAATTGGCACCGAACCGGTGTTCCGAAACTCGACGTGTGTTGGCACGTGAAGAACCGCGCCATCCGCGCTCATCGTCGGATTCCCGATGGAGACGCCGAAGGGTACCTTCACGGGGGTGCTATACGGGACGAACATTTGCGAATAGGCAAGGCCCGCGGCCCCGACGATTCCGGACACCGCAGCGCCCAGCGCGACTGTCCTGGGATGCGGAATCTTTTGCCAGACCTTCTGCCGGGTCAAAGCCCAAAATGCCCAGACCGACCAGAGCGCCAGACCGATCCACAGCCAGAAATACGAGGTGTTGTAGTCCCCGCCCTCGATCTGAATGACCAGGAACATCAGATTCGTGCCCATCACGGACCCGACGCCCACAAGAGTTGCCTCGCCCGAGTACCGCAAGACCCTCTTCCCCCAGTAGTCCCATAGGACAAGAGCAGCGACGATCTCCACCAACGCAGCGGCCAACAAGATGACGCCCATCACGCGCCCGCCGTACGCCAGCGCATTAAACGCATCCTTGATGCCCACATACAACAGCACGGCAACGGATGTAAGAAGCCCCAGAGCCATGACCACCGCCGCAGCACGCCTCTTCCAAGGATGGTCGGGCCAGCACGTCTGGTCGGCTACCCAGTGGACGCGGCCCGGGTTGTCGAGGTTGATATCCGGTGGTAGGCCCGCGTGCCGCAGAATTCTTCGCAATTCTTTGAGCGACCAGGCTCGGCCGTCGGTTTCGCCTTGGATACTCACGGTCCGCAGGCCGCGGTCGTCCGGCGCCTGCACGACGACAAGAGGTTGCTTCTTCATAGTCAAACATTGACTCTGCCCCGGTGGCCACGTCCGCGATGACACACGCCCTTACTGCATCAAGCCGGTGGCGTCGAGGGCTGTCCTGACCGCGCTATGGCAAGTGCTCGCCCACCAGCTGTGCATGCGAGAGGGCCGGCACCTTGTACGGGCCCTCTCGCATCGTCCGAGCCGCTTACCCCTCGTTCCACTCGTGCTTGAGGAGTGAATACAGGACGCTGTTACGCCACTCGCTATTGGTGAAGACGTGATCCCGGAGGATGCCCTCACGAGTGAAGCCGAGCTTTTCGACAACACGGATCGAGGCGTGGTTCTCGGGGCCTATGGCGGCGCTGATGCGGTGCAGTCCGAGCTCACCGAAGCCGAAGCGGATCATTGTGCGCGCCGCATCGGTGGCGTAGCCCTTGCCCCACTCAGAAGCCGCGATGGCGTAGTGCCCGGGCGTGGGCCGCCCTCGGAGACGCCAACGAGACGCACGCGGCCATCCGCCGCGCCGAAGAGGCCTGGGACTCCGCCCAGCCGGACGAGGTCGACGAACTCGGCGGCCTGTGCACCTTCAGCCGGCCCCGCCAGGTCTACTACGCGGCGGACGCCCTCGCCTGGCTGCCGACCGAGGCCGGCGCCGCCCAGACCTACGCCGAGCAGGCGGTAGAGGCATACGCTGACACGTGCGAAGCGGACGGCCTCGCGGTGTCGGCCTGCCCAGTACGCGATGAGTGATTGGAGGCCGCGCAGCCAGGCGCGAAGGCCGTTGTGGTCGGCGTTCTCGGCGCAGAGGTAGGCGGTGCGTGCCTGTGCCATGGCCGCGTGCGGGTCGGCCAGGTCGTGGCTGGCCTTGGCGAGCAGGCCGCTGACGACCCCGGTGAGGAAGTACAGATGCCGGGCCTGCGCAGGGCTCTGCCGCTGCTCCAGTTGCCGGTAGAGCAGCTCTTGAGTCTGTACGAGCTCGCTCAGGAGATCGGAAAGGGGGCGCTGGGGGTAGTCGGAGGCGAGCTGGCGCACGTCGTCGTGGACCTGCTCCATGGCCGCTTCCGTGAGGTTCCCTTGGTTTGCTGTGAGTGCGAAGGTCTTCGCGCGCCGCGCTGCCAACGAGATCAGCTCCTTGTCGATGTCGGCCTGGTTCTTGGCGAGCACCAGGCCGGAGGGCGCCTGCTCCTCCGATAAGGAGGCGGTGGCCTCCCACGGGCGGAGCAGTTCGTTCAGCGGCTTGCCGAACATGGTCTGTAGGACCCGGCGCGTTACTGGAGTTGTGCCGACGCGATCACCGCTGGCGAGACGCCGCAGGTGCCGAGTGCTCATGGTCGCGTCCTCGTTCATCTGGCGCGCGACGTTCTCGAACTCCGCGACGATCTCGTCATAGGTGTTGGGGCGTTGCCAGAGCAGGTGCTCCAAAACGGTGCGTGGTTCCTGGCCGTTCCTCTTCGCGTTGCCGGCCACAGGTCCTCCCTTGTCGCCTGTCCCACTGCCCTCAGTCTCGGGCGGCTGCGCTGCGCTGTCGTCGCCTGGTCCGGTTGCGGTCCTTGTCCGGTCCGGTCCATGTCCGGCGGCGGCCCTGCGTAGGCCCTCGTGTGGTCATAGTGACTTCTTCGACAGTCATTGTCAGGAGGAACGGACGATGACTCAGATGCCAAAGTGCTCAAGGAAGTTGCTGGCAGCGGCCGGTTCAGCGGGCATAGACGGCCGCTTCCAGAGCGGAGACCCGCTCGCGCAGCTCCGCGACCTCGCGCCGCAGCTCCGACGTCTCGGAGAGGCCGGCGGAGGACTGGTTCTCCAGTCGCTCGCGTGCGTCATCCGCCACGAAGGTGCCCCGGTTTCCCGCGGGACGTGTCAGCCCTTGTTCGCGGGTCAGTTTCAGCGCGTTCTGAATCGTCTGGGTGGCCACGCTGTATCTGTCAGCCAACTCCCGGTGGCTCGGCAGTCGGCTGCCCGGTTTCAGCACGTCATCCGCGATGTCCTGCCGAATCGCCTCCGCGATCTGGACGGACTTCAGTCGGGGGTCGTCCGCGTCGATGGTCATGCGTCTGAGCGTATCGATCAGTTCGAACTAGCGCGAGATGCCGCACGGGGCTTGCAATCGAGCATGTGCCAGTACAAGCTAGTTCATGCGCGTCCCCGGGTCCGGCCAAAGAGAACCCGGCTGCACGGAGCGTGACCCGGTCCCATCACGACAGGAAGTGGTCACGAGGCAGTCGAACGGCTCGGCCCGAGAGAGCGAATCGCTCGCGAAACCTGCTTGACCTGCACAAACAGCGCCCGGAAGGCAAGGACCGGAACAAGCGCTGCCACGAACTCAACAGAGTGCTGGCCCAGCCGCATGAACACGTGCGGTCGATGGGTGCGGGTCACCATCCCGACCGCCCATGTCGGGCCGGGTGACCTGCCCGGATCCGCCCTTCGGGGCGGTGACTGGCATTGCGTGATCTGAACTCCGCAGAACCTTTCGCGGGGCGTTCGAGCCCCGCGTCAGCACCAGTGCTCACGGTCCCCGACACCCGCGTCGTTCGCGGCGTGGGTGTCGGGGAGCCGTGGCCGCTCGTGCTGTGCGAGTAGCCCTGTCCCCGTGCGGCGGGCGGCCCCGGGTCTAGCCACCCGGGGCCGCTGTTCGGGCCGTACTACTGCTAGGGAGACACGACCCATGAAGCTCATCGTTGCTGTTCAGGAGCCCGTTACCGGCGACCTTGCGGACGCGGGACCCTCGTGGCAAGACCTCCACGCGATCGAGTTGGAGCGTCCGCTGATCGATGCGGAGATGGACCTGTTGGACGTCGAGATCGCGCTGCTGGCCCGGCCGGTGTCGGAGCTGGATCAGCGCCGGCTGCGCCGCGCGACGAACAAGGTGCTGGCCGCGCGTGTCGAGGTCGCCAACCGTCTCGGAGCGGGGGAAGCGGCATGACCGCCGACCCCACTACGCAGTCGCCGCGCCGGCTGACGCGTGGCCAGGGCATCGTGCTCGGTGCGGCGTTCGTACCGATGGTGGCAACCGGCCTGTTCGGCGCCTACGGCACGTTCTCCAACATCAGTCACACCTACGGTAAGGGCACCGCGACCGGCGCGGTCGCCGCCGGCGAGGGCGCCACCGCAGTGCTCGCGCTCGTGCTACTCGGGCTGACCATGCTGGGGCAGTCGTCCCCGTGGCCGGTGCGTGCCGGGCTGTGGGCGCTGCCGGCGGCGGCGTCCGCGATGTCAGCGATGGCCGCCCCGGATCCGGGCCGCACCGTCATCTACGCCCTGACTCCGATGGGCATGTCCGTGTCTGCCGAGGGTGCCGCGTTCCTGGCTCGCCGCATTGTCGTCCACCGTGACGGCCGTGACCCGGAGGCGGAGCGCAAGACGGCCGCGCTCGTGCAGGCGCTCGCCTATCACCGCGCACGCGCCGCCAACCACCCCGACGCGAAGGTGCAGGCGCAGTCTGAGCGCGAGTCGTGGAGGCTCGCGGAGAAGGTCGGCGTGGGTGACGTGACGCTCGGGGCGCGGCTGGTGGAAGTACAGCGCGAGCGTGTCACCGAGGGCGCGGATGCCGCGCTGGCCGCCATGTTCGGCACACCCGTGACGCCCGCCGTCACACCCGCCGGGACCGACACCGCAAAGGCTCCCGCTCTGCCGCCCGTTACTCCTTCCCGTGACGGCGACGACACGCAGGTCAACGCCTTGTCCCCGACTCCGGACGGCGAGCGTGTCGAGTACCGTGACGGCCCCGTGACGCCTCCCGTCGACGAGCCCGCCGAGAGTGGGCCGGAGCCGGAGGAAGAGGAGGTGCACCTGCCCGCCGTGACGCTCGCGGACGTGGCGATGGTCGCGGGCGTGACGCTGCCCGAGCCGGGCGCCACGCTCACCGACGCTCAGCTCTTGGTGGTGCTGCGGTTCCTGCGTCACTCGCAGAACCCGCCGCTCTCGTACCGGCAGGCCGCCGCAGAGTTCCGCCGCCGAGGCTTCAAGGGTGCGGAGGACCGTGTGCGGGAGGCGTGGACGGCGCTGATGGCGCGGGAGAGCACGTCGTGACACTGCCTGTGTACCGGTGGCGCCTGGCCCCGGACGGCCTGGCCACCTACCGGCAACTGCGCGCCCTGGGGCTGCGGCCTGGCGGGCAGGACGTTGCCGCGCAGCTCGAACGCCCGCGGCGTCGTCGGGGTCCTCTGGTCGCTTACCTCTACCGGGTCGACCGCGCCAAGCCGGTGCGGCCGATGTCCCCGGCTCGGTGGGCGGCTCTGGCCAAGGCCAACGCTGCCCGCCGGCGGTGCCCCGAGTGTGGGCGCGACGCCGGTTACGTCATCCCCACGTCGCTGGGTATGTGCGGCCGTTGCGCCGCTGTCGAGGAACAGTGCGCCGCCTGAAATCCCCCGTCTGAGCTGGGAGTTCTTATGGCACAGAAGCCTTCCGTGCGTCGCCGGATCGTGGCGGCGCTCGTCATCGCCGCCGTCAGTGCGATGGCCATCTCCATGGGCGTCCGGCTCGCCTCCTACGGCGTGCCGATCGGCCTGATCACCCCGTGCGTGCTCGGGGTCCTGTCGTCGTCGCTGTGGCTGCTGATCCGCATCGAGGACGCCCTGCGGGTGCACCGCTGCACCACGCCGGGCTGCAGCTTCCAGGTTCGCGTCGAGAACGGCAGCGCTGCGGAGAACGAGCGGTGGCGCGCGCTCGCCGCCACGCACCCGCACCGTGCCGCCTGACCTGCTGGTTCCTACTCGTACGCAAGGCCCGAACGTATCCCTTGGACCGGTGCGTTCGGGCCTTGCTTCTCCTCCAAAGGAGTGTCCACAGCATGACCGACACCACGACCGAAGTGGTAGTGGCCCCCGCCGCTCCCGACACCCCTCCCAACCCCGCGCCTCCACAGGCTGTGGAGAAGCCCGCCACGAACACCGAGGTGGAGCACACGCCGGGCGGCTGGCCGGTCGTCCCGCTGGCCTTCTCCGGGGCGAACACGACCGTGAGCATGGTCGCCGCGGCCGGTCTCGCGGGCGGTCCGATCGCCGCTGCGGTGGCCGCGACCGGCGCGGTCGTCCTCGGGACGGTCGCGTCCTACCGCAACCGCAACCCACGTCCCAAGCAGGCCGCGCGCCGCGCCGCCGCCCGCACCGCGGGCCGTAGCGCCGCCGCCCGCAATCGCCCGAGCAGCCTCGGCAGCGGTGCGCGTGCGGCCGGTTCAGCGGCCCGCCGTGCGGCTGGCGGTGCCGGCGGGGTGCCGGGGCAGAAGCGCAGCACGTCCGGCGGAGGGGGCAAGGCCGGTCACGGCCGCGCCTCTGGGCAGGGGCGTCCCGCGGCCGGTAAGCAGCGGGCTCCGGTCTCCCTGAACACGGCCGCTGGTCTCAAGAGTCGTGGCGCGGCAGGTGGTCTGCGGGGCAAGGCGTCGCAGGTCAAGGCGCTGCGTTCGGCGCAGAAGGCAGCCGGCGGATCGCGGGGCGAGAAGCGAGCCCAGACCATTGCGGCCCGTCGCGCGGTCGCAGACGCCCGCCGAAACACGACCGCCCCGAAGCCCAACAGCCGCTCTGGGCTGGGCAAGACACGGTCGCGGTCGGGTGGTCTGGCCGGCCGCATGCTGGGCGGCGCCGGCCGTAAGGCCCGCGCGATGAAGGCTGCGGCCATCGCGAAGAACCGGGCTCGCCGCGACGCCAAGGCCGCCTGGACTGTGGCCAGCCAGCGCTCGAACGTGCGGAAGGCCCCGGCCCGTCAGGCGGCCAGGAAGGCGCTGCGACGCTCCGCCGCCCGATTCCACGGCCGCCGGGCACTGGCCGCCCTGCTGGCCCTGCCCATCGGCCTGTTGGGGCTGCTGACCAGCCCGCTGGGACGGAAGTTGGGCCTGCCCTGGCTCGTGCACCCCGGGCGGCGCCTGTACCGGCGCCTGACCGCCGCCGCTCGTGACCAGCGCGCGGACCGTGACCAGGTCATACGCGACGAGCAGACCCGGGCCGAACAGGCGGCGGAGGAGGAAGCCGCCAAGGACGTCACCGACGGGCTCGGGGAGCGCGTTCAGCGTCCCACCGAGCTGGTCCCCGACAACACCGGCACATCGACGAGCAGTGAAGGAGAGCACGTGTCCGGGTTCAGGTTCGAAGAGCACGCAGCCGAGATGGAGCAGGCAGCCCAGTCCTACGACCCCGAGGACGCCATGGAGATCCTCGCCATGGTCGAGAGCCTGCCCGCCGCACTGACCAGCGTGGCGAACGTGATGAAGACCCTCGCGGAGCGCGCCGACAGCGAGTTTCCACTGGAGAAGGAGGTCGCGGACGGCTTCAACGACATCTTCGGCGCCCTGATGAGCGCGGTCGCGGTCGCGGAGGACATGGGCCCGCTGTTCCGGCAGGCCCACGAGCACGACATCGCCCGGCACGAGGACCCCCGCAACGGCCCCGAGGCCGAGAAGGGCTGGAACGTCTGAGATGAGCAGCGCCGCCACTACGAAGAACGAGAGTGGCCCGGTGCTGGACTGGACCGCCGGTCACGGACCCGTGACCGGCGCTCTGTCCGCCACCACCGGAGCCCTCGCCGTCGCCACCACCGGCGCCGCCACCGGTATGCCGCCCGCCTGGGCCCTCGCGGTCGGCGCTGCCGGAGCGCTCGGTCACACTGTCGCCGGTCTCAAGGTCCGCAACGCGGGCCGCACCCTCGCGTTCAAGGCCGCATCGTGGCTGGTCGGCGCCGGATGGACCACCTGGGCTATGGCTTCGGGCCCGCTCTCGTGGGCCGCCCTCGGCTCGCTGGCCACCATCGGCGTGGGCATCGGCGCCGGCGCCCGCTCCGTCGCCCTGTACGAAGAGGCCCGCGAGGACGAGGCCATCGCCGCAGAGCAGCGCCAGATCGCCCTGGAACTGACCGCGGAGCGGCGCGCAATCGCTGCGGAGTGGGTGGAGCGGATCCAGCGCATCTGCCACGTCACCGTCAAGGTGCTGGCCGTGGAGATGTGGGAGACCGGCAACGGCTACTCCCTCGATTTGGAGCCGCAGGGCGGTATCACCTACGACCGCATCGCCCAGCACGCCGCGGCCCTGTCCGCGGATGCGAAGCTGCCGCACGGCTGCACCGCATCCGCCAGCCCCGGCATCCACCAGGGCCGCACCATCATGGACGTGACCACCCGCAACGTCCTCGCGGAGACACGCACCTACCCCGACGACTACGGACCCCTCTCGATCCTCACCGGGATCCCGTGGGGCTTTCGCACCAACGGTGACGAGGTCGTGGCCTACCTGCGTGAACAGTGCGCGCTCGTGGTCGGCCCCACCGGGTCCGGCAAGACGAACATGCTCCACGGGGTCCTGGGCGGGTTCGCCCGGGCCGAGGACATGCTGACCTGGGTGATCGACCTCAACGCCGGATCCGCCGGCCTGCCCTGGGTGCTGCCCGCCCTCAACGGTGAGCTGACGGGGGAGGACGGCAAGCCGGTACGGCCCGGCATCGACTGGCTGGCCGGCACCCATGAAGAGGCCATGCTGATGCTCGATGCGGCTCTCGCGATCGGACTGCACCGCAAGCGCGCCTACCAGGATCTGCTGGCCAAGCACGACACGGATCTGCTGCCGGTCAGCGCGAAGATCCCGCAGATCATGCTGGTCATCGACGAGGGTGCGGAGATCCTGGTCAGCACCGACCGGCGCATGAAGGAACTCGCCAAGAAGATCCTCGAAGTCATCCGGATGCTGCGCGCCATGGGTATCCGGACCGTGCTGACCGCACTCGGGGCCACCGGCAGCGTGCTGGGCAACCTGCTCATCCGCCGTGAGGCCAAGGTCCGCGTCGCCCTGACCGGCGGCGAGACCGAGGGTATGGACCTTGGCAAGATGTTCCCCGGCCGGCGCGGGCTGCGCGTGGACCAGGCCCCCTACAAGGGCGCCGGGTTCATGGGCACCCCTGAATCACCCGGGGCGCTGTTCAAGACGTGGCGGATCAAGCCCAGCCAGATCCGGGACATCACCGTCGCCACGTCCGAGCGGCACCCGCGGCTGGACGCCGTGTCTGCCAAGGCTGCGGGCGCCGACTACGCGCGGCGCTGGGACGCGGAGCGCACCGCATGGATGCGCGACCTCGGCCCCCAGACCGACACCGGCTCCGAGCCGTCCGGGACGGTGGCGGGTTCGGGGAGCGGGCTGAACCTGTCGGCCCACCGCACGGACCGGGGCGACCAGGCCTCGCCGGAGGATGAGTTGCTGCGTCGGTTCCGTGAGGAGATCGACGCGCAGTTCGGTACCGCTCCCGACCCGGCCACGCCCCCGCCGCCGGCGTCGGGGCTGAACCTGTCCGCGCTGCGTGACAATCCGGAGCAGGACAGCCCGGCGCAGCGGGCCGCGCTCGCCGTGCTGCTCGCTGCGGGCCCGGAGGGCACCGGTGCGTCGGCCATCGCCCGCGCGCTCGCGGGCGAGTACGGCACGAACCGGCAGACGGTTGTTGGTTGGCTCAAGGCGTGGACTGAGGACGGCACTGCGGTCCGGGTCGGGGAGGGCACCAAGGCCCGCTACGTCCACCGCGACCACGCCCCCGAACCGCCCACGAACGACTAGTGCTTGTCGCTTGTCGCCCACCCCGCACGCACGCCCCTCTTGGGGTTGTCGTGTGGGTCAGAAACGGGCTCTGACCTGGGAGGCGACAAGCGACAAGACAAGCAAGACGACAAGACAAGCGACAAGCCACACGACAAGCCAGACGACAAGCCATCGGCGGGCAGCACCCACCCCGGGAGCTGCCCGCCGGCCGTTGCCCAAGGGGGCCACTCGTGATCGTGACCCTGTCCGCCGTCGCCCTCTTCGGGCTCCTCACGTTCGTCCTCATCCGTACCCGCTACGTCGGCCCCGCCGCCGCGCTCGCGGTGTTCCTCTTCGGGTTCTTCACCGCCGACACCGGAGCCTCCACCGCCATCCGCGCCGCCATACAGGCCCTCATCAACGCCGCATCCAACATCGCCTGACCCACCAGAAGGAAGGCACTGCCGTGAGCGAGACCGACACCCCGGCCGACTGGTGGCCGCGCATGAGCGACGACGCGGCCAACGCCGAAGCCCGCCGCATCATCGACGACGTCTACCGGCCCGCGCCGCCCCCGGCGCCCATCCCGACGTCCTACCGCGACGACACCGAGCACCCGGCCGTCGGGGACGCGCAGCCGGTCTGGCAGGACGACCACCGGATCGTGCCCGCCTGGGCGGCCGGAACGGCGGTCGCCTCCATCGGGATCGGCGCCGGCGCCACCGGGGTCGGCTGCGGCGTCTGGCTCGTGCTGAAGGGATTCGCCTCCATGTCCGTGACCGGTGTGGTCTGCATGGGCGTCCTGTTCTCCGGCATCGCGTTCGCCGCGCTCTCGATCGGCGCCGCGTTCTCCCGCGCCAGGAGCTCCATCTCCCGAGCCGTCTACACCGGGCCGGTCACCAAGAACACGCACGTGACCACCCACACCCGGGGCGCGTTCGCCCGCTCCCACACCCACCTGCACAACTGACAGGAGCCTGCCGTGACCATCGAGACCACGAACGCCGCCGCCCTGGCCGACCAAGCCGCCGAGACCATCCGCAGCCTCAACTACGCCACCCTCCCCAACGCCGGCGGCCTGGCCTTCCCGGGCGACGCCTACAGCACCGTCGGCAACCTCTCCACGATCGCCATGCGCCTTCCCCAGGCCCTACACCAGGTGCGGGCGTTCATTGACCGGCAGCACGAGAACGGCGACCTGTACAGCGACCAGGGTCCCGAGGACCTGGTAGCCCGTATCGCCAGCCTGCGCGGCGCCACCGGCGACGCCGTGCGCGCCGCGGAGGCGCTGTATGCCGCCCTCGACCAGGCCCACATCGCACTGAGCCCGATCGGCGCCCGCGGCCACGGCCTCGACGACGCGGAGGACGAGATGCCGTGCGGGGAGGGCATGTGCCAGTGCTACTGCATCGGCGCCGGCCACCCCTGCGGCTGCGACTGCCCGCACGACGACGACTGCGACTGCGACTTCTGCGCCGCCATCGACCAGTACTGACCCAACCACCAGGAAGGACACCTGATGTCGTTCGGAGAGACCCCGATCACCGTGATCGGCAACCTGACCGCCGACCCCGAAATCAAGTTCACCGAGGGCGGTGCCGCGCTCGCCAAATTCACCATCGCCGCTACGCCGCGCGTCTACGACCGCGAGAGCAACCAGTGGAAGGACGGCACGTCCACGTTCTTCCGATGCGCCGCCTGGCGTCAGCTTGCCGAGCACATCGCCGAATCGCTGACCAAGGGCTCCCGCGTGGTCGCGTTCGGCCGCATCCGGCAGCACAACTGGCAGACCGACCAAGGCGAGAACCGCTCGATGCTCGCGATGGAGGTCGACGAGATCGGCGCGTCCCTGCGGTTCGTCAACGTCGCCATCGACGCCAAGCGCCCCACACAGGGCTCCGCGAACGCCACGGATGACCCATGGGACACCGGAAAGCCCGCCCCGGCCGCCGCCAAGACCGGCGACGAGCCCCCGTTCTAGCTGCGCCAAGGGCGGCCCCCTCGTCTCGCCAAAGTCGCGGGGCCGCCCTTGTCTCCAGTCCTCAACAGACCTGTTGGAGGTCTCCAGCATGACGCATGACGCACGATCCGCGCTCTTGCGCGCGGCGCTCGATGCGGCCGCCCGCGGCTGGCCCATCCACCCGCTGCGTCCCGGCGCCAAGGGCTCCGCGCTGCACGGCGAACGCTCCTGCACCGGCCGCGGCCCCTGCTCGAGTGGGCACGTGAAGTGGGAACAACGGGCCACCACCGATCCCGAGCGCATCCGCCGCACGTGGAGCGCGGGCGCGTTCAACGTCGGCATCGCCCCCGGCCCCGCCCACCTGCTCGTCGTCGACCTCGACATCCCCAAGGACGAGAAGACAAAGGGCAGTTCGGACGCGCCTTGCGGCGCGACAAATTTCCAAGCGCTCTGCGAGCGCGCCGGAGCGTCCTGGCCTGCTACCTACACGGTGCGGACCCCCAGCGGCGGACTCCACCTGTACTTCCACACCCGACACCGTCTGCCCAGTACGAAGGGAACGGTGGCCGAGCACATCGATACCCGGGCCTGGGGCGGCAACGTCGTCGCCGCCGGAAGCCACACCGCTCAGGGCGCATACGCGGTCGACGTGGACGGCCCGGTCGCTGACTTGCCCGACTGGCTTCACACCCTGCTCCGTGCTCCGGCGGCTGCGTCCACAGCGGCTGGGCTCGCACCGCTGCTCGTACCCGGCACGGTCAGCCGCCGCGCGCACGTAGCCCTGGAACGGGAGGCCGAGCAGGTGGCCGAGACCGGTGAAGGAGGACGTAACCAGCGGCTGTTGGAGGCCGCACGGTCTCTGGGGCGCTTCGTGGCCTGGGGCGAGATTCCCCGGCACGTGGTGGAGGAGGCTTTTCAGGCGGCCGGAGAGATGGCCGGCCTGTCTGCCTCCGAGTGCACGGCCACGATCCGCAGCGCCCTGAACTGGTCGATCCGCACCGTCCGCCCGCGGGAGAACGCATGACCACCCCGTCCCGCCGCCTGAAAAGCCTCCCCAACACCCCGCCCCGGCGCGACTCCGTGAACAGCGCGGTGCGCCCGGATCGGGTGGGCGGCCGAGAGAAGGTCGCCCGTCAGGGCGTCCTTTCAGCCCTTCGAGGCGAACAGCGTCCGCCGAGCCAGCCGCCCGGGGATGGGCGGTCTCCCGTGGCGTGGCTGCACATCTGCGCGCCCCGCGGCGCCAAACCGACCGCGACTTCGTGGTGCGCCTGCGGTCGCGATCGCAGCGCCGTCGGTCACCGCAAAGTGCTGGCGCTCATCGACGACCACACCGCCCACCGCGACGCATGCCCGCTCCGCACTACCCAGGAAGGGAGGAACGCCGCATGACCAGCACCAACTCGCCCGCGCCGTCCATCGACGGGGCGGCGCTGCTCGACGAGGTCGAAGCGTTCCACCGCCGCTTCAACGTCTTCCCCACCGAGGCCGCCTACGTCGCCGTCACGCTCTGGGACGCACACGCCCACCTGATCGACGCGTTCGACGGAACCGCCCGCCTGGCCTTCCTCTCCCCAGAACCGGGCTCGGGTAAGTCCCGAGCGCTGGAGATCGTGGAAACCCTCACCCCGCGCGCGGCGACCACCGTCAACGCCTCCGCCAATGCACTCTTCCGGCTCGTGGAGGCCGACGGAGGAACTCCGACCCTCCTCTTCGACGAGATCGACACAGTCTTCGGCCCCAAGGCCGGCGGCAACGAAGAGGTGCGCGGATTCCTCAACTCCGGCTACCGGCGGGGCGGAAAGTCCCTGCGCTGCGTCGGCGATGGCTCCAATCAGAACGCCGAATGGTTCTCGTCGTTCTGCGCGGTCGCCATGGCCGGCCTCGGCTCCCTGCCGGACACGATCCTGACCCGCTCCGTCATTATCCGCATGCGCAAGCGCGCCCCCAACGAGAAGTGCGACCCCTACCGGCGCCGCTCCCACGAGAAGCTCGGCCATGCCCTGCGCGATCGGCTCGCCGAATGGGCCAAGACCGTGCACGACCAAGTCGCAGATGCCTGGCCCGAGATGCCCGACGGAGTCTCGGACCGGCCAGCCGACGTGTGGGAGCCGCTGCTCGCCGTCGCGGACGCCGCCGGCGGGCACTGGCCCGAGCGCGCCCGCGCCGCCTGCGTCGAACTCATCAAGGCCGCACACGACACCGACGAGGCCTCCCTCGGCGTAAGGCTCCTGACCGACCTGCGCGACCGCGTGTTCTGCGGAGCCGACCGGATGCCCACCGCAGCCATCCTCGAAGTCCTGCTCGGACTTGACGATGCCCCGTGGTCGGACCTGAACGACGACGGCAAGGCGCTCACAGCGCGCGGCTTGTCCAAGCTCCTGAGCCAGTACGTCCGCCCCGACAGTCGCCCCATCAAGCCGCGCGGCATCCGAGTCGGCAGCACTACCCCCAAGGGCTACTACGCGGAGGACCTGAAGGACGCCTGGGCCCGCTACTGCCCCCCTCCCCCCGAAAAGTCCGCAACATCCGCAACAGCCGCAACACCGCAGGTCAGCGAGGGTGAATTTGTGGCGGAAGGCCCCTCCGAGTCCCGCCACATGTTCGCGGAAACCGACACACGCCCCCTCCGCAGCGTCAGCTGATCCACCCCACGCCGAAGGTGCCGCCACGGCCTGCCCGTGGCGGCACCTATCCGCAACAAAACCGCCGTCCGCCACAAACGCAGGCCGCTGACCAGCAATGTTGCGGCGTGGCGGATGTTGCGGATTCTCCAGAGGGCAGAGAGGAGTCATGAACGTGTCGAGGCGAACCGGACTTCCCGCGAGCTATTCGGCCGCGGAAGTAGCGGCATCCCTGGGGTGCTCGGAGTGGTGGGTGAAGGAACAAGTCCGCCGGCGGCGCATCCCCTTCCTTCGGAGTGGTGGTGGCTACCGCTTCACGAGCGACCACGTGCAGGAGATCTTCCACCTCCTTGAAGAGCGCCCTAGCCAGGTGAGCACCGTCGAAGGAGCCTCCACCGCCCGGCGACGCACGAACGCGCAGCCGGTCAGGCCTGTGACGAGCCTGCGTGCGCGTAGTCCGAGGCGGGCGCGCAGGGCCGCCTGAGAGAAGAACTGATCGCGAGGGGTGGAAGCCGTCACGGCTTCCACCCCTCGCCTGTAATGAGAGGCAAGCATGGGCTACGCCGAGAAGCGCGGAGACTACTACCGAGCCCGGTACTGGATCGCCCCCGGCGTCCTTCGCACCGTCGTGGACGCCAACGGCGCCACCATCCGCTTCGGCAATAAGCGCGACGCCGCGAAGGCGGCAAATGACGCGGAAGCCAAGGTCCGAGAGATCGGCTATCGAGACCCCAAGGCTGGGAAGGAAACCTTCGGCGAGTACGTGAATCGCTGGTACGCAGCACAGGAGTTGGCCGCGTCCACCATGCAGAACTACAAGCGGCACATCGAGGAGCACCTTCTCCCCGAGTTCGAGGACAAGGCCATCGCCGATATCCAACCAACGGATGTCGCAGCCTGGGAGAAGAAGGAGCGGAAGCTCTATGCCGCGTCCAGCGTGAAGACCTGGCACGGCACGCTGCACCTGATCCTTGCCGATGCGGTAGACGAAGGTCTGCGGGACTCCAATCCCGCCACCAAGAGGCGAGGCCGAGGCAAGCGCGCCGGCCGTTCCCGGAACCGGGGCCCGGAGAAGGTGGTGACCGACGCTCTCGGGATCCTCCTGACCGCCGAGCGGGCTGCGCTGCTGTCCGGCCGTGACGACGAGTTCGTGGCTGTGGTCCTGAAGGGTTACACGGGCATGCGATGGGGCGAAGTCGTAGGCCTAGAGCGCAAGTTCGTACGCCCTGCCTCGGTGCGGGTGGAGTGGCAGCTTTACGAATTGGATTCGGGGGAGTTCGAACGTTGCCCGCCGAAGGACGACTCCTACCGGACGATCGATACGCCCCAGTGGCTGTCAGCCTTGGTCGCAGGCCAGATCTCCCGAACTGACTCGACTCCTTGCCGATGCCATGAGAACGCTTACGTGTTCAGCGGTCACGGACCGGCCAACGGCGCCGCCAGGCAGATGGGCGCGAAGCTCGTCGACGTGGCCCGTCGAGCCGGCGTCTCCGCGGCAACGGTCTCGAATGTGCTGAACCGACCGGACATGGTCGCGAAGCCAACGCGGGTCCGGGTGGAGATGGCCATCACGGAACTCGGCTATACCCGCACCGGCCACACGGGGGAGACTGCCGCTCACTGGCGGCGGACTGGATTCGCAACCTGGCTTTTCCACCCGGCCGCGACGGGGTGGTACCCGAAGAAGGCGCCGCAGGAGGCTCGCCCGGTACCCGTGATGGGGGATCCGTGGCCCGGGGTGCCGGTGCGCGGCCGGAATGCCTCAGGCCGTGCGGACGCTTGCTGGCTGCCGATCGCGCAAGGCCTCACCCCGCACGGACTCCGGCACTCCCACAAGACGGTCATGTCGGAGCTCGGAACTCCGCCCAAGCTCATGGACGAGCGCCTGGGGCATGAGGACGGCTCGGTGCAGGCGCGCTACTCGCACATCACCGCTCGGATGAGGAACCGACTCATGGACGGGCTGACTGAGCAGTGGGAGGAGTCGTTGGAGGCGCGAAAGACCATGAACCCGCGGTCCCCGGTGCGCGCGCTCGATGTCCTCCTGAGAGCGCCGCAGGACTGTCGCTCGGGGAGTGAATTTCCATGATCCACTCCCGGCTCACTCCCCAGAAGCCTTAAGGAACGAGTCAGGCCCGGTCTTCCTGAGTGGAAGACCGGGCCTGACCTGGTGTTTCAGCTGTCGGGGTGGCGGGATTTGAACCCACGACCTCTTCGTCCCGAACGAAGCGCGCTGCCAAGCTGCGCCACACCCCGGTGTCGCTGTGAGACGAGAGTTTTGCGTTCTCGTCGCGGCGACATCGATTACTTTAGCGGACCGGCGGCCGGAGACGAAATCCGGTTTCTCGGGCGCCGCGGGTGGTGCTGACCTGGGGCGTCGCGTCGTCTGAGCCGCGAGGCCGCGCATCGGCGGGTCGAGGCCGCCGCGTCAGAGCCGCGGCGTCAGGGTCAGCAACGTCGCCTCCGGAGGGCACGCGAACCGTACCGGCGTGTAGCGGTTGGTGCCGCAGCCTGCCGAGACGTGCAGGTAGGAGACGTTACCGGCCGCCGAGTGCGTGGAGAGGCCCTTCACCCGGTCCGTGTCCAGGTCGCAGTTGGTGACCAGGGCCCCGTAGAAGGGGATGCACAGCTGGCCGCCGTGGGTGTGGCCCGCCAGGATCAGCGGATAGCCGTCCTCGGTGAAGGCATCGAGGGTGCGGAGATACGGGGCGTGCACGATGCCCATCGAGAAGTCGGCGCCCGCCGGAGGACCGCCCGCCACGCGCGCGTACCGGTCGCGTTTGATGTGCGGGTCGTCCACGCCCGTCAGTGCGATCTCGAAGCCGTCTATCTTCAGCGCACCGCGGGTGTTCGTCAGGTTCACCCAGCCCGCCTCGTCGAAGCCGTCGCGCAGGCCCTCCCACGGATTGTGGACGGCGCCGACGGCGGGCGGGTTGCCGTTGAGGCCGTGCCGGCCGCGTGCCTTGTCGACCAGGTAGCGGGCGGGGTTGCGCAGCTTGGGGCCGTAGTAGTCGTTCGAGCCGAAGACGTACGCGCCCGGATACTCCATCAGCGGGCCCAGCGCGTCCAGGACCTCCGGTACGCCCTCAGGGTCGGAGAGGTTGTCCCCGGTGTTGATCACGAAGTCGGGGCGGAGCCCGGCGAGCGAGCGCAGCCAGCGCTGCTTCTTGCGCTGGCCGGAGACCATGTGGATATCGGAGACCTGGAGGACGCGCAGCGGGCGCATGCCCGTCGGCAGTACGGGCACGGTGACCCGTCGGAGCCGGAAGGAGCGGGCCTCGAAGCCCGCCGCGTAGACGAGCCCCGCCGCCGCGGTCGCCGTGATGCCCAGAGGTACTCCGTATCGCGCACGCATACGCTCATCGTGTCAGAACCCCGGGGCGCCGGAAATCAGCGGGCGTCCGGCTGGACGCACCTGCGAGAATCGGGGCATGACCACGCTCAAGTCGAAGCTGCAGGAAGACCTCACCGCGGCGATCAAGGAGCGCGATGAGCTGCGCTCCTCGACGCTCCGGCTCACCCTCGCCGCCATCACGAAGGAGGAGGTCGCGGGCAAGACGGCGCGCGAGCTCTCCGACGACGACGTGCTGAAGGTGATCACCAAGGAGGCGAAGAAGCGGCGCGAGGCCGCCGATGCCTTCGCGCAGGGCGGCCGCGAGGAGCAGGCCGCGCGGGAGAAGGCGGAGGGCGAGGTCCTCGCCGCGTATCTGCCGAAGCAGCTGTCCGACGAGGAGCTCCAGCAGATCGTCGTGCAGGCGGTCGAGGAGGCGAAGGCGGCCGGTGCCGAGGGGCCGCGTGCCATGGGCCAGGTCATGAAGATCGTGAACCCGAAGGTCGCGGGTCAGGCGGAGGGCGGCCGCGTCGCGGCGGTCGTCAAGAAGCTCCTCGCGGGCTGACGGCGACGCGTCCGCAGGCACCCCGTCTCCATACGCCCGTCTCCGTACAAACGTGAGGGCGCCCCCTTTGCCAGGGGGCGCCCTCACGCGCGCATCAGCGACGATCGGGAGCGACCGCCGTCATCTGCCGTTCCTCCCGTTGCCGTTCCCCCCGTTGTTCCCGCCGTTGGTCGTCCCGCCGAGGAAGTCCGGTGGGAAGGTGATGCCGGGCAGCGGGGTCGCGGTACCGCCGTTGTTCCCGTTGTCGTCGCGCTTCTTGCCCTTGTCCTTGTCCTTGTCCGTCTTCGGGTCCGGAATGTTGATCAGGTTGAAGTCGGGCGCGGGCTTGCCCACGAGCGCCCCGGTCATCATGTCCTTCCAGATAGGACCGGGGACCTGGCCGCCGTAGACCTTGGCGTGGTAGACGCCGCCGATGGTGATTTTGACCATCTGCCGCTTGTGCTGCGGGTCGCCGACCCAGACGGCGCCCGACATGTTCGGCGTGTAGCCGACGAACCAGGCGGCGTATCGGGAGTCCGTCGTACCGGTCTTGCCCGCGCTCGGACGGCTGTCCAGGCCGGCCTGCCGGCCCGTACCGTCCTCGACGACGCCCCTCAGTATCGTGTTGATCGTGTCGGCGGTCTTCTCCGACATCGCGCGCGTGCAGGTCGACTTCGGCACGGCCAGCGGCTTCTCCTCCTCGCCGCCGAGCTTCTGCGTGATCGACTCGATCGCGATCGGCGTGCAGTACGTGCCGCGCGAGGCGAACGTCGCGTACGCGTTCGCCATCGTCAGCGGCGACATCTCCTGCGTGCCCAGGGCGATCGACGGGACCTGTGAGATCGTCCCGCCGTCGGCGCGCTCGACGCCCATCTTCGTCGCCATCTGCGTCACCGGGCAGATGCCGATGTCGCTGATCAGCTGTACGTAATAGGTGTTGACCGACTTGGCGGTCGCCTCCTTCATGGCGTACGGGCCCTTCTCGGACTCGTTCTCGTTGGTGAGCTTGGCACCATCGGTGTTCACCCAGGTCTTGCCGTCGCACTGCGCGACCGGGCTCGGATACGCCATCTCGTACGGCGACGAGTACGACTGCGTCGCCGGCTTGCCGCCCTGGATGGCCGCCGCCGCGACGATCGGCTTGAAGGTCGAACCCGGCTGGTAACCCGCGCCGCCGCCCATCGCCTTGTCCACGGACAGGTTGATCGCGCTCTCGCTCGTCCCGAAGCCGTACGGCCGGGACTGGCCCATGGCGAGGATCTTGCCGGAGCCCGGCTCGACGATGGTCGCGGCCGTCGCCACCTCGTCGGACTGCTTCACGTGCTGCTTGATCGACGCCTGCACCGACTTCTGCGCCTGCGGGTCGAGCGTCGTACGGATCGTGAGGCCGCCCTGGTTCCAGATCTTCGCCCGGTCCTTCTTGGTCTTGCCGAAGACCGGGTCGCTCTTGAAGACCCTCTCCACGTAGTCGCAGAAGAAGCCGGCGCCCTTGACCGCGGTGATGCAGCCGTTCTTGGGCCTGCTGACGTTCAGTCCGAGCGGCTTCTCCTTGGCCTTCTCGGCCTCCTCCTGGGAGATGTCGCCCGTGTCGGCCATGCGCTGGAGCACGACGTTGCGCCGCGTCTTGGCCTCGGCCTCGTCGTTGATCGGGTCGTAGCGGCTCGGCGACTGGACGATGCCGGCAAGCAGCGCGGCCTCTTCCAGGTTCAGGTCCTTGGCGGACTTGGAGAAGTACCGCCGGGACGCGGCCTCGACGCCGTACGCCTGCTGCCCGAAGAACGTGATGTTCAGGTAGTTCTCGAGGATGCGTTTCTTCCCCAGCTTCTCCTCGACCTGGATCGCGTACTTCAGTTCGCGGATCTTGCGGCCGATGGTCTGCTGGGTGGCCTGGGCGACCTTCGTCGGGTCGTCGCCGGCCTCCTCGACGAAGACGTTCTTGACGTACTGCTGGGTCAGCGTGGACGCGCCCTGGGCCACGCCGCCGCTCTGCGCGTTCTCGTTGAGCGCGCGCAGGATGCCCTTGAGGTCGACCGCGCCGTGCTCGTAGAAGCGGGCGTCCTCGATCGCGATGATCGCCTTCTGCATGTAGGGCGAGATGTCCTTGAGGTCGACCACCGTACGGTCGCGCGAGTAGACCGTCGCGATCGTGCCGCCCTTGCTGTCCAGGATCGTGGTGCGCTGGCTCAGGGGCGGCCGCTTCAGATTCGCCGGGATCTCGTCGAAACCCTCGACCGTTCCCTTGGCCGCGAGTCCGAGCGCGCCCACGGCGGGCAGCGCGATGCCGGCCAGCACCGCTCCAGCGAGCACACTGACACCGAGGAACTTGGCTGCCTGCTGCGTTGGAGAGAGACCACCGCCCGAGCGCTTGTTTGCCATGGAGGAAGCGTACGTTCTGATTCGCCGGACAGCCGTATATCCCTTGGCCTAAGCTGCTCTCGGCTGTCACGGCAGTGTCGGTCATACCTGGTCGTACAGGGACTTTGGGGATTGCCTCCCACGTGGTTCCCCGTGGTCCCCGGCCGTCCCACCGCAAGTCACGGCACGACGTCCGGTGAGCCCGAATCGTTACTGGACGTCAACCTTCTCCTGCGGCTGGGGCGTGTCCGAATCTGCCTTATGTGTCAGTGGTCGTCCGTTGTGCCTCAACTGAACTGCCCCGGTTTGCCGGGTTCCTTACGCATGTCCCCAGCTCACTCCGTTGGGTGATCTGCCGCGTACGCATAGTCCGTTCGGGCCATTCAAGATTGGGCCCGAAGGGGGTGTTGTGCTGTGCCCACCTTCCGTAACGTCCTCAACTGGCGGCGGTGAATATGCCGCTGCCGCCGTGGGGGAGCCTCGATTCGGGAGAGGACGGCGCCGGTATGGGCTGGGTAACCGACTGGAGTGCGCAGGCGGCCTGCCGCACTACTGATCCGGATGAACTGTTCGTACAAGGAGCAGCGCAGAACAGGGCCAAGGCGGTCTGCACCGGGTGTCCGGTGCGCACCGAGTGCCTGGCCGACGCGCTGGACAACCGCGTCGAGTTCGGCGTGTGGGGCGGTATGACCGAGCGGGAGCGCCGTGCGCTTCTGCGCAGGCGGCCCACCGTCACCTCGTGGCGCAGGCTGCTCGAGACCGCGCGTACGGAATACGAGCGCGGCGCAGGTCTGCTGCCGGTCGACGCCGACGAAGAGGTCTACGAGAGCTACGCGGCGGTGGGCTGATCGCTCGCCGCTGTCGCGCGGAAAGCCTCTCTTGAGACACCCTCTCTGCAGACAGGGTGACCAACGCCTCTGCAGTCACGGTGTTCAGACAGCTCCGGTCGGTCAGTCTCCGGCCGCGAGCCGGTCTCCGATGGCCCGAAGTCCTGCGATGTCGTGCACGTCGCCGGGCAGAGCGGCCACCTCGGTCACGGGAACCTCCGGGTGGAGCGCGGTGAAGCGGTCGCGTGTGCGCTGCTCACGGGAGAGCAGCTGCATCCGCTCGGCATGCAGCCTGAGCAGGCCTGCGGTCAGCGTGGTCAGTTGTTCTGCCGGCTGCTCGGCCGACTGGTCGGTTCCGTCGGTTCGGTCCGAGGCGGGGGAGCCTTCTTCGGGAGTGTCCGAACCTGCAGCGGCTGAGCCGGGATTGTGTGAACCCCCCTGGGATTCAGGGGACTTGGCGGAGTCGGCTGGCGTTTCGGGGGAGTTACGAACTCCAGCTTTCCCGCCCTCCTGATCCACAATGCGGCTGTCTTCAAGATTTTCTGCTTCAAGCATTTCCGCGGCAGCCAGGGCCCGCTCGGCCGACAGCCGGGCCGCTCCGCTGCCGTGCACCCGGTTCAGCACGAGACCGGCCAGCGGCATGTCCTCGGCGGCCAGCCGCTCCACGAAGTACGCCGCCTCGCGCAGCGCGTCCCGCTCCGGGGCCGCCACCACCAGGAACGCCGTACCCGGCGCCTGCAGCAGCCGGTACGTGGCGTCGGCTCGGGTGCGGAAGCCGCCGAACATGGTGTCCATCGCGGCCACGAACGTCTGGACGTCCTGCAGGAGTTGGCCGCCGAGCAGCTTGCCCAGTGCGCCGGTCATCATCGACATGCCGACGTTCAGGAACTTCATCCCGGCCCGGCCGCCCATCTTCGCCGGCGCCATCAGGACCCGGATCAGCTTGCCGTCCAGGAACGAGCCGAGCCGCTTCGGCGCGTCCAGGAAGTCCAGCGCGGAGCGCGACGGCGGGGTGTCGACGACGATCAGGTCCCACTGGTCGCGTGAGCGCAGCTGGCCCAGCTTCTCCATCGCCATGTACTCCTGCGTACCGGCGAAACCGGCCGACAGGGACTGGTAGAAGGGGTTCTCCAGGATCTGGCGGGCCCGGTCGCCGTTCGCGTGCGCCTCGACGATCTCGTCGAACGTGCGCTTCATGTCGAGCATCATGGCGTGCAGTTCGCCGCCCGCGGACTCGTCGATGCCCTTGACCCGGCGCGGGGTGTTGTCGAGCGAGTCGATGCCCATGGACTGGGCGAGCCTGCGGGCCGGGTCGATGGTCAGCACCACGACCTTCCGGCCGCGCTCGGCGGCGCGCAGGCCCAGGGCGGCGGCCGTGGTCGTCTTGCCGACGCCGCCCGAGCCGCAGCAGACCACGATGCGGGTCTCCGGGTCGTCGAGCAGGGGGTCGACGTCGAGCGTGCGCACCGCGTCCAGCGTCATGAGATCCCTTGCTTCCGCAGTTCCGTGGCGAGCTGGTAGAGGCCCGCCAGGTCCATTCCCTCGGCGAGCAGCGGCAGTTCGTGCAGCGGCAGCCCGAGCTCGGCGAGCACGGCGTGCTGGTCGCGCTCCAGTGCGTACCGCTCGGCGTACTCCTCGGCCTGTTCGAGCAGCGGGTCCACGAGCCGCTCCGCGAGTCCGCCGCGGCGGGCGCCGCCGAGACCGGCCGACGACAGCGTCTTGGCGAGGGCGGTCCGCGGCACGCTCTGCGCGAGCTCCAGATGGGCCTCGTCGAGTACGGCGGGTCGCACCATGTTCACGATGACCCGCCCCACCGGCAGCTTCGCGGCACGCAGTTCGCCGATGCCGTCCGCGGTCTCCTGGACGGGCATCTCCTCGAGCAGCGTCACCAGGTGGACCTCGGTCTCGGGCGACTTGATCACCCGCATGACGGCCTGCGCCTGATTGTGTATGGGGCCGATCTTGGCCAGGCCCGCGACCTCGTCGTTGACGTTCAGGAAGCGGGTGATGCGGCCGGTCGGCGGCGCGTCCATCACCACGTAGTCGTACACGAAACGGCCGCGCTTGTCCTTGCGGCGGACCGCCTCGCAGGCCTTGCCGGTGAGGAGCACGTCGCGCAGGCCCGGTGCGATCGTCGTCGCGAAGTCGATGGCGCCGAGCTTCTTGAGGGCGCGGCCTGCACCGCCCATCTTGTAGAACATCTGGAGGTAGTCCAGCAGTGCCAGCTCGGGGTCGATGGCCAGGGCGTACACCTCCCCGCCCCCGGGAGCCACCGCGATTTTCCGCTCCTCGTACGGAAGAGCCTCCGTCTCGAAGAGCTGCGCGATGCCCTGCCGGCCCTCGACCTCGACCAACAGAGTGCGCTTTCCCTCAGTCGCGAGGGCGAGCGCGAGGGCCGCGGCCACCGTGGTCTTGCCGGTACCGCCCTTGCCGCTGACGACCTGGAGCCTGCTCACGTCTTCGAGCCTAACCAGTGGCGGACCGGGCTACGCAGGAGGCCACCGTTCGCAGCGGATACAGTCGGCCACATGACCAAGTGGGAATACGCGACCGTGCCTCTCCTCGTGCACGCGACGAAGCAGATTCTGGACACCTGGGGCGAGGACGGGTGGGAGCTCGTCCAGGTCGTGCCCGGGCCGAACCCGGAGCAGCTGGTGGCTTATCTGAAGCGCGAGAAGACCGCATGAGCGGGGCCGTTGAGGCGCGGATCGCCGAGCTCGGCCTGACACTCCCGGAGGTCGTGCCGCCGCTCGCCGCGTACCAGCCCGCCGTCCGGACCGGCGCCTACGTCTACACCGCGGGCCAGCTCCCGATGGTGGAGGGCAAGCTTCCGCTCACCGGGAAGGTCGGTGCGGAGGTCACGCCCGAGGAGGCCAGGGATCTCGCCCGTACGTGCGCGCTGAACGCGTTGGCCGCCGTCAAGTCGGTCGCCGGCGACCTGGACCGGGTCGCGCGGGTCGTGAAGGTGGTCGGCTTCGTCGCCTCCGCCCCCGACTTCACGGGACAGCCCGCCGTGCTCAACGGCGCGAGCGAGCTCCTCAGCGAGGTCCTCGGCGAGAAGGGCGTGCACGCGCGCAGCGCGGTGGGTGTCGCGGTGCTGCCGCTGGACGCGCCCGTGGAGGTCGAGATCCAGGTGGAGCTCACGGACGAGGGCTGAGATCCGGGCGCCGTGGCGTGTGCCGTCCAGCGGCGCGGCGCGGCGGATCATGGCCCTCGAACATTCGCCCGCCACGGGTTAGCCTCCGGCCATGGCAACTGGTCAGTGGTACCCACCGGAGTGGCCCGACCTCATCCGCGCCCTGGCGAGCGGCGAGCTCACACCGGCGACCCCGCGCCGGGCCGCCACCGTCATGCTGCTGAGGGACGGCGACGGCGGCCCGTGCGTCCATATGCTGCGCAGGCGCGCCTCCATGGCCTTCGCCGGAGGCGCGTACGCATATCCGGGCGGCGGTGTGGACCCGCGCGACGACGACCGCCTGGTCCGCTGGGCGGGCCCCACGCGCGCGGAGTGGGCCGCACGCCTCGCCGTGGACGAGGCGTCCGCGCAGGCCATCGTGTGCGCGGCGGTGCGGGAGACGTACGAGGAGGCGGGCGTTCTGCTCGCCGGGCCGACCGCGGACACCGTCGTGGGCGACATCACAGGCGAGGACTGGGAGGCCGACCGCGTGGCGCTGATCGACCGCGACCTGTCCTTCGCGGAGTTCCTGGACCGCCGCAGTCTGGTCCTGCGCTCCGACCTGCTCGGGGCCTGGGGCCGCTGGATCACACCTGAGTTCGAACCGCGCCGCTACGACACGTGGTTCTTCGTGGCCGCGCTCCCCGAGGGCCAGCGCACCCTCCGCACCTCGCTGGAGGCCGACCGCACGGTCTGGATCCGCCCCGCCGAGGCGGCCGCCCGCTACGACGCCGGCGAGCTGCTGATGATGCCGCCGACCATCGCGATGCTGCGCCGGCTCGCCGCGTACGACTCGGCGGCCGAGGCCCTGGCCGCAGCGCCCTCCTGCGACATGACCCCGGTCCTGGCCGAGGCCCGTCTGGAGGATGGCAGGGTGGTTCTGGCCTGGCCGGGGCACGACGAGTTCACCAAGACCATTGGAATCGAGGGGGCGGCGCGAAGCGCCCCGGATGGGGCGGTGGCGGGAGACGGGTGGGACCGGGGGCCCGCCACATGACCGACGCCACCGCCCTCCCGGGCCAGCCTCGCGGCGGGGTCCTCTCCGGCCCCGCGACCGAGCGTGCCGTCAACGTCCTCGCCCCCAACGCCTCGGCGATGACGCTCGACGGGACGAACACCTGGATCGTCTCCGAACCGGACTCCGCGCTCGCCGTGGTCGTCGACCCGGGACCACTGGACGACGGGCACCTGCGCCATGTCATCGACACGGCCGAGCAGGCCGGCAAGCGCATCGCGCTGACGCTGCTCACCCACGGGCACCCGGACCACGCGGAGGGCGCGGCGCGCTTCGCGGAGCTGACGGGCACGAAGGTACGCGCCCTCGACCCGGCCCTGCGGCTCGGCGACGAGGGCCTGGCCGCGGGCGACGTGGTGCGCCTCGACGGTCTCGAGCTGCGCGTCGTACCGACCCCGGGGCACACCGCCGACTCGCTTTGCTTCCATCTGCCGGCCGACCGCGCGGTGCTCACCGGGGACACGATCCTGGGCCGCGGTACGACCGTGGTGGCTCACCCGGACGGGCGGCTGGGCGACTATCTGGACTCGCTGCGCCGGCTGCGCTCCCTCACCGTCGACGACGGTGTGCACACGGTGCTGCCCGGCCACGGCCCTGTGCTCGAGGACGCCCAGGGCGCCGTCGAGTTCTACCTCGCCCACCGCGCACACCGCCTCGCCCAGGTCGAGACGGCCGTCGAGGACGGGCACCGGACGGCCTCCGAGATCGTGGCCCACGTGTACGCCGACGTGGACCGCTCCCTGTGGCCGGCTGCCGAGCTGTCGGTCAGGGCGCAGCTGGATTATCTGCGGGAGCATGGGCTGATCTAGGGGGCCGCGGGGACGTCGGTCGATCTGGCGCCGCCAAGCACGACGGGGTTCCGCCCAGCCCTGGGCGGAACCCCGTCGTCGTAACGTCGAGAGACGACCGCGCGTCAGCGCGACCGCTTGGCGAGCCGCTCCACGTCCAGCAGGATCACGGCGCGGGCCTCCAGGCGGAGCCAGCCGCGGCCCGCGAAGTCCGCGAGGGCCTTGTTGACCGTCTCGCGCGAGGCGCCGACCAGCTGGGCGAGCTCCTCCTGCGTCAGGTCGTGCACGACGTGGATGCCCTCCTCGGACTGCACGCCGAAGCGGCGCGACAGGTCCAGGAGCGCACGGGCGACACGGCCTGGGACGTCGGAGAAGACCAGGTCGGACATCTGGTCGTTGGTCTTGCGCAGGCGCCGGGCGACGGCCCGCAGCAGGGCGGCGGCCACCTCGGGGCGTGCGTTCAGCCACGGCTGGAGGTCGCCGTGGCCGAGGCCGAGGAGCTTGACCTCGGTGAGGGCGGTGGCGGTCGCCGTACGCGGGCCCGGGTCGAACAGCGACAGCTCGCCGATGAGCTCGCCGGGGCCCAGGACGGCCAGCATGTTCTCGCGGCCGTCGGGGGACGTGCGGTGGAGCTTGACCTTGCCTTCCATGACCACGTACAGGCGGTCACCCGGGTCGCCCTCGTGGAACAGCGAGTCACTGCGGGCGAGGGTCACCTCACTCATGGAGGCGCGGAGCTCCGCGGCCTGCTCGTCATCGAGCGCCGCGAAGAGCGGGGCGCGCCGCAGAACGTCGTCCACGAGTTCTCTCCTTGTCGACCTGCTCAGGGGATCTTGCTCCCCCGCGTACCAGGGGACCGTGCTCCCCATTTTGCCGGACGGTCCAAACAGTGTGATCAGTCACAAGTTTGCCGCACCGGCGTCGCAAGCTGTGCGGGAGGGGGCCAATCGGGGGCCGATCCGATGGGTCTGGGGCGGATGTCAGTTGCTGGCTTTAGGCTGGTCGGGTGTCCAAAACGCCAGTGAGAGCACGGGCTAAGGGGGCTGGGCTGGTGGTTGTACGCCGTAATTCCGCTATGGGCGAACAGGTTTCCGCCGAGCCCAAGAATGGGACAAAAGCGACAAATCCGGCGCCGGATGAGGCGGCCGGGCAGCCGGCGACGACCAAGGCCGGGGCAGCTGGGAAGGCGACGGGCACTGCGGCGAAGAAGAAGGCGGCGAGCGCGAAGACGGTGGCCGTGAAGAAGACGGCAGCCACGAAGAAGGCGACGAGCGCGAAGAGGACGGCGGCTGCGAAGACCGCGGCGGCCGGTAAGCGGGTGGCGGCCGCGAAGAAGACGGCTGGTGCGAAGAAGACGGCTGGCGCGGGGGGAGCGGACGCCGCCAGGGGAACGGCGCCGGCGAAGGAGGCCGCGGCCGAGAAGGCGGCCGTCGGGAAGCAGGCGGGCGCGAAGAAGGCGGTCAAGGCGGTCGCGACGAAGGAGGCCGGCAAGAAGACGACGCCCGCCAAGAGTGCTCGGGCGGAGGCCGTCCCGGCCAACGCGGCCCTCGCCGAGAGCGCTCGCGCGGCCAAGGCCGCCGCCAGGCCCGAGTCCCGTGCCGCGCTCGTGCGCCGTGCCCGCAGGATCAACCGCGAGCTCGCCGACGTCTATCCGTACGCCCACCCCGAGCTGGACTTCGAGAACCCCTTCCAGCTTCTGCTCGCCACCGTGCTCTCCGCCCAGACGACGGACCTGCGGGTGAACCAGACCACGCCCGCGCTCTTCGCCAAGTACCCGACGCCGGAGGACCTGGCCGCCGCCAACCCCGAAGAGGTCGAGGAGCTCATTCGGCCGACGGGTTTCTTCCGCGCCAAGACCAAGTCGATCATGGGTATCGCGAGGGCCCTGCGGGACGAGTTCGGCGGCGAAGTTCCCGGCAGGCTCGAGGACTTGGTGAAGCTGCCCGGCGTGGGTCGCAAGACGGCCTTCGTCGTGCTCGGCAACGCCTTCGGTGTTCCGGGACTGACCGTCGACACCCACTTCGGGAGGCTTGTCCGCCGCTGGAAGTGGACCGACGAGACGGACCCGGACAAGGTCGAGGCCGCCGTCGGCGCGCTCTTCCCGAAGAGCGAGTGGACGATGCTCTCGCACCGCGTGATCTTCCACGGCCGGCGCATCTGCCACGCCCGCAGGCCCGCCTGCGGCGCCTGCCCCATCGCCCCGCTCTGCCCGGCGTACGGCGAGGGCGAGACGGACCCGGAGAAGGCGAAGAAGCTGCTGAAATACGAGAAGGGCGGCATGCCGGGCCAGCGCCTCAAGCCACCCCCGGACTATCCGGGCCGGCCCGCGCCACCACTGGGGGCCGGGTGAGGAGGCCGAGCGTGCTGCCCGGGAGTCGGTCGGCGGGACTGTCCGCGACCGGGGTGGTGGCACTGTCCGCGATCTGGCCGACGGGCCCGTGGTCCAGCCGACGGCCCTGCCCGCCAGCTGGCGGGCTTCCCGGCTCGTCAGTCGGCGAGCTCCCCGGCTCACGGCCGGCCCAGGTGGCGGGTGGGCCCTCGGCGGGCCTGATCTCGCTGACGGGCGGTCCAGCGGCGAGCCGCCGTGGTCCATCGGTGAGCCGCCGTGGTCCGTCGGTGAGCCGCCGTGGTCCATCGGTGAGCCGCCCGTTGGAACCATCCGCATGGGCGGAGGCGTTGTGCTCAGAGGGACGGGGGTGGCGATGACGCACGCGAGCCATATGCACACGAGCAGGGCCTGGGATCAGGACGGCCTGCCGGCGGTGAGTACCGAGGGCCTGCCCGAGTGGCTGGCCCCCGTGGTCCGCGCCGCCGAGACGGTGGAGCCGCGGCAGCTCAGCCGCTTTCTGCCGCCGGAGGACGGCGCGGGCCGCCAGTCGGCCGTCCTGATCCTGTTCGGTGAGGGCGAGCGCGGACCGGAGCTGCTGCTGATGGAGCGGGCCGGCTCGCTGCGGTCGCATGCCGGACAGCCGTCGTTCCCCGGCGGCGCTCTGGACCCGGAGGACGGCGACCCGGCGACCGTGGGGCCGCTGCGGGCCGCCCTGCGCGAGGCCGAGGAGGAGACCGGGCTCGACCCGCGCGGCGTCCAGCTCTTCGGCGTGCTCCCGAAGCTGTACATCCCGGTGAGCCGCTTCGTCGTCACTCCCGTCCTGGGCTGGTGGCGCGAGCCGTCCCCGGTCGGCGTCGTCGACCCGGCGGAGACGGCCCGTGTCTTCACCGTCCCCGTGGCGGATCTCACGGACCCGAACAACCGTGCGACCACAGTGCACCCGAGCGGTCACCGAGGCCCCGCGTTCCTGGTCGCATCGGCTCTGGTCTGGGGTTTCACCGCCGGGGTGATCGACCGGCTCCTTCACTACTCGGGCTGGGAGCGCCCCTGGGACACCGACAAGCAGGTCCCGCTCGACTGGCGTGCGTGACAGGCTGGCGTACGTGATGTGTGATCCCGGGGACCTGACATCGGCCGCTGAAGCCGCGGGCCCTCGGAGGCCCCGGCCAGGAGACGGCGGCCGCAATGCGAGGCGAGGCTTGAATCGGTGAACGTGCTCGACATCCTGTTGCTGATCGCCGCTGTGTGGTTCGCGATCGTGGGCTACCGCCAGGGGTTCGTCGTCGGCATCCTGTCGGTGATCGGCTTCCTCGGCGGCGGTCTCGTCGCGGTCTACCTCCTGCCCGTCATCTGGAACGAGGTGACGGAAGGCGCCCAGGTGACCACCACGGCCGCCGTCGTCGCGGTCGTCGTGGTCATCGTCTGCGCCTCCGTCGGCCAGGCGTTCACCACGCACCTCGGCAACAAGCTCCGCCGGTACATCACGTGGTCCCCGGCCCGTGCCCTGGACGCCACGGGCGGCGCCCTGGTGAACGTGGTGGCGATGCTGCTGGTGGCCTGGCTCATCGGCTCGGCCCTCGCGGGCACGACACTGCCGACGCTCGGCAAGGAAGTGCGCAATTCCAAGGTGCTGCAGGGGGTTTCCCAGGCGCTGCCCCCGCAGGCCGACACCTGGTTCGCGGACTTCTCCTCGATCCTCGCGCAGAACGGCTTCCCACAGGTCTTCAGCCCCTTCTCGAACGAGCCGATCAACGAGGTGCAGGCGCCGGACCCGGCTCTGGCCAACAGCCCTGTGGCCGCCCGCGCCCAGCGCTCCATCGTCAAGGTCCTCGGCACCGCGGAGAGCTGCGGCAAGGTTCTCGAAGGTACGGGCTTCGTCTTCGCCGACCGCCGCGTCATGACCAACGCCCATGTGGTCGGCGGCGTGGACGAGCCCACCGTGCAGATAGGCGGCAAGGGCAGGCTCTACGACGCCAAGGTCGTCCTCTACGACTGGCAGCGGGACATCGCCGTGCTGGACGTCCCGAACCTGAACGCGCCCGCGCTGAAGTTCGCATCCACCGACGCCACCAGCGGCAGCAGCGCGATCGTCGCCGGCTTCCCGGAGAACGGCTCGTACGACGTGCGCCCCGCGCGCGTGCGCGCCCGCATCCCGGCCAACGGCCCCGACATCTACCACCGCGGCACGGTGAGCCGCGATGTGTACTCGCTGTACGCGACGGTGCGCCAGGGCAACTCCGGCGGCCCGCTGCTCACTCCCGACGGCAGGGTCTACGGCGTGGTCTTCGCCAAGTCGCTCGACGACCCCGACACGGGCTATGCGCTCACCGCGGACGAGGTGCGCCAGGACGTCAACCGTGGCCGAACCGCCAACCAGCAGGTCGACAGCGACGGGTGCGCGCTGTAGCAGGCGCGCGCCCGTAGCAAGCAAGCGTGCCCGGAGCACGCTTGCCTGTAGCCCGGTGTGCTCCCGTAGCACGCGTGCCCGTAGCGGGCGGGCCCCGTAGCAGGGATGCGGCGGCCACAGAGTCATGCCCCGGTAGAGGGGCGTGTACGTCCGGAGGGCGCCGGAGGAACTGGGGCCCGCGCGTGGAAGGGGCCGCGCGTCTGCCGCAGGCGTTCCGAGCTGCGGCTAGCCGCGCGTGTGCCGCAGACGCGCCGAGACCCAGCGGGCCCGGCGGCGGAGAATGCGGGGAATACCGATCGCCTGGGAGGAATCGTCCGGCCCCGCATGTCGCGGGCCGCCCTCCTGATGACGGCTCAGCCCTGTGGCAGAGCGGCGGTTGCGTGCTGCGTCACTGTAGTCGTGCGTCCAGCCCATACCCCGAGGTCTGCCCGTGCCTCAAGGTCGGTAACCGCGCGCCTGGCCCCCAATTGGCCTATGCGGCAGGCATGTGGCGTTCGAAGGACTGGTGTTCGCGTCCGATTAACGGCCACTCGGACGGCCGCCGGAAGAAGCCCGGCACAGGCCCGTCTAGCGGTCCGGTTCCGGGTCCTTCAGCCAGTTGACCAGCTCCGCCGAGAACGCCACCGGGTCCTCCTCGTGCGGGAAGTGCCCCAGGCCGTCGAACAGCCGCCAGCGGTACGGGGCTTCCACGTACTCGCCCGAACCCGCCGCGCTGCGCGTGCGCATCACCGGATCGAGGGAGCCGTGCAGATGCAGCGTCGGCACCCGCACCGGCCGCTTCATACGGCGGTTGAACTGGATGCCGTCGGGCCGCGCCATGGAGCGGACCATCCACCGGTACGGCTCGATCGAGCAGTGGGCCGTCGAGGGAATGCACATCGCCCGCTGGTACGTCTCCACCGCCTCGTCCTCCGGCGGCCGCGGCCCCGACCAGTCCCGGATCAGCCGGCCCGTCAGGGCGCCGCCGTCCGCGACCAGCTGTCGCTCGGGAATCCACGGTCGCTGGAAGCCCCAGATGTAGGAGCCAGCGGCGGTCTGCCGGACGTCGGAGAGCATCGCCGAGCGCCAGCGCCGCGGATGCGGCATCGAGGAGACGGCGAGCCGGCGCACCAGCTTGGGCCGCATCACGGCCGCCGTCCACGCGAGATAGCCGCCGAGGTCGTGGCCGACCAGCGCCGCGTCGGGCTCGCCGAGGGACCGTACGACTCCCGTGATGTCGAGCGCGAGGTTCGCGGGGTCGTAGCCGCGGGGGGTCCGGTCGCTGCCGCCCACGCCGCGCAGGTCCATCGCGACCGCGCGGAAGCCCGCGTCGGCGAGCGCGACCATCTGGTACCGCCAGGTCCACCAGAACTGCGGGAATCCGTGCAGCAGCAGGACCAGTGGCCCGTCGCCGAGTTCGGCGATGTGGAAGCGTGCGCCGTTGGCGGCGACGTCCCGGTGCATCACCTTCGCGCCGGGGACGTCGATGCGTACGGCTGAAGCAGGCTGCGCCGAATGGGCGGAGAGGGCGGAGGGGTCGGTCATGAGGACGAGCGTGCCACAGCCTCGGCCTTGCCGCCGACGCCTTCCGGCAGCCCGAGCCGGGAGGAGGCGGGCGCCGCTGCGCGCGGATGCGGCTTGGCCTTCTGCAGGACCGCGGCCGTCTCCTTGGCGGAGGCGACGGCCTTCTGCGGGCCTCCGCCCTTCTTTGCCTTCTTCGCGAACACCATGCCGATCAGCGCCAGCAAGCCGGCCACCAACACGTTCGCCGCGAAGGCCAGCAGGAAAGAGGCCCACAGAGGCAGGCCGGCACCCTCGTGGATGCCGTACGCCAGGGCGAAGCTCAGCATGGGCAGGGAGAAGATCAGCACCGCGCCCGCCGCCGCGAACGCGCCGCCGCCGACCGCACCGCGCTTGACGTCCTGGCGCAGCTGGGCCTTGGCCAGCGCGATCTCGTCGTGCACCAGCGCGGACAGCTCGGTGGTCGCCGAGGCGAACAGCTGGCCGATGCTGCGGTCGGTGCCGACAGGGCCGTCGGGTGCGCTCATCGCGGTCTCCCTTTTCTCTTCTGCGGGTCTGACACCTGGGCTCCCCAGCGGCGGCCGGGGGGTGTGCGTACTGCGCCTCTGGTGTCAGATCATGCCGGACGGTCGTCCCGGCCGCCTGCCCCGGACGCCGCTTCGGCACGCTTGCGATGTTCGGCGGCCTTCTCCTCGTAGATCCGGGCCATGCGGAGGTGGTACTCGGGGTTGCCCAGCTCGTAGACGTCGGGGATGCCGTCGAGGTCCTCGTCGCGGTCCTCCTCCTCGCACAGCTTGCGGTACTTGCCGTTGCGGATCTTCAGCAGCACTCCGGAGAGCACCGCCGCGATGAGGGAGCCCGTGAGGACGGCCGCCTTGACCACGTCGGACAGCACCGGGTCCTCGGCGAAGGCGAGCTCGTCGATCAGCAGGGAGACGGTGAAGCCGATGCCCGCGAGGGACGCCACCGCGAAGACATCGGGCCATACGAGGTCCTCGCTGAGCGAAGCCCTGGTGAACCGGGCGGTCAGCCAGGTTCCGCCGAAGATGCCGACCGCCTTGCCGACGACCAGGCCCAGCACCACACCCAGCGCCTCGGGCCGCGTGAACACCTCGCCCAGTGCCCCGCCGGAGATCGCGACACCGGCGCTGAACAGTGCGAACAGCGGCACGGCAAGACCTGCCGACAGAGGGCGCACGAGGTGCTCGATGCGCTCACCGGGCGACTGCCGCTCCCCTTCGTGGCGCGTGCAGCGCAGCATCAGACCCATGGCGACGCCTGCGATGGTGGCGTGGATGCCGCTGTTGTACATGAGCCCCCAGATGACCAGCGCGAGCGGCACATAGACGTACCCGCCGCGCACACCCTTGTGCAGCAGCAGCCAGAACACGGCGAGGCCGGCGACGGCGCCGCCGAGCGCCATGAAGTTCAGCTCGTGCGTGAAGAACACCGCGATGATCAGGATCGCGAAGAGGTCGTCGACGACGGCCAGCGTCAGCAGGAAGGCGCGCAGCGCGGACGGCAGCGAGGTGCCGATGACCGCGAGGACGGCGAGCGCGAAGGCGATGTCGGTCGCCGTCGGCACGGCCCACCCTTGGAGTGAACCCCCGCCGACGGTGTTGACCAGCGTGTAGACGAGCGCGGGTACGGCCATGCCGCAGATCGCAGCCACGACCGGGAGCACCGCGGCCCTGGGGTCGCGCAGATCGCCGGCGACCAGTTCCCGCTTGAGCTCGATGCCGGCGACGAAGAAGAAGACGGCGAGCAGCCCGTCGGCAGCCCAGTGCCCGATGGAGAGGTCCAGGCCGAGCGCGGCGGGTCCGATGTGGAAGTCGCGCACGGTCTCGTAGCTGTCGCGGAGCGGGGTGTTCGCCCAGATCAGCGCGGTGACGGCGGCGACGAGCAGAAGGACGCCGCCGAGGGTTTCGGTGCGCAGGGCGTCCGCGACGTAGTTCCGCTCCGGGAGGGACAGACGGCCCAGTACCTTGCGGGTCTTCGGGCGTACGGGTGCGGGCGCGGCCACGGGCGGGACCTCCAGGTCGTGTTCGGCAAAACGGCTAGCTGTGCTGCGTTGCCGACCAGACTTCCCGGCGCACCCTGACGATCATCATGTGATCGTTTACGCGTTCCTGACGCAAGCACCACCCTACCGGGTGACCGCACGCCCTACCTGATGATCTTCATATGGCATGCGAGAAGGGCACCCGACGCGCTGCCGGGTGCCCTTCTCGTGTCTGGCCGTGTGGTGTCAGTCCCCGTGGCCGTGTGGTGTCAGTCCTCGCTCGGCGCCGCCGGAAGCTTCGACTGGATGAGCTCCATGACGGACGAGTCCGTGAGCGTCGTCACGTCGCCCAGCTGGCGGTTCTCGGCGACGTCGCGCAGCAGCCGTCGCATGATCTTGCCGGAGCGGGTCTTCGGCAGCTCGGCCACCGGCAGGATGCGCTTGGGCTTGGCGATCGGGCCGAGCGTGGCACCGACGTGGTTCCGCAGCTCGCCGACCAGGTCGTCCGACTCGGCGGCCGTACCCCGCAGGATCACGAACGCGACGATGGCCTGGCCGGTCGTCTCGTCCGCCGCGCCCACGACCGCCGCCTCGGCGACCGACGGGTGCGAGACCAGCGCCGACTCCACCTCGGTGGTCGAGATGTTGTGTCCGGAGACGAGCATCACGTCGTCGACCCGGCCGAGCAGCCAGATGTCGCCGTCCTCGTCCTTCTTGGCGCCGTCACCCGCGAAGTACTTGCCCTCGAAGCGGGACCAGTAGGTGTCGATGAACCGCTGGTCGTCGCCCCAGATCGTGCGCAGCATCGACGGCCACGGCTCGGTCAGGACGAGGTAGCCGCCTCCGCCGTTGGGCACCTCGTTCGCCTCGTCGTCGACGACCGTGGCGGAGATACCGGGCAGCGGCGTCTGGGCGGAGCCCGGCTTGGTCTCGGTGACGCCCGGCAGCGGCGAGATCATCATCGCGCCGGTCTCGGTCTGCCACCAGGTGTCCACGATCGGGCACGTGTCGGCGCCGATGTGCTTGCGGTACCAGATCCACGCCTCCGGGTTGATCGGCTCACCGACCGACCCCAGGATGCGCAGGCTGCTCAGGTCGAACTTCGCGGGGATGTCGTCGCCCCACTTCATGAACGTACGGATCGCGGTCGGCGCCGTGTACAGGATCGTCACCCCGTACTTCTGCACGATCTCCCAGAAGCGGCCCTGGTGCGGGGTGTCGGGCGTGCCCTCGTACATGACCTGCGTCGCGCCGTTCGCCAGCGGCCCGTACACGATGTACGAGTGGCCGGTGACCCAGCCGACGTCGGCGGTGCACCAGTAGACGTCCGTCTCGGGCTTGAGGTCGAAGACGGCGTGGTGCGTGTACGCGGCCTGGGTGAGGTAGCCGCCAGAGGTGTGCAGGATGCCCTTCGGCTTACCCGTCGTACCCGAGGTGTAGAGGATGAACAGCGGGTGCTCGGCGTCGAAGGCCTCGGGGGTGTGCTCGGCCGACTGCTGCTCGACCAGCTCGTGCCACCACACGTCGCGGCCCTCGGTCCAGGCCACGTCCTGCCCGGTGCGGCGGACCACCAGGACGTGCTCGACGCGGTCCACGCGCGCGACCGCATCGTCGACGGCGGGCTTGAGGGCGGCAGGCTTGCCGCGCCGGTAGCCGCCGTCGGAGGTGATCACGACCTTGGCGTCGGCGTCCTCGATACGGGTGGCCAGCGCGTCGGCCGAGAAGCCGCCGAAGACGACGGAGTGCGCGGCGCCGATGCGGGCGCAGGCCAGCATGGCGATCGCGGTCTCCGGGATCATCGGCATGTAGACGGCGACCCGGTCGCCCTTCTGCACACCGAGCGCGGTGAGGGCGTTGGCGGCCTTGGAGACCTCGTCCTTCAGTTCGGCGTAGGTGATGGCGCGGCTGTCGCCCGGCTCGCCCTCGAAGTGGATCGCGACACGGTCGCCGAGGCCCGCCTCGACATGGCGGTCCACGCAGTTGTACGCGACGTTCAGCTTCCCGTCCGCGAACCACTTGGCGAACGGCGGGTTCGACCAGTCCAGCGTCTCGGTCGGCTCGACGGCCCAGGTCAGCCGACGCGCCTGCGCGGCCCAGAAACCGAGCCGGTCAGCCTTGGCCTGTTCATACGCCTCCGCTGTGACGTTGGCGCCCGCGGCCAGGTCGGCGGGCGGCGCGAACCTCCGCTCCTCACGAAGCAGGTTGGCCAGGCTTTCGTTGCTCACGACATCTCCCTTTCCCAGGGTGTCCGTTGTGTCCCAGGCCATAGCTCATCAGTCCGAGGCCACGGGTGCAAGGGTCTGCTGAACATTGGTTTAGACCTTTATGCCGGTATGACCCCGCGCACAGGCACGGGGTCATACCTCTTCACGGACGGGACCGGGGAAGAGTTCAGGCGCGCGACTCCTCCAGGGACACCTCGCCCACCTGGTCGAAGACCAAGCCGTCCGGTGCGGTGCCGGCGAGCAGATACGCCTGTGCCTCGCCCACATGGAAGTACATGCCGTGCAGTTCGAGCGTGCCCTCCGCGAGCCGCCGAGCCACCGCCTCGTGGGCCCGCAGATGCTCCAACTGCTGCACCACATTGGTCAGACAGAGCCTCTCGACGTCATCGGCCGGCTCTCGTCCGGCCAGCCGCGCCCAGGGCCGCTCGGTGTCCGCCAGGCGCCACAGGCTGGGCAGCCCGTGCCGCAGCCAGCGCCTGAGCGGCGTCTGTACATCGTCGGGCGCCACCTGGCCGGAGTCCGCGGACCGTTGGCCGGTGCCGTCGTCGGACTGCCCGTGCGCGGCGGACTTCAGAAGGGCCTGCATCGCCCCGCATCCGGAATGCCCGCACACGGTGATCGACTGCACTTCCAGGACGTCCACGGCGTACTCGATGGCAGCCGCGACCGAGTCGTCGCCGCTCTCCTCGCCCGGCAGCGGCACCAGATTGCCCACATTGCGTACGACGAACAGGTCGCCTGGACCGCTGGAGGTGATCATCGAGGTGATGAGCCGGGAGTCGGCGCAGGTCAGGAACAGCTGCGTGGGCCGCTGTCCTTCACGCGCCAGCCGGGCGAGCTCGCTGCGCACCAGGGGAGCGGTGTTGCGCTGGAACGCGCTGATACCGCTGGCCAGATGATGCGCGCTGGGCAGGCCGTCCTCCGCGGTGGGGCGGGGCCAGTCGCAGTGGTGGTTGCGCCACGGCGTCCACGGACGGCAGCAGGAGTGCGAGGCGGCCGTGGGCTCGACGAGCCTTCCCCAGGCGCGTGCCTTCTCCGCAACCCTCGACTTCCCTCGAGCGCGGGAACCGTCATGGGCGGACTTGCCTCCTCGGCCACGGTCACCGCCATGAGCGGGGGAGGCCGCGATCCCGGCGCGCCCGGCCATCTCGACCGTTCCGCCGTGTCCACGGTGGGAGTCCTGCCAGTCCTGCAGTGACTCGTACGCCGCGTGGTCCATGAACGAGCCGTCCAGCTCGACCACGACATGAGCGCCGTGGGGCACGAGGTGCAGGGTGCGGCTGAGCCTGGGCACGGCGAGGAACGTCAGCTGGCCGCGGACCCGGACGTGGTGGGTGCCGTCGGCGTCCTCTTCGTGCGTGATGCGGGTGTGGGCGAGCCGGTGCAGTGCGACGGCCACCGCGACGGCGATGCCGACGCCCACGCCTTCCAGGACGCCCAGGAACACCACACCCACGGTGGTGACCGCATAGACGAGCACCTCGCGGTGGCGGGTGACCGTACGGATGTGGTTGATGCTGACCATCTGGATGCCGACGGCCATGACCAGCGCGGCCAGCGCGGCCAGCGGGATCAGGTCGAGCACCGGCACGAGAAGGAGCGATGCCACCACGACCCACAGGCCGTGCAGCATGGCGGAGTTGCGACTGACGGCGCCAGACTGGACGTTCGCGGCGCTGCGCACCGCGACGCCGGTGACGGGCAGGCCGCCGAGCGCTCCGGAGACGATGTTGGCGGCGCCCTGGCCGCGCAGCTCCCGGTCGAGGTCCGCCCGCGGCACGCGCGGTCCCTTGCGCGCCGCGGCCAGCTTGTCGATGGCGACGGCTGAGAGCAGCGATTCGACGCTGCCGACGAGCGTGATGGTCAGCACGGCGGCCGCGATGCCCAGCACGGGTCCGTCGGGCAGTTGCGGCAGCGCATGGCTTGACCAGGAGGGCAGATCGACCCGAGGGAGTCGCAGCCCGGCCAGCGCCGCCATCGCCGTGGCCAGCGCGACCGCCGCGAGGGCGGCGGGGATCTTACGGGCGGCACGCCCTGCGCGCCCGGGGATACGGGGCCAGGCCAGCAGCACGGCCAGGGTCAGGAGGCTCACCGACAGCGCGGCCGGATGCAGATCGGCCAACTGGCCGGGCAGCGCAGAGAGGTTGTCGATCACGGAGCTCTGCGGGTTGCTGCCGAGCACGACGTGCAGCTGCGCGACAGCGATGGTGACGCCGATGCCGGCCAGCATGCCGTGCACGATCGCGGGGCTGACGGCGAGCGCGGAGCGCGCCACCCGCAGGAAGGCCAGACCGAGTTGGGCCAGTCCGGCGAGGATGGTGATGGCGCAGGTCGTACGCCATCCGTAGCGCTGGATGATCTCGGCGGTCACGACCGTGAGCCCGGCGGCAGGGCCGCTCACCTGGAGCGGTGCGCCGCCGAACCGGCCGACCACGAGGCCGCCCACCGCGGCGGCGACGAGGCCCGCCTGGAGCGGGGCTCCGGTGGCGAGGGCGATGCCCAGCGACAGCGGCAGGGCGATCAGGAAGACGGCCACCGAGGCGGACAGGTCGGCGCCGGCGATCCGGAACCTGCCGCGCCGGCCCGAGGGCGGGCTGTGGGGTCCGTGGGCGTCGGTTGTGGGCGAAGGGTCGTCGGTGCGAGTGGGGACGCAGGCTGACATCTTTTCCCGTCTCCTCCGGGGCGGCGCGGTCGCGGAACTAGGGGCTCCCGGCCATTGCCGGGATGGGTCGCGGCCGTGGGTCACGGCGTTGCAGCGGCGGGATTTCTCAACTCTTGGTAAACGAACCGTAATGCAGAGTAAAGGTGAGTGCCCGATTATCAGGGCAAAAGGGGCATCTTTTCACCCCAGCGAGTGAATGTGGCCTTTTGTCGGCTCGTCGGACTACTTCTTCCGTGGCCTCGTGCGAGGTTGGGGCGCGCCGACGGCATTCCCGGCGCAACGCCTCGATCGATGCCCCTGCCCTGGATCGGCGCGCGGCTTCGCATCAGCGCACTGCCCCGGCTCGTAGGAAGAAGGTGGGCGGAAGATGGCCGTCATCATGAGAATCACTGCGGGGATCACGACCGCCGCGGCCTGTGCCGCAGCCCTCACCGGCTGCTCCGGCGCTGCCACCGGCGCCAAGGAGGGCGTGGGGGAGGGCGCCAAGGGCCCGAAGGGGGCGGTGGCTCCCGCTCCGGCGCCGAAGAGTGCGGTGCGCCTGATCGGTGACGGGTCGACCGCCTACACCGGGGCGCAGCCGCATCTGGCGAAGCCGCAGCGCCTGAAGTCCGGTCAGAAGCCCCCGCAGTTCGTGGTGTTCTCGTGGGACGGCGCGGGCGAGGACAGCCAGAAGCTGTTCTCGTACTTCCGCAAGGTGGCGAAGAAGAACAACGCCACCATGACGTACTTCCTCAGCGGCGTGTACATGCTCCCGGAGCAGAAGGCCGACCTCTATCGGCCGCCGCACCACTCGCCCGGCCGCTCGGACATCGGCTTCAACGACCGCGAGGGCATCAAGGCGACCGTGGAGCAGCTCCGGGGAGCCTGGCTCGAGGGCAACGAGATCGGCACGCACTTCAACGGCCACTTCTGCGGCAGCGGAGGCGGGGTCGGCGAGTGGTCGGTGGAGGACTGGAAGGACGAGATCCGGCAGGCCAAGTCCTTTGTGAAGTCATGGAAGACGAACGCGGGCCTGAAGACGGCGGCGCCGCTGCCCTTCGACTACGACAAAGAGCTCATCGGCGCCCGCACACCGTGCCTGGAGGGCAAGGAGAACTTCCGGCGGGCGGCCCGCGAGCTCGGATTCCGCTACGACACCAGCGGCGTCGACAACCAGGTGTGGCCCGAGCGGAAGGGCGGCCTGTGGGACCTGTCGATGCAGCTCGTCCCCGTGCCGGGACGTTCCTTCGAGACGCTGACCATGGACTACAACTTCATGGTCAACCAGTCCGGCACCTCGACCCAGGGCGACCCGTCCAAGCACGAGTACTGGGGCAACCAGATGCGCGACGGCCTGCTGCAGGGCTTCGACCGCGCCTACAACGGCAACCGGGCGCCTCTGATCATCGGCAACCACTTCGAGTCCTGGAACGGCGGCACCTACATGCGGGCCATCGAGGAGACCATCGAGCGGGTCTGCAACAAGCCGGACGTGCGCTGCGTCTCCTTTCGCCAGCTCGCCGACTGGCTCGACGCCCAGGACCCGGCCGTCCTCGACAAGCTGCGCCGGCTGAAGGTCGGCGAGGCCCCGAAGGCGGGCTGGGCCGCCTACCTCGCCGCCGAACCTTCGCCTGCCCCCAAGGGGGCACCGGGCGCTCCCAGGGCTTCGGCGTCCGGGGCTTCGGCGGCCGGCCAAGGCTAGGGACGTCCGCGGGGCGAGGCGTCCCGGGACCGCTCGGGCCGGCGCTGTGACGCGGAGGCCCGGGCGATCCGGCGGTCATGCCGGCTGGGGGGCGCCGACCTCTACGCTGTGGAGGCTCTCCCGCAGCACGAAGCCGGGGTCGACCTGCGACGCCAGATCCACGCCCGTCCGCGCGTTGCCCCAGCTCTGCGCGTTCTTCAGGTGGAAGTGCACCATCTGGCGCGTATAGCGGTCCCAGTCACGGACGTCGTACGTCGCGTCGGCCGCGGTCCTGAGCGCCTGCAGGGCGAGGTGGTTGGCGTCCTCCAGGAGCTCGAACCGGGGCGGGCGGCCCTTCTCCATGGCGCGCACCCAGTCCGAGTGCCCGACCGTGACGAGCAGGTCCTCTCCCACCTCCTCCTGCAGGAAGTCGATGTCGTCCTGCCCCTGCACCTTGTTGCCGACGACTTTCAGCGCGACGCCGAAGTCCCGTGCGTACTCCTTGTACTGGCGGTAGACGGACACTCCCTTGCGGGTCGGCTCGGCCACCAGGAAGGTCATGTCGAAGCGGGTGAACATGCCGGACGCGAAGGAGTCCGAGCCCGCCGTCATGTCGACGACCACGTACTCGCCGCGGCCGTCCACCAGATGGTTCAGGCACAGCTCCACCGCGCCCGTCTTCGAGTGGTAGCAGGCGACGCCAAGGTCGGCTTCGGTGAAGGGGCCGGTGACCATCAAACGGACGGCCGCGCCGTCGAGTTCCACCGGGTGCGCGCATGCCTCGTACACCGGATTGGTCTCGCACACCCGTAGCAGCCGGGAGCCCGCGCCGGGCGGTGTCGTCTTGATCATCGTCTCGGCGGAGGAGATGCGCGGGTTCGTGCCGCGCAGATAGTCCTTGATCAGCGGCAGTCGGTCGCCCATCGCGGGCAGCGCGGCGGCCTCCGCCTCGTCGAGACCGAGCGCGGGGCCCAGGTGCTGGTTGATGTCCGCGTCGACGGCGAGCACCGGAGCGCCGGTGGCGGCGAGATGACGGATGAAGAGGGAGGACAGCGTGGTCTTGCCGCTGCCGCCCTTTCCCACGAAAGCGATCTTCATGTTCGCCAAGCGTAATGGCGCGATCTCGGAGCGTGGCAACTCGGCGGAGAGAAGACCACTCCTTCGTGGGCCGAGATGGTGTGGCGAGAAGCTCATCGGAGCAGTGGTGGCGGGAGATCGCCCGGCGCGTAGGGTCGTACTCATGAGTACGACAGGTGCGTCCGCCGACCCGCTCGCGGCCCTCGGTTCGCTGCCCGGTGTCGGGGACTCCGTGGAGTCGGTGCGCCGGGCGGTGGACCGGGTCTACGGCCACAGGATCATGCGGCGCCGCAGCAACGAGATCACCTCCGAGGCGGCGCTGCGCGGCGCGCGCGGATCGGCTGCGCTGTCCGGCGCCGACTGGGCGCTCGAGGAAGTGCGTCGGCGCACCGACTTCAGCGGCGACGAGGAGGCGCGGACCGTCGGCGCCGCCCTGCGGCTCACCGCCGAGGCAGGCCAACTCCTCTCGATCTGGCGGCAGTCGCCGCTCCGGGTCCTGGCCCGCCTCCACCTGGTGGCGGCCGCCGGCCGGTCCGAGGACGTAGGACGGCCCCGGCAGGACGGTGAACCGGTCGACGAACCGCTGATCGACCTCCCGCTGCCGCAGGCGGAGGAGGTGGCCGCCCGCCTGGAGGGACTGTCGCAGCTGATCGTCGCGGGCAGCCAGGCCCCGGCGCTGGTGACCGCGGCCGTGGTGCACGGTGAACTGCTGGCGCTGCGCCCCTTCGGCTCCCACAACGGGCTGGTCGCGCGCGCCGCCGAGCGCATCGTGCTGATCGGCAGCGGCCTCGATCCAAAATCCATCTGCCCGGCCGAGGTCGGCCATGCGGAACAGGGCCGGTCCGCCTATGCGGCAGCGCTCGAGGGCTATGCGTCCGGTACGGCGGAGGGGATGGCCGCCTGGATCGCTCACTGCGGGCGCGCGGTCGAGCTGGGCGTCAGGGAGTCGACGGCGGTCTGCGAGGCGCTCCAGCGCGGGGCGGCCTGAGGCCGACGGGCCGGAGGCGAGGGGCTACCAGCGACCAGCGGACAGGGCTGCGGCGGTACGAGAACTCGTACCGCCGCTGGCATGTCCACCGGGTTACCATGCGTCCTCGATATCTGCCCATCAGGCCGGGGACTTAGCCCGTCGCCTGGTGCGGCTGGCCCGTAATCGACGGGTCGACGTCGCGTGGGTGCCCGGTATTCATGCATCGGTCCGTGGGCCTTGGTTGCGTTACAGGTGATCCTTCCGGATATGCCGTGGTCTCGCGGGCCGTTGAGTCCTTTGTACTCCAGGGCCGAGGGCAAGCGGAAGTGGTCGCTACACTTCTTTACTTTTAGGTTCAAAGACCGGTGATTCCGGCGTGGCCCGCGGTGTCTGTGCTGGTGGCGGGGCCCGGTTGGAACCGCGGTGCGCTGAGCCGGACGGCCCGCCCGACAGGCGGCCGGGCCGTACCCGCGCCGGGGGTGCGTCAGACTGCTGCGCTGCGCGCGGCGTCCGGCGGCACCTGGCCGCCAGCCGCCTCGCCCACTGTCCCCGTGCCGGGGACGCGTCAGAGTGCCGCGGTGCGGCGCCGGCTCGCGTACCAGACCAGGCCCGCGGTGGCCGCGGCGGCACCGACGGCGGCCATCGCGACCAGAGCCGGGCGCGGGGGCACCTTGAACGCGGGGATCCGCTGCTTGAGCCGGACGGGTCGGTGGAAGTCGAGAATCGGCCACTGGCGCGCGAGAGCCTCGCGGCGCAGTGCGCGGTCGGGGTTGACCGCATATGGATGACCGACGGACTCCAGCATGGGTACGTCGGTCACCGAGTCGCTGTACGCGTAACATCGCGCGAGGTCGTACCCCTCCGATGCCGCCAGCTCCTTGATGGCCTCCGCCTTGGTGGGTCCGTATGCGTAGTACTCCACCTCGCCCGTGAAACACCCGTCCTCGCCGACGACCATCCGCGTCGCCACGACCCGGTCCGCTCCGAGCAGTTCGCCGATGGGCTCGACGACCTCCGCGCCGGAGGTGGAGACGATCACGACGTCGCGGCCGGCGGTGTGGTGCTCCTCGATGAGCGAGGCGGCCTCGTCGTAGATGATGGGGTCGATCAAATCGTGCAGGGTCTCGGCGACGATCTCCTTCACCTGCTGCACGTTCCACCCGCGGCACAGCGCCGAGAGGTACTCGCGCATGCGCTCCATCTGATCGTGGTCGGCTCCGCCCGCCAGGAAGACGAACTGGGCGTACGCGGTGCGCAGTACGGCACGGCGGTTGATCAGCCCGCCTTGGTAGAACGACTTGCTGAAGGTGAGCGTGCTGGACTTCGCAATGACCGTCTTGTCCAGGTCGAAGAAGGCCGCGGTGCGGGGCGACGAGTGGTTTTCCACGAGCCAGAGCATATGCGCCCACCATTCGGCGTAAGGTGTGGCGCGTGGGTTTGCCTGAGAGGGCTCTCGGGTACACCATGGAAGTCACGGATCGTTCGCGACCGTGCTAACCCGGTCCGACTCCTCCCCCCCCGAGTCGGCCGTGGGGACGACCCCCGCTCTCCCCCCCGGCGGGGGTCGTCGCATGTCCGGACGGGTTTCGTCCCCTCTTCTCTGATCATCGGGTCCTCCGTGTGGCTTGAGTGCCGCTGTGTTCCGACTGCCTCAACTGGTCACTCTGCGTAGTGGTTGTGCTCCTCTGTGGAAGTTCCGGCGATGTCACCGGTATGGGTGAGAGGGATATTCACAACCCCTGGGTTGTCCACAGTTATTGACCAAGATCCACACGATTTCCGGGATCGCTGCACGGTGATTCCGCTCGTCCCGCTCGCGGAGTTCATGACCGGTTCGGTTTCGCCGGTTCGCAGTGCCGGTTCCCGCCACTTCTCTTTGGCGAATTGCCGGCCCGTCCTCCGCGGTCACGGGTCACGGGCGCATGACGTGTACAGCGAGAGGGGCTGGGGATCGTGGCGGGAGCCATCGCATATGACCGGTCGCCGGCCGCCGAGGGGCGGCAGGGCGCACCGCTGATCGTCACGGAGGACGTGGAGCTGCTGGACGATCTGCTGCGGCTGTGTGCTGCGGCCGGGGCGAGACCGGAGGTGCACCACGGAGTGCCCGAGCGGCGGAGCGAGTGGGAAGCGGCGCCGCTCGTGCTGGTCGGGGACGATGCCGCCGTCCGGGTGCGGGGTGCGGGGCGCAGACGTGGAGTGGTGCTGGTCGGGCGCGACCAGGACGATCCGGACGTGTGGCAGCGGGCCGTGGAGATCGGCGCCGACCATGTGCTGCGGCTGCCCGACGGTGAGCAGTGGCTGGTGGACCGGATCGCCGATGTGGCCGAGGGCGTGGGGCGGCCCGCGCTCACGATCGGGGTGATCGGCGGGCGCGGAGGGGCGGGGGCTTCCACGCTCGCGTGCGCGCTCGCGGTGACGTCGGCACGGGAGGGTCGCCGCACCCTGCTCGTGGACGCCGACCCGCTGGGCGGCGGCCTCGACGTGCTGCTCGGCGGTGAGACCGCCGACGGGCTGCGCTGGCCCGCGTTCGCAGAGTCGCGCGGGAGGGTCGGGGGAGCAGCCCTGGAGGAGTCGCTGCCCGAGTTGCATGCGCTGCGGATCCTCAGCTGGGACAGGGCCGATTCGGTCGTCGTGCCGCCGGAGGCCGTGCGTGCGGTGCTCGCCGCCGCCCGCAGGCGGGGCGGTTCAGTGATCGTTGACCTGCCGCGCCGGGTGGACGACGGGACCGCCGAGGTCCTCGCCCAACTGGACCTGGGGCTGCTGGTGGTGCCTCCGGAGCTGCGCGCGGTTGCCGCGGCGAAGCGGGTCGCGTCGGTGGTGGGCATGGTGCTGCAGGACCTGCGGGTCGTGGTGGGTGCCGGGCGCGGCACCGGGGGATCCGGCGGACTCACCGCGGAGGAGGTGGCGCGGCTCCTGGCGCTGCCGCTTGCGGGAGAACTCCCGGTGGAGCCCGGCCTGTCGGCGGCTCAGGCGGGCGGTGAGCCGCCCGGGGCGGCAGCGCGCGGCCCACTGGCGCGGTTCTGCCGGGCCTTCTGGGAGCGGGTGCCCGTCGAAGGAGGGGGCGTATGAGCCGCCAGACCCTCGCACCGGCAGGAGGCCACGGACATGCGGGGCGGGCCGGCCGGGATGCCGGGCTGCTGGACGGGGTGCGGCAGTGGCTCGCCGAGAACGGTTCCGACCCGACCCCGGCCAGGGTCGCCCAGGCACTGAGGGAGCAGGGCAAGGTGCTCGGGGACGCCGAAGTGCTGGGCGCAGCCGAACAGTTGCGCTCCGAGCTGGTCGGCACCGGACCCCTGGAGCCGCTGCTCGCCGACCCGCGGGTGACCGACGTCCTGGTCTCCGCCCCCGACCGGGTGTGGGTGGACCGCGGGGGCGGCCTGGAGCTCACGGGGGTGTCCTTTCCAGACGCGTCGGCGGTACGGCGCCTCGCGCAGCGTCTGGCCGCGGTGGCCGGGCGGCGGCTCGATGACGCGCGGCCCTGGGTGGACGCCCGGCTGCCCGACGGGACGCGACTGCACGCGGTACTCCCACCGGTCGCCGTGGGATCGACCTGTCTGTCTCTCCGCGTCGTACGGCCGCGTGCCTTCACCCTGGGCGAACTGGTGGCGGCGGGGACGGTGCCGCCCGGTGGAGAGGGGGTCCTGCGTGCGCTGCTCGAGGCGAGGCTGTCGTTCCTGATCAGCGGAGGTACGGGCTCAGGCAAGACAACCCTGTTGAGCGCTCTGCTCGGGTTGGTCGGGCCGGGCCAGCGGATCGTGCTCGCCGAGGACTCCGCGGAACTGCGCCCCGACCATCCGCATGTGGTGCGCCTGGAGACCAGGCCCGCCAACCAGGAGGGTGCGGGGCTCGTCACGCTCGAGGACCTGGTGCGCCAGGCCCTGCGGATGCGGCCGGACCGGCTGGTGGTCGGTGAGGTGCGGGGTGCGGAGGTCGTCGATCTGCTCGCCGCGCTCAATACGGGTCACGAAGGGGGCTGCGGCACGGTCCACGCCAATGCGGCGGGCGATGTGCCGGCGCGTCTGGAGGCGCTGGGCACGTCGGCCGGTCTCGACCGGGCGGCGCTGCACAGCCAGTTGGCGGCCGCGCTGTCCGTGGTGCTGCATCTCGTCCGTGACCGCGACGGACGGCGGCGTATTGCGGAGGTCCATGTGCTGGAGCGGGAGGCCTCTGGGCTCGTGGTGACGGTGCCCGCGCTGCGTTGGGGCCCGGACGCCTTCCGGTGCGAGCGGGGCTGGCAGCGACTGCAGGGACTGCTCGGAGGTGGGGCGCCGTGACGGGGATGGTGTCTTCGGCGCCGGTTTACGCGGCGATGGTGTGCGCGGGAGCGGCGGCCTGGCTGATGGGCGGGCGTAACCGAGCCGCGCGAAGAGCCCGCGTGCTGCTCGCGGACGGCGCGATGGCAGGACCCGTCCGGCCGCCATGGGAACGGGCGAGGGCCTGGTGCCGTGCTCGGCTGCGCCCCGAATGGTGGTGCCTCGTGGCTGGGGTGATGATCGCGCTCGTCGGGGAGTCCTTCGTGCCGCTTCTCGCCGGGGCAGTTGGTGTGCCCCTTGCCGGGAGGGCGCGGCGGGCCAGGGCGGCACGGCATCTGACCGGACAGCGCGCCGATGCGGTGATCGCACTGTGCGGCGCGCTCGCCGGAGAGGTGCGCGCCGGGCGGCAGCCCACCGAGGCGTTGCTCGTGGCAGCCCGCGATTCGGGAGGGCTCGGCGCCGCCCGGGGCGCCGTGGTGGCCGCGGCCCGGTTCGGCGGGGACGTGCCGAGGGCGCTCTGCGAGGACGCGCGGGAGCCGGGGGCCGAAGGCCTGGGGGGACTCGCGGCGTGCTGGCGGGTCGCCGTGGACCGAGGCGCCGGTCTGGCCGCCGGGCTGGAGCGCCTTGAGAGCGCACTCCGCGCCGAGCGCGACCAGCGGGCCGACCTACGCGCCCAGTTGGCGGGAGCCCGCTCAACGGCCGTCCTGCTCGCGGCGCTCCCCCTCCTGGGCCTGCTGCTCGGCACGGCACTGGGCGCCGATCCGCTGCGGGTCCTGCTGCACACAGGGCCGGGACTCGCTTGCCTGCTCGTCGGCGGGGTTCTGGAGGGCGCGGGGCTGTGGTGGGCACTGAGGATCGTACGAGGGGCGGAGGAGCGGTGAACGCTGTCCACAGGCTGGGGGCGGCGGTGTGCGTCGCAGCGGCCGCGCTGTGGCTGGTGCACGTACTGCGTTCCGGGTGGCGCGAAAGGGCGGTGCGGCGCCGACTGCGTGCGCTGCTGGGCACCGCAACCCGGGCGACTCCCGCAAGGGGAGCACAAGTGCGGCATGCGGTACGGCGATGGGCGCCGGTCGCCGGTGCGGCGTGCGCCGGATACGCGCTCGTGGGCGGTGTCGCGGGCTGCCTGGCCGGGGCGTTGGCCGGGTACGGCGCCCTGCGCTGGCGGCAGGCAGGCCGGACAGGTGCACCGGTCCCGAGCGCCGATCCGGATGCGGCAGCACGGCAACTCCCGCTTGCCGCCGATCTGCTGGCGGCATGCATCGCAGCCGGCGCCGACCCGGTCAGCGCGGCGCAGGCAGTGGGCGGATCACTGGGCGGTCCGGTGGGTGAGTGGCTGGCGTGGGGAGCGGCCGAGGTGCGGCTCGGCGGCGAACCTGCGGACGCATGGCGCCGGCTGGCTGCGATACCGGGGGCCCAGGCGCTCGCCCGGCTGCTGGAGCGGACGGGTGTTTCCGGCGCACCGACGGCGGTACCGGTCGCGCGGCTCGCCACGGAGGCCAGGGCCGAGTGGGGGCGTACCGCCGCGGCCAAGGCGCGCCGCGCCGGTGTGCTGATCACTGCTCCCGTCGGGCTGTGCTTCTTGCCTGCGTTCATCGCCGTCGGAGTCGTCCCGGTGCTGATCGGTCTGGCGGGTGGCGTGTTGGGCGGGGGTGGTGGCTGAGGGGAAGACATGCGGCCGGTCTCCGGCCTGGGAACAAAGGCCCGACGAGCAAGGGCCTGCACGTACTGAAGTCTTGAAATCTTTCCGGGGGTTGGGATGTGTGAAGTGATGCGGGCACGCGTGCGTGGCCTGTTGCGCAGGGTTCGTACGGCATCTGCGAAGCGGCGGAGGGACGCGGGAATGGTCACCTCCGAGTACGCGATGGGCCTGATCGCGGCAGTGGGGTTCGCCTCGTTGCTCTACAAGGTGCTGACGAGTGGTCAGGTGATGGCCGCGCTGCAGGGCATCGTGGACAAGGCGCTCGATGTTCAGTTCTGAGGCGAGGCCGGAAGCGGATCGGCAGCAGACGCGTGCGGGCAGAGACGAGACGCATGCGGCGGCGGACAAGAGGCACGCCGGTGGGCCGGGCCTGCGTCCAGGGCCCGCCGCGAGTCCGCCGGGACGGCGTCCTCGTGACCAGGGGTTCGCGACGGCCGAGGCGGCGGTGGTGCTCCCCGCGCTGGTGCTGTTCGCGATGGGACTCGTCTGGGCGCTGCTGGCCGCGTCCGCCCAGATCCAGTGTGTGGACGCCGCGCGGGCCGGGGCCCGTGCGGCGGCCCGGCAGGATCCGCCGGAGGTCGCTGTGGCGGCGGCGGAGCAGGCCGCACCGAATGGAGCACGGGTCACCGTGCGGCGGGACGGTGATCTGGTCCGGGTGGAGGTCACAGCGGACTCACCAGGTCCCGGTGCGCTGTCCCTGCGCCTGAGCCACGAGGCCGTGGCACTGGCGGAGGAGACGGTGGGGGTGAGTGGCGGATGAGACGCTGCTGGGCCAGGCGCCGGTGGAAACGGCTCGGCCGGACCAGGGGCTGGAGTTGGCGGTTGTTGCGGGCCCGCACATCGGACCGCGGGTCCGCCACCGTCTGGGTCGTCTGCGCGATCGCGGTGCTGTGCCTGGTGTTCGGTGCCGTGCTGACCATGGCCCAGGCCGTGATCGCGCGTCACGAGGCGGGTGGTGCCGCCGACCTGGCGGCGCTTGCCGCGGCGGACCACTGGATGGAGGGCAGTGCAGGCGCGTGTGCCCGGGCGGAACGGGTGGTTCAGGCACAAGGCGCCCGGCTCGTGCGGTGCACCGTGTCAGGCGACATCTCTGACGTCACTGCGGCGGCCGGCCTCGGCCCGTGGACGGGGGAGGTCAGATCGCGGGCGGGCCCGGCGGGACCTGTTGCTCCGGCGCCACGTGCTCAGGCCTCGGTGGATTCCCCGCTCACCGCAGGACCAGGCGCCTCGTATCCCGCACGACCAGGCACCTCGTATGCAGCAGCACCAGGTGCCTTGTCCGCTGGAGCCCCCTGAAGCAGCACCGTCAGGAGGCGTACGGCTCCGCGTTTGTGCAGGGGGTCGTTGCCGTTGCCGCACTTCGGAGACTGGATGCAGGACGGGCAGCCCGCCTCGCACTCGCAGGATGCGATGGCCTGGCGGGTGGCGGTGAGCCATTCCCGGGCGGTGTGGAAGGCGCGCTCCGCGAAGCCGGCGCCGCCCGGGTGGCCGTCGTACACGAAGACGGTCGGCAGCAGGGTGTCCGGATGCAGCGGTATGGAGACCCCGCCGATGTCCCAGCGGTCGCAGGTCGCGAAGAGCGGCAGCATGCCGATCGACGCGTGCTCCGCGGCGTGCAGAGCACCGCCCAGCTGCTCCGGCGCGACCCGTGCGGCGTCCACCTGGTCCTCGGTGACGGTCCACCACACGGCGCGCGTGCGGAGCGTACGAGGAGGGAGGTCGAGTCTGGTCTCGCCCAGCACCTCGCCCGTGATGAGTTTGCGACGGAGAAAGGAGACGACCTGGTTGGTGACTTCGACGGAGCCGTAGCACAGACGCGCCTCGCCCCACGGGACCTCGACGTCGGTCTCGAGGACGGAGATGGAGGTGGTGTCGCGGGCAACGGTCGAATAGGGCGGATCGGCCTCCTCGACCAGAGCGACCGAGTCCTCCAGGTCCAGCTGCCGCACCAGGTATGTACGGCCCTGGTGGAGGTGGACCGCGCCGTCGTGGACGGTCGCGTGCGCGGCGGAGGCGTCGACGGTGCCGAGCAGGCGGCCGGTCTCGGCCTCCACGACCTGCACCGGCCGCCCGCCCTCACCGCGGATGTCGGTCAGGTCCGCGGCCCGTTCCCTGCGGGTCCAGTGCCAGGCCTTGGCGCGGCGGCGCAGCAGCTTCGCGGCCTCCAGCTGCGGCAGCAGCTCGGCGGTGGCCGGGCCGAAGAGCGGCAGGTCGTCGTCTGTGAGCGGCAGCTCCGCGGCCGCGGCGCAGAGGTGCGGCGCGAGGACGTACGGGTTGTCCGGGTCGAGGACCGTGGACTCCACCGGCTGCTGGAACAGCGCCTCAGGATGGTGGACGAGATAGGTGTCCAGCGGGTCGTCCCGGGCGACCAGCACGGCCAGTGCACCCTGCCCGGAGCGGCCGGCGCGGCCCGCCTGCTGCCACAGCGAGGCCCGTGTCCCCGGGTAGCCGGCGATGAGGACGGCGTCAAGACCGGACACGTCGACGCCGAGCTCGAGGGCGGTGGTGGCGGCCAGACCGAGGAGTTCCCCGGAGTGGAGGGCGCGCTCCAGGGCTCGGCGCTCCTCGGGCAGGTAGCCGCCTCGGTAGGCCGCGACCCGTCGGGCGAGCGACCGGTCGCCTGGGGTATCGGCCGCCGACGACACGGCGGCCAGCCGCTCCTGGGCGATCACGGAGATCAGCTCGGCGCCGCGGCGGGATCGTACGAAGGCGACCGTGCGCACACCCTGCACGACCAGGTCGGTCAGCAGGTCGGCGGTCTCGGCCGTGGCCGTGCGCCGCACGGGCGCGCCCTTCTCGCCGTGGAGCTCGGTGAGCGGCGGCTCCCAGAGGGCGAAGACGAGCTCGCCGCGGGGCGATGCGTCGTCGGAGACCTCGCGTACGGGGAGTCCGGTGAGGCGCTGGGCGGCCACGGCGGGCTCGGCGGCGGTGGCCGAGGCCATGAGGAAGACGGGTTCGGAGCCGTAGCGGGCGCACACGCGGCGCAGCCGGCGCAGCACCTGGGCGACGTGCGAGCCGAAGACACCGCGGTAGGTGTGGCACTCGTCGATGACGACATAGCGCAGGGCGCGCAGGAAGGAGGACCAGCGAGGGTGGGACGGGAGTATCCCGCGGTGCAGCATGTCGGGATTGGTCAGTACGTAGTTGGCGTACTGTCGCACCCACTCGCGCTCTTCGAACGGGGTGTCGCCGTCGTAGGCCGCCGGCCGGACGGCGTTGCCCAGGGGCCGCGCGAGATCCTTCACGGCCCGGCACTGGTCGGCTGCGAGCGCCTTCGTGGGGGCGAGATAGAGGGCGGTCGCGCCCCGCCCGTTGGGTGCGTCGGCGCCGTCGAGCAGGGTGCTGAGGACCGGTACGAGATAGCCGAGGGACTTGCCGGACGCGGTGCCGGTCGAGACGACCACGCACTCGCCGTCCAGGGCGTACTCCGCTGCGAGTGCCTGATGGGACCAGGGGTGCTCGATCCCGGCTGCCTGCACGGCCGCGATGACCTCGGGGCGGACACGGTCCGGCCAGATGGCATGGCGTCCCGCTCTCGGGGGCAAGTGCTCCGTATGAGTGATACGGGAAGCCCGGCTCGGGCCCGGGGCGAGCCGGTCCAGCACAGCACGGGGGGAGGGGCGCACCGTGGTGTCCCCCGCGCGTCGATCGGATCGGTGATTGTTGGCCATCGGCATCGAGTGTGTCACTGGGGTGACGGACAATGGCCTAAGGCGTCGTGCACGCCTGCCCGTAAGTGATTGAATGCCATCGCGGCTGGCGATCCGTCTCGGGGGCTCAAGCCGAGGTGTCCCTAGGGATGACCGCTCGATAGCAAGGTGCTGGAGGATCCGTGGACCTGTCCCTGTCGACCCGTACCGTCGGCGATCGTACGGTCGTCGAGGTCGGTGGCGAAATTGATGTATATACCGCGCCCAAGCTGCGCGAGCAGCTGGTCGAGCTGGTGAACGACGGCAATTTCCACCTCGTCGTCGACATGGAGGGCGTGGACTTCCTCGACTCCACCGGGCTCGGCGTGCTGGTAGGCGGACTGAAGCGGGTGCGTGCCCACGAGGGCTCGCTGCGCCTGGTCTGCAACCAGGAGCGCATTCTGAAGATCTTCCGGATCACCGGTCTGACGAAGGTGTTCCCGATCCACACCTCGGTCGAGGAAGCGGTCGCGGCCACCGACTGAGCCGGTAACCCGGGCCACGGCCCGGGGTGGCACAAGCAGGGGGACCGGGCCGTCGTCGGCCCGGTCTTCCGAGAGCACGCCCATACGTCCGAGGGGGATGCATGGCCACCGTTGAACTCCGCTTCAGCGCGCTGCCCGAGCATGTCAGGACCGCCCGACTCGTGGCGGCAGCAGTGGCGCGCAGGGCTGGGGTGGACGAGGCCGTTCTCGACGAGGTCAGGCTCGCCGTCGGCGAGGCCTGTACCCGTGCCGTCGGGCTGCACCAGAGCGGCGGCGTCACCGCGCCGGTGCGGGTGCTGCTGACCGAGGAGGAGAAGCAGTTCTCCATCGAGGTCGGCGACGAGGTGCCGCATGCGGCCTCCCATGGGGTGCCGGGCGAGGACGGTGCGGCAGTCGAGGAGCCCGAGCCGGAGGAGGACGAGATGGGTCTCGCCGTCATCAGCGGGCTCGTGGACGACGTCGAGGTGAGCGCCGACGAGCACGGCGGTGTGATCCGGATGAGCTGGCCGACCGCCTCCGCGACGGTACTGCCGTGATCGTCAGTGGTGATCGAATGAAACCCGTCGCCGTCCCCGGGTGAGGGGCGCGCGTTCTGATCGTTTTTCTTTTCAGGCCCTGTTGAACAGGGCCTTTTTCATTTCCCTGGATCATTCCTTAGATCATTCGCTCGGCGTCAACGCTTTCAGGCCATTACTCCGTTTGGCTGTCGTTCGCATTGAGGGATCATTTACTGAAGAGCACATCAAGGTCGATTCCGTTTGTCGCGCTCTGTTTTGATCAGGGCCTGGTACCTACAATCCGTCCACATCTTGAGCTCAGCCCAAGCGTCAAGGAGGACGAATGGCGGGGCTTTCTACCCCTCATCAGCTGGACCACCCCTCAACCTTCGCAGCCGCGGTACTGACCGACGACAACCGGCTCATCGTGACGGTCATCGCGGCCGTCGCGCTCGCGGCTCTGGTGGTCGCCGGAGTGCTGGTGCGCCAAGTGCTCGCGGCAGGCGAGGGCACCGACACCATGAAGAAGATCGCGGCGGCGGTCCAGGAAGGCGCGAATGCCTATCTGGCCCGGCAGCTGCGCACTCTCGCGGTATTCGCCGTCGTGGTGTTCTTCCTGCTCATGCTGCTGCCGGCAGACGACTGGAATCAGCGCGCCGGACGCTCGGTGTTCTTCCTGATCGGCGCGGCATTCTCGGCGGCCACCGGCTATATCGGCATGCGGCTCGCCGTACGGGCCAATGTGCGGGTGGCGGCCGCCGCCCGTGAAGCGACTCCCGCTGAAGGAGAACCGAAAAAGGATCTGACGGCCGTCTCGCACAAGGCCATGAAGATCGCTTTCCGTACCGGCGGCGTCGTCGGCATGTTCACGGTGGGGCTCGGTCTGCTGGGCGCCTCCTGTGTGGTGCTGGTGTACGCGGCCGATGCGCCGAAGGTGCTGGAGGGCTTCGGTCTCGGCGCCGCCCTGATCGCGATGTTCATGCGTGTCGGCGGCGGCATCTTCACCAAGGCCGCCGACGTCGGCGCCGACCTGGTCGGCAAGGTCGAGCAGGGCATTCCGGAGGACGACCCGCGTAATGCCGCGACCATCGCCGACAATGTGGGCGACAACGTCGGCGACTGCGCTGGTATGGCCGCGGACCTCTTCGAGTCGTACGCCGTGACGCTGGTCGCCGCGCTGATCCTCGGCAAGGCGGCCTTCGGCGACTCCGGGCTCGCCTTCCCGCTGATCGTTCCCGCGATCGGCGTCGTGACGGCGATGATCGGCATCTTCGCCGTGGCGCCCCGCCGCGCGGACCGCAGCGGCATGACCGCGATCAACCGCGGTTTCTTCATCTCGGCGGTGATCTCGCTCGCGCTGGTGGCCACCGCGGTCTTCGTCTACCTGCCGTCCTCGTACGCCGACCTCAAGGGCGTCACCGACGCGGCGATCCAGGCCAAGAGCGGTGACCCGCGGATCCTCGCGCTGGTCGCCGTGGCGATCGGCATCGTCCTGGCCGCGCTGATCCAGCAGCTCACGGGCTACTTCACCGAGACGAGCCGGCGGCCCGTGCGGGACATCGGCAAGACCTCGCTCACCGGTCCGGCCACCGTCGTCCTCGCCGGCATCTCCGTCGGTCTCGAATCGGCCGTCTACACCGCACTGCTGATCGGCCTGGGTGTGTACGGGGCGTTCCTGCTCGGCGGTACGTCGATCATGCTGGCGCTGTTCGCGGTGGCGCTGGCCGGAACCGGTCTGCTGACCACGGTCGGCGTGATCGTCGCCATGGACACCTTCGGTCCGGTCTCCGACAACGCGCAAGGCATCGCCGAGATGTCCGGCGACGTCACGGGCTCGGGCGCCCAGGTGCTCACCGACCTCGACGCCGTGGGCAACACCACGAAGGCCATCACCAAGGGCATCGCCATCGCCACGGCCGTCCTCGCGGCGTCGGCGCTCTTCGGCTCGTACCGGGACGCGATCGTCACCGCCGCACAGGAGGTCGGCGAGAGCGTCACAGGCAGGGACGCGCCGATGAACCTGCTGATGGACATCTCGCAGCCCAACAACCTGGTCGGTCTGATCGCCGGTGCGGCCGTCGTCTTCCTCTTCTCCGGTCTCGCCATCAACGCGGTGTCGCGTTCGGCGGGCGCGGTGGTCTACGAGGTGCGGCGGCAGTTCCGCGAGCACCCCGGGATCATGGACTACACCGAGAAGCCGGAGTACGGGCGTGTGGTCGACATCTGCACCAAGGACGCGCTTCGCGAGCTCGCGACGCCGGGCCTGCTCGCCGTGATGGCACCGATCGCGATCGGGTTCACGCTCGGCGTCGGGGCCCTCGGTGCCTATCTCGCGGGCGCGATCGGCACGGGCACGCTGATGGCCGTCTTCCTCGCCAACTCCGGGGGTGCCTGGGACAACGCGAAGAAGCTCGTCGAGGACGGCCACCACGGCGGCAAGGGCAGCGAGGCCCATGCCGCGACGGTGATCGGCGACACGGTCGGCGACCCCTTCAAGGACACCGCCGGGCCCGCGATCAACCCGCTCCTGAAGGTGATGAACCTGGTGGCGCTGCTCATCGCGCCCGCAGTAGTCAAATTCAACTATGGGGACGACGCGAGTCTCGGAATCCGGATCCTCATCGCGGTGGTGGCCATTGCCGTCATCATCGGTGCGGTCTTCGTCTCCAAGCGGCGCGGCATCGCTGTGGGTGACGAAGGCAACGCCGAGAAGACGTCCAAGCCGGCCGATCCGGCGGTGGTTTCCTGACAGCGGGTCAGAATCCTGGTCGGGCGGGGCTCGACGAGCGGGCGTGCGGCGCGTCACTGCGCGCCGCACGCCCGTTTCTGCCCGCTCGTGACCCTTCTCTCTCTTGGTGCAAATGGCTTCAATAGCGTTCATATCGGACGTCCGGCATGAGATAGTCGCCCACTTGGCGTGTATGTTCCGGGGCCGAGAGCCATGGAAGGGACCAATCCGGTGAACAAGAAGCTCGCGGCCGCACTGTCCGGCGGTGCGGTACTGGTACTGGCGCTGTCGGGATGCAGTGGCGACAGCAACGAGGAGCTGGACGCCTGGGCCAAGTCGGTCTGCGACGCGGTGAAGCCGCAGGCGAAGGCGATCGAGGACGCCAACGCCGCGATCCAGAAGCAGACCTCGGACAACAGCACCCCGGAGGACGTCCAGAAGACCGACTCGGGGGCCTTCCAGGACATGTCCGACGCGTACCAGGCGATCGGCGCCGCCGTGGACAAGGCCGGTGCGCCGCCGGTCGACGACGGTGCGAAGAAGCAGCAGGCGGCCGTCAAGGAGCTCAAGAGCATCTCCGCGGCGTACGCCGACCTGAAGAAGAAGGTCGACGACCTCAACACCGAGGACCAGGCGAAGTTCGCCGACGGCCTCAAGGACATCGCCAGCGAGCTGGACAAGCTCAGCAAGAGCGGCAACGACGCGCTGCAGAAGCTCGAGGAGGGCGAGGTCGGCAAGGCCATGCAGCGGCAGGCGAGCTGCAAGAGTGCGTCTTCCTCGCCGGCGGCTACGCAGGGGTGACGCGGCGCCGCCCCTTCGGGGGCCTCGGAGGCGCGCCCTGGACCTGGGGCCGCGCCGATCCGGCTCCCGGACGACACAATGGGTCGCGTGAGTACCGTCAGTCAGTCCTCCCTGTCCTCCCTGCCCTCGCCCGCGCGGGCCGACGTCGCCGCCCGGCTGCGCGACGCCCTCCTGGCCGCCGACTTCACCGCCGACGGGCTGCTCGAGCTGCTCGGCGCCCCCGCGTACGCGGCGCTGGCGCGCAGTGAGACCGTCCCCGCGCTGCGCGCCACCCGCGGTGACACACCGCTGGAAGCGCTCGTACGGCTCTTCCTGCTGCAGCAGCCCGTGGCGCACGCGCGCATGGCGGACGTTCTGCCGGTCGAGGAGTGCCTCGACAGCGGCTGGCTGGTTCAGGCGGGCGGCGGCGAGGTCGCGGCGACGGTGGACGTGCGGCCGTACGGCGGACCGGACGGGGAGGACTGGTTCATCGTCTCCGACCTCGGGTGCGCGGTCGGCGGTGCCGGGGGCATCGGCAGCCGCGCGGAGGGGGTCGTCCTGGGGGTCGGCGGGGCGTCCACGACGCTGGCCGGGATCACCGTGCGTACGCCCGTGGCGTCGGCCCTGGACCTCGGCACCGGCTCCGGCATCCAGGCGCTGCATGCCGCCCAGCACGCGACCCGGGTGACGGCGACCGACCTCAACCCCCGGGCGCTGCACATCACCCGGCTCACGCTCGCGCTGTCCGGGGCCCCGGAGGCGGATCTGCGCCAGGGTTCGCTCTTCGAGCCGGTGGCCGGCGAGACGTACGACCTGATCGTGTCCAACCCGCCGTTCGTGATCTCGCCCGGCCCCCGGCTCACCTATCGGGACGGGGGGATGGGCGGGGACGATCTGTGCCGGACGCTCGTCCAGCAGGCGGGAGAGCGGCTGAACCCGGGCGGGTACGCGCAGTTCCTCGCCAACTGGCAGCAGGTGGAGGGCGAGGAGTGGACCGACCGCCTGCGCTCCTGGGTGCCGCGCGGCTGTGACGCCTGGATCGTGCAGCGCGAGGTGCAGGACATCACGCAGTACGCCGAGCTGTGGCTGCGCGACGCGGGCGACCACCGGACGGACCCGGCCGAGTACGTCGCGCGGTACGACGCGTGGCTGGACGAGTTCGAGGCCCGCAAGACCAGGTGTGTCGGCTTCGGATGGATCACGCTGCGCAGGACGGACTCGGCGGAACCCTCCATCACGGTGGAGGAGTGGCCGCATCCGGTCGAACAGCCGCTCGGCGATACCGTGCGGCGGCACTTCGAGCGTCAGGACTATCTGCGGACGCACGACGACGCGTCGCTGCTGACCTCGCACTTCGCGCTCGCCGCCGAGGTGGTGCAGGAGCAGGTCGGGCTGCCCGGAGCCGAGGACCCCGAGCATGTGGTGCTGCGTCAGCACCGCGGGATGCGCCGGGCGACCAAGGTGGACACGGTCGGTGCCGGATTCGCGGGTGTGTGCGACGGCACGCTGAGCGCGGGACGGATCCTCGACGCGATCGCGCAACTGGTCGGCGAGGACCCGGTGTTGCTGCGCGACCGGACGCCCGCTCAGATCCGGCTGCTGATCGAGCAGGGGTTCCTGGAGCCGGCGGTTCCGTAGGGGTTCCGCTGCGTCTCCTGCCGCAGCGGGTTGATTCCTGCCGTACGGCGCGGTTGACCATGCCGTACGGCACGGTTGACTGCCGTTGCCGTTGCCGCTGGGGCTGGACCGCGCTCATGGGGCTGAGGGGTCGGGTATGACGGGATTGATCCGCAAAAGGTCTCCTGTCAGTGGTGTCTGCGAAGCTACCTTCGTGAGACCAGCTCCACGCGTCCTCGGGGGAGGCGCGCTGTCTCGGGGGAGGCGCCATGGCGGGGGAGACGCCGGATCACGGTGAAGGCAGGGTCATCAACGGCCGGTACCGGCTGCTGAGGACCCTGGGCGCGGGCGGCATGGGCCGCGTCTGGCTCGCGTACGACGAGGAGTTGGCCTGCGAGGTCTCCATGAAGGAGATCGCCATGCCGGATGTGCCGATGGACGCGTCGGAGCCCGCCCACCGCATCGCGCGGGCGCGCAGCGAGGCGCGGCACGCGGCGCGGTTGCGGGGCCATCCGCATGTGGCGACGGTGCATGACGTGCTGCTGCACGAGGGGCTGCCGTGGATCGTCATGGAGTACGTGCCGGACGCGGTCGACCTCGGCGCGCTGGTCCGCCGGTCGGGGCCGCGGACGCCCGAGCAGACGGCCCGGATCGGGCTCGCGGTGCTCGACGCGCTCACCGCGGGCCATCGCATCGGCATCCTGCACCGGGATGTGAAACCGGCCAACATCCTTCTGGCGCCGGACGCTTCGGGCGATCCTCACGCGCGCGTGCTGCTCACGGACTACGGCATCGCGCTGCAGCCGGAGTCGAGGGAGCCCCGGCTGACCGCGACCGCGGGGATCCTCGGTACTCCCGGCTTTCTGGCCCCCGAGCGGGCCCGTGGCGAGCCGCCGACGCCCGCGGCGGACCTGTTCTCGCTGGGGGCCACGCTGTACCAGGCAGTGGAGGGCCGGGGCCCCTTCGACCGCAACGACGAGTACTCGACGCTGACGGCCCTGCTCACCGAGGACCCTCATGCACCGCAGCGCGCGGGCCAACTCGCTCCTGTGCTGCACGGTTTGCTGATCAAGGACCCGGTGCGGCGGCTGGCTCCCGAGGCGGCGGCCCGCGGTCTGGAGCGGGTCCTCCAGGGCCCGGCGGGTGGTTTCTTCGGGCCTCCGCCGGTGATCAACCCTGTGCCGGCGGCGGGACCGGCGGGATGGGCATCCGGACCGACGTCGGACGGATCCGGGCACGCGGCGGGACAAGCGGGACAAGCGGGACAAGCGGCAGGGCACGCGTCGGGGTACGGATCCGGGCCGGGGACTCCGGTTACGCCCGGAGGGGCGAGCGCCGGAACTCCGCAGACGCCACAGTCCGCCCCGGCCCCGCAAACACCGCACACACCGCAGACCCCGGCGTCCGGACCGAGCACACCGGGCGGCCCGCAGGTGGGAGCGCCCATGGGCGCGCCGTTCGGCTCACCGGCGCCCGTCCAGGGCGGTGCCTCCGGGTACGAGGGGTGGAATCCGTACGCGGTGGGGTCCGGTGCCCCGGGGGCGCCCTATTCCGGTTCCGGTTCTCCCTATTCGGGGGTGTCGGGGTCCCCGTTCGGCGGGCCCGGGCAGACCGGTGGTCCGGGGGGTCCGGGGTCGGGCAGCCCGGGGCCGGGTGGACCAGGTGGCCCGCGTCGCCGGCTGCCCGCCGCGTCCGTCGTCGCGATCGTGATCGCCGTCGTGCTCGCCATCGGCACCGGCACCTGGGCGGCCCTCTCGCTCGCCGACGGCGGAGGCGGCGACGGAGGAAAGAAGGACACGAGCGCCAAGCAATCGGTATCGCCAAGCGCTTCCCTGCCGCCGACCGGCCCCACGTATCCGTACGGCGAAGAGGCGGGCCTGACCAAGCGGTTGCGGGTCGGCGACTGTGTGAACGCCGTCTGGTCCGGAGAGGCGTTCAAGTCCGTGCCCAACCTCGGGGTCGTGGACTGCTCCGAGGACATTCCGGACGGCCAGGTCGTGGCCGTCGACGTCGCCAAGGACTACGACCAGGCCCTCAGCGAGGGCGCGAGGCGTTGCGAGCAGCAGACCGAGGAGATAGCGACGGCCATGCCCGACGCGGGCTCCTACGCCCTCAAGCCGGCGAAGGACGGGTTCCTGGCGGCCGGTGGCGGCACGGCATGCCTCGTACTGGGACGCCATGTCCCGATCGGCGGTGAAGTGGGGAACTTCCGTGACACGGGCACGGACCTGTGGGTCAGCCAGATGAGCATCGGCGACTGCTGGACCTACGTCGAGGAGAAGGACACCTACCGGGCGCCGCTCACCGACTGCGCGCAACCGCACACCGACCAGGTCGTCGGGATGGTCCCGGCCCCGGAGAACATGGAGCACAAGAAGGCACTCGACAACGCCAACAAGCTCTGCGAGAACAAGTACGAATCGGCCTGGGCGTCCGGCGCCGAGCTCACCGTGTACGGCTGGGTTCCGGGCAAGGACGACTGGGACGCGGGGGTCACCAAGGTCGTGTGCACGGTGGGCCGGGCCGACGGCAAGAAGTCGAGTGGAGAGATACCGGCGCCGGGCTCGGCCTGAACCGGCCGGGCCCGGCATGCGTGGGTCACCGGCTGGGCCCGGCATGCGTGGGTCGGAGGGAGGCCGCTCCTCCGAGTGCGCGCTGCGATGCCGTCTGCTGTTCACCTCGGGTTCGCGCCATGGCTGTCCGGCTGTGCCAGCCTCCCGCTCCGGACCGGTCGGTCTGGTAGCGGCCAGGAAGCCACGGGCTGACGCAGGCAGCCGAGGCAGCCAGGGGTGGGACTCCGGGAGCCAAGGCCCGCAGGGGTCGGGAGCCGAGGCACTCAGGGAGCACAAGGGCCCCATGAGCCTCACCGGACCCAACCCAGTGGTGGAGGGCAGGGGGCACATGGAGAGCGCACCGGCGATCTTCGCGGGGACGGTGTTCGTGCTGTTCGGAGCCGGGCTGCTGCTCTGGACCGGGGCAAGGGTCCGGCACGGGGCCCCCGTGGCACACGGTGTGAACCCCGTCGCATCGGCGACCCTCGCGACCCTCGCCGGAGCGGGCGCCCTGCTGCTCGGTCTGTGGTGCTTCGGGCGCCTGTGACGTCGGCGGCGGCCGTGTAGCCGGGCCCGGCGCCGCTCGCCGCGCGGGTCCACCCGGAAAAGAGCAGGTCGCCACTCCGTGCGGCAGGAATACCGGTACTCGGGTTACCGTTCGAGTGGCCGTTGTGGGCTTTTCCCGTTTGACACGGGGGCGGGATGTACCGTCACACTCCGCAGCGTCACCCCACGTACCGCACAGAACCGAGTGCCGACCGGAGAGAAGAGCGAAGTTGTCCCCGACCAGCGAGACCGCACAGGGCGGCCGCCGACTCGTCATCGTCGAGTCGCCTGCCAAGGCGAAGACGATCAAGGGCTATCTCGGCCCCGGCTACACCGTCGAGGCGAGCGTCGGGCACATCCGCGACCTTCCCAACGGCGCCGCGGAGGTGCCCGAGAAGTACACCGGCGAGGTGCGCCGCCTCGGCGTGGACGTCGAACACGACTTCCAGCCGATCTATGTCGTCAACGCCGACAAGAAGGCCCAGGTCAAGAAGCTCAAGGACCTGCTGCGCGACTCCGACGAGCTCTTCCTCGCCACCGATGAGGACCGCGAGGGCGAGGCGATCGCCTGGCACCTGCTCGAGGTGCTCAAGCCCAAGGTCCCGGTCCACCGGATGGTCTTCCACGAGATCACCAAGGACGCGATCCGCGAGGCCGTCGAGAACCCCCGCGCCCTGAACAAGCGCATGGTCGACGCCCAGGAGACCCGCCGCATCCTCGACCGGCTCTACGGCTACGAGGTCTCGCCGGTGCTCTGGAAGAAGGTCATGCCGCGGCTGTCGGCGGGCCGCGTCCAGTCCGTCGCGACCCGGCTCGTCGTCGAGCGGGAGCGCGAGCGCATCGCCTTCCGCTCCGCCGAGTACTGGGACCTGACCGGCACTTTCGCGACCGGCCGCCCCGGCGACTCGTCGGACCCGTCGTCGCTGGTCGCGCGCCTGAACACGGTCGACGGCAAGCGCGTCGCGCAGGGCCGCGACTTCGACTCGCTCGGGCAGCTGAAGAGCGACACCCTCCACCTCGATGAGGCGAACGCCCGCGCGCTCGCCGCAGCACTGGAGAACACGCAGTTCTCGGTGCGCTCGGTCGAGTCCAAGCCGTACCGCCGCTCGCCGTACGCGCCGTTCCGCACCACGACCCTCCAGCAGGAGGCCAGCCGCAAGCTGGGCTTCGGCGCGAAGGCCACGATGCAGATCGCGCAGAAGCTGTACGAGAACGGCTACATCACGTACATGCGTACGGACTCCACGACGCTGTCGGACACGGCGATCGCTGCCGCCCGTGCACAGGTCACGCACCTGTACGGCGCCGAATACCTGCCGGACAAGCCGCGTACGTACGCCGGGAAGGTCAAGAACGCACAGGAGGCGCACGAGGCGATCCGCCCCTCGGGCGATCGTTTCCGCACTCCCGCCGAGACGGGGCTGACCGGCGACCAGTTCAAGCTGTACGAGCTGATCTGGAAGCGGACTGTCGCGTCCCAGATGAAGGACGCCGTCGGAAACAGCGTGACGGTGAGGATCGGCGGTGTGGCGAGCGACGGCCGGGACGCCGAGTTCACCGCGTCCGGCAAGACGATCACCTTCCACGGCTTCCTCAAGGCGTACGTCGAGGGCGCCGACGACCCGAACGCCGAGCTCGACGACCGCGAGCGCCGGTTGCCGCAGGTCACCGAGGGCGACGCGCTGTCCGCCGAGGAGATCACGGTCGACGGCCACGCGACCAAGCCGCCGGCCCGCTACACCGAGGCGAGCCTGGTCAAGGAGCTGGAAGAGCGCGAGATCGGCCGCCCGTCGACGTACGCGTCGATCATCGGCACGATCCTCGACCGCGGCTACGTCTTCAAGAAGGGCACAGCGCTCGTCCCGTCCTTCCTGTCCTTCGCCGTGGTCAACCTGCTGGAGAAGCACTTCGGCCGGCTCGTCGACTACGACTTCACCGCGAAGATGGAGGACGACCTCGACCGCATCGCCCGCGGTGAGGCGCAGGCCGTGCCGTGGCTGAAGCGCTTCTACTTCGGCGAGACAGTGCCCGATAGCGGCTTCGCCGCGGGGGGCCACGGCGGCGCGGCCGACGCCGGAAACGGCGACGGCGACCACCTCGGCGGCCTCAAGGAGCTCGTCACCGACCTGGGCGCGATCGACGCCCGCGAGGTGTCGACGTTCCCCGTCGGCAACGACATCGTGCTGCGCGTCGGGCGCTACGGCCCGTACATCGAGCGCGGTGACCGCGACACCGACGGCCACCAGCGCGCGGACATTCCGGACGATCTGGCTCCGGACGAGCTGTCAGTCGAGTACGCCGAGGAACTGCTGGCCAAGCCGAGCGGCGACTACGAGCTGGGCACGGACCCGGAGACGGGCCACCAGATCGTGGCGAAGGACGGGCGCTACGGCCCGTACGTCACCGAGGTGCTGCCCGAGGGCACCCCGAAGACGGGCAAGAACGCGGTCAAGCCGCGTACCGCCTCGCTCTTCAAATCGATGTCCCTGGACACGGTGACGCTCGAGGACGCGCTCAGGCTGATGTCGCTGCCGCGCGTCGTCGGGACGGACGCCGAAGGCGTCGAGATCACCGCGCAGAACGGGCGCTACGGCCCGTATCTGAAGAAGGGCACGGACTCGCGCTCCCTGGAGAACGAGGAGCAGCTCTTCACCATCACGCTGGACGAAGCGCTGGCGATCTACGCCCAGCCCAAGCAGCGCGGGCGGGCCGCGGCCAAGCCGCCGCTCAAGGAGCTGGGTGAGGACCCGGTCAGCGGCAAGCCGGTGGTGGTCAAGGACGGCCGCTTCGGCCCCTACGTCACGGACGGCGAGACCAACGCGACGCTGCGCTCCGGCGACAGCGTCGAGACGATCACGCCCGAGCGCGGCTTCGAGCTGCTCGCCGAGAAGCGGGCGAAGGCCCCGGCCAAGAAGACCGCCAAGAAGACGGCGGCGAAGAAGGCCCCGGCGAAGAAGACGGCCGCCAAGAAGACGACGGCCGCCAAGAAGACCGCTGCGAAGAAGACGACGACGGCGGCCAAGACGACGGCTGCGAAGAAGACCACGGCGAAGAAGACCACCGTCAGGAAGACGGCGGCTTCTTCGGCGGTGACGGACGACTGAGCGGCCTCGGAGGACTGAGCAGAGCGGTCCCCGGACCTCCGGGCTGACCTGCGACGCCCCGGCGCCACCCGGCGCCGGGGCGCCCAACTGTTCGGGTGCCCTCCGGGGAGTACCCGCCTCCGGATACCCTTGCAGGATGACGCGAGCCGAGCAGCCACCGGCCCAGAATCCGGCCCCTGACGACGCCCTGGTCGCAGATTCCCGAGAGCGCGCCGTCCGCGCCCTGTTGCGCGGGCCCCAGCTGAAGCGGTTGTGGAGCGCACAGCTCGTGGGCGGGGTGGGAGACGCACTCGCGCTTCTCGTCCTCGTCCTGCTGACCCTCCAGGCGGCGATCTCCGAGGGGTCCTTCGGTGGCGGCTACCGCGGGGTGGCGACCGCCGTCGCCACCGTCTTCGCGGCGCGGATCCTCGCGACGCTGCTGTTCGGCGCGGTCCTGCTCGGTCCGCTCACCTCTCTCACGTCCCCGGGCGGCCCCCTGGACCGCCGCTGGACCATGGTCGGCTCGGACGGCGTGCGCGCCGCGCTGCTGATCGTCGCCCCGCTGTGGATCGACTGGACCCCGGACAATGCCCTCGCGCTCCTGCTCGTCACGGCCTTCGTGACGGGCGTCGCCGAACGCTTCTGGACGGTGTGCCGGGAGAGCGCGGCGCCCGCGCTGCTGCCCCCGCCGCCGCTCGAGGGCGCCGCGGTGCGGCCGCTGCCGGACCACATGGACGCGCTGCGGCGGCTGTCGCTGCGTACCGGTTTCGTGGCGCTGCCGATCGCCGCGGTCGGGCTGGTCGTGGTGACGCTCATCGGCAATCTGCTGGGTGCGGGCGTCGCCTGGTTCGGGCAGCATCAGGCCGCCCTCGCCTCGTATGTGGCAGCGGGCCTGTTCGCCGCGTCGCTGTCCGTCCTGTACTTCCTGGAACTGCCGGACGCGCAGACGCCACGCGCGCGTTCCCCGCTCGAGGGTCTGCGCCGCCCCAAGACGGGCTCCGGCGTGGAAAAGGGGCGTACGAACGCGATTCCGCTGCTGGTGCTGGCCTGTGCCGCGGTCGCCACGGCCCTCGCGGCCGCGGTCGCCGTGGCGGTTCTGCACGCCAAGGACCTGGGCGGCGGGCCGGTGCTGTACGGGCTGCTGGTGCTCGCGCTGACCGGCGGCACCGTCGTGGGCATCCGGACGGCGCCGTCCGTCCTGCCGTCGTTGTCGCGCCGCCGGCTGCTGGCGCTCGCCGTGGCGCTCACCGGCCTGGCGCTGCTCGCCGCGGGTCTCGTACCGGATGTGACGAGCGTGCTGCTGATCGCGGCGCTCGCCGGCGCCGCCGCCGGTGTCGCCGCGAACACCGGGCACACGCTGCTCGACCAGGAGACCGAGGAGTACCGGCGGGCGCGTACGACCGAGCATCTGCACGCGGTCGTACGGGTGTCCGTCGCGCTCGGCGCCGTGGCCGCGCCGGTGCTGGCGGGCGCGATCGGGCCGTACCGGCTGGCCAGCGGCAAGTTCGTGTTCGCGCACGGCGGCGCGGCGTTCACGCTGATGCTCGTCGGGGCGCTGCTGCTGCCGGTGGCCGCGCTGGTGCTGGCGAAGACCGACGACCGGTCCGGGGTGCCGCTGCGGCGCGACCTGCGGGATGCGTTCCGTGGCGGGGATCCCGCCCAGGCGCCCGCCGCCTCCGGTTTCTTCATCGCTCTGGAGGGCGGTGACGGCGCGGGGAAGTCCACGCAGGCCGAGGTGCTGGCGGAGTGGATCCGCGCGAAGGGCCACGAGGTCGTGGTCACGCGCGAGCCCGGCGCGACGCCGGTCGGCAAGCGGCTGCGGTCGATCCTCCTCGACGTGTCGTCCGCGGGTCTGTCGCACCGGGCGGAGGCCCTGCTGTACGCGGCCGACCGCGCGGAACACGTCGACACGGTCGTGAGGCCCGCTCTGGAGCGCGGCGCCGTCGTCATCTCCGACCGCTACATCGACTCGTCGGTGGCGTACCAGGGCGCGGGCCGGGATCTGTCGCCGACCGAGATCGCCCGGATCTCGCGGTGGGCGACGGACGGGCTCGTCCCGCATCTGACCGTCCTCCTGGACGTCTCGCCGGAGGCGGCGCGGGAGCGGTTCACGGAGGCGCCGGACCGGCTCGAGTCGGAGCCCGCGGAGTTCCACGCGCGCGTGCGGGCCGGTTTCCTGACGCTCGCGGCCGCCGACCCGGGCCGTTACCTGGTCGTCGACGCAGCTCAGGAGCCGGAGGCGGTGACGACCGTGATCCGACACCGGCTCGACGTGATGCTGCCGCTCTCCGCCGCCGAGGTGAAGGCTCAGGAGGAGGCGCGCAAGGCCGCCGAGGAGGAGGCGCGACGGAAGGCCGAGGAGGAGGCCGCGCGCAAGGCGGAGGAGGAGCGCCTGGAGCGCGAGCGCCAGGAGCAGCTGGCGAAGCTCCGTGCCGAGGAAGAGGAGCGCAAGCGGCGCGAGATCGAGGAGGCCCAGCGCCGCGAGGCCGAACGCCAGGCGGAGGAGGCCCGGCAACGCGCCGAGGAGGCCCGCCGCCTCGCGGAGGAGGAGCGCGCCCGGCGGGAGGCCGAGGAGCAGGCACGGGCCGCCGAGCAGGAGCGGCTGCGCCGGCAGAAGGAGGAAGAGGCCCGGCTGCGCGCCGAGGCCGAGGAACGGCGTCGGGAGAAGCAGCGCAAGGCGGAGGAGGCGCTGCTGCGGGCGGAGGAGGCCCGGAGGCTCGCGGCGGAGGCCGCTGCGGCCTCGGCAGCGGCGTCCGCGGCGCAGACGGCCGGTACGGCCCCGGGACGGTCCGGCGTGTCGCCGGACAACGAGCGGACGGTGCCCACGCCGATCGTCACGCCGGCCGACGCCTCGGGCGGACCGGCGGACGAGACCACGGTGCTGCCGCCGGTGCAGGAGCCCGGTGCGGCGGACGAGACGGCGGTGCTGCCGCCGGTGCAGGAGCCGGGCGCGGCCGACGAGACGGCCGTGCTGCCGCCCGTGCAGCACGGTGGCGCGGCCGCCGGCCCGGACGCGGAGGAGACGACGGTGCTGCCGCAGCCGCCCGCGGCTCCCGCCGAGCCCGCGGGCGCGGCGGACGAAACGGCCGTTCTGCCTCCCGTACGCGATGCCCGGCCGGGCGATGATCCCGCCGACCGGGTGCCGCCGGGCTTCTTCCGCGACGAACGCCCGGCCGGCCCGCAGCCGGACGGTTCGAACGAGAGGACGCACGAGCTGCCCCGCGTCGACGCCGAGGGCCGCCCGGGCCGCCCCCGGCCCGACTGGGCCGAGGAGACCCCTCTGGACGACCTCCCGACCCTGGCGGACGAACTGCTGGGGCCGCACGAGGACCACCACGACGGGGACGACGGCGGGCGCTGGGGCGGGGGCGGCCGGGGGCGTCGCTGAGGGGCGGTACGGCTCCCGGTCCGCCTGACCGTCACTGTCAGTGGGCGGCCCCACAATGGACCGGACAAGCCGAAGTGCGACGAAAGGCGGTGGACCCATGAGCGTGTGGGACGACCTGGTCGGCCAGGAGAAGGTGAGCGCCCAGCTCGCTGCCGCCGCCCGCGACGCCGACGCCCTGGTGACCGCCGCCGCATCGGACGCCTCGCTGCCGGAGGCGTCGAAGATGACGCACGCGTGGCTGTTCACGGGCCCGCCCGGCTCCGGCCGCTCCACGGCCGCGCGCGCCTTCGCGGCCGCTCTCCAGTGCGTCAGCCCCGACCGCGCGCTCGGCGGCGCCCCCGGCTGCGGCTTCTGCGACGGCTGCCACACGGCGCTGGTGGGCACCCATGCGGACGTCGAGATCGTCCGCACCGACCTCCTCTCGATCGGCGTCAAGGAGACCCGCGATCTCGTACGCCGGTCCCAGCTGTCGCCCGCAGGCGGCCGCTGGCAGGCCATCGTGCTCGAGGACGCCGACCGCCTCACGGAGGGCGCGGGCAACGTCCTGCTGAAGGCCGTGGAGGAGCCCGCGCCCCGCACGGTCTGGCTGCTGTGCGCACCGTCCCTCGAAGACGTCCTGCCCACCATCCGCTCGCGCTGCCGCCACCTCACGCTCCGTACGCCGCCGGTGGACGCGGTGGCGGACGTGCTCGTACGACGCGACGGCATCGAGCCGGATGTCGCGGCCGCCGCGGCCCGCGCCACGCAGGGGCACATCGGCCGCGCCCGGCGCCTCGCCACGGACGAGCGCGCGCGGGAGCGCCGCGCCGCCGTGCTGAAGCTGCCGCTCCGTGTCGGCGACATAGGCGGGTGCCTGAAGGCCGCGCAGGAGCTGATCGACGCCGCGGCGGAGGACGCCAAGCAGGTCGCCGAGGAGGTCGACGCGAAGGAGACCGAGGATCTGAAGGCGGCACTGGGCGCGGCTCAGGGCGGCCGGATGCCGCGTGGCACCGCGGGCGTGATGAAGGAGCTCGAGGACAGGCAGAAGCGCCGCCGGACCCGCACCCAGCGCGACAGCCTGGACCTGGCCCTGGTCGACCTGACGGGTTTCTACCGCGATGTGCTCGCCCTACAGTTCGGCTCCCGTCTCGCCGTCGCCAACACGGAGGTGCAGGACGCGCTGGAGCGCATAGCCCGCAGCACCTCGCCCGAGTCGACATTGCGCCGCATCGAGGCGATCGCCGCATGCCGGGAGGCCCTCGACAGCAATGTCGCACCGCTGCTGGCCGTGGAGGCGATGACGGTCGCCCTGCGGGCGGGGTGACCGTCACCGGCCGCCGGACCAGGGCAGGTAAGACTTTGCGACGGACGGGGCGAGACCCCGCGACGGACGGGGCGAGACCCCGCGACGGACGGGGCGACTTGCACATCCCGCCCTGTCCCGCCGTACGTGATCCGCCCTGTCCCGACGCCATACGTGATCGCCGCTCGACTCGCACAAGTCCGTGACGCTATGCAACGCGTTCATCGCACTGCGTACGGTTAGGCTCGCGTGATGAACACCACGCGTCACATCAAGGCAAGCGGGCTCCGGGCGGCTGGCGCCCTCCTCCTCGCCGCCGGGCTGCTCGCCACCGGCTGCTCGACGGGCGGTTCGACGACCGATGCCGCGCTCTCAGCGCTGCCCAGGTCCACGCCGGAGAATCTCTCGGCGTACTACGGCCAGAAGCTGCGCTGGCGTGACTGCGGTGCCCCCGGATTCGAGTGCTCCACTTTGAAGGTCCCGCTCGACTACGAGAAGCCGGACTCCGGCGACATCAAGCTGGCCGTCGCCCGCAAGAAGGCCACGGGCCCCGGCAAACGCCTCGGCTCCCTGCTGGTCAACCCCGGCGGGCCGGGCGGCTCGGCGGTCGGCTACCTCCAGTCGTACGCGGCCCTCGCATATCCGGCCGAGGTGCGCGCGCGGTACGACATGGTGGCCGTCGACCCGCGCGGCGTGGCGCGCAGCGAGCCCGTCGAGTGCCTCGACGGCTGGCAGATGGACGCGTACACGCAGACCGACATCACGCCGGACGACCAGCGCGAGACCGACGCGCTCGCCGCCGCGTTCAAGAAGTTCGCGAACGGCTGCGAGAGCCGGTCGGGCGCGGTCCTGCCGCATGTCTCCACGGTCGAGGCGGCCCGCGACATGGACGTCCTGCGCGCCGTGCTGGGTGACGAGAAGCTGACGTATGTCGGCGCCTCGTACGGAACATTCCTGGGCGCCACGTACGCGGGGCTGTACCCCGAGCGGGTCGGCCGCCTGGTGCTGGACGGCGCGATGGACCCGTCGCTGGCCGCCCGCCGGCTGAACGAGGAGCAGACCGCCGGATTCGAGACCGCGTTCCGCGCCTTCGCCGAGGACTGCGTGAAGCGTACGGACTGCCCCCTCGGCGGCCCGGGCACCACGGCCGAGGCCGCGGGCAAGAACCTCGATGCCTTCTTCCAGCAGCTGGACGCCGTACCCGTCGCCGCCGGCTCCTCGGACGGACGCAAGCTCACCGAGTCGCTGGGGACCTTCGGTGTGATCGCGGCGATGTACGACGAGGCGTCGTGGTCCCAGCTGCGCGAGGCCCTCACCGCGGCGATGAAGAAGAAGGACGGCGCGGGCCTGCTGGCACTCGCGGACAGCTACTACGAGCGCGGCGAGAAGGGCACGTACACGAACCTGATGTTCGCCAACGCCGCCGTGAACTGTCTCGACCTGCCGCCGGCCTTCACCTCGCCCGAGCAGGTGGAGCAGTCGCTCCCGGCTTTCGAGAAGGCGTCCCCCGTCTTCGGCAAGGCACTCGCCTGGTCGTCGCTGAACTGCGCGTACTGGCCGGTGCGGCCCACGGGAAGGACGCACCGCATCGAGGCGAACGGCGCGGCCCCCATCGTCGTCGTCGGCACCACCCGTGACCCGGCCACCCCCTACCACTGGGCCAAGGCCCTGGCCGGCCAGCTCTCCTCCGGCCGGCTCCTGACGTACGAGGGCGACGGCCACACGGCGTACGGCCGCGGCAGCACGTGCATCGACTCCGCGATCAACCGCTATCTGATCGACGGGATCGCTCCGGAGGACGGAAAGCGCTGCTCGTAGCCGCGGACGGACCGGTGGATTCCGGGGGTGTGCGGAGCACCCCCGGAAACTGTGTAGACTTGGCGGCGCCGCTGATCGCACCATAGTGATCGCGCAAGCCGCCTTAGCTCAGATGGCCAGAGCAACGCACTCGTAATGCGTAGGTCTCGGGTTCGAATCCCGAAGGCGGCTCCACCAAAGCCCCAGCTCAGACCCTTCTGAGCTGGGGTTTTTCGTTCAGCGAATGCGGCGGCGACGGCCGCGGCTGTCGGCGGTCTCAGTTCTGGTCTCAGTCGAGGGTTCCTGCCGGGGGATGAAGGCGTCTCCCATGCGGCGCATCGCGTCCCTCGAGAGGTGTGATCTTCGATTCGCGCACTACTGGGTCCCATCCGCCTGTAGGGCTCGTGCGTGGTTCATGAAGCCGGCCAGTCCCACCTCGAACGCCCGGTCCGCCCGGCCCTCGCCCACTGCGGCGAGGGCCTGGGCGAGATGGGGCGTGGGAATCTGCTCCGTGAGTTCCCACATCGTCTCGGGCGCGGCGAGGTCGAGGGCCGACCCCAGGACCAGGTTCTCCAGGGCGATGATCAGCGGCATCACGTCGGCAGGGACAAAGCCGGCCTCCAGCAGCAGGGTCACTGCCCGCTCGTACTGTTCCAGCACCCGGGGCGCTCGTACGGGTGACGTCATCAGCAGCGGGATCGCCTTCGGGTGCGCGGCGAACGCGGCACGGTACGAGCGCGCCCAGGCCGCGAGCGCGGCGTCCCACGGCGATAGATCCAGGGTTGCCGGTTCGATCGCGGACACGATCCGCTCGCGCAGCAGTTCCACGATGCCGTCCCGGCCGTCCACATGGTGATAGACCGAGCCGGTCTGCGCGCCGAGCCGCCTGGCAATCTGCGGCACGCTGAAGTCGCCCTGCTCATCGATCAGTTGCAGCGCCGTGGTGGTGATGCGCTCACGGTCGAGGAGCGGTGTGCGCGGCCGTCCCATGGTCAGCGTTCTCCCTGAGGGTCTTCCCGAATGCCCAACGGAAGGTTACATTGCGGAAACCGAAAGCCTTTAGGTTTGTGGGGTTCCCGGGGCACGTCATCCGTAGTGCGCCGGGATAGCCGGCGCGATCCTGCACGCCCGAACCCCGGCCCCCGCACGCCGGGACCCCTTCCCGTCCGCCGCTCGAAGGGCTTCCTTCATGTCCGTGACCACCCCTGAGGTTCCTCAGGAGGGAGCGCCGTCCGCCACGGCCACCCTCCGCTCCGGCTCTCTGGGCACTGCCGACATCGCCTTCTTCGTCGTCTCCGCCGCCGCGCCGCTGACCGTCATGGCCGGCGTCGCCCCACTCGCGATCTCGCTCGGTGGCATCGGCGCTCCCGTCGGCTACCTCCTGGCCGGCATCACGCTCGCCGTTTTCGCCGTCGGTTTCACCACGATGAGCCGGCACATCAGGAGCGGCGGCGCCTTCTACGCCTTCATCACCCGTGGCCTGGGCCGCCCCGTCGGCATCGGCGCCGCCCTACTCGCCCTCGTCGGCTACACCGGCATGGAGATCGGCGTCTACGGCCTCCTCGCCACTGCCACCCAGGACACCGTGCAGGCCCTGTTCGGCGCCGACGTCCCCTGGCTGCCGATCTCCCTCGCCGGCCTGCTGCTCATCGGCTACGGCGGCTACCGCTCCATCGACTTCGGCGCCAAAGTGCTGGGTGTCCTGCTCGTCGCCGAGACCGGGATACTCGTGCTGCTCGCAGGCGGCGTGCTGGTCAGGGGCGGCGCGCACGGCCTGTCCGCCGCCTCTCTCGCCCCCGCCCACGTCCTCGTCCCCGGCACAGCGGCCGTCCTCGCCTTCGCCTTCGCCGCGTTCACCGGCTTCGAGTCGACCGTCATCTATCGCCGGGAGGCCCGCGCGCCGGAGCGCACGGTTCCGCGCGCGACCTACCTCGCCGTCGGCTTCCTCGGGCTCTTCTACGCGTTCATTGTGTGGGTGGTGATCCAGGCCTTCGGCAACGAGGAGGTCGTGCGGGCGGCCGGAGAGGACCCGAGCGGCCTGTTCTTCACTGCGATCACCGTCTACGTCGGCGGCTGGGCGGCCGACCTCATGCACGTCTTGATCGTCACCAGCGTCATCGCCTCCCTTCTCGCCTTCCACAACGCCATCAACCGCTACGCCCTGGCCCTCGCCGAAGAAGGCGTGCTGCCCCGGCAGCTGGGCCGGATCCACTCGCGCCATGGCTCCCCGTACGTCGCCGGAATCGCCCAGACCGTCCTCGGCGCAGTCGTTGTCCTCGGCTTCTGGGCGGCCGGCGCGGACCCGTACGGGCAGCTGCTGCTGTGGGTCAACACCCCAGGAATGCTCGGCCTGTTGCTGCTCCAGCTGCTTGCCGCGGTCGCCGTGCCCTGCTATTTCCGCCGCGTCCGCCACCAGGAGGGCGCCCTGCGCACCCTGGTCGCACCGATCACCGCCACCGTCCTGCTGGCCACGGCGATCGTCCTCGTTGTGAGCCACATCGACCTGTTCACCGGAGCATCCCCGACCGTGAACACCCTGCTGGTCGTCGTGGCGCCCGCCGTCTTCGCCGTCGGCCTCGCGCTCGCATGGTGGCTGCGCGTCAGACGACCTCAGCTGTACGCCGACTTCGCCGCCGAACCCGCCGAACCCGCCGAATGACCGTACGCACAAGGGAGTTCACCGCATGCCCACCGCCGACCTCATCATCACCGGCGCCCGGGTCCGCACCCTAGATCCCGGCAGCCCGCAGGCCACCGCCGTCGCCGTGCGCGACGGGGTGATCGCCGCGGTAGGCGACGAGGCCGACGTACGCGACTGGCGCGGCCCGGACACAGAAATCGTACGGCTGGACGGTGCGCACCTCGTGCCCGGCCTGGTGGACGCGCACAGCCACCCGGTGTGGGGCCTGGAGATGGCGACCGGCACGGACCTGTCCGGAGTGAGGGACCTGGCCGCCCTGCGCACCGCGCTCGCCACCGCCGAACGCATCGATGGCTGGGTGATCGGCTACGGCCTGGACCACAATGCCTTCGAGGGCAGGCCGATCAACCGCGACCTCGTCGAGGACGTACTCGGCGGAGCACCAGCCTTCCTGCGTCTGTACGACGGCCACTCCGCGCTCGCCAGCGACGCGGCGCTCGCCGTAGCCGGGGTGACCGGACCGCGGGCCTTCACCCAGCGCTCCCAGGTGGTGTGTGACGCCTCCGGGCGGCCCACCGGGCACCTCGTCGAGCACGCCGCAATGGACCTCGTGACGGACGTCATGCCCCGGCCGTCGTACGCCGCACGCCGGTCGCGTCTGCTGGAGCTGCTCTCCGCGATGGCGGCGACCGGGCTGACCGGGGCGCACGTGATGGACGGCGGGGATGTCGAACTCGTTGAGTCGGTGGCCCGGGAGACGGTGCTGCCGGTGCATCTGCGGTTCGCACCCTGGTGCATGCCCGGCGCCGATGCCGCCGCCCTGGAGGAGCTGATCAGGCTGCAAGGCACGGGCGGGCGGCACTGGCTGGTCGGCGGGGTCAAGTTCTTCATGGACGGCACCGTGGAGGGCGGCACGGCCTGGCTGGAGCACGCGGATTGCCACGGCCAGGGCACGCAGGCGTTCTGGCCGGATCCGGAGGCGTACACCGCCGCCGTACGCAAGCTCCACGCGGCCGGTGTACGGACGGCCACGCACGCTATCGGAGACGCGGCGGTGCGCCACGTCCTGGACGTCGTGGCGGGCCTCGGGCCGAGCGGCCGCGGGGCGCACCGGATCGAGCACATCGAGACGGCACCGGACGATCTGCTGCCCCGGTTCGCGCAGCTGGGGGTGGCGGCGTCCATGCAGCCGCCGCACACCGGCTACACCCGGGCCGACGGCACGGACGAATGGTCCCGGCGCCTGGGCACCACCCGCGCGGCCCACGCCTGGCGCCTGCGGGACCTGCGCGACGCGGGCGCAACGGTCGCCCTTGGCTCGGACTGGCCGATCGCCCACTACGACGCACGGGCGGTCCTGGCAACGGCCCGCAGCCCGAGGGGCGCAGCCTCGGGGCGGGCAGGACTGACGGGCCTGGAGGCGCTGGAAGGCTGCACCACCCATGCGGCCGGCGCCGCGGGGGAGGCCGACACCACAGGCCGCATCGCCCCGGGTTACCGGGCAGACCTCACCGCCTTGTCCGTGGACCCGGTGCAGGCACCCGCCGACGAGTTGGCAGACGCACCGGTACGCCTGACCGTGACCGGCGGCTATGTGGTCCACCGAGGCGACTGAGGCACGGCCCGCCCAAGTCGCGGGCACTGATCCGCCGCGACCCGCCATCGCCATGGGATCCCGCCAGAGCGGCCCGGCGGCGCCCGCCGTTCCCGCCCCACTCCGCGCCTCCCGCAGCGGCGTGATTCCGTCACCGGACCGACCCGTAGTTCTACAGAAAGCAGATCGTCGCCATGCACCACGGCAATACGAACGCCTCTTTCAGCACCCACCAGTGGCCGGAGGAACTGTGCGGCTGACTCCCACCGAGCGCGACCGACTGCTGCTGTTCGGCGCTGCGGAGCTCGCGCGGGCCCGGCGGGCGCGCGGGCTGAAGCTGAACGTCCCCGAGGCGACCGCGCTGATCGCGGACACCGTCTGCGAGGCCGCCCGCGACGGTGCCCGGCTCGCGGAGGCCGTCGAGCGCGCCAGATCCGTGCTCAGCCCGGACGACGTGCTGCCGGGTGTCGCGGACGTCGTCACCGAGGTGCATGTCGAGGCGGTCTTCGACGACGGTTCGCGGCTCGCGGTCGTGAGCGACCCGATCGGCGGGAGTCTCGGTGAGCGGGCTCCGGGCGCGCTGCTGCCGGGACCCGAGCACGCCGAGCCCGAGGCGGCCGACCGGCTGACGGTCACCAACACCGCCACCGTGCCGGTCTCCGTCACCTCCCACTTCCACTTCTTCGAGGCCAACCCGCGGCTCGACTTCCCACGGGAAAGGGCTTACGGGATGCGGCTCGCCGTACCCGCCGGGTCGTCCGTGCGGTTCGGGCCGGGGGAGAGCCTCGAGGTCGGGCTGGTGCCCATCGGGGGCGACCGGGTCGCCATCGGGTTCGCCGGTCTGGTCGACGGGGCACTGGACGCGCCCGGCGCCCGCGAGGAGGCACTGCGCCGCGCCGCCGCCTGCGGCTACCTCGGCGTACCAGAAGCACCTGATCAGGAGGTCGAGCGATGAGCCGCCCAGGAGGCCACCCCGCAGAGGCCCGCCGCCTCAGCCCGTACGAGTACGCCGCCACCCACGGCCCGCGCGCGGGCGACCGGATCCGGCTGGGCGACTCTGGCCTGACGATCCGCGTCGAGTCCGACTCCCAGCGCTACGGCGACGAGTTCCTCGCCGGGTTCGGCAAGACCGCCCGGGACGGACTGCACCTCAAGGCGGCCGCCGTCCGCGAGACCTGTGACGTCGTCATCAGCAACGTCGTCGTGATCGACGCGGCGCTGGGGATCCGCAAGGCCTCCATCGGGATCAGGGAGGGCCGGATCTGCTCGATCGGGCGGGCCGGGAACCCCGACACCCTCGACGGCGTCGACGTCGTCGTCGGCACCGGCACCTCGATCGTGTCCGGCGAGGGGCTCATCGCGACCGCCGGAGCCATCGACACCCACGTCCACCTGCTGTCGCCGCGGATCATGGAAGCCTCGCTCGCCTCCGGCGTCACCACGATCATCGGGCAGGAGTTCGGGCCCGTGTGGGGCGTTGGGGTCAACTCGCCGTGGGCGCTGCGGCACGCGTTCAACGCCTTCGACGCCTGGCCGGTCAACATCGGGTTCCTGGGCCGCGGTTCGTCCTCGCACGAGGCGCCCCTGATCGAGGCGCTGGCCGAGGGCGGGGCGAGTGGCTTCAAGGTGCACGAGGACATGGGCGCCCACACGCGCGCCCTGGACACCGCCTTGCGTGTCGCCGAGGAACATGACGTCCAAGTGGCCCTGCACAGCGACGGGTTGAACGAATGCCTGTCGGTCGAGGACACCCTGCGCGTGCTGGAGGGCCGGACCATCCACGCCTTCCACATCGAGGGCTGCGGCGGCGGACACGTCCCGAACGTGCTGAAGATGGCCGGCGTCCCGAACGTCATCGGCTCTTCCACCAACCCCACCCTCCCCTTCGGCCGGGACGCCGTCGCCGAGCACTACGGCATGATCGTCTCCGTCCACGACCTCAAGACCGATCTGCCCGGCGACGCCGCCATGGCCCGCGACCGCATCCGCGCCGGGACCATGGGTGCCGAGGACGTGCTGCACGACCTGGGCGCGATCGGCATCACGTCGTCGGACGCGCAGGGGATGGGGCGGGCCGGCGAGACCGTCCGCCGTACGTTCGCGATGGCCGGGAAGATGAAGGCCGAGTTCGGCGCACCCGAGGACCACGACAACGAGCGCGTCCTGCGCTACATGGCCAAGCTGACGATCAACCCGGCCATCGCGCACGGCCTCGCCCACGAGGTCGGGTCGATCGAGGTCGGTAAGCTCGCCGACATCGTGCTGTGGCGGCCGGAGTACTTCGGCGCCAAGCCGCAGCTGGTGCTCAAGGCCGGCTTCCCGGCGTACGGCGTGGTCGGTGACCCCAATGCCGCGACCGACACCTGCGAACCCCTTGTCCTCGGCCCGCAGTTCGGGGCCCACGGCGCCACGCCCGCCGACATCTCGGTCGCCTTCGTCGCCCAGGCGGCCGTCGACCAGGGCAACGACTCGATGCCGACCCGGCGCCGCAGGGTCGCCGTACGGGGCACGCGCGGCATCGGGCCGGCTGACCTGCGCCTCAACTCCCGTACCGGAGCGGTCGATGTGGACCAGCGTACGGGGCTGGTCACGCTCGACGGAGAGCCGCTGCGCTCCGAACCGGCCGATTCCGTCTCCCTCAACCGCCTCTACTTCCTCTGAGGATCCCTCATGTCTGCTGCCGCCGACGGCTTCCGCATGCCCGCCGAGTGGACCCCGCACGAGCGCACCTGGATGGCGTGGCCGGGCCCGAACCCGACCTTCGACGACCCCGAGGACCTCGCCGCCGCGCGCATCGCCTGGGCCTCGGTCGCCCGCGCGGTGCGCCGCTTCGAGCCGGTGACGGTGGTGTGCGGCCCCGGACAGTCGGCCGAGGCGCGCGCTCTGCTCGGGCACGGCATCGACACGGTCGAGCGGGACCTCGACGACGCCTGGATGCGCGACATCGGGCCCACGTTCCTCACCAACGACGCCGGTGAACTCGCCGCCGTGGACTGGACGTTCAACGGCTGGGGTGCCCAGCACTGGGCGCGCTGGGAGCACGACGCGAAGATCGCCGTGTACGTCTCCGACCTTGCGGGCTCGGCGAAGACGTACACCTCGGAACTCGTCAACGAAGGCGGTGCCATCCACGTCGACGGCGAGGGCACGGTCCTGCTGACGGAGACGGTCCAGCTCGGGCCGGAACGCAACCCGCACTGGACCCGCGAGCAGGTGGAGGCAGAGATCCACGCCCACCTCGGCACCCGCAAGGCGATCTGGCTGCCGCGCGGCCTCACCGGCGACTATCCTCCCCCACTGCCCGAAAGGCGTGGGGGGACCCCCAACGGCTTCGGCACCCTCGGCCATGTGGACATCGTCGCCGCGTTCGCCCGTCCCGGTGTGGTCGTGGCCCATGTGCAGCCGGACCCGGCCCACCCCGACCACGAGGTGACCAAGGAGGTCATCGGCCTGCTGAAGGCGCAGACCGACGCGCGCGGCCGCCGTCTGGAGGTCGTCGAGGTGCCCGCCCCGACCGTCCTGGAGGCCGACGGCCACTGGGCCGACTACTCCTACATCAACCACTATCTCTGCAACGGCGGCGTCGTCCTGTGCGGCTTCGACGACCCCCGGGACGAGATCGCGGCCGTCATCTTCCGCCGGCTGTTCCCCGAGCGGACGGTGACCCTGGTCGACGCCCGTACGATCTTCGCGGGCGGCGGCGGCATCCACTGCATCACTCAGCAGCAGCCGAGGGCCGTGGTCAGGTAAACCCCGCCTCGCAGGAGATCGGCTGCTGCGGTGCGCCGGGGCGTGCGGCATGACCGCCCCGGGAGCCCGCCGCCGCACCCCCGCTCCGCCCCCGCGAGGACGCGCTCGCCGCCGCCATGGACATGATCACCGAGTGCGGTGATGGAGAAGCTCACCATGGCGGTGCTCGGCCGTGAGGTCGGCCCAGGCCCCGGCCCGAAGGGACGCCGAGGCCTTCGGGGGGGACGCCAGCCTGGCGCAGTACGAGGAGGTGGAAGCGCCGATTCGGCCAATCCCAAAAGGCGCCGCCAACGTACATCTAGTAGGGCCGTAACCAGGGGGACGCTTCAGGCTGCTGTTGCACGGGGCGACACCCGTAACCGCGCGACCGTGCCTCTCCTCCCTTGCGGCTGCGGCCATCCACCTCGTGCGCTCAGAGTCGCGCGGGGCGAATGGAGGGATAGGTGCATTCACCATGCGAGGACAACGCGTGAGGCGTCTCGTCGCGGTGTCCGCGGCCAGCCTTCTGATGGGCGGTGGCGCCGCGATCGGCTCGGCAGGTACGGCCGCAGCAGCAGCCCCTGCCGTGGATACCCAGGCGACCACCTACTGGTGCGGCTACCGCGGTGACTGGGGCGGGTGGCGCTGCTTGGACCACCGTTCTCACCACCGATTCGACCACCGATTTGATCACCGCTTCGACCATCGCTTCGATCACCGATTCGATCACCGCGTCGTCCACGGAGGCGTCGTGATCATCGTGCTTTAGCCGCCGTCCAGATCGTGCCGGGCTCGCTGACGCCGGCCAGAATGCGCCCCGCCAGCAGAGCCTCGCCAACGGCACCTGTGGGCCACGCCGGATCCGGGAAAGGACCTCCGCCAGGTGCGGGGGTCCGCGTCGGCCCCGTTCTGCTCGGCATCGACGGTGGCAGCCCACATGACGGGTGATGGCCCGCGGCCTCGCCGGTCCGGGCCGCCTCCCCGCGGGGTTGACGCGCGTCGACAACCCCGCCACTCTCTGCTCCGTACATCCTTCTCGGTGTACATCTCTCGGCACCCGTCTCACGTCGTTCCCCACATCCGTCCAGGTATGGAGGCCCCGTGCTCCGGCGTACCGCAAGACTTCTCGCGTCAATTGTCATGATCATGATCGGTGTAGTGGGCGGGACGGTGGCGACCACCGGCACCGCGCACGCGGACGGCTGCTACACCTGGTCCAGAACGCTCTCCGAGGGCACATCCGGTGCCGACGTCACGCAGCTGCAGATCCGCCTCGGCGGCTACGCCGGGTACGGCGGGGTGCTCGCGACCGACGGCGACTTCGGCCCGGCCACCAAGGCCGCCGTCACCCGCTTCCAGCAGGCGTACGGGCTGACCGCCGACGGCATCGCCGGTGCGCAGACCTTCAACAAGCTGTACGCCCTCCAGGACGACGACTGCACGCCCGTCCACTTCTCGTACAGCGAGCTGAACGACTGCAACAGCGACTGGTCCGGCGGTGCCGTCAGCGCCGCCACCGCCAAGTCCAACGCTCTGCGCACCATGTGGAAGCTGGAGGCGCTGCGGCACGCCCTCGGCGACCAGCCGATCACCGTCACCAGCGGCTTCCGCTCCTACGCCTGCAACAGCGCCGTGGGCGGCGCCTCCGACAGCCGCCACCTCTACGGCGACGCCGCCGACCTCGCCGCAGGACCGCACTCGCTGTGCACCCTCGCGCAGCGCGCCCGCTACCACGGCTTCCGCGGCATCCTCGGCCCCGGCTACCCCGGACACAACGACCACACCCACGTCGACCACCGGTCGAGCCAGTACTGGTCCGCGCCCAGCTGCGGCATCTGACCGCCGGACGCGAACCAAGCGGAACGCCAATCAAGGGGAAGGCCAATCAAGGGCAAGGCCCGTCAGACGGGCGCCGGCAGCGTCTGTTCCGCCCAGATCGTCTTGCCGCCGTGCGTCTGGCGGGTGCCCCACGCCTGGGTGAGCTGGGCCACCAGGAGCAGGCCTCGGCCGCCCTCGTCGTAGGTGCGTGCGCGGCGCAGATGGGGGCTGGTGGTGCTGGCGTCGGAGACCTCGCAGATGAGGGTGCGGTCGTGGATCAGCCGCAGCCGGATGGGCGGGGCGGCATACCGGATGGCGTTGGTGACCAGCTCGCTGACCACCAGCTCGGTGACGAACACCGCCTCGTCCAGTCCCCATTCGGCCAGCTGCCGGCAGGCGAGCTTACGGGCCTGGGCGACCGCGGCAGGGTCCGCCGGCACGTCCCAGGTGGCCACCTGGTCCGTGTCCAGGGCGCGGGTACGGGCGAGCAGCAGCGCCACGTCGTCGATGGGGCGGCCCGGGAGCAGGGAGTGGAGCACGGCGTCGCACGTGCTCTCCAGGGACGCGGCCGGATGGGCCAGCACCTCGCGCAGCGTGGCGATGCCCTCGTCGACGTCGCGGCCGCGGACCTCGATGAGACCGTCCGTGTACAGCGCCAGGAGGCTCCCTTCGGGAAGCTCCAGCTCGACGGCCTCGAAGGGCAGGCCGCCCAGGCCGAGCGGCGGTCCTGCGGGGATGTCGAGGAGCTCCACCCCGCCGTCGGGCGTCGCCAGCGCGGGCGCGGGATGGCCCGCCCGGGCCACGGCACAGCGGCGGGAGACCGGGTCGTAGACGGCGTACAGACAGGTCGCGCCGATCGCGCCGGCGTCCGCGGTGCTGTACGTCGAGCCGTCGCCGTCGCCGTCGTCGACGTACAGGCGGCTGACCAGGTCGTCCAGGTGGGTCAGCAGCTCGTCCGGCGGGAGATCGACGTCGGCGAGGGTGCGTACGGCGGTGCGCAGCCGTCCCATGGTGGCGGAGGCCTGGATGCCGTGGCCGACGACGTCGCCGACGACCAGGGCCACCCGGGCGCCGGACAGCGGGATCACATCGAACCAGTCCCCGCCGACGCCGCTCTGTCCGCTGGCCGGCAGATAGCGGGATGCGACGTCGACGGCGGCCTGCCGGGGCAGCCGCTGGGGCAGGAGGCTGCTCTGCAGGGTGAGGGACGTGCTGCGCTCGGTCGTGTAGCGGCGGGCGTTGTCGATGCACACGGCGGCCCTGGCGGTGATCTCCCCGGCCAGCAGCAGATCGTCCTCCACGAACGGCTCGGGGCGCCGGTGCCGGGAGAACGCGGCCACCCCGAGGGTGATGCCGCGGGCCTGCATCGGGACGGCCAGCACCGAGTGGAAGCCGTACCGTCTCACCCGCTCGGCCCGGTCCCCGTCCGCGCTCTCCCAGCGGGCCACGGCGGCGGCGGTCACCTGGCGGATCAGCGGCCGTCCTGCGGCCAGACACTCGGCCGCGGGCGACCCGTGCGGGTAGGCGGCCAGGGCTCCGGGCTCGATCACGGCCTCCGGGCATCCCGGCAGGACGGACTGGCAGGCGACGCGGCGGAGCGTGACGGTGCCGGACACCGGGCCGCTCCGCGGATCCTGGCTGCCTTCGATGGAGGGCAGCAGGTCGACCGTGGCGAAGTCCGCGAGTGCGGGGACGGCGACGTCGGCGAGCTCCTGCGCGGTGCGCGCGAGGTCCAGCGTGCTGCCGATGCGGACGCTGGCGTCGTTGAGGAGGGCCAGCCGCTGCCGGGCCAGATGCTGGTCGGTGACGTCGTGCGCCGAGAGCAGCACCCCTTGCAGCACTCCACCGGCGTCCCGCACGGGCACGAGGGACGTCGCCCAGACCGTCACGCGGTCATGGCCGGCCAGGCCCACGGAGACCTCGAGCTGCTGTTCCTCGCCGGTCTCCAGTGCCCGGCGCATGCATTCTTCGGTCAGTTCGGCCTGCGGGTCGGCCACGATCTCCGGCAGGCGCAGTCCGCGCATGGCGTCCTCGGACAGGCCCATCACGCGCTCCATGTCGGCGTTCGCCCGCCGGAGCCGCAGTCCGGTGTCGTAGAGGGCCAGCGTGCACGTGGACTGGGCGAACCCCCACATCACCAGGGCGTCGTCTCCCGAAGACCGTGAAGACCGTGACGGGCCGTCCGGCGCGTCGAGGGCGGACACCAGCGGGTCGAGCGCGGATACCAGGAACCACTCGCTGTCCGGGCCCTCCTGATTCCGGTTCAGCTTGCGGCGGTGTGCCAGCAGAGCCACGTCGATGCGGTGGCCGTCCCGGTGCCGCAGCGCCGCCGTACCGCTCCATCGCCGCAGCCCCGCCAGGTCCCTGGGCGTCCCCGCGGGCGGATCCTCCGCCAGCAACAGGGCCGCAGGCCGTCCGACGACCTCGGACGACTCGTATCCGAGCAGCCGCCGTGCGCCCTCGCTCCAGCCGGTCACGACGCCCTGCGCGTCCACCGTGACCCTGGCCGTGGCCGTCTCGTCGACGAGGTCCTCGCGCCATGCCGGTCTTCCGCCGCGCCCCGCGGTTCCCGATCCCGCCATGGCCCTCATCCCGCTTCCGCCCACGCCGCGCCCTCGGTCTCTCCACCATCGACCGCCCGGCCGGGCCGGGGCAACAGGCCGCCGAAAGTTGTGGCACGTGGCCCTCCGGGAAGTCCACCCGAGGGGCAGTCACTTCGCGTCCGCGTAGCACTCGACCACCGCCGTCGTGAACGGAAAGCGGACCGGTGTCTCGCCGAAGGCGATGCGGCCCGCCAGCTCAGCCGCCTCCCGTATCGCCTCCGTCACGGCCTCCGCCTCCTCCGCCGGGCAGTGCACGATCACCTCGTCGTGCTGGAAGAAGACCAGCTCGGCCGCCAGCCCTGCGCAGCTGCGGCGGAGCGCCGCGAGCATCAGCAGGGCCCAGTCGGCCGCGCTGCCCTGCACGACGAAGTTGCGGGCGAAGCGGCCCCGGGCGCGGGTGTTCGTGGACGCGTACCCGGGTGTGAAGTCCGGTTCCCCCGGGCGCCCCGACTCCCAGGTGCCCCCTGCGGCCTGCTCGTCGGGATCGTCCTGGGGGATGCCGGCCTCCTCCCCGGCGTCGGCCGAGCCCGCCGCCGGGGGACAGGTGCGGCCCAGCCACGTGCGGACGAGGCGGCCCTCCTCGCCCGCGCGGGCGGCCTCGTCGACGTACGCGACGGCCTTCGGGAAGCGGCGGCGCAGCGCGGCGAGGTTCTTCAGGCCGTCGCCGGACGTCTGGCCGTAGATCGCCCCCAGTACGGCGATCTTGGCCATGGCGCGGTCGCCGGAGAACGCCCGGTCCGACACCGCCTGGTAGAGGTCCGTCGCGCGGCCCGCGACCACCATCAGGCCGGGGTCCCGGGAAATCGCGGCCAGGACGCGCGGCTCCATCTGGTCGGCGTCGGCGACGACCAGCCGCCAGCCGGGGTCGGCGACCACCGCGCGCCGGATCACCTTGGGGATCTGCAGCGCTCCGCCGCCGTTGGTCACCCAGCGCCCCGTGACCGTCCCGCCCGGCAGGTACTCCGGCCGGAACCGGCCGTCCCGCACCCAGTCCTGCAGCCACGACCAGCCGTGGGCCACCCAGATCCGGTACAGCTTCTTGTACTCGATCAGGGGCTGCACGGCCGGGTGGTCGACGGACTCGAGCTCCCAGCGGCGCGTCGACCGCACCTTGATCCCGGCCTGCGCGAACGCCTTCACCACGTCCGCGGGCAGATCGGGGCGGACCCGCCGGCCGAAGGCCGCCGACACCTCGTCCGCCAGCTCCGCCAGCCGCCGGGGCTCCCCGCCGCCCGCGTAGCGCTCGCCGAGCAGTTCGTGCAGCACCTCGCGGTGCACGTCCGCCCGCCACGGCAGCCCGGCCTCGTTCATCTCCGCGGCGACCAGCATCCCGGCGGACTCGGCGGCCGTCAGCAGCCGCATCCGGTCCGGGTGCGCGGTCGCGTCATGGCGGCGCTGCTGGTCGGCGTACACCTCGATGAGCGCGTCCAGCGGTATGTCCTCCGCGGGCCGCGGCTCGAACAGAGGGGACGGCGAGCCGGGCGGCTCGGCGGCCCGCTGCGGGGGATCCGGCGGTACGGGACCGCCGCGCAGCCTGGCCCAGGCGGCCGCCGCCGAACGGGGCTCGCCGAGCCGGCCCTCGTGGCCGAGGAGCAGCGTCTCGGCGTCCTCGATGTCGTAGCACCGGTCCACGCGGACGCCCGCAGCGAGCAGACGGGGATAGATCTCGGCCGTCGACCGCCACACCCAGCGGGTGACGCCGGGACGCGAACGCACGGACTCGGCGAGATCGGGTTCCCGGCGCACGGGTCCGGCGGGCAGCCCGCCGGGCCCGAGGGCGGCGAGCTCTGCCCCGCCGTCCTCGGTCGCCGCCAGGACCCACCGTTCGGTCATGTCCGCGAGTCTTGCAGCAGGCACTGACAATTCCGCCGCCGTCCTCTGCGACCCCTCCGCACTCTCAGGACCCGCGGATGTCCTGAACCCGCGGATGTCCTAAACCCTCCCTTACGCTGACGGAATGAGCTGGCTCCGGGCGCTGACGGAGACCGCCCGTGCGGGACTGAAGATCGAGCGGACGCGTCTCGAACCCCTCGTCGCGCTCCGCGGCGCAGCCGGGCTCGCGATCGTGATCGCGCTGAGCGTGTGGGCCCTCGGCCCCGTCGCCGCCGTGAGCTCCGCGTTCGGCGCGTTCCAGGCGGCCATCGCCACGTTCCAGCGCAGTTGGCGCCCCCGCCCGGAACTGGCCCTCGCCTCCGGAACGAGCCTCGCCGTCACCACCTTCCTCGGCTACCTCACGATCTCCCAAGAGGCCCTGTTCCTGGCCCTGCTGGCCCTGTGGGCCTTCCTCGCCGGGCTGACCTGGGCCGCGGGCCCGACCATCGGCCTCATCGCCTCGTCGAACGTCGCGATGATGCTGGTCACCGTCACGCTGCCGACATCGGTCGCCCAGGCCGCGGGCCACGCCCTGATCATGGTCGTCGGAGGCATGGTGCAGGCGGCTCTGATCGTGCTCTTCCCGATACGGAGATGGGGCGCCCACCGCGACGCGCTCGCCGACGCGCTGGCCGGCGAGGCGGACTACGCCCGGCGGCTCCGCCACGACCCGGTCGCGCCGTTCGACCCGGAACCGCTGATGGAGGCCCGCAACGCGGCCGCCGTCACCCGCCGCCAGGCCCGCAGCCGCCCCGCCGAGCTGCACGGGACCCGCGGGCTCGCGGAACGTATCCGTCCGGTGCTCGCGTCCCTCGCCGATCCGGCGGTCGGCGTCCCCGAGGAGGGCCCCGAACGGGCCCGGGTACGTGACCTGCTCGCCGCCTCGGGCGCGATCCTGGACGCCGCGGCCCACGCCATCCGGCACGGCGAACCCGTCGACCTCCCGCCCACCGCGGCCGCCGCGTTCAGGACCCCGGACACGGCCGCCATCCTGACCGGCCCCGCCAAGCGCGCGGCCACCCGGCTGGCGGCTCTCCTGGAGGACGTGATCGAGACAGCGGGCGCATCGCGCACCCCTGTCTCTCTTACGGCGCCTCCCGACGCGGAGGCCGCCGCGCCCGCCGAGGCGACGCAGGCGGCCCCGGATCGGCAAGGCGCCACCGAAGGCACCGCCGCCGAAGACGCTCACCTTGCGCACCGTGCTCACCCCGACGGCAGCCACTCCGACACCCGCCCGATCGTCCTCGTCCGGCCCACGCTGCTCGGCCTCGTCCCGGAGGCCCTGAAGTCCGTACGGAAGGAGTTCCGCCGCGGCTCCCCGGTGCTGCGCCACGCGCTGCGCGTGACCGTCGTGGCCGGAGCCGGCTATGTGATCGGCGATGCCCTGCCCCTCGGCCACGGCTACTGGGCCCCTCTGACCTCCGTCATGATCATGCGCCCGGACTTCTCGCAGACATACTCCCGGGCGGTCGGCCGCCTCGCCGGCACCCTCGTCGGCGTCGCCGTGGCCACGGCGATCGTGCAGATCACCGACCTGGGACCGTATGTCTCGGGCGCACTCGCCGTCGTCTGCGCAGGCCTGATGTACCTGCTGATGCGCAGCGGCCAGGTCGCCGCGCAGGCGTGCGTCGCCGCGTACGTCGTCTTCCTGCTCGGCATGGGCGGCGAGGAGTGGACCCAGACGGTGCCCGAACGCGTCCTGCTGACCCTCATCGGCGGGTTCCTGGCGATGCTCTCGTACGCGGTCTATCCGGCCTGGGAGACCCCGCGGCTGCGCACGCGGCTCGCCGACTGGCTGCTGGAGAACGGCCGCTACGCCGCCGTGGTCGTCGGCCGCTACGCCGCCCCCGCGGGCCGCACGTCCCCGGACGTACGGGAGGCCCTGCTGGCCGCCCGCGACGCCCGTATCGCCTGGCAGCAGGCGTCGGCGCGAGCCAGGACCGAGCCGGTACGCCACCGCGGCCTGTCCCGCGCCGCGGCCGACGACGCCGAGGAGGCCCTGGCGCAGATGGCGCGGGTCGCGATGCTGATGGAGGCCCACCTCCCCGAGCGCGGCACGACACCCGTGCCCGCCGCCGCCCGCCTCGCCGAGGCGCTGCGCACGTCGACGGAGCAGGGCGCGAAGGCGGTACGCGAACGACGCGTACCCAAGTGGGACGCCGTCCGAGCCGCGCTCGACGAATGGGACGGCGAGGGCGTCCCCGACCGGGTCGTACGCAGGGGAGCGGGCCTGCTCCTGGAGACCCTCGACGAACTCTCCGACGCTCTCGACACGGCCGCGCCGCCCATGTCCCTGGACGGGACGAGCGCCAGGCGCGCGGGGACGGGGACGGAGACGGGAGCCGGGAGCGGGAGCGGGATCGCGCCGGCCGGCGGGCCCGGCAACGCGGACGGGCCGCGGAACCAAGAGGGTCCCACGGCCCGTTGAGGCTTCCGGTCTGTCAGGACGCCGGGAGCGACGCCGTCGGCGGTTCTGTCGGCAGCTTCCCGCCCTCGGCCTTCTGGTAGGTCTCCTCGCCGAGGCCCTCCCAGTCGACCTTCATCGTCGTGTCGCCGACCGACTCGACCATGCCCTCGCGGTCGTCGCCGCCCTTGCACGTGAGCGCGATCATCTGCATGCCCGCCTGCTCCTCGGCCGTGCCGTGGCACACGGTCCCGCCGGTCGCGAAGAGGCCCGCCTGCTTGCCGTTGATCACCAGTACGACGGCCTTGCCGTCGGTGGTGGCCAGCCAGCTCCCCTCCAGGCGTCCGCCGGCCGAGCCCGAGCCACTGCCGTTGCCGTCGCCGGAGTCCGACGACGCGGACGGCGAGGCGGACGCGGAAGAGCCGCTGTCCGAGCCCTTGTCCGTGCCGCTGCCGCCGTCGTCCCCTCCGCCGCTGCTGCAGCCGGTCAGAACGAGCGCTGCCACGACTCCGGCCGCGGCTGCGGCGACCCGCACCCGCGGCCACCCGAGCACGCTAGACGCGGCAGACGCGGCAGAGGCGACGGTGGTCACTGGTGTCCCCCTATGGCACTCGTACGGCAGTGATACGGCACTGGCTGGCGTGTCTCTCATCAGACCGCAGCAAGCTACCAGGCACCGCCGCAGCCGCTACCAGGACGACTTGCGTACTCCCGGCAGGAATCCGGCGTGCGCCTGCTGGCGCAGGTTCACCCGCGACAACCCGAAGGTGCGCGAGTATCCGCGCGGCCGCCCGTCGACACTGTCGCGGTTGCGCACCCGCGTCGCACTGGCGTCACGCGGCTGCCTGCGCAGTTCCTGCTGGGCGGCCAGGCGTTCGGCGTCGCTGCTGGACGGACGCCGGATGATCTCCTTCAGCTCGGCGCGGCGCGCGGCGTACCGGGCGACGATCTCCTGCCGCTTGGCGTTCTTCGCGATCTTGCTCTTCTTCGCCATCAGACCTTCACCCCACGGGCGCGAATCCGGGCCACGGCGGCCTCGATGCCGATCGTGTCGACGGTCTTGATTCCCTTCGCGCTGAGCCGCAGCCGCACGTACCGGCCTTCGCTCGGCAGCCAGTAGCGCTTGCGCTGGACGTTGGGGTCGAAGCGGCGGGACGTGCGCCGGTGCGAGTGGGAGATGTTGTTGCCGAATCCGGGCTGGGCGCCGGTCAGCATGCAGTGGGCCGACATGGGCCGTGCACCTCTCTCTGCGTCTCGTTTGGAAATGGGATTCGTTTTCATATACTAGCCGCATGGCCCGCAACGAACTCCGCCCCGTCATCAAGCTCCGGTCCACGGCGGGGACCGGATACACCTACGTCACCCGCAAGAACCGCCGTAACGACCCGGACCGCATGACCCTGCGCAAGTACGACCCGGTCGTCGGCCGGCACGTCGACTTCCGCGAAGAGCGCTGAACGGAAGGCCTGAGACATGAAGCCCGGAATCCACCCCGCGTACGGCCCTGTCGTGTTCCGCGACCGCGCCGCCGGCCACGCCTTCCTGACGCGTTCCACCATGACGAGCGACAAGACCATCGAATGGGAGGACGGCAACACGTACCCCGTCGTTGATGTCGAGATCTCGAACGTCAGCCACCCCTTCTACACGGGCACGGCCCGAGTCCTGGACACGGCGGGCCGCGTGGAGCGCTTCGAGCGCCGCTACGGCACTCGCGAGGCCCGCTGATGGAGACCCCCGAGCCGTCGGCGCAGCGGAGCCGGCTCGGCGTCGCGATCGTCGGCGGGCTGCACGCGGACGCCCGGAAGGCAGCCGTCGAACGGCTGCTCGCGACCGTCCCGGGCAGCGTCGCCCTGCACCACGACCTCTCGACGGCCGTGGGCGGGACGGTCCTCCGAACCGTCCGCGACGCCACCGGTGTGCTCTCCACCGGCGAGGCGCCGCTGGTCAACGACTGTGCGTGCTGCGCGCTGCGCGAGGACCTCGTGCCGGAGCTGGAGCGGCTCGCGGACGAACCGGTGAGCGGTACGCCTCCGCCCGCGGCCGGTGCTCCCGGACGGCTGGCCATCGTCGAGTTGTGGGACTCGGTCGAGCCGAAGGCGATGGCCGAGGTCGTCGTCGCGAGTGGCTTCCCCGTGACCGCGGTGATCACCGCCGTCGACCCGGCCCTGGTGCTGCCCTACCTCGGCAACGGCGACGACCTCATGGAGGCCGGCCTCGCCGCGGCCGCCACGGACCAGCGCACCGTCGCCGACACCTGGGCCCGCCAGCTCGAGTACGCCCCCGTGCTCGCCGTCGCGTACTCCGACGAGGCCGACGACGAGGACCGGGCGCTGCTCGCCCAGCTCCACCCGACCGCCCGTCAAGTCTCCATCGCCCACGGCGACCTGGCGGGCGCGGCGCTGGGGGGCTTCGACGTGGAGGCCGCCGCGGCGGCGCAGCACCCGGCGTGCGCCCTGCTGCCGGCCGAGGCGGACGAGAGCGGGGTCTCCACCTTCGTATGGCACCGCCGACGGCCCTTCCACCCGGAGCGGCTGTACGCGGCCCTGGAGGACCTGACCTGCGCGGCGGCCCGCAGCCGTGGACGGTTCTGGCTCGCCGACAGGCCGGACACGCTGCTCGCCTGGGACGCGGCGGGCGGCGCCCTGTGCGTCGAGAGCGCCGGGCCCTGGCTGGCCTCGTTGCCGGACGCCGCGTGGGACATGGTGCCGCCGATGCGCCGGGCCGCCGCCGCGCTCGACTGGCACCCGGAGCACGGGGACTGCTGCCAGCACCTCGTCTTCACCTCGCCCGGGCTCGACCGAGAGGGGCTCAAACGGCTCCTGGAGTCCTGCCTGCTGACCGATGCGGAGTACGCGGCCGGGCGGGACGCCTGGAAGCGGCTGCCGCCCGCCTTCGACTCTCTTCTGGAGGTCTGACATGCCCCGCAAGGGCGACCGCAAGCCCACGTCACGCAAGTCCCGCCCGAACCCGCTGGACCAGGCCGGTGTCACGTACGTCGACTACAAGGACACGGACCTGCTGCGGAAGTTCATCTCCGACCGGGGCAAGATCCGGAGTCGGCGGGTCACGCGGGTGACCGTGCAGCAGCAGCGGCAGATCTCCCGCGCGATCAAGAACGCGCGGGAGATGGCGTTGCTGCCGTACGGGACGGGCGCGTCGGGGCGGTAGCCCCGCCCCACCAACTGCCGCCGCCGCAGGGCCCGCGATCCGCGGGGCCTGCGGCGGCTGTTTCTTGCGGCCCGGCCCTCGCCTCGTACCTGTGCAAAGCGCCAGTCGGCCGCACCCCCAACGGCGGCCCGGAACAAGAACGCCCCCGCACACGTCTCTACCGTGTGCGGCGCTTATCTGAGTGGCGAGACGGGGGATGGCCAGGGCGGAGCCCTCCGTTCCCGCATGCAATGCGAACCCGGGGGCAGGCACGCCGCAGCTGTAACCGTAGGAACACCCGTCGTGCACGTGCATCTGCCCATGCATCGGCACGTGAACAGAGCTATGATCCCGAACAGTTGACCGCTGCATCAGCCCAGCCACACGGGGAGCGATCTGTGCACGACGTGTACAACGGCATGGCGGCCACAGAGCTTCACGGGGTGGCCTGGCAGAAGAGCCGGCACAGCAATTCACAGGGTTCATGCGTGGAGTTCGCGAGACTGCCGGGCGGCGACGTCGCCGTACGCAACTCGCGGTTCCCCGACGGCCCCGCGCTCATCTACACGCGCGCGGAGATCGAGGCCATGCTGCTGGGGATCAAGGACGGCGAGTTCGACCATCTGATCGCGGGCGGCTGAGCGCGATCAGGGGGCGACTCTTCGTAACAACGCGCGTAGACCACCGGCATACGAAAGCCGCCGGGCTCGACTAGTCGGTCGGCAGGCGGAACAGCGCCCAGACCACCTTGCCGGTCAGCGCGCCGGCGAGCGGGTGCCAGCCCCAGCTGTCGGCGAACGACTCGACCAGCAGCAGGCCGCGGCCCGACTCGGCGGCGCAGTCCTCCTCCGTCTCGCGGGCGACGGGGTTCTGGTGGCTGGGATCGCGCACCGCGCACACCAGGCGCGACGTCCAGTGCATGAGGTGCAGCCGCACGGGCGGCTCGTCGTCGCGCGGGGTGTCGGAGGGCAGTGCATGCCGCAGCGCGTTGGTGACGAGCTCGGAGACGACCAGTGCGACGTCGTCGAATCTTTCCGACAGGTTCCACTGAGAGAGCGTTCGACCGGTGAACTGCCGCGCCTCGCGCACCGCTTCGTAGCGGGCGGGCAGAGAACAGGACGCTGCGGTGGAGACGGCTGCGGGGTCTATCGGGGGAAGCCCCTGCCTTAACGGCTCGAGCATGGTCGATCCATTCATCCCCATGCGAGGCACTCCCGGGATTCGCGGTCGCGGCGATACTGCGGTGGTGCGAGACCATGGTTCCGAATGCGTTCGGCAGATGCAAGGGCAGATGCACGTGCACGCGCCGGAGTTGAGCATTCCTGACCCGATTCTTATGCATTTCTTCCTCTGTCTGCTTCCGTCACTCCTCGAAAGCCTTTCCATTTCTGTAACCGGACGAGTACGGGGTGGAGCGTTTTAGTGGCAGACTTCGGCCTCTGGAGACGTTGGGAAGGGTGACGAAGTGACCGCAGGCGAGTCGTGGGGGTCCCCCCAGGCGCTGAGCCCTGGCGGAGGCTCCGTGGTGCGGCGCATCCTCCTGGGTTCACAGCTCAGGCGGCTACGGGAAGCGCGCGGCGTCACGCGCGAGAAGGCCGGTTATTCGATCCGTGCGTCCGAATCGAAGATCAGCCGCATGGAGTTGGGACGGGTGAGCTTCAAGGCGAGGGACGTGGAGGATCTGCTGACGCTGTACGGCGTCACGGACGAGGCCGAGCGCAGCGCGCTGCTCGCCCTTGCGAAGGAGGCCAACGTCGCGGGCTGGTGGCACAGTTACTCGGACGTGCTCCCCGGCTGGTTCCAGACGTATGTGGGACTGGAAGGCGCCGCATCCCTCATCCGTGTCTATGAGGTCCAGTTCGTGCACGGCCTGCTGCAGACCGAGGCGTACGCGCACGCGGTCGTCGAGCGCGGCATGGGAGAGGGTGCTGGCGCGGCCGACATCGAGCGGCGCGTCGCGTTGCGCCTGGAGCGCCAGAAGCTACTCGTCTCCGAACGTGCTCCGGACTTCCATGTCGTCCTGGACGAGGCCGCGTTGCGCCGGCCCTACGGCAGCAGGGACGTCATGCGCGGTCAGCTCCAGCATCTGATCGAGGTGTCCGAGCGGCCGAATGTGAGGCTCCAGGTGATGCCCTTCAGTTTCGGCGGGCACTCAGGTGAGAGCGGTGCCTTCACGGTGCTCAGCTTCCCCGAGTCCGATCTGTCCGACGTCGTCTATCTCGAACAGCTCACCAGCGCGCTCTACCTGGACAAGCGGGAAGACGTCACACAGTACGCAAAAGCCATGGACCGGCTGCAGAGCGAGAGTCCGGATCCGGCCCAATCGCGGGACGTGCTCCGAGGGCTGCTCCAACTCATATAAGACACAAGTACGATGACGTCTCATCAGGCGTCTGCCTCTCGCAGTTGGGGATCGCATGTCCTTCTTCACCGACCTGGCTCACCAGTACATCGACGGCGAGTGGCGGACCGGCAGCGGCTCGTGGGACATCATCGACTTCAACCCGTACAACGGTGAGAAGCTCGCCGCGCTGACGGTTGCCACCGTCTCCGAGGTCGACGCCGCCTTCCGTGCCGCCGAGCGGGCCCAGAAGTCCTGGTCGCAGGCAGGCCCCTACGACAGACGGCAGGTGCTCGAGCGGGCGCTGCGTATCACCGAGGCCCGTGAGGACGAGATCGTCGAGGCCATCGTCGACGAGCTCGGCGGAACGTGGACCAAGGCGCGGTACGAGGTGCATCTCGCCAAGGAGTTCATCCGCGAGGCGATGCACATCGCGATGGGGCCCGAGGCGCAGATCGTGCCTTCGCCCGTCCCCGGCAAGGAGAGCCGCGTCTTCCGGCAGCCCGCCGGTGTCGTGACGGTGATCAGCCCCTTCAACTTCCCGTTCCTGATCACGCTCAAGTCGGTCGCGCCCGCGCTGGCCCTGGGCAACGCCGTCGTCGTCAAGCCCAACCAGAACGCGCCTGTCGTCGGCGGCGGACTCATCGCCCAGATCTTCGAAGACGCGGGCCTGCCGCCCGGGCTGCTGAACGTCATCGTCACCGACATCGCCGAGATCGGCGACGCCCTCATCGAGCATCCGCTCGCGAAGGTCATCTCGTTCGCGGGATCGGACCGCGTGGGGCGGCACATCGCCTCCGTGGCGGCCGGCCACCTCAAGCGCGTCATCCTGCAGATGAGCGGGAACAGCGCGCTTGTCGTCCTCGACGACGCGGACGTCGACTACGCCGTGGACGCCGCGGTCTTCAGCCGCTACGTGTACCAGGGGCAGGTCTGCATGGCCGCCAACCGCATCCTGGTCGACCGCTCGGTGGAAGCGGAGTTCACGGAGAAGTTCACCGCCCGGGTCAAGGCGCTGAAGACCGGCGACCCGCGCGATCCGGACACCCACATCGGCCCGCTCATCAACGCCTTCCAGGCCGACGCGCTCACCACCCTGGTCGACCAGGCGCTCGCCGACGGTGCCACGGCGCTCGTACGCGGGCGCACCATGGGCAACCTGGTGGAGCCGACCGTCCTCACCGGGCTGCCGGCGGACTCGCCCGTGCTGCGGCAGGAGATCTTCGGCCCGGTGGCCCTCCTCGTCCCGTTCGACGGCGAGGAGGAGGCGATACGTATCGCCAACGACACGCCGTACGGGCTCAGCGGTGCCGTGCACGCGGCCGACATCGAGCGTGCGGTGCGTTTCGCACGGCGTCTCGAGACGGGCATGGTGCACGTCAACGACGGCACGGTGCACGACGATCCGCTGGTCGCCTTCGGAGGCGAGAAGCACTCGGGCCTGGGGCGGCTGAACGGCGAGTCCACGGTGGACGCCTTCACCACCAAGAGGTGGATCTCGGTGCAGCACGGGCGGAGCGAGTTCCCGCTCTGAGTCCGGGCCTCACCGCGGCTCTTCCGCGCAGTTGCGGATCGGACCGCGCAGTTGCGGACCGAGGCTGACCGCATGGGTGCCTAGCGTCGTACGTACCGAAAGCGGCAACGCACCGACGAAAGGCGGCCCGGTCATGGTCATGCACGTTCCCGCAGAGGCACACGGCGACGAGCGCGGAGCGCTGCTCGGCTTCCTGGAGGAGGCGCGCGGCGGCATCCGGCGGACGCTCCTCGGCCTGACGGAGGAGCAGGCGGCGAAGAAGCCCTGCGCGAGCGAGCTGTCGCTGTCCGGGCTGCTCAAGCACGTGGCCGAGGCCGAGCAGAGCTGGGTGGACCGGGCCAAGGGTGAGCAGCCGCCGGTCGAGCGGACCGAGGAGACCTGGCACGAGTGCTTCCAGCTCGTCGGCGAGGAGACGGTCGAGCAGCAGCTCGCGCACTGGGCGGAGATCGCCCGCCAGACCGAGGAGTTCATCCGGGCGGTGCCCAGCCTGAACGACACCTTCGCGCTGCCGGACCAGCCGTGGTTCCCCAAGGAGCGCGTCTCGATGCGCTGGCTGCTGCTCCGGCTGATCAGCGAGATGGACCGGCATGCCGGGCACGCCGACATCATCCGTGAGTCGCTCGACGGCAGGACCGCCTTCGAGCTCGTGGCCATGCAGCAGGGCTACGCTGGTCAAAGTTGACCAGCATGGAGCGAGGGGCGTGGGATGTCGGCGATCCGGTTGCTGGTGCTCGGTGCGGTCCGCCAGCACGGACGGGCCCATGGGTACCAGGTGCGCAACGACCTCGAGTACTGGGGCGCCCATGAGTGGTCCAACGCCAAGCCGGGCTCGATCTACCACGCCCTCAAGCAGATGGCCAAGCAGGGCCTGCTGCACGCCCACGAGATCGCGCCCTCCACGGCCGGCGGCCCGCCGCGCACCGAGTACGAGGTCACCGACAAGGGCACCCGCGAGTACTTCAAGCTGCTGCGCGAGTCCCTGACCGCCTACGACCAGAAACCGGACGTCCTGTCGGCCGCCCTCGGGTTCATGGTCGACCTGGAGCGCGAGGAGGCGCTCGAACTCCTCGAGGAGCGGGTGCGCGCCATAGGGGAGTGGCGCGCGGCCGTCACCGAGTACTACACCCCGGCGGACGGTCCCGAACAGCTCGGCCACATCGGCGAGATCATGAACTTCTGGGTGTACTCGGCGGACCGCGGGGCCGAGTGGACCCAGGGTCTGATCGACCGCATCAAGGGCGGGGCCTACACGTTCGCGGGGGAGGGGGAGCCCTTTGTGGGGGTGCTGGCGGAGGGGGAGGAGAACCCCTATGCCACCGGGGTGCCGCACAGGGGCGACGCCGGGTAGTCGCAGCGACTCACGCACTCGGTGCGGATCCGGGCTTGCACCTCACGTCGCGTGAGGCCGCATCGTGGCGTGCGTACCGAGAAGGGAGCGGGAGCGATGAGCTACTCCGTGGGGCAGGTGGCCCGGTTCGCGAAGATCACCGTGCGGGCCCTGCACCACTACGACGAGATCGGGCTGCTCGTACCGAGTGAGCGAAGCCACGCCGGCCACCGCCGGTACGGCGACGCGGACCTCGACCGGCTGCAGCAGATCCTGTTCTACCGGGAGCTCGGGTTTCCGCTCGACGAGGTCGCGGCCCTGCTCGATGATCCGGAAGCGGACCCGCGGGAGCATCTGCGGCGCCAGCGCGAACTGCTGACCGCCCGTATCGCCGAGCTGCAGAAGATGGCCGAGGCCGTGGAGCACGCCATGGAGGCGAGGAAGTTGGGCATCAATCTCACGCCCGAGGAGAAGTTCGAGGTCTTCGGGGACAAGGACCCGGAGGCGTACGCGGACGAGGCCGAGGAACGCTGGGGCGGCACGGAGGCGTACGCCGAATCCCAGCGGCGCGCCGCCCGCTACACGAAGGCGGACTGGAAGCGGATGCAGGACGAGGTCGCCGACTGGGGTGCGCGCTACGACGCCCTGATGGCGGACGGGGAGCCGTCGTCGGGCGAGCGGGCCATGGACATGGCCGAGGAGCACCGGCAGCACATCACCAAGTGGTTCTACGAGTGCACCCTCGAGATCCACCGGGGTCTCGGCGAGATGTACGTCTCGGACGAGCGGTTCAAGGAGTTCTACGACTCCATGCGGCCGGGGCTCGCGGTCCATCTGCGGGACGCGATCGTGGCCAACGCCACACGGCGCGCGGCCTGACCCGGAGGGACCGGGACGAGGGCCACGGTCCGGACCTTGACGGACCAGGGCCAGGACCAGGATCAGGACCGGGCGCTGGCTCAGGTCGGGGACGAATGCGGCTGGGGTGGCCAAAGGTTGCCCCAGTTCGCGCACAGTGCACCCTGAAGAAGCCGGGGGAACCTGGCGGTGTCACCTCGCGTTGGTAACTTTGTGCGGCCAGGACCGCCATGTTGCCCCCTATGACCCCTCAGGAGCCCGGAACCGTGATGACGCTTGCGCTCGGACCAAGCTGGCTGGATCCGGACTACCTGCTCAACACCTTCGGTATGTGGGGCCTGCTCCTCATCGTCTTCGCCGAGTCCGGCCTGTTCTTCGGCTTCTTCCTGCCGGGTGACTCGCTGCTGTTCACCGCCGGTCTGCTGATCACGTCGGAGCAGCTGGACTTCCCGCTGTGGGGTGCCATCGCCCTGATCTGCGTCGCCGCGATCCTGGGCGACCAGGCCGGCTACATGTTCGGCAAGAAGGTCGGCCCAGCGCTCTTCAGCCGCCCGGACTCCCGCTTCTTCAAGCAGGAGAACGTGGTCAAGGCCCACGAGTTCTTCGAGAAGTACGGCCCCAAGTCGCTGGTTCTGGCGCGCTTCGTGCCCATCGTGCGTACGTTCACGCCGATCATCGCCGGCGTCAGCGGCATGCGGTACCGCTCGTTCCTCCTCTACAACGTCCTCGGTGGCGTGCTCTGGGGCGCGGGCGTCACCCTGCTCGGCTCCTGGCTGGGCAACATCGACTTCGTCCACAAGAACATCGAGGCGATCCTGATCCTGATCGTCCTCATCTCGGTGCTGCCGATCATCGTCGAGTTGCTGCGCGCCCGCAGCAAGGGCAAGAAGGCCGCCGCGGCGGGCGCCGAGCCCGACCGGGACACGGTGGCTCCGGCGACCCAGCGCGGCCGCCACGCCAAGCGCTGACGGGCCCCCGGTACGCGTACGGATCAGCCGGTACGCGTACGGATCAGCCGGTACGCGTACGGATCAGAAGCCGCGCGTCCGCTTGGCCGCGCGGCGGCCCGCCGCCGAGGCGCCCGGCACCCGCAGGAACAGCCGGGAGATCTCCGACCCCAGGTTCACGCCGATCGCGATGGCCATCGCAAGCGCAGCGGCCTTCGTGAGCGAGACCATGCCCTTGTCGACGTTGTTCTGAGCGATCGACAGAAGGCCGAAATAGGTGGCCGAACCGGGCAGCAGCGGGCCGATCGCGGCTGTGATGTAGGGCAGCGCGGACGCGAACCGGTAGCGCGACAGGAGCTGGCCGAACAGGCCCACCAGACCCGCCGCGATCGCCGTCGACGCCACCGGTGAGAGGCCGCCCGCGTAGTGCAGGGCGCCGTACACCACCCAGGCCACGCCGCCGTTCAGTGTCACCAACAGCACGGTGGACCGTTCCTGCTGGAGCAGCACCGCGAAGGCCAGCGACAGCACCATGGAGGCGGCGATCTGCCACACCGGGCGCTCGACGGTGAGCAGCGCCGCGTCCGGATTGAGCTTGGCGCCCAGCTTCACGCCGAAGTAGAGCACCACCAGGACACCGGTGACGATGCCGACGAACAGGTACAGGACCTCTAGGAGTCGCGCGGACGCGGTGATGTAGTAGCCGGTCAGCCCGTCCTGCACGCCCGCCACGAGGGCCCGCCCCGGCAGCAGCGCGAAGAGCCCACCGGTGACCACCGCGGAGGCCGCCACCGGGACGTGCGCCAGCGTCAGGACGATGCCCATCGCGGCGGGCGGCATGGCGGCCACCACGAACTGGTAGAACTCCGGCAGCCCGCGCCCCGCGCACAGCCAGGCGAGCCGGTCGCCCAGCATCGCGCCGACCGCCGCCGCGACGAACACGATGAAGCCGCCGCCGACCAGGACCGATGCCGCACCCGCGAGCAGGCCGCCCGCCGCGGTCAGCACCCAGCCCGGATACGGGTGCCGGTTGCGTCGGATCTCCGCGAGGCGCCGGTAGGCCTCCTCCAGGGAGACCTCGGTATCCGGGTCGCTGATGTCGTCGACCAGTTGGAAGACGGCCGCGAGCCGCGTGTAGTCGGTGCCCCGGCGGCGGACGATCCGCGACGCCGTCACCGGGTCGTCCACCAGCGAGGGCTGGTGCGTGATCGACAGCTGGGTGAACGTGACGGTCGGCTCGCAGCGGTCCAGGCCGTACGACCGGCAGACGGCGAACATCGCCGCCTCCACGTCCTCGGCGCCCTCACCGCCCGCGAGCAGAAGTTCGCCGATACGCAGGGTCAGGTCCAGCACGCGCGGAACAGCGGGCCCGGAGTCGTCGTCGTGCTTCTGCACGGGCTCCGGCGCCGGGCGCTCGGCCACCGGCATGCGCAGCATCGTGCGCATCCGGTCCTGCCAGGGAGCCTCCTTGGTCAGCCTGACCATGGGGATGCCCGACGGCGGAGTGAACGTGGGCACGGTGTGCCGGGCGCTGTACGCGCTGGGTGTGCTGAACGCCGAGCCCTCCGGCTCCTGCGTGGCCGCCGGCGGCGCGGCCAGCCCGTCCGGGATGGCGAACTCGGACGTCGTCTGCGACTCGTCCTCGGCCGCCGGTGGTGGGGACACCACGCCGGTCGGCTGTATGAAGGCGCTCCTCGCCTCGTCCGACTGCGGCTTGCGGTCCTCCGCCTCGGGGTGAGCCACGGACTGTTGCCCCGCCTTTCGTACGACTCGTCTGGACATCCAGTACGCCCCAGTATGCGCACGGATACGTGCATCCCCGGACGGACGCGGACGCACGAACGGGCCGCGCGGTCCCGTAAGGGATCACGCGGCCCGTCCGGGAATGCGGGGGTCAGTGACCGCCCTGCTCCTTGAAGCGCTTGTAGGAACGCTCGATCTCGGCCTCGGCGTCCGTGCGGCCGACCCAGTTGGCGCCCTCGACGGACTTGCCGGGCTCCAGGTCCTTGTAGACCTCGAAGAAGTGCTGGATCTCCAGGCGGTCGAACTCCGACACGTGGTGGATGTCACGCAGGTGCTCCACGCGCGGGTCGTGCGCCGGGACGCACAGCAGCTTGTCGTCGCCGCCGGCCTCGTCCGTCATCCGGAACATGCCGATGGCGCGGCACTGGATGAGGCAGCCGGGGAACGTCGGCTCGTCCAGGATGACCAGGGCGTCCAGCGGGTCGCCGTCCTCGCCGAGGGTGTTCTCGACGAAGCCGTAGTCGGCCGGGTAGCTGGTCGAGGTGAAGAGGCGACGGTCCAGGCGGATCCGACCGGTCTCGTGGTCCACCTCGTACTTGTTACGCGAACCCTTCGGAATCTCGATCGTGACGTCGAACTCCACCGGTGGCTCCTCCATGATCAGCACATACATGCACATTCATCGGGTGGTGCTGCATCCTCCCGGGGCCGTATGTGTCAAACGGCTCCGCCGCGGGCCCCCGGATACCCGGCCGGACGTGTGGCCGGGCCTGCCGTGGTGCGGTCCCGCGGCAAGACGCAGTGATTAAGTGTCCCTCACGCAGTTGTGTGATCGCGAAAGGGGCTGGTGCTCGTGCCAGAGCTGACGGCTGGGCGGTTCGCGAGGCGGTGCGGGGTGCGGTTCGCGAAACTCGCAACCTGGCAGCTCACGGCGGGCGCGGCCGTCGCCGGCCTGGCCCTCGCGGCCGGCTCGGTCGCCGCGGCCGGTCCCTGGGACTCCGGCCAGCGTACGGCCGAGCGGGAGCGGGCCGCCGCCCTGGAGGACCGGGGTGGCGCAGATCACGGCACCCCGGCCTCCCGTAAGGACGGGACCGACGCGCGGGCCCGGAAGACACCGGCGGCCGCCCCGAGCGCTCCTTCCGTGCTGGCCGCGCTCGCGGCACCTGCCGGCACGGGCTCCGCAGCCGTCCCCGAGGAGCGGGCACTGGCGAAGGTGCTCGACCCGCTGCTGAACGGCGGCTCACTGGGCGCCCAGCGCACGGCGGCCGTCGTCGACGCCGCCACGGGCAAGCAGCTGTACGGCAAGGGGGCGGGCGAGGCGCTCACGCCCGCGTCGACCACCAAGATCGCGACGGCCGTGGCGGTGCTGTCCGCGGCGGGTCCTGACCACCGCATCACGACGCGTACGGTCCTCGGGCCCGGCTCCGGGAAAGCCGCGAACGTCGTACTGGTCGGCGGCGGCGACCCGACGCTCACCGCCCGCAAGGATGCGAAGGGCAACGCGAGCCTGCGCACCCTGGCCGAGGACACGGCCCGCGCGCTCAAGGCCAAGGGCGTGGACACCATCTCCCTCCGCTACGACACGTCGCTGTACTCGGGTCCGCTGGTGCACCCCATCGGCCTCAACGGGAACATCGCGCCCGTCAGCGCGCTGATGGCCGACGAGGGGCGCCTCGACGATTCCGCCAGCGGTCCGGCGCCGCGCAGCGGGGACCCGGCGGCGGACGCGGCGCGTACGTTCGCGAAGCTGCTGCGCGACCACGGCATCAAGACCGAACCCTCCGACCCGTCCTCGGCCAAGGCGCCGGACCGCGCCGAGGAGCTGGCCTCGGTGCAGTCCCCCACCCTCTCCGCGCTGGTCGAGCGGATGCTGACGAACAGCGACAACGACATCGCGGAGGCACTGGCCCGGCAGACCGCGCTGGCGACGGGCCATCCCGCGAGCTTCGACGGCGGCGCGAAGGCGATCCACGAGCAGCTGCAGAAGCTGAAACTCCCCCTGACCGGCGCCCGGTTCGCCGACGGCAGCGGCCTGAACCGCGCCGACCGGCTCAGCGCAAGCCTGCTCACCGCTCTCCTCGCCCGAGCGGCCGATCCGGACCACCCGGAACTGCGCCCGGTCCTGACGGGCCTGCCGGTCGCAGGCTTCACCGGCACGCTGCGCAATCGCTACGCCGACGTCGCGGACGCCCCCGGCACCGGCCTCGTACGCGCCAAGACGGGCACCCTGACCGGCGTCAACACCCTCGCGGGCACGGTCGTCGACACAGACGGCCGCCTCCTGGCCTTCGCCTTCCTGGCGACAGGCACGACAGACCCGAAGACGGCCCAGTCGACCCTGGACAGAGCGGCGTCAGCACTGGCGGCGTGCGGTTGCAGCTGACGCCGCCGGGCGCGGGCGCTTGGGACCGCTGTACTGCTGTGGGCAATCGTTCCGCTGGGGCGATGGGGGTACCTCCCATGCCCTTAAGGCAATGGGGGAGGGTGGGCACAGCACCACGACGCACGGCACCCCTAGCCGTACGTCCAGCCAAAGCTGGGCAAGCCAACACCCACCGCAGCCGGACACGCTCACGTACCGTTGACGCATGACGAGCATCGGTGGCACCGAGATGGTCGACTGGAATCTCGCGGTGGCAACCGCGACCCGGCTCGTGCGGCCGGGCCCAGAGGTGACCCGCGACGAGGCCCGAGCCGTCGTCGCGGAACTGCGCCGACATGCCAAGGCATCGGAGGAGCACGTCCGGGGCTTCACCCGGCTGGCCACCGACGAGGCCCACGACACCCCCGTGCTCGTCGTCGACCGGCCCGGCTGGGTCCGGGCCAACGTCGCCGGGTTCCGGGAGATCCTCAAGCCCCTCCTCGACAAGATGCAGCAGCGCCGCGGCGGCGGCCCGGGCGGCGCCGTCCTCGGTGCCGTCGGCGGCAAGGTCACCGGCGTCGAGCTGGGCATGCTGCTGTCCTTCCTCGCCTCGCGGGTCCTCGGCCAGTACGAGACCTTCGCCCCGGCGACGCGCGAGCTCCCGGCCGGCAGCAACGGCGGCGGCAGGCTGCTCCTCGTGGCGCCCAACGTCGTCCACGTGGAGCGCGAGCTCGACGTGGACCCGCACGACTTCCGCCTCTGGGTGTGCCTGCACGAGGAGACGCACCGCACCCAGTTCACGGCCGTGCCCTGGCTGCGCGACCACCTCGAGGGCGAGATCCAGTCGTTCCTGGCCGAGACGGACGTCGACCCCATGACCGTCCTCGAGCGGATCAGGGAGGCCGCGCAGTCGCTGGCCGGCGGCCGCCCGGAGGGCGAGGAGGACGACGGCGGCCGCAGCCTCGTCGACCTGGTGCAGACGCCCGCCCAGCGGGAGATCCTCGGCCGGCTGACCGCCGTGATGTCGCTCCTGGAAGGCCACGCGGACTACGTGATGGACGGCGTCGGCCCGTCGGTCGTGCCGTCCGTGGGCGAGATCCGCGAGAAGTTCCAGCAGCGCCGCGCCCGCGGTGCTTCGCGCCTGGACATGGCGCTGCGCAAGCTGCTGGGCCTCGACGCGAAGCTGCGGCAGTACAAGGACGGCGAGCGGTTCGTACGGGCGGTCGTCGAGGAGGTCGGCATGGACGGCTTCAACCGGATCTGGACCTCGCCCAACACGCTCCCCACCAAGGTGGAGATCGCCAAACCCGCTGACTGGGTCGCGCGGGTGCACCGCAAGGCGGAGTCGTGAGCCGGGGTGGCATGAGCCGGATCCACCGACGGCGAGGAACGCCCGTAATCACCCGTCCGAGGGACCGTGAGGCTTGAGAAGGCGTGCAATGCTCGGGTAACGGCTCGGCTCTGTCACCATCGAACCACTCTGAGTGACTGAACGGCCCGTGTGAGACGGGCGGCCGGTGCAGCCACTCAGCGACCGAGTGACAGATTCCGAGGCACACTCCCGAACTCCCGAAGGGAACCGGACATGGGTCCCCATCCAGCGGTCGCGGCGATACGCCTGGCGGTCCGCCGCGTCCTCCACGACGTCCTCATCGACCTCAGCGCCCAGCGCACTCCCGAGCCCCATGAGGCCCGCACCGAGCGCGCCCCCGGGCATGCCCTGGTGCTGGTGGCCTGCTCCGGCGGCGCCGACTCCATGGCGCTCGCCTCCGCCCTCGCCTTCGAAGCCCCCAAACTCGGCATCCGCGCCGGTGGCATCACCGTGGACCACGGTCTGCAGCCCGGCTCCGACCTCCGCGCCGCCGAAGTCGTCGCGCGGCTCACCGCCCTCGGCCTGGACCCCGTCGACTCCGTCGTCGTGTCGGTCGGCCGTGACGGCGGTCCCGAGGCTGCCGCCCGCGAGGCCCGGTACGCCGCGCTGGACGCTGCCGCAGAGCGCCATGGCGCCGCGGCGATCCTGCTCGGCCACACCCGAGACGATCAAGCCGAAACCGTACTCCTCGGTCTCGCCCGCGGCTCCGGCATCCGCTCCTTGTCCGGAATGGCTGCTGTTTCCGGGGGACTGGGGGCCGCCCGCCGTTACCGCCGTCCCTTCCTGCACCTCGACCGGCAGACCGCCCGCAAGGCCTGCATGGTCCAGTCGCTGCCCGTCTGGGACGACCCGCACAACACCGACCCCGCGTACACGCGCTCGCGCCTGCGCCACGAAGGCCTGCCCGCCCTGGAGAAGGCGCTCGGCAAGGGCGTCGTGGAGGCCCTCGCCCGTACGGCCCAGCTCTCCCGCGACGACGCCGACGCCCTGGACGCCTGGGCCGCTGAGGCCGAGGCCTCCGTCCGCGACGCCTCCGGCCTGCTGGAGTGCGCCAAGCTCTACGCGCTGCCGCCCGCCGTGCGCCGCCGCATCCTGCGCCGCGCCGCCATCGCCGCCGGCGCCCCGGCCGGTTCGCTGTTCGCCCGCCACATCGAGGAAGTCGACCGGCTGATCACCGGCTGGCGCGGTCAGGGGGCCATCAATCTCCCCGGCCGGGTCGTCGCCCAGCGGCAGGGTGGCAGACTGGTGATTCGGCAAGGCTGACGAAGAGCCCCGGTACGCCTGGTACGGCAGACGGCCGGGACGTCGGCGGACACGACCGAAAGTGATGCGGGTGGACGCGAAAGACATGGGTGCGGACCTCAAGTCGGTGCTCATCACCAAGGAAGAGATCGACGCGAAGCTGGCCGAGCTGGCCGCGAAGATCGACGCGGAGTACGCGGGCAAGGACCTGCTGATCATCGGTGTCCTCAAGGGCGCCGTGATGGTCATGGCCGACCTGGCCCGTGCGCTGTCCACCCCCGTCACCATGGACTGGATGGCCGTGTCGTCGTACGGCGCGGGCACTCAGTCGTCCGGTGTCGTGCGGATCCTCAAGGACCTCGACACCGACATCAAGGGCAAGCACGTCCTCATCGTCGAGGACATCATCGACTCGGGACTGACGCTGTCCTGGCTCATCTCCAACCTCGGCTCGCGCGAGCCGGCGTCGCTGAAGGTGTGCACGCTGCTGCGCAAGCCGGAGGCGGCCAAGGTCGCGATCGACGTGGAGTGGGTCGGCTTCGACATCCCCAACGAGTTCGTCGTCGGGTACGGCCTGGACTACGCCGAGAAGTACCGGAACCTGCCGTTCGTCGGTACGCTCGCGCCCCACGTCTACGGCGGTTCCTGAGCGTCCACGGGGCCGCTCCTGAGCCGGTGGCCCGGGTGTGCCCGGGCCCACAGGACATTCGGGAACCAGTGGGCGTTTCCCGCCGTTGGACCATGCGAGGGCGGTATTGCCGGTCTTCCCCGCAGCGTCGGGTGACGATCCTGGGGTACCGTCCGAAGAACAGTCTTTATCAAACTCACTGTGGCAGGAGGGACGGGGCGGCACCGCTCCGTATGGATGGACGTGAAGCGATACTTCCGTGGGCCGGTCATGTGGATCGTGCTGGCCGTCCTTGCCGTGGTCGTGTTGATGCAAGTCGTCGGCTCGTCCGGCGGCTACAAGACAGTGGACACCGGCCAGGTCGTCCAGGCCATCAACGACAACCAGGTGAAGTCGGCCAAGCTGACCACCGGTGACGAGCAGACCATCAAGGTCGAGCTCAAGGATGGCCAGAAGGTCGAGGACAGCAACAAGATCCAGGCGAGCTACATCGGCGACCAGGGCGTCGACCTCGCCAAGGACCTGCAGGCCAAGTTCGAGGACAAGCAGATCCCCGAGGGCTACACGGTCTCGCCCTCGAAGCAGAACCCGTTCGTCGGCATCCTGCTCTCCCTGCTGCCCTTCGTCCTCATCGTGGTCGTCTTCCTGTTCCTGATGAACCAGATGCAGGGCGGCGGCTCCCGAGTCATGAACTTCGGGAAGTCCAAGGCCAAGCTCATCACCAAGGACACCCCGAAGACGACGTTCTCCGATGTGGCGGGCTCCGACGAGGCCGTCGAGGAGCTCCAGGAGATCAAGGAGTTCCTGCAGGAACCGGCGAAGTTCCAGGCCGTCGGCGCCAAGATCCCCAAGGGCGTGCTGCTGTACGGCCCGCCCGGAACCGGTAAGACGCTGCTCGCGCGTGCCGTCGCCGGTGAAGCCGGGGTCCCGTTCTACTCGATTTCGGGTTCCGACTTCGTCGAGATGTTCGTCGGTGTCGGTGCCTCCCGTGTGCGCGACCTCTTCGAGCAGGCCAAGGCGAACGCCCCGGCGATCGTCTTCGTCGACGAGATCGACGCCGTCGGCCGGCACCGCGGTGCGGGTCTCGGCGGCGGCCACGACGAGCGCGAGCAGACGCTGAACCAGCTGCTCGTCGAGATGGACGGCTTCGACGTGAAGGGCGGCGTCATCCTGATCGCCGCCACCAACCGGCCCGACATCCTCGACCCGGCGCTGCTGCGCCCGGGCCGCTTCGACCGGCAGATCGCCGTCGACCGCCCGGACATGCAGGGCCGTCTGGAGATCCTCAAGGTCCACCAGAAGGGCAAGCCGGTCGCGCCGGACGTCGACCTGTCGGCCGTCGCGCGGCGCACCCCCGGCTTCACGGGTGCCGATCTCTCGAACGTCCTGAACGAGGCGGCGCTACTGACCGCCCGCAGCGACAAGAAGCTGATCGACAACCACATGCTGGACGAGGCCATCGACCGCGTCGTGGCGGGCCCGCAGAAGCGGACCCGGATCATGTCGGACAAGGAAAAGAAGATCACCGCGTACCACGAGGGCGGTCACGCCCTGGTCGCGGCGGCTTCGCCGAACTCCGATCCGGTCCACAAGATCACGATCCTGTCGCGCGGCCGTGCGCTGGGCTACACGATGGTCCTGCCGGACGAGGACAAGTACTCGACCACGCGCAACGAGATGCTCGACCAGCTGGCGTACATGCTGGGCGGCCGCGCGGCCGAGGAGCTCGTCTTCCACGACCCGACCACGGGTGCGGCCAACGACATCGAGAAGGCGACCGCGACCGCGCGCGCCATGGTCACGCAGTACGGCATGACCGAGCGGCTCGGCGCGATCAAGTTCGGCGGCGACAACACCGAGCCGTTCCTCGGACGTGAGATGGCTCACCAGCGCGACTACTCGGAAGAGGTCGCCGCGCTCGTCGACGAAGAGGTCAAGAAGCTCATCGAGAACGCGCACAACGAGGCCTGGGAGATCCTCGTCGAGAACCGCGACGTCCTCGACAACCTGGTCCTCGCGCTGCTCGAGAAGGAGACGCTGGGCAAGGAGGAGATCGCCGAGATCTTCGCCCCGGTCGTCAAGCGCCCGGCCCGCCCGGCGTGGACCGGCTCCTCGCGGCGTACGCCCTCGACGCGCCCGCCGGTGCTGTCCCCGAAGGAGCTGTCGCTGACGACCGGTGCCAACGGCTCCACGCCTGCGGTGACGGCAGGCGCGGCCTCGGAGGCGGCTCCCGTGTCGTCGACCGAGATCGCTCCGGCTCCGGAGGACCGCACCGACAGCTGATCGCCTCGGCGGTTGCGCAGGTCACAGCCGCACCGGAATGGATGCCGCGCCCCCCATGGTTCTAGCCTTGGGGGGCGCGGCATTGCCGTATGCCGGTACGCGATACCACAGGAACGAGGCACACATGACCGACCCCGTGACGCTGGACGGCGAGGGCCCCATCGGCGAGTTCGACGAGAAGCGCGCCGAGAACGCAGTGCGGGAACTGCTGATCGCGGTCGGAGAGGACCCGGACCGGGAGGGCCTGCGGGAGACGCCGGGCCGCGTGGCACGGGCGTACAGGGAGATATTCGCCGGCCTGTGGCAGAAGCCGGAGGACGTCCTCACGACGACGTTCGACCTGGGGCATGACGAGATGGTCCTGGTGAAGGACATCGAGGTGCTCAGCTCCTGTGAGCACCATCTCGTCCCGTTCGTGGGGTTCGCCCATATCGGGTACATCCCGTCCACCGACGGCAAGATCACGGGGCTGTCGAAGCTGGCCCGGCTCGTGGATGTCTTCGCCCGCCGCCCTCAGGTGCAGGAGCGCCTGACCACGCAGATCGCCGACTCGCTGATGGACATCCTGGAGCCGCGCGGGGCGATCGTGGTGATCGAGTGCGAGCACATGTGCATGACCATGCGGGGGGTCCGCAAGCCCGGGGCGAAGACCATCACCTCGGCGGTCCGGGGCCAGCTGCGGGACCCGGCCACGCGCGCCGAGGCGATGAGCCTGATCATGGCGAAGTAGGGCGCCAGGTACGCCTGCGGGCGCTGCTGCTGACGCCGGGCGTGCCTCGGTGGTGCGTTACGTCGTCGGGGCCGTGCCCTGGCCGGGGGTGTCCTCGTCCTCCGGGAGCTTGCACACGCGCTCCATGAAGAACGCCGCGGCGATCACGGCGATACCGGCGAGGACGGAGAAGCCCGCGTAGATCGCCTGGTCGCGGCGGGCCGGGACGTCGAGGGACTCCAGCAGGAAGACCCCCGTCCCGCCGTACATGCCCGAGACGAGAGCCGCGACGAGCGCGCTGGCCTGGCCGAAGACGACGGCGCGGGCCGCCATCAGCGGGTCCACGCCCTTGGCGCCCGGGCTGCGCTCGCGCTGGGCGCGGAGCCGCGTCCGGATGGAGAGAGCCGTCGCCAGCAGGACGACGGCGATGAGGGCCAGCACGATGGGCGCGGCCAGGGGAACCCGCGGCAGGGTGCCGACCGAGTCCCACAGCCGGGCGCCCGCCCAGGACAGCACCCCGGCCACCATGAAGAGGCCGGCCAGCACCCGGATGCGCAGCTGTTTCACTTCGTCCCTTCGACGCCGCCGGCCTTCGCCGCCCTGGGCGAAAGCTTGGTCCGGTAGACCCTAACGACTATTCGGGCAGCCGGAGTTCCAGGTCGGCGCGCGGCGTGACACCCGCCCGGGTGACGCCGGACAGCAGCTGTGCGACGGGGCCGCGGCCGGGCAGCTGGGCCTCCGGCTCGACGTCGTGCCACGGTGCGAGGACGAAGGCGCGCTCATGGGCGCGCGGGTGGGGGAGCGTCAGCGCCGGATCCCCGGAGACCACGTCGGCGTAGGCGACGATGTCCATGTCGAGCGTGCGCGGGCCCCAGCGCTCGTCGCGTACGCGGCTGAAGGCCTCCTCGATGGCGTGGGCGCGCTCCAGGAGCGAGGAGGGCGGGAGGGTGGTCTTCACGACGACCACGGCGTTGAAGTAGGCGGGCTGGCTGCCCGGCTCGACGCCCCAGGGCTCGGTCTCGTAGACCGGCGAGACGGCTCGGACGCGGACGCCCGGCGTGTCCTCCAGGGCGTCGATCGCGCCCTGCAGCGTCTCCAGGCGATTGCCGAGGTTCGACCCCAGCGAGATCACGGCCCGTTTCGGATTGCTCAGGGTCGTGTCGGCGGCGTCCACCTTCTCCACCACGGACGCGGGCACCGGCTGGACGGTCGGGTCGCTCTGTCCCCAGGTGACAAACGCAGTCATACTCGGCTCCGGGTGATCGTGACGGTCACGTCGTCGAAGGGCACGGTGATCGGGGCGTCCGGCTTGTGGACGCACACTTCGACCTCCTGGACCCCGTCGTGCTTCAGGCAGGTACCCGCGATGCGCTCGGCCAGCGTCTCGATGAGATCGACCGGCTCGCCCTCGACGACGGCCACGACCTCCTCCGCCACGATGCCGTAGTGCACGGTCTTCGCCAGGTCGTCGTCGGCGGCGGCAGGCCGGGTGTCGAGGCCCAGCACCAGGTCCACGATGAAGACCTGGCCCTCCTCGCGCTCCTTCGGGAAGACACCGTGGTACCCGCGGGCCTTGAGGCCGCGCAGCGCGACACGATCCACGCGAATCACTCCTGCAGTCGTCGGACGGTTTTCATCTGGCGGACACGACCTGTCCCCGAGCCGGGATCGCGAGCGGGGATCGCCCGGCCGCAGGGCATCCCAGCCACCCGAAGACGCCCCGAACGACCGGGACGCCCATGACCCGAGCCGCCTCGTCCGAGAGCGGTCGGCACACCAGCCACGGTCGAATCTACCGGTGAGCACCGACAGCCCCGGCCCACGGACGCCCGGGAGGGTCGTGGATCAAGGGCCGTCCGGGGGCGGGAGGTGCCCCCGACCGGGCTGGTAGCCGTCCATACCCCGGCCGACGTGATTCCAACCACTTCTCGGCCCTGCTTGGCCCCTACCCACTCAGGCGGAGGTCTCGTCGTCCTCGTCGCCGTTGGTTTCGGCCAGTACGGGCGAGGCGTGGTGGGCCCACAGTTTCCAGCCGGCGGACGTGCGGCGGAACACGTTCGTGGCGACCACCAGCTGGCCGACGAGGGGGCCGGGTTCGGGGCCGCCCTCCGGGGCCGGGGCGCCGCTGAGGATGTTCTCGGTGCAGGTCACGAGCGCGGTGTCACCGCTGACGGACACATGCACATCGGTCAGGAAGAACTGGATGTAGTCGGTGTTCGCCATGATCAGCGCGTACGACCTGAGGACCTCGCCGCGGCCCGTCAGCACCGGCCAGCCGGGGTGTACGCAGGAGATCTCGGGGCGTGCGGAGACCACGGCGCCCGCCGTGTCCGCGTCGTCGGCGGTGTCCGGCTCGTCGAATGCGTCCGCCGTGACCGCGATACCCGCTCCGTCCTCGATGTCCGAGGCCGTCAGCCACAGGGCCGACAACTCCTCGAAGTCGCCGCGCTCCATCGCCTCGTAGAAGGCGGTGTTGGCGCGTTCGACCTGCTCGATGTCGGTACGGGGGCCGGTCACCGGGCTCCTTCTACGGCCCGGGCGACGCGGACGGCGTCCGCCGTGGCCCGGACCTCGTGGACGCGTACCGCCCAGGCGCCCTGGTGGGCGGCGATGGCCGAGATCGCGGCGGTGGCGGCGTCCCGCTCGCGGGCGGGCGGCGGGGCGCCGTCGGGGCCGGCCAGCACCTGGCCGAGGAAGCGCTTGCGGGAGGCGGCGACCAGCAGCGGGTAGCCGAGCGCGTGCAGGCGGTCCAGGTGCGCGAGGAGCGCCAGATCGTGCTCGGTGTCCTTGGAGAAGCCGAGGCCCGGGTCGACGACGATGCGGTCCGGGGCGACGCCGCCCCCGATGACGGCCTCCACGCGCGCGTGCAGCTCGGATACGACTTCGGAGACGACGTCGTCGTACGTCCCGGGGATGTTCCCGCCCTCCAGGAGCCCGCGCCAGTGCATGACCACGAAGGGCGCGCCGGCCTCGGCGACCACGGGGACCATCGCGGGGTCCGAGAGACCGCCGCTGACGTCGTTGACGAGCGCGGCGCCGGCCGCCAGGGCCCGCTCGGCCACGGAGGCGCGCATCGTGTCCACGGAGACCGTGACGCCCTCGGAGGCGAGGCCCCGGACGACGGGGATGACGCGGCGCAGCTCCTCGTCGGCGTCGACGCGGGTCGCGCCGGGGCGGGTGGACTCGCCGCCGACGTCGATCAGGTCCGCGCCCTGGGCGACGAGGTCGAGGCCGTGCTTGACGGCGGCCGTCGTGTCGAACCAGCGGCCGCCGTCCGAGAAGGAGTCGGGGGTCACATTGACGACGCCCATGACCGCGCAGCGGTCCCACGTGGGCAGACCGGTCACCTGGCGGTGGCTACGCAACGTACTCATGGGTTCCAGCCTAGGCCCGGGGGCGGTGTGCTGTGGTCCACGGCCTTTGCGCCTGCGGCGCGGCTTTCCGCCTCCGGCGGGGGCGTTCGGCCGCTCCGCGACCTGCGCCCGCGCGCCCCATTTCCCCGCCTCCGGCAGGACGTATCCGGCCGCTTCGCGGCCTGCGGCACATCTAATGTGCCGTCCCTACCTTCCGGCTTCCCTCCACTTCCGCCCCGTGCGCGCACTGCCGCCGCGTCTGTGCGCCGATCCGTGCCAGGCGCGGCAGCCTCGGTGTCACGAAGCCCTCCGCCTGCAGCGCGGCGAAGCCGATGCGCGGGAGGTCCCGGGTGTTGCGGAACACCACGAACCTCGGCTCCCAGCGTGGCTGGAACTTCTCGTTGAACTTGTACAGCGACTCGATCTGGAACCAGCGCGAGAGGAACACCAGCAGGCCGCGCCAGGCGCGCAGCACCGGGCCCGCGCCGAGCTTCTCGCCGCGCGAGAGGGCCGAGCGGAACATCGCGAAGTTCAGGGACACGCGCGCGATGCCGAACTTCGGGGCGGCCTGCAGCGCCGCCACGATGAGCAGTTCGTTCATGCCGGGGTCGGCGGCGCGGTCGCGGCGCATGAGGTCGAGCGAGACGCCGTCCGTACCCCAGGGGACGAAGTGGAGTACGGCCTTCAGGTCGCCGTACGGCCCCGGCACGTCGTCGGGCTTGTGCGCCGTCGCGATCAGGCAGTCGCCGTCGGCCAGGTCGCCGATGCGCCCGAGGGCCATGGAGAACCCGCGTTCGGTGTCGGTGCCGCGCCAGTCGTCGACGGCTCTCCGGATCCGGTCCAGCTCCTGTTCGCCGAGGTCACGGACGCGTCGTACGCGGGTCTCGTAACCGGCCCGCTCGATGCGCCTGACCATCTGGCGCACGTTGCGCATGGCGCGTCCGGAGAGGGAGAAATCCGCGACGTCCACCACCGCCTCGTCGCCGAGTTCGAGCGCGTCCAGGCCGGTCTCGCGGGCCCACACCTCGCCGCCGGTCTCGGAGCAGCCCATGACGGCGGGTGTCCACGAGTGGATCTTGGCCTCGTCCATGAAGCGTTCGATCGCGCCCGGCCAGGCCTCGACGTCGCCGATCGGGTCGCCGCTGGCGAGCATGACGCCGGACACGACGCGGTAGCAGACGGCGGCCTTGCCGCTGGGCGAGAAGACGACGCCCTTGTCGCGGCGGAGCGCGAAGTGGCCGAGCGAGTCGCGGCCGCCGTGCCGGGCGAGCAGCTCGCGCAGCTGCGCCTCGTCGTCCGCGGTGAGCCGCGCGACCGGGTGTTCGGGACGGAACGCCAGGTAGATGGTGGTGATGGCGGTGAGCAGGCCGAGGGCGCCGAGCGAGTACCCGACGGTCCATGACGTACTGCCGGTGTAGTCGACGGGGCCCTCGAAGCCGAAGAGGCCGTACAGGACGTGCTCGAGACGGGCCGCGAGGCTCGGGTCGCCGACCGTCTCGCCCGGGTGGGCGCTGACGATGACCAGGCCGAGGCTGAGTGAACCGGCGCCCATGAGGACGAAGTTGGCGAGTGCGAGCCAGCGGCTGCGTGGGTCGGGCAGCGCGGCGAACTCGTCCCGGTGGCGCAGCAGCAGCGCCAGCAGCACGAGCGAGATCAGGACGCCCACGATGGAGTGGCGGTAGAGGAACTGCGCCACGGCGCCGGCCGGCAGCAGCCCCACGGCGGCCCGCCAGGCGCGCCGCTTGTGACGCCGCAGCCCGTGGGCGAGGAGCAGCAGCAGGATGCCCGCGCTGAGCGAGAGGGCGGCGGCGAACGGGCCGAGCGCGCCCGGCAGCACCTCCGCGATGGCGTGCATGCGGCTGTGCCGGAAGCGCGGGAAGACGCCGGCCGCGACGTCCACGAGTCCCACGAACGTACAGGCCCGGGCGACGATGGCGGGAACGGCTTCGGGGCGGGGGCCGCGCAGTATGCGCCGGGGTCCGATGCGCCCGGGTCCGGTGTGCCCGGGTTCGATGTGCCGGAGGCCGCCCGAGGCTGCGGGAGCCGAGTTGCCGCGAATCGTGCCGCCGTGCACGGCACCGTCAGGAGTCATGCCCGATATTTCCTATCTATCCTGAGCGGGCATCGTATCCCGTAGCTCTGCCAACGCCCTGAATCCGGACGCGTCCAGGCCGTGAGACCCGGAGTGGAACCGGTGCCCCGCGAGGGCGCGCCCTCTATGACGGTGCACCGAAGGGACAGGTTCACCCACGGAAGGGCAACAGGCGGAAAAGCAACGGCAAAGGTATGGAAGGCGCACTCCACCGGGACGTAGGACGCACCCCATGGGACTTACGAGCGGCACCGTGATGGCGCTGTCGGCACTGCTGGCGGTGGTGCTGTTCGCCGGCACCGTCTGCTTGTGGCCGTGGCTGGCGGGACGTACCTGGCGGGCCGTCACCGGCCGTGTCGCACTGCTGCTCGCCACACAGCTCGCGATCTTCGTCTCCGTGGGGCTCGCGGCCAACCGGGCGGGCGGGTTCTACGCGTCCTGGGCCGATCTCCTGGGCAGGGAGCAGGGTCAGGGCGTGGTCGTCGACCACACCGCGAGCGGTGCGAGCGGCTCGATCCGTGTGCTCGGCACACAGCAGCTCGGCACACAGCAGGGGAACGTGCCCGGCGGCTCCCGGCCCTCCGTCGGCGGCCAGATCCAGAAGATCGGCATCGTGGGCGGCGAGTCGCACATCGCCACGCGCGCGTACGTCTATCTGCCACCTGAGTACTTCCAGCCGCGTTACCGGAGCCGCACCTTTCCCGCCGCCGTCGTCCTCACCGGCTACCCGGGCACCGCCGAGTCGCTCATCAGGAACCTGCGCTATCCGCAGACGGCATACGAGCAGGCCCGGAACGGGCGGATGCAGCCGATGATCCTGGTGATGCTGCGGCCGACGGTGGCGCCGCCGCGGGACACCGAGTGCGTGGACGTGCCCGGCGGTCCGGCGACCGAGACGTTCTTCGCCGAGGACCTCCCGAACGCCGTCTCGGGCCATTACCGGGTCGGCCGGAGACCCGGCGGCTGGGGCATCATCGGCGCGTCCACGGGCGGCTACTGCGCGCTGAAGATCGCCCTGCATCATCCCGACGCGTATGCCGCGGGGGCGGGCCTGTCCGCGCACTACAGGGCGCCGGTCGACTTCACCACGGGTGATCTCTTCCATGGCGACGAGGAGCTGAGGAAGCGCGCCGACCTGATGTGGTACCTGGACCACATGCCGGCACCCCGCACGTCCCTGCTGGTCACCACCAGCCGACACGGAGAGGCCAACTACCCGGCCACCATGAGGTTCATCGACAGGGCGAGGTCGCGGCCGCCGACGCGGATCTCGTCGATCACCCTCGGGACAGGCGGCCACAACGTCAGCACCTGGCGGCGCGAGATCCCGCCCGCGCTCGTGTGGCTCAGCGGTCGGCTCAGCGCGGGGTGAGGTGGGGAAGGGCGTCGTCGATGTCGTTCGCGAATAGGCCGCGAAACTCACGGAATTCCTCATGCGGAAGGGAAACGGAGTGCAGGTGCTTCCGGGCGGCGGCGCGGTAGACCGGAACACGTTCGCGACGACCGGCGAATTCGCGAAGAAGCACAACCCGGGATGCTTTCGGTCCGGGAAGTCGGGCCTGAAGGTCAAGATCGCTGCCGGGGGAATGCGAGAGGCGGCCCTCACGTCTCGTATGCGCCTCGTGTGCGCCTCCGTATGGGCCTCGCCCCGTGCACGTGACAGTGGCCGAGGCGGCGGGATGCGTGCGGCGGGATGCGCGTGGACGGGGGTGGACGGGGTGGATGCGAGGGAACGCGGGTGGATGCCGTGGCACCGAGATAGTCGGCGTACTAGGGGAGTTGACCGAAACACTCACGACGGCGATATCCGGAGTCCAAGCGGCCGATCAAGAGCTGATCACGAGCTGATCGAGAAGGGGGCGCACAACGGTCGCCATCGGCCTACCAGGTTTTTGCCCGCCGGGGCACCATCATTCGCCTACGCGCGGTAAGTTTCTGGCCATGCCACGTGGACGTCACCGCCATTCACCACCCCTGCACAGGCTGTTGCCACCCTCGACCATCGCAGGCGCCTCCCTCGTCTGCGCCGCGGGCGCCTGGCTGTTCACGGAGCCCGTGGTGCTCCGCGGGCTGGCCGGGGCCGCCGCGGCCGTTGCCGTCGTGGGTTCGGTCGTCATGCGCCGCTGGGACCGGCTGGCGGGCAAACGTGTCGCGGAGCTGACGCGGGCGCGCAAGAGCGACGAGTGGCGTTACGAGGAGCGGACGGCCGAGCTCGAGTCCGACCTCGACGAGTCGCGCGAGCTGCGCCTCAAGCTGGAGCAGAAACTGCGGGCGAAGCGCGCCGAACTGGCTGCGCTGCGCACGGAGCATGCGGCGCTGCTGCGGCGATACGCGAATGCGGAGACCGAGCGGGCCTCGGCGCTGGAGGGACGGCGGCTGCTCGCCATAGAGGCGGCGGCCCCGGCACGGGCGTTGCCGCCGGCGGACGGGCCCAGGGGAACCGGCATGGAGCCCGTCTCCGCGGTCCCCGCTCGTACGGCTGCCGCTTCTCCGGCCCCTGCTCGTACGGCTGCCGCTCCTGCGGCTCCCGCCCCCGCTTCCGCGGAGTCGGCGTCCAGCGAGCGCGCGTCCGACGAGCCCCCTGCAGGCGCCGGGCCTGAGTCCGCCGAGAGCGTGGCCGCGGCTTCCGGACCTGTGGCGCCGAGCCCGGACCTCTTCCTGCGCGCCAACTCGGCGCTGGACCGCCTTGCCCGGGGCGGCGGGTCGGCGAAGGCGGCCCCGGCCGAGCACACGGCCCCGGCCCAGCACGCAACAGTGACGGAGCACGCGGCAGTGACGGAGCCCGCCGCCGCGGGGAAGAGTGCCGCGGCGAGGGAGAGCGCCGCGAAGGAGAGCTCCACCACGGGCGAGAGCGACGCCCCAGGGGAGGGCGAGTCACAGGGGAAGGCCTTGGCGGCCGTCGAGCACGCGCGCGCGGCCGCCACGCCCAGGGGCCACTACCTCGTGCCGACGGCAGCGGCGGTCGTACCGCCCGCGCCGGTGCGACGCCGAGAGGTCGAGGGAAGCTTCGACTTCTTCGGTACCGGCAAGAGCACGACTCCGGCTGCCCTCGAAGCGGTGCAGAACCAGGATCTGGCGGACGTCGTGGGCGAGGAGGTCCTCGCGCTCCACAAGGCGGAGGCCGAGGCCGAGTTCAAGCCGGCCGCGGACAACGGACGGGCCGTCGGCCAGGTCATCGACCTGACGGAGCACGACGAGACCGAACAGATCGACGTGGGCGACCTGAGGTCGGCCCTGCAGGCCTGACGGCCGATGGCGGCCGGGGCGGAGCCTGGCCCCGTAGCCGTAGGGACGGCAACTTGACCCCGTAGCCCGTAGGGACGGCGGCCCTCAGGCCATCCACCGGTCCGGGCGGGCCTCTCGGCGGCCCGTCCGCGATCGGTCAGCCTGGGCGTGGAGGAGGTCCGCCGCCTCGGCGGCGTCGCGGAGGCGGGCGGTGACCGTCTTGTTGGCGCCGGTGTCCACGTGGACGTCGGCCAGCGACCTGGCACGCTGCCAGGGCCCCTGAGCGAGCCGCACGCTCTGCACCTTCGCGTGCGGCACCAGCGACAGACTGCGGCGGAGCAGCCCGCAGCGCGAGGCGAACACCGCGCCCGTGACCGCGAGACCGTGACCGCGCCACCAGAACGGGGCGCACCAGCGCGCCCGGATCGGCGGCCGGGACAGCGCGTCCGGAACCGTCACGCCCGGCAGGATCCGCGTGATCACCGTCTCGGCGACCTCCCGCGGGGCCACCGGAACCAGTACGGAGTTGGACGAACCCGCCACATCCAGCTCGACGCGCACCCAGCCGCGCCGCCGCCACAGCAGCGGCTCGACGATGCGGACGGTCTGCACCCGTCCCGGCGGCACCGTCTCGTGCGTACGGTCGAGCAGCCCGTGGTCGATGCGGAGCCCGTCGGGGGATTCGGCGACCGTCCAGTCGTACTCGCCGATGAACCGGCCCACGCTGTTGGTCCCGGCCGCGCCCAGCAGCGGCAGCGCCGTGGCCAGCACCGTCCACAGGTTGTGGGTGGCCATCCAGAGCAGCGGCGGTACGACGAGAGCGGCCGCCAGCATCGCCCAGGGCGCGCCGGTGAGCAGCAGCGACACCGCGAGCATCCGCGGCGGCACGTGCACCAGGCGCTGTGCCGGGGCCTCGCCGACCTGGTGTGCGGTCTCGGGCGCGAACCCGGCGGCGCGGGCGAGGAGTTCGGCCCGGAGGGCACGGGCCTCCTTCTCGCCCAGATACGCGAGTTCGTCCTTCTTGTCGGTCCCTATGACGTCGAGTCTGAGTTTCGCGACGCCTACGAGGCGGGCCAGCAGGGGCTGCGTGACGTCCACGGCCTGGATCCGGTCGAGGCGGATGTGGGCGGTACGGCGGAACAGCAGACCGGTACGGATGCGCAGTTCCGTGCCGGTGACGGCGAAGTGGGTGTACCACCAGGTCAGAAAGCCGTAGAGGGCGGCGACCGGGATCAGTACGGCCAGGCCGAGCAGCAGCGTGAACGTGGTCAGCTCGGTCAGCCGCCGCTGCGCCTGGTCCGGGTCGTGCACCGCCCACCCGGCGACGACGGCGATCGGCGCCCAGGCGCGCCGCAGGGGTGTGACGGGGTGCAGCCGCCGCTCGACCACGACCGCACTCAGGGGTGCGCCCGCGGCCTCGTCGACGTCCGCGACCTCGCCTCCGACCGCGACCTCGCCGGCGCCTCCACTTTCCCCGGCGCCCGCGCCAGGGCCTTGGCCCGTGCCCCCGCCGTTCACAGGCCTGCCGATCGTGCTTCGCCCAGTTCCGTGAGGCGGTCGCGCAGGCGTTCCGCCTCCGGTGGGAGCAGGCCGGGGATGCGGGCGTCGGAGGCCGCGGCGGCCGTGTGCAGTTGGACGCTGGCGAGGCCGAAGCGGCGCTCGACCGGGCCCGATGTGACCTCGACCAGCTGCATCCTGCCGTACGGCACGATCGTTTCCTCCCGCCACAGCACACCCCGGCTGATCAGCAGGTCGTCAGCCCGCTCCGCGTACCGCCACGAGCGCCAGTTGCGTCCCAGCATCGACCAGCCCCACACCAGCAGCGCGAACGGCACCAGCGCGAAGGCCGCCCAGCCGGGGCCCGCGAGCAGTCCCGGCAGCAACCCGGCCGCCACCGTCAGCGGCACCAGCCACACCACCAGCAGCAGCCGGCGCATCCGCAGCAGCCCCGGCGGCAGCCCGGTCCACTCGGGCTCCGCCCCCGCCTCCACCGCCCCCACGGCCTGCACGCCGTCATCCGTGCCCCCGACTTCTGCCCCACTCCCCGTCTCCATGCAGCAAGCGTACGTACGAGAGACTGTCCCCATGACTCCTACGACGGAGACCACGATCGGCATCGGCGGCGCCGCCGAGAGCACCGACATGGTGCTCAACATCGGGCCTCAGCACCCGTCCACGCACGGTGTGCTGCGCCTGCGGCTCGTCCTGGACGGCGAGCGGATCCAGCACGCGGAGCCGGTCATCGGCTATATGCACCGCGGTGCCGAGAAGCTGTTCGAGGCGCGCGACTACCGGCAGATCGTCGTGCTGGCCAACCGCCACGACTGGCTCTCCGCGTTCTCGAACGAGCTGGGCGTCGTGCTCGCCGTCGAGCGCATGCTCGGCATGGAGGTCCCGGAGCGCGCGGTGTGGATGCGCACGCTGCTCGCCGAGCTGAACCGGGTCCTGAACCACCTGATGTTCCTCGGGTCGTACCCCCTCGAACTGGGCGGTATCACCCCGGTCTTCTATGCGTTCCGGGAGCGCGAGGAGCTCCAGGCCGTGATGGAGGAGATCTCCGGCGGCCGGATGCACTACATGTTCAACCGGGTCGGCGGCCTCAAGGAGGACCTGCCCGCCGGCTGGCTCGGCCGCGCCCGGCACGCCGTCGCGGACGTCCGCTCCCGCATGGACGTGTACGACCGGCTGGTCCTCGGCAACGAGATCTTCCGCGGCCGCACGCGCGGCGTCGGCGCCCTCACGCCGGAGATCGTCCACGCGTACGGCGTGAGCGGGCCCCTCGCCCGTGCCTCCGGTGTCGACTTCGACCTGCGCCGGGACGAGCCCTACCTCGCGTACGGCGAGCTCCAGGACACCCTCGAGGTCGTCACCCGCCAGGAGGGCGACTGCCTGGCCCGCTTCGAGTGCCTGCTGGAACAGACGCACAACTCGCTCGACCTCGCCGACGCCTGCCTCGACCGCATGGCCGAGCTGCCCCCCGGTCCGATCAACCAGCGCCTCCCGAAGGTCCTGAAGGCACCGGAGGGACACACGTACGCCTGGACCGAGAACCCCCTCGGGATCAACGGCTACTACCTGGTCAGCAAGGGCGAGAAGACCCCGTACCGGCTGAAGCTCCGTTCCGCCTCGTACAACAACATCCAGGCGCTCACCGAGCTGCTGCCGGGCACGCTGGTCGCGGACATGGTGGCGATCCTGGGGTCGATGTTCTTCGTCGTCGGCGACATCGACAAATAGCGCAATGAGCGACACAGCATGTAGCGACAATTAGTGACACATAGGCCGGACGGGCCGGCTCAGCTGCCGGTGTCCGGTGCGTCGAGCAGGTCCGCCGGCACGCCCACCGGCTGCAGGAGCCAGCCGAAGTCGCCGAGGCCGCCGGACGCGGTGAGCTCGGCGGCCGCCCCCGCCTCCGCGAGGGCCCGCACGTACGCCGCCGGGTTCGACGAGGCCAGGGACAGGGTCGGCCTCGCGCCCGTCACGCCCAGCGCCCGCAAGGCCGCCCGCTGGGTGACGATTCGGGCCCCCGGCAACGCGCACGCGTCCAGGCACGCATCCAGGGCGACATGCGCCGTGATGTCGCAGGAGCCGTCCGGCACCGGCGCCGTCTCGCGGCCCTCGCGAAAACCGGTCAGCGTTCCGAAGGGCGGCCGCGCGGCCCTGACGTGGGCGTAGTCGACGGCGACGGCGAGCCCGCGGGCGAGTGTGCCGACGGCGGCGGCCCACGCGTCGTCCCGGGGATGGCCGATCTCCGCGCGCAGGCCGGGTTCCGGCGCCGGCGGCCACCACCGCGCGAGCCACTCCGCGTCGCGGCCGCCGACCGGAGCCCCGAGCGTCTCGGTGCCGTCCGCCCGTACGAGGACCAGCCGCGGCACTCCGTCGGGGTCCGTCTCGGCGACGTCGAGCGGAACGTTGTCGAGCCACTCGTTGGCAAACAGCAGCCCCGTCACGTCCTGGGGCGGTTCGGCCAGCCACTCGATCCGGTGGTCGAGCCCGGCCGGTCTGGGCACGGCCAGCTCGACCGCGTACGCGCGCGTGCGGGCGGCCACGGCGGCGGGCAGCGCCGCGAGGACCCCTGCCACGAGCTCACCGCGGCCCGCGCCCATGTCGACGAAGGCCAGTTCCGCGGGTCGCCCGAGCGCCTCGTCGACCCGGCACAGCAGGCGCCCCACCGCCTCGGCGAACAGCGGCGACGCATGCACTGACGTGCGGAAATGGCCCGCGGGGCCCTCCGGCCCGCGGTAGAAACCGGCAGGCCCGTACAGCGCCTCCGCGGCGGCCTCCCGCCAGCCGCGTCCGTCCTCGTCCTGCTCATGCGTCACGGCGTCAGGCTATGCGCAGGAGCCACAGGCACCTCCACCTTGGGGAGTACAAGCCGGGTGTGGGGATCGAACCTCCGGTTGACCCCTGCACACTGCACGCTTCCCTACTCTGGGTGACGTGCAGCGCGTCTACGACTTCTTCCGCAGGCACCCGACATGGGTCGACGGCTTCTGGGCCGTCGTCCTCCTCGGGCTCGCCGGCGTGACCTACGTGCGCGCCCTGGAATCTCCGCTGGAGAAGAACCCGCCCGTCGCGTACGCCCCGATCGCGCTGGCCCTGTGCCTCGCCGTCGCCCTGCGACGCCGCATGCCCGAGAAGATGCTGCTGGTCGCCGCCGCTGCGGGCATGGCCCAGCTGGTCCTGGACGTGGAGGTGATGCCGGCCGACTTCGCGATGCTGGTGGCCATCTACACCGTGGCGTCGGACGGCGAGCGCTGGGCGTCCCGCTTCGCGCTGGTCGGGGGCCTGTTCGCGGCGCCCCTGTCCCAGCTCCGCTGGCCGGAGGAGAGCGTCAGCGGCGCCGGGCACGTGCTCGTCACGGTCTTCCAGACCGTGCCCTTCGTGCTGGCCTGGGTGCTCGGCGACTCCCTCCGCACCCGCCGTGCCTATCTCGCCCAGCTCGAGGAGCGCGCCGCCCGACTGGAAAAGGAGCGCGAGGCGCAGGCCAAGGTCGCGGTCGCCGCCGAGCGGGCCCGTATCGCCCGGGAGCTGCACGACGTCGTCGCGCACAACGTGTCCGTCATGGTGGTACAGGCCGACGGCGCCGCGTACGTCATGGACACCGCTCCCGACCAGGCCAGGAAGGCCCTGGAGACGATCTCCGGCACCGGCCGCCAGGCGCTCGCGGAGATGCGGCGGCTGCTCGGGGTGCTGCGCACCGGGGAGCACGAGGAGAGCGGCGAGTACGTGCCGCAGCCCGACGTCGAGCAGATCGAGGACCTCGTGGAGCAGGTACGCACCGCCGGCCTGCCCGTGGACTTCAAGGTCGAGGGAACCCCGCGCCCGCTCCCCAGCGGCGTGGAGCTCACCGCGTACCGCATCGTGCAGGAGGCGCTCACCAACACCCGCAAGCACGGCGGCCCGAACGCCGGTGCGAGCGTGCGGCTCGTCTACTTCGACGACGGCCTGGGGCTGCTCGTCGAGGACGACGGCAAGGGCGCCCCGCACGAGCTGTTCGAGGAGGGAGGCGCCGACGGCAAGGGACACGGCCTGATCGGCATGCGCGAACGCATCGGCATGGTCGGCGGCACACTGGACGCAGGGCCGCGGCCCGGGGGAGGCTTCCGGATCAGCGCCCTGCTGCCGCTCAAGCCCGCCAACTGGCACGGTTGACACGTTTGTCTGTTTGCAGGTCCTGCTCTTCCGTCTCTTTGAGATCCACCCTCCTTTGAGCTCCACGAAGGGACTCACCCCATGCCGCCGATCCGCGTGATGCTCGTCGACGACCAGGCGCTGCTGCGCACCGGTTTCCGCATGGTGCTCGCCGCCCAGCCGGACATGGAGGTCGTCGCGGAGGCGGGCGACGGCGTAGAGGCTCTTCAGGTGCTGCGGTCGACCGCGGTCGACGTGGTGCTGATGGACGTGCGCATGCCGAAGCTGGACGGCGTGGAGACCACCCGCCGTGTCTGTGCGGACGGGCAGCGCGATGGCGCGCCGAAGGTGCTGATCCTGACCACCTTCGATCTCGACGAGTACGCCTTCTCGGCGCTGAAGGCGGGCGCTTCCGGATTCATGCTCAAGGACGTGCCGCCCGGCGAGCTGCTGGCCGCGATACGTGCCGTGCACAGCGGCGACGCCGTCGTCGCGCCGTCCACGACGCGGCGGCTGCTCGACCGTTTCGCCCCGATGCTGCCGACGGCCGGCAAGGAGCCGCGGCACAAGGAGCTGGAGCGGCTGACGGACCGCGAGCGCGAGGTGATGGTGCTGGTCGCGCAGGGCATGTCGAACGGCGAGATCGCGGCGCGGCTGGTCCTGTCGGAGGCGACGGTGAAGACACACGTCGGCCGCATCCTCACCAAGCTCGGGCTGCGCGACCGGGTGCAGGTGGTGGTCCTCGCGTACGAGACGGGGCTTGTGCGGGCCGGCGGCGGGTCCTGACTCAGTCGGTCCCCTGCTCGGCCCAGGTCCTGCGGGGCTCGGTTCTACGGCGACGGGTCAGCGCAGGATGCCCTCCAGGAACTCACTGCCGAGTCGGGCCACCACGGTCACGTCCAGCTGGTACAGGACATAGCGGCCACGGCGCCGGGTGGTCAGGAGGCCCGCCTTCTTCAGCACCGCCAGGTGGCGGGAGACCTCCGGCGCGCTGAGGCCGTTCGCGACGGCCAGCTCGCCGGTCGTGTACGGCGCGCGGGCTATGTTGCGGCACAGACGCAGACGTATGGGGTGGGACAGCGCTTCTAGGCGCAGCTTCAACGTCTCGACCGAGGCGGGGATCGGCAGTTCGGGCGAGGCCAGGGGGTAGTGGACGACGGGCCGCCAGCCGGGGGCGTGCAGCACCAGCAGATGGGGCCAGCCGAAGTGCGACGGGACGAACGTGATGCCCGCTCCGACCGCCGGGTCCACGGCCGTCGTCCTGCCAAGCACGAGCTTGTCGACCTCGATCCGGCGGGCGTCCTCGCTCAGACTCAGCGCGGGCGACACGGCGCTCAGCGCGTCGGCGAGCCCCTTGTGGCGCAGGATCTCAGTCTTGTGCCGGGCGTCGGCGGCCAGCTGGATGCCGACGCGCCGCCAGGTGTCGGCGAAGAACGCCTCGGCGCAGTCCTCCAGCAGACGCCGCACCCAGGCGCGCACGGACGGCGGGTCCTTCAGCAGCCGCTCGGCGAAGTCCAGCTGCCGGGGGCCGCGGGTGGCGGCCAGCTCCAGCGAGCGCGCGGCGCGCCCGGCGTCCACGAGCGGTGACGGGCCGCCGTCCTGGTACGAGGCGCTGCAGGTGAACTCCAGGGCCGCCAGGACGAACCGCTCGTCGTCCATCCGGTCCAGGATGTCCAGGTCCTCGGCGAGCGTCGCCCCTGGTCTGCGGGGACCGCCGGACACGCCCGCGAACGGCATGAAGATGTCGGAGAACGTGTTGCGCCACAGGAAGTCGGCCTCGTGCAGCCGGTCGGCGAGGTCCGGCTTGAGCGAGGCGGTGGTGGCCGTCGCCCACCCGTGCAGTCCCGGGTGATGCCCCGGCTCGGCCAGGGCGTGCAGGGCCGCGCCCAGCTCGGCCAGCGGAGACGGCTCGAAGACGATCCGCTCCGGGGGCAGGCCGGCGATGTCGATGCGCACGCTCATGGCCTCATGGTGCACCCCGCCACTGACAGCGCGGCCTTCGATTGACGGCCGCCGTCAATCGAGGCGACGGAGGCCGCCGGGCAGGCGCACCCTCGGATCACCGGGCGCGCGCGGCCCCTGTTGAGCAGCGCAGGCGGGGATCGCCGCAGCGCCGGCGTGGCTTCGCCACAGCGCCGGCGGGCTTCGCCGCTTCGGGCCCGGACCGGGCCCGGGCACAGGGCCCCTGACCGTTCCGGTTCCGTACCCCTTCCCTTCTCCGTCCCCGTTCCCCTTCCCGTTCCCGTCCCGTCCCCCCTCCGAGAGAGGCGAGCCGCCATGAGCCTGACCCAGCAGTACCTGCTCGACACCTACCGTGCCCGGCAGCGGGGCGAGCCCGGCCCGCCCGCGCCCGGCAGCAAGGACTGGCAGGTCATGCGCGAGATGCGCGACTACCGCCGTTTCCGGGTCGTCGTCACCGAGCGCCCGGCCCGCGGCCGGCTCCGCGCCGCGCTGGCTCGCCGACTGCACCTGCGGCGCCCCGGCCCTAGCTGCTGACCTGGTCGGTCATCCGCTCGACGAAGTCCGCGACGGCCGCGCGGACGTCGTCCGCCGTCCACTCCAGACCGGCTGCGGCCACCGTGACCTCGGTGACCGACAGGCCTGGCACGCCGACAGGGTCCCAGAAGACCCGGAACAGCGCCGTCTTCGTCTCCTCGGCCTGCCGTACCGCCGCGTCGTTCAGGGCTTCAGCGGAGTACGGCAGCCAGACCTGGAACTGGTGCGTGTGCGGCTCCTCCGGGTGGACGCGCACCCACGGAACCCCGGCCTCCGTAAACCCCTCGCGCAGCGCCGCGGCCACCACGCGCGCGTGCGCGACGTACTCCGGCAGCCTCGGCAGCTCCCGCTCCAGTCCGGCGAGGGCGGACAGGGCGGTCGGAAACTGCTGGAAGACCTGGCCGCCGTACCGGTGGCGCCAGGCCTTCGCCTCGTCGATCAGCGTCCGGGGCCCGGCCAGCACAGATCCCCCGAGACCGCCGAGCGACTTGTAGAACGACACGTACACGCTGTCCGCGAGCCCGGCTATCTCCTCCAGCGGGCGGCCGAAATGGGTGGTGCACTCCCAGAGGCGCGCACCGTCGAAGTGCACGACCGCGTCCCGCTCCCGCGCGGCCTCGACGACGGCTTCGAGCTCCTCCCACGACGGCAGCACGAAACCGGCTTCCCTGAGCGGGAGTTCGAGCATCAGCGTCCCGAAGGGCTCCTCGAAGTCCCGTACCTCGTCGGCGTTCGGCAGCCGGGGCTCGCTCGTCGGGTGGACGGTGCGCAGGCCGCTGAGTGATTCCAGAGCGCCGCGCTCGTGCCGCTCCGGGTGCGCGAGGGGATGCAGGGCCACGACCGGGTTGCCGGTGCGCCCTGCCCAGCAGCGCAGGGCGACCTGCTGCGCCATCGTCCCGGTGGGGAAGAAGGCGCCGGACTCCTTGCCGAGCAGACCGGCGACGCGGCGCTCGAGTTCGCCGACGACGCCGTCCCCGTAGATGTCGGGGACCTCGTCGAGGTCGTATACGGCGGATGCCCTCTCCGCCAGCTGAGCAAGCTGCTCCCGGACGCTGCCCTCGAACACCATGCGGGCCAGCGTCCGCTCGGCGCCCCGCAGTGCGGCGAGGCGCCGCCTGCGCTCCTGCTCCTTCTGATCACTCATTCACCGATCATGTCGTACGGCCACGAGGACGCGCACAGCCTGTGGATAACCGGGCCGCGCGACCGGTGCGTGACACAGGAAGAACCCCCTCGAACCGATCGCGTTAGCATGACGAGAAATCGTCCGGTACCCCGAGCGGACTGGAACGGAAGGCCGTCGTCGAGTGAACACACCTCAACCGCCCGATCCGAAGGACCGCCCCGCGCGGCTCTCCGTCGGGGTCGTGGGAGCAGGCCGGGTCGGACCCGCGCTGGCCGCATCCCTCCAGCTCGCCGGGCACCGCCCGGTCGCCGTCTCCGGGGTCTCCGACGCATCGAGGCGCCGGGCCGCCGCGATGCTGCCCGACGTCCCGCTGGTGTCGCCCGCCGAGGTCCTGGAGCGGGCCGAGCTGGTGCTGCTGACCGTGCCCGACGACGCCCTGCCGGGCCTTGTCGAAGGCCTCGCCGAGACGGGGGCCGTGCGGCCCGGCCAGCTGATCGTGCACACCTCCGGGCGGTATGGCACCAAGGTGCTCGACCCCGCGCTGCGCGCCGGTGCGCTGCCGCTCGCGCTGCACCCCGCGATGACGTTCACCGGCACCCCCGTCGACGTGCAGCGGCTGGCCGGATGCTCGTTCGGCGTGACGGCGCCCGAGGAGCTGCGGCTGGCCGCCGAGGCGCTGGTCATCGAGATGGGCGGGGAGCCGGAGTGGATCGAGGAGGAGAACCGCCCGCTGTACCACGCGGCGCTCGCCCTCGGTGCGAACCACCTGGTCACGCTGGTCGCCGAGGCCATGGAGCTGCTGCGCGCCGCGGGCGTCGGGGCCCCGGACCGCATGCTCGGCCCGCTGCTCGGCGCCGCCCTGGACAACGCGCTGCGGTCCGGCGACGCGGCGCTCACCGGCCCCGTCGCGCGCGGGGACGCCGGCACGGTCGCCGCCCATGTCGCCGAGCTGCGCAAGCACGCGCCGGGTACGGTCGCCGGGTATCTCGCCATGGCGCGGGCCACCGCCGACCGCGCGCTGGCCCATGGCCTGCTCAAGCCAGAACTTGCCGAGGACCTGCTCGGGGTACTGGCCCATGGGGCGGACATCGACGGCGCCGACGGAGAGGTGCGATGACCACGCTGCTGCACACCGCGGAGGAACTGCGCGCACGCGCGCGTACCGGCCGCCGCACCGTCGTCATGACCATGGGCGCCCTGCACGAGGGGCACGCGACGCTGATCCGCGAGGCCCGGAAGCTGGCGGGCCGCGACGGCGAGGTCGTGGTCACGGTCTTCGTGAACCCGCTGCAGTTCGGCGCGGGAGAGGACCTCGACCGCTACCCGCGCACTCTGGACGCGGACGTGAAGGTCGCCGAACAGGCAGGCGCGGACGTGGTGTTCGCGCCGTCCGCGGACGAGGTCTACCCGGGCGGCGAGCCCCAGGTGCGTATCTCCGCGGGCCCCATGGGGGAGCGCCTGGAGGGCGCGTCGCGCCCCGGCCACTTCGACGGCATGCTCACCGTCGTCGCCAAGCTCCTCCACCTCACCGCACCCGACATGGCGCTCTACGGGCAGAAGGACGCCCAGCAGCTCGCCCTGATCCGCCGCATGGTGCGCGATCTCAACTTCGGCGTGGAGATCGTGGGCGTGCCGACCGTCCGCGAGGAGGACGGGCTCGCCCTGTCCAGCCGGAACCGCTATCTGTCGCCCGCCGAGCGGCGCACCGCGCTCGCCCTGTCCCAGGCCCTCTTCGCGGGCCAGGACCGGCATGCCGCGCAGGAGGCCCTCCGCGCGCGTGCCGCCCTCGCACCCACCACGCACGCGCGTGCCGAGGCGCTGAGCGCCCTCGGCGAGTCCCGTGCCGCCGCGGACGCCCATGCCGTCGCCACCGCCGCACCCGGCGGCCCGGCGGCCGTCCGCGCCGCCGCCCAGCTGGTCCTCGATGAGGCGTCCCGCCTCGATCCGCCGCTCCACCTGGACTACCTGGCCCTGGTCGACCCCTCCGACTTCACGGAGGTCCCCGACGACTTCACGGGCGACGCGGTCCTCGCGGTCGCCGCGAAGGTCGGCACGACCCGGCTGATCGACAACATCCCCCTCACCTTCGGAGCCCTCGGAGCCGCCTCGTGACCGGCACAGGAACCTCATCCACCGGGACAGGACCCGCGATAGCGCCTCCGGGCGGCACGAGCACCGGCCCGGCGCCGGGCGCCACCGGCATACGGCTGCACGCGCCCGCCCCCGGCTGGTCCCTCACAGCCGACGTCGTGGTCGTCGGCTCCGGCGTGGCCGGACTGACCGCGGCACTGCGCTGCGAGGCGGCGGGCCTGGAGACCGTCGTGGTCACCAAGGCCCGGCTGGACGACGGCTCCACGCGCTGGGCGCAGGGCGGCATCGCGGCCGCCCTCGGCGACGGGGACACCCCCGAGCAGCACCTCGAGGACACGCTCGTCGCGGGCGCAGGACTGTGCGACGAGGAGGCCGTGCGCATCCTCGTCACCGAGGGCCCCGACGCGGTCCGGCGCCTCATCGACACCGGCGCCCACTTCGACACGTCCCCGGAGACCGGCGACATCGAGCTCACCCGCGAGGGCGGCCACCACCGCCGCCGTATCGCACACGCGGGCGGCGACGCGACCGGCGCCGAGATCTCCCGCGCGCTCGTCGAGGCGGTACGCGCGCGTGGCGTGCGCACCGTCGAGAACGCGCTGGTCCTGGACCTGCTGACGGACGCCGAGGGCCGCGCGGCCGGTGTCACGTTGCACGTCATGGGCGAGGGCCAGCACGACGGCGTGGGCGCGGTGCACGCGCCCGCCGTGGTCCTCGCGACCGGCGGCATGGGGCAGGTCTTCTCGGCGACGACCAACCCGTCCGTGTCGACGGGCGACGGCGTCGCGCTCGCGCTGCGCGCCGGAGCCGAGGTCAGCGACCTGGAATTCGTCCAGTTCCACCCCACCGTGCTGTTCCTCGGCGCCGACGCGGAGGGCCAGCAGCCACTGGTCTCCGAGGCGGTACGCGGCGAGGGCGCACACCTCGTCGACGCGGACGGCGTGCGCTTCATGGCCGGACAGCACGAACTCGCCGAGCTCGCGCCCCGGGACATCGTCGCCAAGGGCATCATGCGCCGCATGCAGGAACGGGGCGCCGAGCACATGTACCTGGACGCCCGCCACTTCGGTGCCGAGATGTGGGAGCAGCGCTTCCCGACGATCCTCGCGGCATGCCGCGCCCACGGCATCGACCCCGTCACCGATCCGGTCCCGGTCGCCCCGGCCGCGCACTACGCCTCCGGCGGCGTCCGCACCGACGAGCACGGCCGTACCACGGTGTCGGGCCTGTACGCGTGCGGCGAGGTCGCCTGCACCGGCGTCCACGGCGCCAACCGCCTCGCCTCGAACTCCCTCCTGGAAGGCCTGGTCTACGCGGAGCGCATCGTGGCCGACATCGCCGCGGCGGCCCGGGAGAACAGCCTCCACGCGCGCGTGCCGACCCCCGTGGAGCACCCCGAGACGCCCGCGCACCCGCTCCTCGCGCCCGAGGCCCGGTTCGCGATCCAGCGCATCATGACCGACGGCGCGGGGGTCCTGCGCTCCGCGGAGTCCCTTGCGCGCGCGGCCGATGAGCTGCAGCGGCTGCACTCCGACGCGAAGGACGCCCTCGCCGAGAACGGCAAGACCGCCGAGCCAGGCGTCGACACCTGGGAGACGACCAACCTCCTGTGCGTCGCCCGCGTCCTCGTCGCCGCTGCCCGCCGGCGCGAGGAGACCCGTGGCTGCCACTGGCGCGAGGACCATGCCGACCGGAACGACGACGTGTGGGGCCGCCACATCGTCGTACGGCTGAACCCGGACCGGTCGCTCGACGTGAGTACAACCGAGAGTGCCGCGTTTCCCCCGACCCGGCCCGGCCGGCCGTCGCCGCTCGCGGAGGGCTCCCCGGCCCCCGCCCCGGTCCAGTC